>JBBQHU010000049.1:0-19264 GCA_038324265.1 Micropepsales bacterium | reverse complement strand
GACCGACCGCCATTTCGGCACGTCCTTCTTCAACGCGTCGGGCGGCGGCGATCCGATTCTGTACCAGCATCTGTTCTGGTTCTTCGGTCACCCGGAAGTGTACATCCTGATCCTGCCCGGCTTCGGCATGATCAGCCACATCATCGGCACTTTCTCCAAGCGTCCGATCTTCGGCTATCTCGGCATGGCCTACGCGATGGTCGCGATCGGGTTCATTGGCTGTTTGGTCTGGGCGCACCATATGTACACGGTGGGTCTCACCGTCGACACCAAGGCCTATTTCGTCTTCGCCACCATGGTCATCGCGGTGCCAACCGGCATCAAGGTATTCAGCTGGATCGCGACGATGTGGGGCGGCTCGATCGAGTTCAAGACGCCCATGCTGTGGGCCATTGGCTTCGTGTTCCTGTTCACGGTCGGCGGCGTCACCGGCGTGGTGCTGGCCAACGCCGGCGTCGACGTGGTCCTGCAGGATACCTACTACGTGGTGGCGCACTTCCATTACGTTCTGAGCCTGGGCGCGGTGTTCGCGATCTTCTCGGGCTTCTACTTCTGGTTCCCGAAGTTTACCGGCTACATGTACAGCGAGCTGCTGGGCAAGCTGCACTTCTGGATCACCTTCGTCGGCGTGAACATCGCCTTCTTCCCGATGCACTTCCTGGGCCTGGCCGGCATGCCGCGCCGCTATGTGGACTATCCGGACGCCTATGCCGGCTGGAACTTCGTCTCCTCGATCGGAGCCTTCATCGCGGGCTTCGGCGTGCTGGTGTTCCTGGTCATGATCGTGGAAGCCTTCGCCAAGAAGCGCATCGCGGGCGACAATCCCTGGGGCGTGGGCGCCACCACCCTGGAATGGACCCTGCCGTCCCCGCCGCCCTTCCACCAGTTCAACGAACTTCCGAAGATCAAGTAATCCATGTCGATTTCGCTCACACATCCCCGGGTCACGACCGTCGGCGACTTCTTCGCGCTGCTGAAGCCGCGCGTGATGTCGCTGGTCGTGTTCACGGGTCTGGCGGGCATTGTGGCCGCGCCGGGGCAGCTCCATCCGCTCACCGCCTTCACAGCGTTGCTGTGTATTGCGGTGGCGGCGGGTGCTTCGGGCTGCCTCAACATGGCCTATGACAGCGACATCGACGCCTTGATGACTCGCACTGCCACCCGCCCTATCCCGATGGGCGCCGTGGCACGGGAAGATGCACTGGCTTTCGGCTGGACCCTCTCCGTGGCATCAGTCGCGGTGATGGGGCTGTTCGTGAACTTTCTGGCCGCAGGACTGCTGGCCTTCACGGTGTTCATCTATGTCGGCGTCTACACCCTTTGGCTGAAGCGCCGCACACCGCAGAACATCGTGATCGGCGGTCTGTCTGGCGCGTTGCCGCCGGCGATTGGCTGGGCGGCTGTTACCGGTGACCTGACGCTTGCGCCGGTCCTTCTGGTCGCCATCATCTTCATGTGGACCCCGCCGCACTTCTGGGCCCTTTCGCTGTGGCGCTCGGATGACTATGCCCGCGCGGGCGTGCCCATGCTGCCAGTTGTGAGGGGCAAGTCGCACACGCGCCTGCAGATACTGCTTTATACGCTGGTGCTGGTGCCGTTGGGTGTGACCCCGGCGCTGGTCGGCGTTGGCGGCCCGCTCTATCTGGCGGCTTCTGCTGGCATCGGGCTGTGGTTCCTGTGGGAAGCCATCGCCACCTACCGCGAAAAGAATGACGTGAAAGAGCCGGCCGCCCATCGTCTCTTCGGTGTCTCGCTTCTCTACATGACGGCGCTGTTTGCTGCCCTGATCGTGGAAAAGGTGATTGGCCTTTCGTCCCTCTCGCTGGCGTTCGGATCGTGAGCGATGATGAAAGTCGCGCTTCCCGCGAACGCCGCAAAAGAAACATCGCTCTCGCACTCGTTCTGGGTGCGCTCGCGGTCCTCGTTTACTTCATGTCCCTCGTGCAGTGGCACGGCGGGCAGTAATCCTCGTTTACTCTTAACCCACCCTTGGGGGGCTTGAACCGTATGTCCAGCGAAGTAAAACACGATTATCACCTGGTCGATCCCAGCCCGTGGCCCGTCGTCGGCTCGGCATTCGCCTTCCTGATGATGATTGGCGCCGTGTTCTGGATGCACAAGGACTATACGGGCTTCTTCGGCCTGCCGGTCAACGGCACGCCCTGGATATTCCTGATCGGTCTCGCCGGCGTGCTCTTCACCATGGCCAGCTGGTGGCGCGACGTGATCCAGGAATCGGTGGTGAAGGGCAACCACACCCCGGTGGTGAAGCTGCACCTGCGTTACGGCATGCTGCTGTTCATCGCCTCGGAAGTGATGTTCTTCGTTGCCTGGTTCTGGGCCTATTTCAATGCCGCCATCTTCCACGCCGATGTCGGCGTCGCCGCCTGGCCGCCCGCGGGCATCACCACGCTGGACCCCTGGCATTTTCCGCTGCTGAACACCCTGATCCTGCTGACGTCGGGCACCACCGTGACCTGGGCGCACCATGCCATTCAAACCGGCGACAAGAAGGGCGCGGTTCAGGGCCTGCTTATCACCGTGCTGCTGGGTCTCTGCTTCACCGGCGTGCAGGCCTATGAATACATGCACGCGCCGTTCACCTTCGGCATGAACAACCTGGCACTGCAGCCCTTCACCGATCCCATGCACATGGCGCTGGCTTCGGGTGCGGGCAACTTTGACGCCATCTACGGTTCGACCTTCTTCATGGCCACCGGCTTCCACGGCATGCACGTGATCATCGGCACGATCTTCCTGATCGTCTGCCTGTTCCGCGCCATCGCCGGCCAGTTCACCCCGACCCGCCACTTCGGCTTTGAAGCCGCGGCCTGGTACTGGCATTTCGTGGACGTGGTGTGGTTGTTCCTGTTTGCCTGCATCTATGTCTGGGGCGAGGGCCCCACGATTGCCGGCTAAGGTGGCGCCGCCAAACACCGCCATCGCCATACTCAAGGGCCTCTGTCCGCGCTGCGGGCAGGGGCCCTTGTTCCATGGATACATCGCGGTGCAGAAGGAATGCCCCGCCTGCGGCCTGGATTATGCAATCTTCGACACCGGCGACGGCCCGGCCGTGTTCGGCATTCTTATCGTGGGCGCCATCGTCTGCGGCCTGGCGCTGTATGTGGAGTTCACCTTCCAGCCGCCGCTTTGGGTGCATGCCGTGCTGTGGATCCCGCTGATCTGCATCCTGACCGCAATCTTCCTTCGTCTGTCCAAGTCGGCCCTGCTGGTGCTGCAGTACAAGCACAAGGCCGGTGAGGGCCGCATCGATGACCTTTAGGCCTTATCCCGGCCTGACGATTGCCTGTGTCCTTCTGTTCGCGATCCTGTGCGGTCTGGGCTTCTGGCAGCTGGAGCGTCTGCAATGGAAGCTGGCGTTGATCGCGCGCGTCGACAGCCGCATGGCAGCCCCCCCCGTGTCGCTGGATCGCATTTTGGCGATGCCGCAGGACGAGGCGCAATACCGCCGTGTCACGCTGAAGGGCCACTTTGATCATGCGCGCGAAGCCTACGTCTTTACGACAGCTGACGGCGCGCCGGTCTATCATGTGCTGACCCCATTTCACGCCGAAGATGGGCGCATCCTGGTGGTGGATCGCGGCGAAGTACCAAAGGAACTGCTCGACCCCGCGAACCGTGCGGCCGGCAATAGCATGGCCGAGACACAGGTAACTGGCGTGTGGCGCGTGCCCGATGCGCAGGGTTACTTCACCGGCAAGCCTGATCCCATCCATCGCATCTGGTACGCCCGCGACCTGAGGGGGATCGCCGCGGCCGATCACCTGACCCTGGCAGCGCCCGTGGTGATAGAAGCCGATGACGTGCACAACCCAGGTGGCTGGCCCAAAGGCGGGCAGACAGTGGTCGCATTCCGCAACCAGCATCTCAGCTATGCCGTGACCTGGTTCGGGTTGGCTTTGGGGCTTCTATGTATTTGGTTTGCCTACAATTTTTCGCGCGGCCGGATCGCCTTCAAATAGGTGGTTCGCTGGCGAATCCGGCCCTATAACCGCGCCCATGAACTTTCTGTCCACACGTGGCCATACGGCCAAGGCCTCATTTTCAGATGTTCTGCTGGCCGGCCTGGCACCCGACGGGGGCCTGTACCTGCCCGAGAGCTGGCCGCACATCCCCGCCGCCGAAATCGTGGCCTTCAAGGGCGCCCGTTATCAGGACGTCGCCTTCGCCGTGCTGTCCCGCTTCACGGCGGGGTCATTCAGCGACGCTGAACTGCGCGAGGCCATCGAAGCCGCCTATGCCGACTTCGATGCGCCCGAAATTGCACCGTTGGTCCAGACCGGCGACAACCAGTACCTCCTCGAGCTCTTTCACGGCCCCACGCTCGCCTTCAAGGATATCGCGCTCCAGATTCTGGGCCAGTTGTTCAGTCGTGCTTTGGCCAAGCGCGGCGGCCGCGCAACCATCGTGGCGGCGACCAGCGGCGACACCGGTTCCGCCGCCATCGCCGCGCTGGGCGGTCTGCCCAACATCTCCGTCTTCGTCATGCATCCCAAGGGCCGCGTCAGCGACGTGCAGCGCCTCCAGATGACGACCAGCACCCACGCCAATGTCCACAACATCGCGCTGGAAGGCAGTTTCGACGACGCCCAATCCATCGTGAAGTCCTTGTTTGCCGACACGGCCTTTGCGGACCAAATCAGCCTGACGGCCGTCAATTCCATCAATTTCGCCCGCATCGCGGCACAGTGCGTCTATTACTTCACCGCCACCGCAACGTTGGGAAAGCCCGCCACCTTTGTCGTGCCGACCGGCAACTTTGGCGACATCTTCGCCGGCGAGGCAGCCTTCCGCATTGGTCTGGATGTGGCGCGACTGGTGATCGCCACCAACGCCAATGACATCATGGCCCGCGCCCTGAATGAGGGCGTGTATAAATCCAGCGCCTCGCACGCCACGCTCAGTCCCTCAATGGATATCCAGGTCGCCTCTAACTTCGAGCGGGCGCTGTTTGAAGCCTGCGACCGTGATGCCGACTGGACTGCCGCGGCCATGAGCGACTTCGCACGCGATTCCCGCCTTGGCATTCCCCAGGAAGTGCTGGTCATGCTGCGCGCCCGCTACAGCGCCTTCGCCAGCGACGACGTGCAGACCCGCGAAGCCATCGCGGCGGTCTACAAGCAGACGGGCCGCATCATTGACCCCCACACTGCCGTAGGCGTGGCCGCCGCCATGAAGATGGACCAGTCCCTGTCACCGGTGGTGGTGCTGTCGACGGCGCACCCGGCCAAGTTCCCAGATGCCGTGACCCAGGCGATCGGCGCGCCGCCGCCCGAGCCCGCGCGCCTGGCGGGCCTGAAAAATCTGCCCGAAAAGCTGGAAGTCCTGGCCAATGATCTGGCTTTGATTAAGCGGTTCATCTCTTCTAGACTGGCGGCATGACCTTGGAAATCTCCAAACTTTCCAATGGCTTGACGGTCGTCACCGACCCCATGCCCCAGCTGGAAAGTGCCGCCCTCGGCATCTGGGTGAACACCGGAAGCCGCAATGAAACGCCTGCCCAGATGGGCGCCTCCCACATGCTGGAGCATATGGCGTTCAAGGGCACCGCCACACGCACAGCGCGCGGTTTGGCCGAAGAGATCGAAACGGTAGGCGGAATTATCAATGCCTATACCAGCCGCGAACAGACGGCTTTCCACGCCCGTGTGCTCAAGGACGACGTGCCGCTGGCGCTGGATATCATTGGCGACATCCTCACCAACCCCGCCTTCGAGCCGTCCGAGCTGGAGCGCGAGCGCCAGGTGGTGCTGCAGGAGCTGGGGCAGGCGCGCGACACGCCCGACGACATCGTGTTTGACCATCTGCAATCGGAAATCTACCGGGGTCAGCCGCTGGGCTCGCCGATCCTGGGCGAGGAAAAAACCGTCAACACCTTCGACCGCGAGATGCTGAAGGGTTACATGGCGGCGCAGTACCGCACAGGCGGCATGACCCTGATCGCGTCCGGCGCGGTCAATCATGCCGACATCGTGAAGTTGGCGCAGGAAAAGTGCAGTGGCCTCAATACCGGCATTGCAGCCATGCCCGCGCCAGCGCGCTACGTCGGCGGCGATTTCCGCGACGAACAGGACCTCGAACAGGCCCATGTCGCCTACGCATTTCCCGGCATCAGCAATAGCGACCCCGATTATTTCGTGGCCCAGCTCTATGCCACGGCCCTGGGCGGCGGTACATCCTCACGCCTTTTCCAGGAAGCGCGCGAGAAGCGCGGCCTCTGCTATTCCATTTACGCGTTCTCGAACGGATTTCAGGATTCCGGATTTCTGGCCGTCTATGTCGGAACCGGCGAGAAGGAAGCAGCAGAAATTTCCGCCGTCATAGCCGGCGAGATGGAAGCCATCGCCGGTGACCTGACCGAAGCTGAAGTCCAGCGCGCCCGTGCGCAATTGAAAGTCTCGCTGTTGATGGGACTGGAACGGCCCGGCACCCGCGCCGAACAGATCGCCGGCCAGCTCTTCGCGCTGGGAAAAATTCAGTCCGTGGCCGAGATTGTCGCCCAGCTGGATGCCATCGATGCGGCTTGCGTGAAACGCTATGCCGCGCGGGTGATGCAGGGCGGTGCCCCGACCATCGCCGCCGTCGGGCCCGTCACAAGGCTTGAGAAGCACGACGTGTTTGCGCGCCGCTTTGGCGCGCCCGTCGCCGACGCAGCGGAATAGTCAGATGGTAAAGGCCGCCTTCGCCAAGACGTCGCCCATTGCCTTCATGCGCGGGCTCACTTTTCCGGGTGGCCAGCAGCCTGTGATCCGCGGCAATGGCATCTATCTGCGCTACCCGCGCATCGCCGACTATCCCGTTTGGTCGAAACTGCGCGGTGACAGCCGGGATTTTCTCACGCCTTGGGAACCGGTCTGGGCCGATGATGAACTGACGCGCGGCGCCTTTCGCCGTCGTATCAAACGCTATCAGAAAGAGACGCGGCACGATTCCGCCTATGTTTTTTTCGTCCTGCGCGAAAGCGACGATGCGCTGCTTGGCGGCTGCACCCTGTCCAATGTGCGACGCGGCGTCACGCAATGCTGTACCCTCGGATACTGGATCGGGGCGCGTTTTGCGCGCCAGGGTTACATGACCAGCGCGGTGAAAGCACTGGTGCCGTTCATCTTCAAGACGCTGGGGCTGCACCGCATCGAGGCAGCCTGCCTGACGGACAATGATGCGTCCAAGTTCCTGCTGGCTCGTACCGGGTTCCGCCAGGAAGGGCTGGCGCGCCGATACCTTCTGATCAATGGGGTATGGGCCGACCACCTGCTATATGCTTTGCTGAAAGAAGACGCGCAGCTAGGTTAGCCGCACGTCTACTGAAACCCGCCCAAGGAAACCATGACGCTGTTTCGCCATATGATGTTGGTCTGCGCCGCCCTGTTGCTGGCAGCCGGCAGCGTGTGGGCGGCTGGCAAGTCGGCCCCGCAGGCTCCGCAAATCAATTTCGGCAGCGCCGCGAACATGCTTGACCTCAAGCCGGCGCTGGCGCCCTATCGCGCCCCCGGCGGCGCGGAGGCCGACGGTTCCAGCTGGTACATCGTGCAGGTCACAAATGATTCCGTGCGTCCGGCCACGCGCGTCCTGCTGGCGGGCCAGCCGCCGCGTATTGCCCTGTCGCTGCTGCCCAAGCGCATGCGCCCATCCATTCTGGCTATCGCAAGTTCGGATTCCGGTACGGTCGTGGAGACCGCCAGCGCCTATGGCCGGCGTGCATGGCGGGTGATCGTGCCGCCAGTAACCACCGTGGGGCTCGCAATCCGCGTGGGCGCCGCCGCCACCCCGCCGGCGCTTTATGCCTGGACCGAACCGGCGCTGTCCTCGCACAACCGCCAGCTCGCCATCTTTATCACGGCGGTGGCCGCGCTGATCGGCGCTGCCATGCTGATCACCGGTGGCCTGGCCGTGCTGATTGGGCACGCCGCACCGCGCTGGGTTTCTGTGACGCTGTTGCTGTTGCTGCTTGCGTGGTTGTCGGGCAGCGGCATGTTCGATGCCAGCCTGGCCACCAGCATCGGTGGACCGTTCGGGCTGTCTGCCTTTATCACCATGCTGGCGCTGTGCGCCGGCGCGCGGCTGGCCAATGCCATCATTCCGGTGCGCGATATTTTTCCGGCTCGCGAAAAACTCTTCCACCGCACGCTCTGGGTATTGGTGGGTCTGGGCTTTCTCGCCTATATGGGTCTTCCGGGGGCGACGCTGTTGACCGATATCGCCATCGTGACCGGCAGCATGGCGATCGCCGCCTATCTGTTCCTGTCGGGGCGGCGCGGTCACAAGGCTGCGCAAGTCATCGCGCCCAGTGCCGCGGCCTTCGCGCTGGTGGCAGTTGCGGCCGCCGTAATGGCGCTTGGCGGTATGGGCGAAAACCTCACTGGCCCCGCCGCAACCGGCGGCTTCGCGGCAGCGGGCGCTATCCTGCTGGCCTTGGCCGTGATCGCATCGGAAGAGATCGCGGTGCTGCCATTTCTTCACGGTTCCTACGCCGCCAAGTTGCTGGAAGCACAGGCGCCGCAGACAGCAGAGGTGCCCGTCGACCATATGGCGCCGATGAACAGTCTGGCGCGCGCTGCCATCGGCGCCTCGCACCAGGGCGTGTTCGACCTGGATTTCCGTGCCGGACTTCTGACTTTGTCGCCGGAAGGCGCACAGATGGTGGGACTGTCCGTGCATGAAACCACGCTCAGCCATGGCGACTGGCTGGGTCATGTTCATCCCGAGGACCGCGAGACCTACAGCAGGGCGCTGGAGGAATATCGCCATCGTCCGGGTCTGGCCTTCCGGCTGGAGTTTCGTGCCCGTGGCGGCAGCGGTCCTTATCGCTGGTTAGAACTGCGTGCCACCATTGTCAGCGAACAGGAAGTGCCGTCCGACTGCCTTGGCCTGATCTCCGACGTAACCCAGCGCAAGGAAGCCGAATTCGCACTTCTCCAGGCGGAGGCTGCACGCAAGCGCGAGGCGGCTCTGCCGCGCGATACGCTGACGGGCCTGGGCAACCGGGTGGCGCTGATGGAAGCGCTGGATGCGCTGGGCGAGGGCTTCGACAAGTCGCTGTTCGCATTGCTCGACATAGACCGCTTCAAGGCCATTCACGCCAGTCTGGGCGACAAGGGCGCCGATAACTTGTTGCAGCAGGCAGCAGAGCGGCTGAATGGTCTGGGTGAACCGGCCCAGCTATTCCGCGTCGGCGGCGACAGCTTTGCCTTTTTGTTCGCCAATCCGCGTCGGGGGCCCCAACCGATCGGCAATGCGTTGGCCGAAAATCTCAGCAAGCCCTACAGCGTGGCGGGCCGCGAAGTTTTCGCACCCTGCAGTATCGGGATGGCCACGGGCGCGCAAAGCGAAGACCCCTTTGCCCTGATAAAGAATGCGGAGCTGGCCTTGATCGCGGCCAAGAAGCAGGGCGGTGCCTGCGCCCGGCTCTATACCAGCGAGTTGGAAAACCTGGCGCCCGGCGACAGCGTTGCGCTGGAAAGCGAATTGCGCCATGCGCTCGCATCCGACCAGCTGGACGTTTTCTACCAGCCTATCATCCGTCTTGCGGACCGCAGCGTGGCGGGCTTCGAAGCGCTGCTGCGCTGGCAGCATCCCGTGAAAGGCCTGGTCTCGCCCGGCGACTTCATTGCCCATTCCGAGGAAACGGGCCTCATCATCGGTCTGGGCCGGTTGGCGCTTGAACGTGCCGCAGCCGACCTGGCGCACTGGCAGCGCTATTTCCCGCTCAAGCCGCCGCTGTTCGTCAGCGTCAATATCTCCCGCCGCCAGTTGAAGGATGCCAGTTTCGAAGCTTTGCTGAAGACCGTGCTGTCAGGCAGCGGCATCGCGGAAGGAACGCTCAATCTGGAAATCACCGAAAGCATTATCGCCGCCGATCCCAAGATGGCCCAGATCATGGCCCGCATCCGCGAGGCTGGGGCAGGGCTCTCGATCGACGATTTCGGCACCGGCGCCTCCAGCCTCAGCGAGTTCCGAACTCTGCCGGTGGATACTGTGAAAATCGACAAGAGCTTCCTTGCGCGTCACGGCGGCACCGACATCGATACCGATGGCGAGGTGGTGCTGTCGGGCATCGTCGCCATGGCGCATGATCTCAAGCGGGCTGTGGTCGCGGAAGGCGTGGAAAGCGAAGCCGATGCCCATTTCCTGGCAAAAATCGGCTGCGAATTCGGCCAGGGATATTATTTTTCGCCCGCGCTAGATGGCGCTGCGGCACTCGACTACATCGCCAGGCATTACAACACGTCGGCCGCCCCGCAAGTGGGCTGATTTTTTCAACGGAGAACAAAATGACGATCAAAGTCGGTGACAAGATTCCTTCCGCTACCCTGATGGAGATGGTGGATGGCAAGCCCACGCCCGTCCCCACAGACAGCTTTTTTGCCGGAAAAACTGTGGCGCTGTTTGCGCTGCCGGGCGCTTTCACACCCACTTGTTCGGCCAAGCATGTGCCGGGTTTCGTAGCCAACTATGATGCGCTGAAGGCCAAGGGCGTGGACGAGATTGCCTGCGTCTCGGTCAACGACGCCTTTGTGATGGGCGCCTGGGGCAAGGACCAGAAGTCCGACGGCTTCGTGCACATGCTGGCCGACGGCAATGGTGATTTCACCCGCGAGATTGGCCTGGAAATGGACGGCACCAAGTTCGGCATGGGCAAGCGCAGCCAGCGTTACTCCATGATCGTGACCGACGGCGTGGTGAAGTCGCTGAATGTCGAAGAGCCCGGCGCGTTTGAAGTTTCCAGTGCCGAATATCTGCTGGGCTCGGGCCAGCTGCCCTGACGCGCGGTTCTTTTGCGTCGTGAGTTTGTCGCGCCATCGCTCGCGTACCAAGTGTACACGTCGCTTGGCGCTCCTGCTCACGCCACAAAATACCTCGCGCTACCGCAAGGCTAGCGGCCCGGAATGGCCGATCGCGCCAGTTCGTCGGCGCGCTCGTTCTCCGCATGTCCGGAATGACCCGCGACCCAGATCCAGTGGATCTGGTGCCGGGCCATTTCACCATCCAGTATCCGCCACAGATCCTCGTTCTTGACCGGCTTCTTGTCGGCGGTCTTCCAGCCCTTTTTCTTCCAGCCCAATATCCACTTCGAGGCCCCGTCCATCACATAGCGGGAATCCGTGTGAATGGTGACGGCTTCGCCCTTCTTCAGCGCCTTGAGGCCTTCAATCACCGCCATCAGTTCCATGCGGTTGTTGGTGGTCGCGGGTTCGCCACCGCAAATCTCCCGCTCATGACCGCCGCTGCGCAGGATGGCGCCCCAGCCGCCAGGGCCGGGATTTCCCGAACAGGCGCCGTCGGTGAAGATATCGATCACAGGCCGTATTCCCGCGCGTGCTTCACCTTGTTGTGGAAGCGCAGTTTCTTGGAATATTCGCGCGGGTCCTTGGGCCGTACCAGCGCGTTTGGATCGGGATTGAGCCAGTCATAGGTTCGGGTCAGCAGAAAGCGCAGCGCCGAACCCCGCATAAGCACGGGCAGGGCGGCGATCTCGTCCTCGCCCAGCGCCCGCTCGGCGCGATAGCCGGCGATCAGCGACTGCCCTTTGGTGATATTGAAGCTGCCATCGATCTCGAAGCACCAGGAATTCAGCATGATGGCCAGGTCGTAGATATAGAAATCGTTGCAAGCGAAATAGAAGTCGATCACCCCACCGACTTGGTCCTGCATGAACAGCACATTGTCGGGAAAATAGTCGGCATGGATCACCCCGCTTGGCAGGCCGGTGGGCCAGGCGGGCACAAGTGCTGCCAGACTGTCTTGTATCAGGGCCGTCAGGCCGTCCTCGATGCTGTCTGCGCCCACGATCGCGTCTGCCAGCGGCTTCCAGCCCTGGGGCCCCAGCGCATTGGCCCTGGACAGCGCAAAGCCCTCACCCGCCTGATGCAACTTGGCCATGGCCCCGCTCGCGGCAGCGCAGTGCGCGGCGTCCGGACGACGCAGGGCAATACCCGTGAGGAAGGTGACGATGGCGGCGTGGCGCCCGTTCAAGTTGACCAGCGAGCGACCGTCAGTGGTCTTGACCGGAAGCGGGCAGCGGCAGCCGCGCGAGGCCAGATGCTCCATCAAGCCCAGGAAGAAGGGCAGGTCGGATACGTCGACCCGCTTTTCATAGAGGGTCAGGATAAAGGCGCCCCGATCAGTCTGGAGGTAAAAATTGGAATTCTCGATACCTTCGGCGATGCCCTTGAAGGACAGGGGCGTGCCGATGTCGTACTGCTCCAGCAGCCGCTCCAGCTCCTCGAAACTGACTTCGGTATAAACAGCCATTTTCGCTCAGTCTCCGGCCTTAAAACCGCGAAACACTTGGCTTTTCTGGCGTTCTATGCTTTCCATCCCCGGTCCGCTTGGCTATGGTCCGCCCCCAAATTGACGGCTGGCGAGAAGTCGGGCCGGGGCGGCCAAAAGTCAAGCGCCGCCGCACGTTAAGGAAGACCCGTCTTGAAGAGTCTGCGTCCTCTCTCGCTTCTGATCCTTGCCGCTGTCGCCCTGGCCACGGCCGGGTGCAGCCAGAAAATCGTGCTTTGCCCGGTACCCGCCATCCTGGCCGACACGTCCCATATCACCGTGATGCGGCCCGGCGCCGTGCCCGACCTGTCCAACGAGCTATACTCGGTGACGTTGACCAACGCCGAAGGCGATTGCACCTACAACACGCGCACGGCCATCATCCGTGCCTCGCTGGAACTGACTTTCCGCGCCACTCGTGCGCCAACCGCCGACGGCGCGACCTATTCGGTGCCGTTCTTCGTGGTGGTGCATGACGGGAACAAGCTGTATTCCAAGAACGTCTACAATCTGCGCTTCTCCTTCGCGCCGGGCGCCGCCACCGCTGTCATCAAGCAGGCGCCTGATGACACGCAGATCCTGCTAGAGAATGGCAAGCTGCCCTGGAACTACCAGCTTCTGTCTGGCTTTCAGCTGACGTCGGAGCAGATTGCGTACAATGCCAAAAAGGGCCGCTACCTGCCATGACGTCCTTGGCAGATGAGCTTTCGCGCATCGCGGGGCAAGCCTTCGCGGCGGAAGGTCTGGCAGAGAGTTTTGGGCGCGTTGCAGTGTCCGACCGTCCTGACCTGGCGCAGTTCCAGTGCAATGGCGCGCTGGCAGCAGCAAAAGCCGCAAAGGCCAATCCGCGCGAGATCGCCACAAGAATTGCGGCGCGGCTGAAGGCGGATCCGCTCTTTTCCAAGATCGAGATAGCTGGACCTGGCTTTCTCAATCTCGATCTCAGTGACGACGCCCTGACTGCGCGCACCGCGGCGCTGGATGTGCGCGACGGTGCCGGCACAGGCGTCGGCAAGAGGGTGGTAATTGATTTCGGCGGTCCCAATGTGGCCAAGCCCATGCATGTGGGCCATCTGCGTTCGTCCATCATCGGCGACTGCCTGCAGCGGCTGTATCGTGCCAACGGCTGGACGGTGGTCAGCGATGTCCATCTGGGCGATTGGGGCCTGCAGATGGGGCAGCTGATTTCCGAAGTCGAAATCGAAGGCACCGCGCCGGTCTATTTCGACGTCAATTGCGTCGGTCCGTACCCGGACGAATCGCCGGTCACCATGGACGAACTGGAAATCCTGTATCCGCGCGCTTCCGCCGCCTGCAAGGCCGATCCGGCGCGGCTGGAAGCGGCACGGCGGGCCACCGTGGACCTGCAGGCCGGCCGCCCTGGCTATCGCGCGCTTTGGCAGCATTTCGTGAAAGTGTCGGAGCGTGGCCTGCAGCGGGAATTTGGCAGCCTGGGTGTAACCTTCGACCTATGGAACGGTGAATCCAGCGTCGATGCTCTGATTACACCCATGATCGAAGACCTGAAGGCCCGCAGTCTGGCGGAACTCAGCGAAGGCGCGCTGGTTGTGCCGGTGGCGCGCGATGACGACAAGAAACCGCTGCCGCCGCTGATCCTGGTGAAATCCGAAGGCGGAGTTCTGTATGGCACGACCGATCTCGCAACCATCGTCGAAAGGGTGCGCGCGCAGGATCCTGACCTGATCCTGTACGTGGTGGATCATCGCCAGCACGGCCATTTCGAACAGGTATTCCGCGCCGCGCAAAAGGCCGGCCTGACGGGCCGCGCGAAACTTGAACATGTCGGATACGGCACCATGAACGGCGCAGACGGCAAGCCGTTTAAGACCCGCGCCGGTGGCGTCATGAAGCTGCACGACCTGATCGCGATGGCGACGTCGGAAGCCGAAAAACGCCTGGCCGAACAGAATATCGGGGCGGATTATTCGACAGAGGAACGTGCCGAAATCGCGCGCAAGGTCGGCATCGCCACCATCAAGTTCGCCGACCTGTCACACATGCGCACGACGGATTACATCTTCGATTTGGAACGCTTTTCCACGTTCGAGGGCAAGACCGGCCCCTATCTGCAATATGCCGCGGTGCGCATCCAGTCGATGCTGCGCCGGGCCCGGGAGCAGGACTTCGCCATCGGCACTCCTGCCATCCATTCCCCCGAAGAGCGCAGGCTGATCCTGCAATTGCTGTCGCTGGAGGATGTCCTGGCGGCGGCGGAGGACAAGCGCGCGCCCAACATGCTGTGCGAGTTTGCCTTCGAACTGGCCCAGAATTTCAGCCGCTTCTACAGCGAGCATCATGTCCTGTCCGAATCGGACCTCGGACTGCGGGCGGCGCGGCTGGGTCTTTGTGCCCTGGTCCTGGCAGTTTTGACCCGGATTCTGACCCTTTTGGGCATCGAAATACCCGAAAGAATGTGAGTAAGTTCCTTGGGTTGTGGTGTCGCGTTGACTCCCTTCAAGCCCCATTTATGATGCTCTGCAACATTCCGGTCCGCCGTGAGGGCGCGCCGGGGTGGCCAGCACACGACCCCACGCGGGAGAGACCCACTTTTGCCTAGCTGGCGAAGGCGGGCGCCGAAGGAGCAACCACCCCGGAAACTCTCAGGCAAAAGGACCGCGATCGGGTGATGAACTTCTGGAAAGTGATACGGCCCTTCTTCGTGTGAAGATGGCGGCATCCGCCGAAGGGGTAACCTGCATGTCGTTTGGCATGCGGCGAAAACTCTCAGGTCCCATGACAGATCGGGGTACGCGCACCAATCTGGTCGCGCGCTCTTTGCTATGGGACCGAGCATGACCGACGAAAATTTGCGCCGCACGCCGCTTTACGCCCTCCATTTGGAGCTGGGCGGAAAGATGGTGCCATTCGCTGGCTACGAGATGCCGGTGCAATATCCTGCCGGCGTCTTGAAGGAACATCTTCACACCCGCGAAAAGGCAGGCCTTTTTGATGTCTCGCACATGGGGCAGGGCTTCCTGGCCGGTGACACCGCGGCGCTGGAACGTGTCACGCCCGCCGATGTCGCGGGCCTGAAAGATGGTATGCAGCGCTACGGCCTGCTGCTCGGCGACACGGGCACCATCTTGGATGATTTCATGTTCTCCCGCCTTGCCGGAGAGACAGACCTCTATCTGGTGGTCAATGCCGGCACCAAGGAAGCCGATTTCGCCCATATCGGTGAAAAGCTGAAGGGTGTTGCCACCATTACACCCCGCTTTGATCGCGCCCTGCTGGCGCTTCAGGGTCCCGCGGCGGCGGCGGCGCTGGAACGCCATTCGCCCGGCATCTCTGACCTCACCTTCATGCAGGTGAAGCGCACCACCGTGGCGGGTGCGCCCGCCATCATCAGCCGCACCGGCTATACCGGGGAAGACGGTTTCGAGATTTCCATTGAAGGCACCGACGCCGAAAAAGTGGCCCGCGCCCTGCTGGCCGAGGCCGAGGTGCTGCCCATCGGTCTGGGCGCCCGCGACAGTCTGCGGCTGGAAGCCGGCCTGTGTCTGTATGGGCACGATATTGACGACACCATCAACCCGGCCGAAGCCAGCTTGATGTGGTCGATCGGCAAGCGCCGCAAGGAAGCCAAGGATTTTCCAGCCGGCGAAAAGATCATGGCTGGCGGCTTTGCCAAAAAGCTGGTTGGCATCCGCCCCGAAGGCCGCGCCCCCGCCCGCGAGGGCACGGAAATTGCCGACAAAAGCGGCAGGGTGATCGGCAAAGTGACGTCCGGCGGCTTCGGCCCCAGCCTGAATGCGCCTTTGGCCATGGGCTACGTTGAAACCGCCTTCGCAGCTGCCGGAACGCCCGTCGACCTTATGGTGCGTGGCAAGGCGCTGCCGGCCATTGTATCGTCCATGCCCTTCGTGCCCCACAATTATCGCCGTCCCCAGAAGTGAATTGATCAGGAGCTTTCCATGTCCGAAGTCCGCTACACCGACCAGCATGAATGGATCCGCCTGGACGGCGACGAAGCCACGGTGGGCATCACCAAGTATGCCGCCGAGTCCCTGGGCGACGTGGTGTTCGTGGAACTGCCTGCCAGCGGCAAGGCCGTGACGGCGGGCGGCGAAGCCGCCGTGGTGGAAAGCGTCAAGGCCGCCAGCGACATCTATGCGCCGGCCGGTGGCACTGTCTCTGCCGCCAATCCCGAGTTGGAAGCCACCCCGTCCAAGGTCAATGAAGACCCCGAAGGCGAAGGCTGGTTCTTCAAGCTCAAGAACGTCAACAAGGACGAATTCGGCAAGCTGATGGACGCGGACGCCTACGCCAAGTTCGTGGAAGGCCTCTAAGTCATGCGTTACCTGCCGCTGACCTCCGATGACCGACGCGCCATGCTGGCGAAAATCGGCGCCTCCGATGTGGATGCGCTGTACCAGGATGTGCCGGCTTCGGCCATCGTTGACCTGTCGGCATTCGATCTGCCCGACACGCAGGGCGAGCTGGAAGTCGAACGCGCCTTGTCCAGGATGGCGGCAAAAAACACGGCGGCGAGTGCCGCCCCCTTCTTCTGCGGCGCGGGTGCCTACAAGCACCATGTGCCCAGCGCGGTGGATCACCTGATCCAGCGCTCGGAATTCCTCACCAGCTACACGCCGTACCAGCCGGAAATCGCGCAGGGCACGTTGCAATATCTGTTCGAATTCCAGACCCAGGTCGCGCTGCTCACCGGCATGGAAGTGGCCAATGCCTCGCTCTATGACGGCTCCACCGCCACCGCCGAAGCGGTGCTGATGGCCCAGCGCCTTACCAAGCGTCCCAAGGCCATCCTGTCGGGCGGCCTGCATCCCCATTATGCCGAGACGGTGGAAACGGTCGCGAACCTGTCCGGCATCGTGACGCGCGCCACGGTCACGCCCGGCAGTGCCGAGGACATCATCGCCCTGATCGACGACGAAACGGCCTGCGTCGTCGTGCAGTCGCCGGACGTGTTCGGCCTGATCCGCAACCTGCGCCCCATCGCCGATGCTGCCCATGCCAGGGGCGCACTGCTGATCGCGGTCGTGACGGAAGTGGTTTCTCTCGGCCTTCTGGAATCTCCGGGCGCCCAGGGCGCCGACATCGTGGCGGCGGAAGGCCAGTCCATCGGCAATGGCCTGAATTTTGGCGGTCCCTATGTGGGCCTGTTCGCCACCCGCGAGAAATTCCTGCGCCAGATGCCGGGCCGCCTGACGGGCGAGACGGTGGATGCCGAAGGCCGCCGCGGCTATGTGCTGACGCTTTCCACCCGCGAGCAGCATATCCGCCGTGAAAAGGCGACCAGCAACATCTGCACCAATTCCGGTCTGTGCTGCCTGGCCTTCACGATCCATCTGTCGCTGCTGGGCGAGGAAGGCCTCACCCGCCTGGCGCGCATCAACCACGCCAAGGCTTCGGCGCTGGCCACCAGGCTTGCCGCTATACCGGGCGTGGAGTTGGTCACCGATGCCTTCTTCAATGAGTTCACCGTCAAGCTGCCGAAGGCCGCCGCTCCAGTCGTGGATTCGCTGGCGGCAAAGGGTGTGATTGCGGGCGTGCCGGCTTCGCGCCTGCTGCCGCGCGACGCTGCTGCTGCCAACTTGCTGATCGTGGCGGCGACCGAGACCAACACCGACGAAGATTTCGATGCGCTGGCGGCAGCGCTGAAGGATGCCATTCTATGACCATGAACAACCAGGGCCGCCCGACTTCCGTCGAGCCCAGCCGCCGCGCTCCCATCGCACCGGGCACCCACACGCCCGAAGAACTTTCCACCATTTCCGGAGACCGCGGCCTCGACCACGAGGAAGCGCTGATCTTCGAATTGGGTCATGGCGCCATCGGCGTGGACCTGCCCGATGTGCTGATTTCCGGTGACCGGCTGGGCGGCATGCGCCGCAAGGATGCGATTGGCCTGCCGGGTCTCAGCGAACCGGAAGTGATCCGGCATTATGTGCGCCTCTCGCGCATGAACTACGCCATCGACAGCGGGCTGTATCCGCTGGGCTCCTGCACCATGAAGCACAACCCGCGCCTGAACGAGAAGATGGCGCGTCTGCCGGGCTTCGGCGATCTGCATCCTCTGGCGCCGCAATCGGTGACCCAGGGCGCGCTGGAACTGATCTCCAGCCTCATGAACTGGCTGACCACCCTGACCGGTATGCCCGCCGTCGCCATGTCGCCCAAGGCGGGCGCCCATGGCGAGCTTTGCGGGATGCTGGCGATCCGCGCCGCCATCGCAGCGCGCGGCGAAACCCGCAGGCGGGTGCTGGTGCCGGAATCCGCCCATGGCACCAATCCCGCCACGGCCGCGTTTGCCGGTTTCACGGTGGACGAAGTTCCAGCCCTGCCCAATGGCCGGGTGGATTCCGCGGCACTGAAGGCCAAGCTGGGCCCCGATGTTGCCGCCATCATGTTGACCAATCCCAACACCTGCGGCCTCTTCGAAAGCGAAATCGTCGAGATTGCCAAGGCCGTGCACGAAGCCGGCGCCTATTTCTATTGCGACGGCGCCAACTTCAATGCCATCGCCGGCCGGGTGCGCCCGGGCGACCTCGGCATCGATGCCATGCACATCAACCTGCACAAGACCTTCTCCACCCCGCATGGTGGCGGCGGTCCCGGCGCCGGTCCGGTGGTGCTGTCGGAACGTCTGGCCGCCTATGCACCGGTGCCGCTACTGGTGGCCGACGGCAAGGGCCTGCGTCTCATCGAAGACCAGGGCGCGGTGCCGGAAGGTGCCAAGCCCTTTGGCCGCATGTGCGCCTTCCACGGCCAGATGGGCATGTTCAGTCGCGCTCTGACTTACATGCTGAGTCATGGTCGCGACGGCGTGCGCCAGGCGAGCGAAGACGCGGTGCTGTCGGCCAATTATATCCTGGCCTCGCTCAAGGACGTGATGACCGCGCCGTTCGGTGACGGACCCTGCATGCACGAAGCGTTGTTCGACGACAGCTTCCTGGAAAATACCGGTGTCACCACCTTGGATTTCGCCAAG
>JBBQHU010000048.1:0-20059 GCA_038324265.1 Micropepsales bacterium | reverse complement strand
GGGATCGAGCGCCAGGGCGAACTGGTCGCGCCAGCGGAATTCGAAACGGGCCTTTGACATGGCATCGTCCCAGATGCGCGCGGCGGGATGGCCCTTGGCCAGGTCGGCGGCGTGGGCGGCGATGCGATAGGCGATGACGCCGGCCTTCACATCGTCGCGGTCGGGCAGGCCCAGATGCTCCTTGGGCGTGACATAGCAAAGCATGGCGCAGCCGAACCAGCCGATCATGGCGGCGCCGATGGCCGAGGTGATGTGGTCATAGCCGGGGGCGACGTCGGTGGTCAGCGGGCCCAGGGTATAGAACGGCGCCTCGTCGCAGGCGGCGAGCTGGCGGTCCATGTTTTCCTTGATCTTGTGCATCGGCACATGACCGGGGCCCTCGATCATCACCTGCACGTCATGGCGCTGGGCGATCTTGTTCAGCTCGCCCAGGGTGTCGAGTTCTGCAAATTGCGCGGCGTCATTGGCGTCGGCGGTGGAGCCGGGGCGCAGGCCGTCGCCCAGGCTGAACGACACGTCATACTGTTTCAGCAGTTCGCAGATTTCCTCGAAATGCGTGTAGAGGAAATTCTCCTTGTGATGGGCGAGGCACCACTTGGCCAGGATCGAGCCGCCGCGCGAGACGATGCCGGTGACGCGCTCGGCGGTCAGCGGGACATGCGCCAGGCGGACGCCGGCATGGACGGTGAAATAATCCACGCCCTGCTCGCACTGTTCCACCAAAGTGTCGCGATAGATTTCCCAGGTCAGGTCTTCGGCGACGCCGCCGACCTTTTCCAGCGCCTGGTAGATCGGCACGGTGCCGATCGGGACGGGGCTGTTGCGAATGATCCATTCGCGGATGGTATGGATGTGGCGCCCCGTCGACAGGTCCATCACATTGTCGGCGCCCCAGCGGATCGCCCAGACCAGCTTGTCGACTTCATCGGCGACGCCGCTGGTGACGGCGCTGTTGCCGATATTGGCGTTGATCTTGGTGAGGAAGTTGCGGCCGATGATCATCGGCTCGGTTTCGGGATGGTTGATGTTGGAGGGGATGATGGCGCGGCCGCGCGCGATCTCGCTGCGGACGAATTCGGGGGTGATCTCGTCGGGGATGGCGGCGCCGAAGCTGTTGCCGTCGCGCGGCAGCAGGCTGCGGCCCAGGTTCTCGCGGGCGGCGATGAACTTCATCTCCTCGGTGATGATGCCCTGGCGGGCGTAATGAATCTGCGTGACGTTGCGGCCGGGCTTGGCGCGCAGCAGCTTGATGCCGTCACGGTTGAACTGCTGGACGGACAGTTTTTCGCCCGGCTTCAGGCCGTCGTCTTCGGGCTTGCGGTCGCGGCCTTCATATTCTTCGACGTCGCCGCGTGCCAGGATCCATTCGCGGCGGCGGGCCTGAAGGCCCTTTTCGATGTCGATGACGGCACTGTCATCGGTGTAGGGGCCGGAGGTGTCGTAGAGCCGGACCGGGGCTTCGCCGCCCGACAGCTTTACTTCGCGGAAGGGGACGCCTTCGACCAGCAGCTTGTTGGAGCCGGGCAGCGCGCCGCGGGTGATGGAAAGCGACTTGTCGAGAATGGGCTTGTTCATCGTGTGACCTCTCCCTACGCCGGCATGACCCGGATCAGGTTGTAAGGGATCCGCACCATTGCGGTCTCAGCCCGGCATCGCCGGGCACCCCTGGGAAGGCGGCAATCTAGGCCCGCGCGGGCCTTCACGCAATCGAGATGGACAAGGGTTCCAGCCCGGCGATCTCGGCGGTGAGGCGGTCGCCGGGCACACAGGGGCCGTGGCCGGTGGGCGTACCGGTATAGATCAGGTCGCCCGCACCCAGCGTCACCTGCCGCGACAAGGCGGTGATGATTTCGGGAATGTTCCAGATCATGCCGGCGATATCGGAATCCTGGCGGGTCTCGCCATTGTGGATCAGCCGCATGGCCGCCGAAAGCATCGGCACGGAACCCGGCGTGATGGCGCCGCAGGGGGCGCTGCCGTCGAAGGACTTGCCGATTTCCCACGGCTTGCCGGTCTGTTGGGCCGTCAGCAGCAGGTCGCGGATGGTCATGTCCATCCCGACGGCATGGCCGAAGATGCCATCGGGGCCCATGGCGATGACAAGCTCAACCTCGTAGCGCAGCTCGCGCGCGGCCGGGGGATAGCGCAGCACGCCGCCATCCGGCACCAGCATGTCGGGCTGCTTGGAGAAGAAGATGGCCGGGGTGCGGTTGGTGTAGTCCACGCCCGGCTTGCGATAGTTGCTGCCGACGCACCAGATGCGGCGAACGGCATAGCGTTCGCTGCGGCCAACGATGGGCAGCGACGGCACAGCATGGGGAAAGACGAAACCGGTCATGTCAGCTGGCTGCGAACTGGCGGAACTCGGAAATCACCGCTCTCACCGCCGCCGTGACGATCTTTTCCCCCGCCGCGATGCTGGCCTGGCTGGGGTCGGAACCGATGCGGCCGTCGGGGAAGCGGCGGCGATAATCGTCGGCGTCCAGGATGGGGCCGTTGGGGGCGATGCGGGGGGACATGGCGACGGATTTCACGGCTTCGGGATAGCCGAACTGGGTCACGGAAACTTCTGACGGGGTGGCGTGACTGCCCTCGCCCACCGGGAAGAGCTGGCGGCAAAGGTCCATGACGCCGTGCAGCTCCCACCAGTTGCGCAAGGTGCAGCGCAGCGGCGGATGGTTGTGGCCCGCGCCCGAGAATGTGACACCATGATAGATCTCGCTGAAGGCGGCGTTGATGGTGGCGATGTTGCCGCCGTGACCGTTCAGCCAGTAGATGCGCTCGAAGCCGTGGCGGGTCAGGCTCTGCGTCCAGTCCAGCATGGCGGCGATCATGGTGGAGGGGCGCAGGGTGATGGTGCCGGCAAAACCCATGTGATGCTGCGCCTGGCCGACATTGAAGGTGGGGCCGATCAAAATACCCGCTTCGTCGCCGGCGCGGCGCGAAATGATCTCCGGGCACAGGGCGTCGGTGCCGAGCAGACCGTTGGGGCCGTGCTGTTCGGTCGAACCGATCGGAATCAGGATGGCCTTGGACCGTGCCAGATAGGCTTCGACTTCGGGCCAAGTGGAGAGATGGAGTTGCATGCTTTTCTGATGCGGTTTTCCGCGGACGGAAAACCGACGCCTTGCGGTTGGGGCCCCGATCATAGCACCATCCCACCAGAGACAAGCCCAAAAGAGACGAACATGTCCGACAGCCTGATCCCCGTGCCGGAAGCCTGGAAAAAGCGCGCCCACATGACGGCGGCGCAGTATGAGGCGGCCTATGCGCAATCGCTGGCGGACCCCGACGGCTATTGGGGCAAGGAAGCGGCGCGGCTGGACTGGATGACGCCGTTCACGAAAGTGAAGAATGCGTCATTCGACGCCGCCGACCTGCATATCAAATGGTTCGAGGACGGCGCGCTGAACGTGGCGGCCAACTGCATTGACCGCCACCTGGAAACACGCGGCGATCAGATCGCCATCATCTGGGAAGGCGATGATCCGTCTGTCAGCAAGCACATCACCTATCGCGAGCTGCATGCAGAAGTCTGCCGCTTTGCCAATGTGCTGAAGCGCCGGGGCGTGGTGAAGGGCGACCGTGTCACCATCTATATGCCGATGATCCCGCAAGCCGCTTACGCGATGCTGGCCTGTGCGCGCATCGGGGCGGTGCATTCGGTGGTGTTCGGCGGCTTTTCGCCCGACAGCCTGGCGGGGCGCATTACCGACTGCAACAGCAAGGTCGTCATCACGGCCGATGAAGGCGTGCGCGCCGGCAAGACCATTGCGCTGAAGAAGAACACCGATCATGCCGTGGACCAGTGCCCGGTGGTGGAGCATGTCATCGTGGTGCGGCACACCGGCGGCGATGTCGCCATGACGCCCAATCGCGACGTGTGGTATCATGAGGAAGCGGCGAAGGTTTCGGCCGACTGCCCGGCGGAGGCGATGAATGCGGAAGACCCGCTGTTCATTCTTTATACCTCGGGCTCGACCGGAAAGCCCAAGGGCGTACTGCACACCAGCGCCGGATATCTGCTGTGGGCGGCCTATACCCACCATTATGTCTTCGATTATCACGAGGGCGACATCTATTGGTGCACCGCCGATGTCGGCTGGGTGACGGGGCACAGCTATATCGTCTATGGCCCGCTGGCCAATGGCGCCACCACCCTGATGTTCGAAGGCGTGCCCAATTATCCCACCGCCTCGCGCTTCTGGGAGGTAATCGACAAGCACAAGGTCAATACCTTCTACACCGCACCCACCGCCATTCGCGCCCTGATGCGCGATGGCGAAGATCCGGTGAAGAAGACCAGCCGCGCGTCCTTGCGCCTGCTGGGCACGGTGGGCGAGCCGATCAATCCGGAAGCCTGGAGCTGGTATCACCGGGTGGTGGGCGACAGCCGCTGCCCGATCATGGATACCTGGTGGCAGACCGAGACCGGCGGGCACCTGATCAGCCCCCTGCCCGGCGTCACCGATCTGAAGCCGGGCTCGGCGACCCTCCCGCTGCCGGGCGTGGTGCCGCAGATCGTGGATTCCGAAGGGCAGGTGCTGGAGGGTGAAGTCACCGGAAATCTTTGCATTGCCGAAAGCTGGCCGGGGCAGATGCGCAGCGTCTATGGCGACCATCAGCGGTTCATCGACACCTATTTCAAGACCTATCCCGGCAAGTATTTCACCGGCGATGGCTGCCGCCGCGATGCAGACGGCTATTACTGGATCACCGGCCGGGTGGACGATGTGATCAATGTGTCGGGGCATCGGCTTGGCACGGCGGAGATCGAGAGCGCGCTGGTGGGCGATACGCGCGTGGCGGAAGCCGCGGTGGTGGGCTATCCGCACGACATCAAGGGCCAGGGCATCTATGCCTATGTCACCCTCAAGCAGGGAATTGAAGCGACCGACGCGCTGGCGGCGGAATTGAAGAAATTCGTGGCGAATGAGATCAGCCCGATTGCGCGGCCTGATGTGATCCAGTTCGCGCCGGGCCTGCCCAAGACCCGCAGCGGCAAGATCATGCGGCGGATATTGCGCAAGATTGCCGAAGGCGACACGTCGAGCCTGGGCGATATTTCGACCCTGGCCGATCCGGGCGTGGTGGATGACCTGATCCGGAACGCAAAAAAAGAGTAGGGGTGGGCATGGCGCGATTGATTGGCGGCACATTCGCAGGACTGCTGATCTGGCTTGTCGTGGTTACGCTGCTGAATTTCGGCCTTCGTTATGGCTTTGACGGCTATGCCGCTGTCGAAAAGACAATGAGCTTCACCCTTCCCATGATGCTCGCCCGACTGGCGATCAGCGCCGCCGCTTCATTGGCCAGCGGCTATGGCGCGGCCGCGGTTGGGCGCAGGCCGCTGGCGGCGACGATTGCCGGGCTGGTGTTGTTGATACTGTTCCTGCCGGTCCATTACATGCTGATTGACAAGTTTCCGCTCTGGTATCACCTCGTCTTCCTGCTTTCCCTGCCGCTTCTGAGCGTGGCGGGCGGATTTGTGTCCCAGACGCGCGGCGCGGCCCGCAAATCCTGACGATGCCCGCAAAAGCGGCAAGTTGCCTAGCGCGATCGTGATCCTTTCCTTCGCTCATGCGTTGGCTAATATGGGTCCGGTTCGCTGCGCGCCGCCCATTCGGAGAAATGATGCCTTATGACATCCGCGCTGTCGGCGCCCATCCCGATCACTGGTATCCGCTGGCCTGGAGCGACGAAATTGCGCCCGGCAAGGTGATTGGTCGGCGGTTCGCGGATCAGCCCATCGCGCTTTTTCGCAGCGCAGACGGGGTGCTGTGCGCGTTGGAAGATCGATGTGCGCATCGCCAGGTGCCGCTGCATTTGGGCGTGGTGTCGGGCCAGACCCTGAAGTGCGGCTATCACGGCTGGAGCTATGACCGCGCCGGGGCGTGCATCGATGTGCCTTATCTGGGCGAGTGCCGGTTGCCCAACGGCGTGAAGAGCTATCCGGTGCGCGAAGTGAACGGAATGGTGCTGGTGTTTCCCGGCGCGCCGGCGCTGACCGAAGAACGCCTGCCCGCCTTTCTGGGCAAGGCCGCCGACAAGGGCTATCTGACGCGCCGCCTGAACCGCGAAGTCGCGTGCCATTACAGCTTCCTGCATGAAAACCTGTTCGACATGAACCACCAGTTCCTGCACCGCAAGAATATGGGGTCGATCAAGGCGCGCTGCCTGGGGCGGCGCAGCGGGGAGACCTGGTGCGAGGTGGACTATACTTTCAGTCGCACCGAAGGCCGCCAGTCGGTCGGAGAAGCGGCGATCCTGTCGGCGATGCGGCCCGGCGATGGCAGCAAATTCCGCGACCTGATGACCATTCGCACCGAATATCCCTATCAGCATCTGAAAGTCTGGGTCGGCGATCCGCAGGCGCCGCCGGCGCTGGATGTGTGGCTTTGCTACACGCCGCTGGGCGCAGAGCAGCGCGCCAATCGCACCTTTGGATTCCTGTCGGTGAAGAAGGCGAAAATTCCCGGCCTGACCGCTTTGGCCTGGCCGTTTATTGCCTGGTTCACCGAGCGCATCTTCCAGGAGGACAAGGTCATCGTGGAAGCCGAACAGGCCGCCCATGACGCGCAGGGCGCGGACTGGAACAACGAAGTCTTCCCTGCGATCATCGACCTGCGCGCCCTGCTGGTACGCAGCGGCACACCGCCATTATCGCAGTCGGGGGCGCAGTCGCTGGCAATGTCACGCCAGGCGCAGAACTGACACGATGCTGGTATTCCTCTACCTGCTGGGGGCGATGGGTGTCGCCTATTGGGCGCGGCTGGATGGTCGCAGTCCCGGCGTGTGGTTCGCGCTGGCGATTTTTCTTACGCCGCTGGGCGCCAGCGTGGCGCTGATGATCCGCGGGCGGTTCGAGCGCTGACTATTTTCCGCCGGACATGGTGGCGTAGCCGTCCATTGCAGTTGCGAGGTCGATGTCCTTTTGCGTTACGCCGTTCGCGTCATGGGTCGTCAACGTCACATCCACTTTGTTGTAGACGTTGAACCATTCGGGATGGTGATCCATCTTGGCAGCCAGCAGCGCCGTACGGGTCATGAAGGCGAAGGCGGCGTCGAAATCCACGAACTTGAAACTGCGGGTGATGGCCTCGCGGTTCTTTGCGAGCGTCCAGTCGGGCAGCCGCTTCAGGGCGGACTTCAGGTCTTCAATTGTCAATTTCATCATGACCTCCCAGGGGATAATCTTCTTCCACCGCATAGATGCTGCCGTCGCTGCTAAGGCGGCTGGAATAGAGCTGGAAATCTTCGACGGCAAATTCGGGGCTGGTGTAGAGCGCGTGATAGGATAGCCACTCGATCGCCTTGTCATTGTCGGGGTAGCGCATCCGCGCCAGGGTGACATGCGGCTTGAAGGGGTGGGCGTCCTGCGGCTGGCCAACGCGGCGGATGGCGCTGTCGACCTTGCGGGCCAGATGGTCCAGCGCCGGATTGGGGCGCACCCCCGCCCACAGGCTGTGGGGCTGCTTGTTGCCGAACTGGCCGACACCGTGAAGTTGCAAGGTGAAGCCATCTGCCATGATGCCGGCCAGCATGTCGTCGATCAGGTCGACGTCGCGGTTTTCCACTTCGCCGATGAAGCGCAAAGTGAGATGCAACTGCTCGCGGGTC
This sequence comes from Micropepsales bacterium, assembly GCA_038324265.1. Classification (GTDB taxonomy): domain Bacteria; phylum Pseudomonadota; class Alphaproteobacteria; order Micropepsales; family Micropepsaceae; genus Rhizomicrobium. Next base: position 12,439 of record JBBQHU010000048.1, on the reverse strand, counting down.
TGCCAGCGGGCGCCGGGGACGCCGCCTTGCAGCAGCATCAGCGACTGGGCCACGGATTTGGGAATCGCGAGGGCGACGAACAGTCTCATTTTGCCAAGCGTCCCAGCGGCAGGCGGTTACGCAGCATCAGTACCGTTGCGACAAAACCAAGGCCGCCCAGCGCCATGGCGCAGACCAGCGCGACGATGTCGGTGTGGCGGCCATTGGCCAGGGCTTCGCCCAGGCGCGCGCCCAGCCAGGCGCCGCCGCCGCAGGCCAGCGCGGCGATGAGTGCCGGCGGCAGGGCGCGGAGGAACTGTTTTTCGATCGCCAGAAGCGCGCGGCTGCGGCCCAGCCATGTCAGCAGTCCGACATTGATCCAGGCGCCCAGTGCGGTGCCCAGCGCGATGCCCGCAACACCCCAATGCAGCCCCCAGACGAAAAGCACCTTCAGCGCGATGTTGCTGACCAGCGCCGTCACCGTGGCGCGGGCGGGCGTGAGGGTGTCGTGGCGAGCATAGAAGGTGGAGGCAACGATGCGGATCAGCGCCATGGCGGGAAGGCCCGCGCCGTAGGCTGCCAGCGCCAGCGCTGCGTTCTGTGCAGCCTCGGCATTGAAGGCGCCGTGCAGGAACACCGCGCGGATAATCGTGCCGGGGATCAGCAGGAAGGTGGCCATGAATGGCAGTGTGAGAAGCAGGCTCATGGCGGCGCTGCGGTTCTGGGCGGCGCTGGAGGCGGCGGTATCGCCCTTGGCCAGCAGCGATGACATGTGCGGCAGCAGTACCGTGCCCAGCGCGATGCCCAGCACGCCCAGCGGAAGCTGATTGATGCGATCGGCATAGTAGAGCGCGGTGCGGCTGCCGGTGGCCAGCCAGCTTGCCAGCACGGTGTCGATAAAGGGCGAGATCACCACCGAGGCGGCACCGAAGGTGACGGCACCGAAGGCGATGAAGAATTCTTTTATCTGGGGCGTCCAGCGTGGCCAGGTGATGCGCAGCCACAGGCCTTCGCGCCCGCCCGCCCAGAGAATGAAGATCAGTTGTGCTACCCCACCTGCGAAGACGCCCCAGGCGGCGGCATAGGCGGCGTTGGGAAACCAGTGCCAGAGCAGCAAGGTGGCGATCATCGCCAGGTTTTGCAGGTTCGACCAGAAGGCACCGGCCCAGAAACGGTCGATGGCGTTGAGCATGGCCGATAGCTGCACCGCGACCAGGGTCATGATGAGATAGGGGAAGGTGACGCGGGCGAGACTGACGGTCAGCGCGAACTGTTCGCCGCTCCAGCCCGGCGCCAGCAGGCGGATGATGAGCGGCATGAACGCCGTCGCCAGCACCAGCAGCACAATCTGCGCCGCCAACTGCCAGGCGAAGACGGCGTCGGCGAATTTTGCGGCCGCCGCCTTGTCGCCCTTGGCTTGCAGGGCGGCATAGCGCGGCAGGAAGGCGGGGTTGATGGTGCCTTCGCCGAAGATGGCGCGGAAATAGTTGGGAAACAGGAAGGCGACGAAGAAGGCGTCTGACAGCAGGCCCGCGCCAAGCGTCCAGGCCAGCAGCGCATCGCGGGCAAAGCCGGTAATGCGGGAGAGCAAGGTGAACCCACCGACCGAGAGCAGCCGCTTGAACATCAGCGGCTCACCAGCTTGCGGACATAGGGCAGCATGCGCGCCACGATCAGCTTCACGCCGGCCGGATTGGGATGCATGCCGTCGGCCTGGTTGAGCTTGGGGCTCAGCGCCACGCCGTCGAGGAAGAAGGGATAGAACAATATGCCGAACTCTTTGGCCAGCCGGGGATAGATGGCGTCGAATTCCTTGACGTATTGCGCACCCAGGTTGCGCTGGGCGTGCATGCCGGTGAACAGCACTTTCACATGGGCGGCCTTCAGCTTGGCAAGGATGGCGCGCAGGTTCTTTTCGGTTTCGGTGGGCGGCGTGCCGCGCAGCATGTCGTTGGAGCCCAGCTCGAGGATCACGGCGTCGGGATGATCGGCCAGCGACCAGTCCAGCCGCGCCAGCCCGCCGGCGCTGGTATCGGCGGAGACCCCGGCATTGGTCACCACCGCATCGATGCCCGACGTCTTCAGCGCGGCCTGAAGCTGGACGGTGAATTCGGTGCCGGGCGGCAGGCCATAGCCCTGTGTCAGACTGCTGCCCAAGGCGAGAATTTTCACAGGCGCGGCAGACGCCTGCCCTGCTGTGGCCATGATCGCCAGCAGAACTATGGTAGGCAGCGTCTTGAATAGGCGCGTCATCGTCACTTTATCCGAGTCACCATGCACAATCCCCCGCCGGCCCTTCAGCTTCAAGACGTGTCGCTCACCTTGAAGAGCATGGCGGGGCCGGTGGAAATCCTGTCCGGGGTCTCCCTGGACGTGGAAAGCGGCCAGACCGTGGCGCTGACCGGGCCGTCCGGCTCGGGAAAGTCCTCGCTGCTGATGGTGGCGTGCGGGCTGGAAAAGCCGACATCGGGCACGGTCAGCGTCACCGGAACCGACATTACCCGGATGGGTGAAGACGCGGCGGCGCGGTTCCGGCTGGGGCGGGTGGGCATCGTGTTCCAGAGCTTCCACCTGATCCCCACCATGACGGCGCTGGAGAATGTTGCCGTGCCGCTGGAACTGATGGGCATGGCGGACGCGTTTGACCGCGCCGAGACCGAACTGCGCCGGGTCGGGTTGATCCTGCGCACCGATCATTATCCCGGCCAGTTGTCGGGCGGCGAGCAGCAGCGGGTGGCACTGGCGCGCGCGCTGGCGCCGGGGCCGCAGATCCTGTTTGCCGACGAGCCCACCGGAAATCTGGATGGTGCGACCGGGTCGGGCATTGCCGACCTGATATTTGCGCTGAATGCGGAGCGTGGTGCGACCCTGTTCCTGGTGACGCATGAAGAGTCGCTGGCGAAGCGCTGCGACCGGCTGCTGCGGATGAAGGACGGCAAGATTGTCAGCGAAGAATAGCCTGGCGCTTGCCCTGCGCTTTGCCCGCCGCGAGCTGCGCGGCGGGTTTGCGGGGTTTCGCATCTTCTTCATGTGCCTGGTACTGGGGTCGGCGGCGATTGCAGGCGTGGAATCGCTGAGCGATGCCTTTCTGACGGGGTTGAAGGACCAGGGGCAGGTGCTGCTGGGCGGCGATGTCTCGGTGCAGTTGGTGCACCGGGCCGCTGACGGCGCGGAGCGCGCCTTTTTCAACAAACAGGGCAAGGTGTCCGAAACACAGTCGCTGCGCGCCATGGCCTATGCGCGGGACAACCGCAATCGCCAGCTGGTCGAGCTGAAAGGCGTGGATGATCGCTGGCCGATGTTCGGGGCACCGAAATTCACCCCCGCGCAGTCGGTGCGCAATGTGCTGGCCTGCGAGGATGACGGGGTTTGCGGCGCGGCGGCCGAGCAGACCTTGCTGGACCGGCTGCATGTGGCGCGCGGTGACCTGATCAAGCTGGGCGAAGGCACGTTTCGCATCATGGCAGTGCTGGACAGCGAGCCGGACCGCATCTCCACCGGCTTTTCGCTGGGGCCGCGCCTGCTGATTTCGTCCAAGGGTCTGCCGGGAACCAAGCTGGTGTCGCCGGAAAGCCTGGTCAATTACAATTATCGCATCGCCTTTGGAGGACAGTCGGGTGATCCGGTTTCGGCGCGCGCCGCCATTGCGAGCTTCAAGGACCAGGCGCAGGCGCGCTTTCCCGAAGCGGGCTGGAATATCCGAGACCGCAACGATGCCGCGCCGGGCATCAAGCGCTTCATCGAACAGCTCACCATGTTTCTCACACTGGTCGGGCTGGTGGCATTGGGCGTGGGCGGGGTGGGCGCTGGGCAGGCGATTACCGCCTTCCTGGACCGCAAGCGGCCGGACATCGCGATCCTGAAAGCGGTGGGGGCCAGTGGCGGCTTTGTGTTTCTTGTCTTCTTTTTGCAGGTGATGGCGGTGGCGCTGGCGGCGACGGTATTGGGCGCGGCTATCGGCGCAGCCCTGCCCTTTGCGGTGGTCTGGATCTATGGCGCGGCGCTGCCGGTGCCGCCGACTTTCGGGCTGTATCCCGTGCCGTTGCTGTTGGCCTTGGCGTTCGGGCTGCTGTCGGCGGTGGCGTTCGCGGTGCCGCCGCTGAGCCGCGCCCGCATGGTGCCGCCCGCAAGCCTTTTTCGCGATGTGGTGTCGCCGGCGACGGCGGAGGGGCAAAATCTGTATCGCGGCATCTCTGCGGCGGCCGCGCTGGGGGTGATGGCGCTGACCTTGGTGCTGGCGCCGTCGCCGGTGTTCGCGGCGGAATTCCTGGTGGGCGCGATTGCAGCGCTGGCGCTGCTGCGCCTGCTGGCCGAAGGGCTGCGGCGCGCACTGGCGGCGCTGCCGCGGGCGCGTTCGCCGGTGATGCGGCTGGCGCTGGCCAACCTGGTGCGACCCGGGGCGGCGACCGGCGGCATCATCACCGCGCTGGGGCTGGGGCTGACCTTGCTGGCCACCGTGACCCTGCTGAATTCCACTATCAACGCGCAGGTGGCCGGGGCCCTGCCCGCGCGCGCGCCCAGCTTCTTTTTCGTGGATATCCAGCCGGGCGAGGCAGCAGCCTTCGACAAGACCGTCAAAAGTTTTTCCACCGCCACCGACTACAAGCGCACGCCCATGATAAGGGGCCGCATCACGGCGCTGAACGGGGTGCCGTCGGCGGATGCGAAAGTGGCGCCTGACGCCAAGTGGGCGCTGAACGGGGATCGCGGCATCACCTATTCCGCCGCCCCGCCCGAAGGCACCATCATCACCGCAGGCCAATGGTGGCCGGCGGATTATCGCGGGCCGACGCTGATCTCGCTGGACCAGAGCATCGCCACCGGCACGGGGCTGAAGATCGGCGACACCATGACGCTGAATGTGCTAGGGCGCAGCTTCGAGGGGCGCATCGCCAGCCTGCGCAAGGTGGACTTCACCACCGGCGGGCAGAATTTCGTGCTGGTGCTGTCGCCGGGGTTGATCGATCAGGCGCCGCACGCCTTCCTGGCCACGGTGCGGGTGGACGGGGCGCAGGAGAATGCCCTGTACATGGCAGTGACCGACAGGTTTCCCAACATCTCCACCGTGCGGGTCAAGGACGCGATCCAGCAGGTGCAAGGCTTGTTGCAGTCGCTGGCGGACGGGGTGAGCGCCGCCAGCCTGGTCACCATCCTGGCGGGGCTGCTGGTTCTGGCGGGCGCCATCGCGGCAGGTACCCGGGCGCGGCTGTATGATGCCACGATCTTGAAGGTGCTGGGGGCGACACGGGCGCGAATCGCGCTGGTCACGGTGATTGAATATGGCGTGCTGGGCGCTGCCACCGGCATCATCGCGCTTTTGGCCGGAACGCTGGCCGCCTGGGTGATCGCAAGCGGATTCCTGGACGTGCCGTTCAGCTTCGACGCAAGTGCAATATTGCTGACGGTGGTGGGCGGTGGGGCGGCAACCCTGCTGTTTGGGCTGCTGGGCTCGCTGGGGGCACTGTCGGCGCGGCCGGCACAGCGGCTGAGATCGGCTTAACCTTTTAAAATCCCGTCACAAATGTCTGTTCGATATCGGTTCCGGTGGCCTTGATACCGCCACACCGAAAGCCGATATTGAGGGGGTCCCCATTGGGGGACCAAACGGAGTGAAAAATGGCTGACTTCGACAATCGTCTTCTGCGTGGCGCGACAACCGTCGACTCGCGCGTGGATGCCGGACTGCGCGCGCACATGCTGCGGGTCTACAACTACATGGTCGGCGCGCTCGCGCTGTCCGGTGCGGTGGCCTATATCGTGGCCAGCTCGCCTGCGCTTCTGAACATGTTCTACCAGACGGTGATGACCGCAAACGGCGTCAACCTGCAGCCCACCATCCTGGGCTGGGTGGTGATGCTGTCGCCGATCGCGCTGGTGCTGCTGCTGTCGTTCCGCGTCATGCAGATGAGCCAGGGTGCGGCGCAGGCCACCTTCTGGGCCTATGCGGCCCTGACCGGCGCGTCGCTGGCTTCGATCCTGGTGGTCTATACCGGCGCCAGCGTGGCGATGACCTTCTTTGTCACCGCCGCCACCTTTGGCACCATGAGCCTGTGGGGTTACACCACCAAGCGCGACCTGACGGGCATGGGCCACTTCCTGATGATGGGCGTGATCGGTCTGTTGATCGCCATGGTCGCCAACATGTTCTTCAAGTCGCCGACGATCAACTTCGTCGTCAGCGCGCTCGGCGTGGTGATCTTCACCGGCCTGACCGCCTGGGACACGCAGAAGATCAAGAACACCTACTACCAGATCGGCGGCGATACCGCCGTTGCCGGCAAGGCCGCCATCATGGGTGCGCTGAGCCTGTACCTGGACTTCCTGAACATCTTCCTGTTCCTGCTGCGCTTCATGGGCAACCGCCGCTAAGCGCTGCACCTGCGCTTCAGCGCGGGAAATTGCATCACCATTACACCCCCGGCCGGAAACGGTTCGGGGGTGCAATTGCATTCTGTTCACGCTTTCGGGCGCCCGCTCACTTTGCCTGTTTTCGAAAAGCCAGCGGGGTCATTCCCGCGGCCCGGTTGAAGGCGCGCGTGAAGTTCGATTGCGAAGAAAAACCACAGGTCAGCGCGATCTGGGAAATCGGCTTGTCCCGCAGCGCCAGCAGGGTCTTTGCCTGCTCCAGCCGCATCCGGCTGAGATAGCGATGGGGCGGGACGCCCATCGTGTTGCCGAACACGCGCACGAAGTGAAAGGGACTGAGAAAGGCCGCGCCGGCAAGGTCATCAAGGCTGATGTCGTCTTCGAGGTGGGCGGTCATATAGTCGACAACGCGGCGAAGGCGCCTGGCATCGAGACGATGGTCCGATCCGTTTTCCGGCTGCCGCCGCGCATCCACCGAATAATTGTCAACAATGCAGGCCGTCAGCTCCAGAGCCAGTGAGTCGATCAGCACCGCGCCGGATGACTTTGGCGCATTGGCATGGCCCAGCAATGCATTGCCGATCCTGCGGATGCGTTCGTGATAAATCCCGCCCAGATAAGGCACCGCCTCGGTCCGATAGGCGGCCCCACCGCGTTCTTCGGAGAGCTGCGCGAAGCGCTCGGGCGGGAGGAAGATGTGCAGGCAATGGTGCCATTGGGACAGCACGATATCTTCTTCCAGGACCCCTGCCGGGCAGAACCAGATCGTGCCTGCCTCGACCTTGGTATGCTGCCGGATCCGGTCGCCGGTACGGCTTACGACACACGCACTGTGTGAGCCGGTGGCGATGCCGACTTCCAGATGCTGCGGCTGAAACGACGAAATGAGTCCCGTGGGATGGTGGCGGTGCTCGGCGGAAATTCCCCGCCAGCCCGAAGACGATGCCAGGACATCCTTCAGGCCATATTTGGCACTGCCTTGATCCTGGACCTGCATCACCGCCCTCCCCGACGCCGCCGATTATTGTGCGAAGAAAGCAATTTGGGAACAGATTTGAGCCTTCTTGCTCGCAATAGTTGGGCCGGGCATTGGGGGTCGGTTCGTGAAAAGACATCTGGCAATGGCAGGGCTTGCCCTGCTGTGCGTAGCGTCCGTGCGCGTAGAAGCGCAGCCGGATATGGCATCGCCCAAGCAGCTTCCCGCGCAATTGGTTCAGGACTTTCACGGGGTGTTCGGCGAGCATCACGCCCGCGCGGTGCATGCCAAGGGAATTGTTCTGCAAGGGCGCTTTGATCCGAGCATGGAGGCGAAATCCTTGTCGATGGCTGCGCTGTTTGCGCATTCGGTCCCCGTCACGGTGCGCTTTTCGGATTTCACCGGGCTGCCCGACATCCCCGATAACAATGGGGGCGCGAACCCGCGCGGCCTCGCAGTCAAGTTCCTGCTTCCCGATGGATCGAACTTCGACATTGTGAGCCACAGCTTCAACGGGTTCCCCGTCGCCACCGCGGCGCAATTCAGCGTGTTGCTGCAGGCCTTGGGTCACAGCCCTGCCGCGGCCGCCTCGCCGACGCCGTTCGAGGCCTTCCTTGCAGCGCATCCTGCGGCCAAGACCTTTTTCACGACACAGAAGTCACCGGAAAGCTTTGCCACGGCAGCGTTCTACGGCGTGAATGCATTTTACTTCACGGATGCGGGCGGCAGGAGCCGTCCGGTGCGATATCGCTTCGTGCCTCTGGCGGGTGAACATTATCTCGACGAGGCCGCCCTTCCGTCAAAATCCCCCGACTTCCTGATGGGCGAGATTGCAGAGCGGGTTGCCAAGGCGCCGGTGCAGTTCGCTTGGTTCGCCCAGATCGGAGAAGCTGCCGACAGGGTCGATGATCCTTCGACCGCCTGGCCCGAGAGTCGCAAGCTGGTGAAGCTTGGGGTCATCACGATTGACAGGGTTGGGCCAAACACACCGGCCGCGGACCATGACTTGCTGTTCCTGCCCGGCACCTTGCCACCAGGCATTGGCATTGCTGATCCGATGGTCACGGTCCGAAACGCCTCCTATCCGGTGTCCTTCCATGAACGTCAGTAGAGCGGCAGCATTCCTTCTGGCGTTGACGGCACCGGCGATCGCACGAGAAGAAACCGTATCGCCTCTGGTTTCGCAGGCGTTACCGGCCGTATCCGGCAAGCGGTTCACGGCTGTCGTCGTGACTTTTCCGCCGTCAGCGCGCGCCGTTCCGCACCGCCACGGCAGTGCCTTTCTGTATGCCTATGTGCTGGAAGGCACGGTCCGCAGTCAGCTTGAAGGGGAGCCTGTTCGTACGTACAGCACCGGACAGGGCTGGACTGAACAACCGGGGGCGCATCACATCCTGACGGAAAATGTCAGCGGCAAATTACCAGCGCGCCTGCTGGTGACGTTCGTCTCGAATGAAGGCGAACCCCTCAAGAAGCCGGACGCGCATTGATGCGACTGGATTACCAGCACCTTGCCGCAGGCGGCATGAAGGCCCTTGGCGGGGTGTATGTGTATGTGGGCGCGTGCGGACTGCCCAAAGAGCTGATTGACCTGGTCTATCTTCGCGCGTCACAGCTGAATGGATGCTCCTATTGCATTGACAGCCATAGCCGCGACCTTCTCGCGGCCGGCGTTTGCGCACAGAAACTGATGCTGGTCTCGGTCTGGCATGAGGCCGGCACGCTTTTCAGCGAGCGGGAACGGGCGGCGCTGGCCTGGGCAGAAGCAGTGACCCTGGTTGCAGATACGCACGTCCCCGATGACGCCTTTGCCGCGGTGCGTGCAAAGTTCTCGGAGAAGGAAGTGGCGGACTTGACGATCGCGATAGGCCTCATCAACACCTATAACCGGATCGCAATCAGCTTCCGGCGGGGACCGGATATTCCCGTCACCGCCTGAAGACGGCCCTGGATGATTATCCCTGCTGAACGGGATTACTTATATCGCCCGTCGCAATAGGCGATCTTGCCGGTGCTGGCATAGATTCCCGCGCCCTTGAGGGGATGTCCGTTGGGGGCGCGGCTTCCGGGGCCGGGTGGCAGCCATACGAACCATTGGTCGCCCTTGCGCTCGACATGCCAATCGGTGGGCATGGTCTCGTTGGGGTCCAGCGCAACTTCGGCCGATGCACATCCTGATGCCAGCGCGATGGCCTTTGCCTGTTCGGGCGTGGTGACAGCTTCGCTGGCACAACCGGCAACGGCCAGGCAGACAACCATCAGTCCTTTTCGGATCAAGTCGTTTGCCTTCCCATCGTGACGATCGGCGCGAAGGAGCCCAGGATCAGGCGGCGTGCGTCGAAGGGGGGGGCGCCCTCCATGCGCGGGTCCTGGTGCATCTTTTCTTCTGCGGCCTGGAAGAAGTCCTTGTCAGGCCAGACCTGCCAGGTGAAGACGATCTTTTCACCCGGCCTGGCGGCGACGGCTTTGCGGAAGTCGGTTTGCTTGCCGTCAGGGACGAAGTCTTCCCAGCATTCGACGATTTCGAGACAACCATATTCGCGAAAGAAGTTCGCGCCATTCTGAGCCCAGCGGCGGTAATCCTCCATGCGGTCATCCGGTACTGGAATGACCAGGCCGCAGACATACATGGCTCACTCCGCTTTCAATGCCTTCAGCAGTTTCTTGTCGAATACCTTGAGCACCTGGGCCAGTTCGTGGCCGCGCTTCAGGATGATGTTGCCATGGGCGATGACGCTGTACTGGCCTTGCTTGGCGCGCAGGCCGGGGCGTTTTTCGATGCGGAAGAGCGGCATCTCGCTGGCGCGGCGGAAGATGGAGAAGACCGCCACCTCTTCCAGGAAATCCAATGCGTAGTCGCGCCATTCGCCGGCGGCGACCATGCGGCCATACAGGTTCAGGATGCGGTTGAGTTCGGGGCGGTCGAAGACGGTTTGCGGCCCATAATACGAAGAGACCGCTGGGGATAAGTCCGGTGCCGAAACGGCCCGGTGCAAGGCTATCGGTTCTTCCACCATCCGAAAGTGATGATGATCCCGGAACTTAGCGCCTGCAAGCCCGGAAAAGCCGTGATTCTGTCGGTTTTTTTAGCCAGGAACCCCGCCGCGAAATGGTCACGATTGGGCCAAGTCGCCGCCGTTATCGGCGGCCAATGTCTGTTGGTCGGTTGGCTGTGAGTCTGTTCGGATCAACAAGCCCCCCAGCCCCTTAATCCGGGCGGAAGCGCGCCAGCCGACACTTTCCCCATCATCGTTATTCGAACCGCCCGCTGCGCAGGCTGGCGATGAATTGCCGTATCCAGGCGGCATACTGGCCGAACAGGCCGCCGATGATTCCCACCAGCGCGCAGACCATCACGCCATAGGGCAGGAAGCCTTCCGGATGGTCGCCCAGCAGGTTTGCCGCGCCCACCGCCGCGATTCCGCAGGCCGCACCGATCACCAGGCCGCCCAGGGCCCCCGCCACATAGCCGCGCGCCAGGTCACGGGCATAGAGAAGCGCCGCGGTGCCCGCGATCATCATGCAGCCGAACAGGGCGTAATGGACTTGCAGCAGGGGGCGCACATGGCTTGCCACCATCAGCAGGACTTCGAACAGGACGCCCACGATGAGGGCGCGACCGATGATTTTGCGGTCGATCAAGGCTTTGACGGCGCGTTTCATGCACTTTTCCCCTCCGGTCTTCGCTGGCCCCAAGGCCAGCTGCGACCACCTCCCCACCTTACCGCGCTGACGCGCGGTGGGGAGGGGCGGTTTCCTGGTTTGTTGCAGGAAAATGCGGGGTTCTTTAAGCAGGTTCCATGGCGGACGAGCTCTATCTGCGCGACCTTTGGTACATGCCGGCGCTTGGCCGCAGCCTGAAGCGTGGCGACATGCGCCGCGAGATGCTGCTGGGCGAGCCGGTTCTGCTGGGCCGGGACCATGCCGGCACGGTGTTCGCCCTGCGCGATGTGTGCCCCCATCGCGGGGTGCCGCTGTCGGCGGGGCGGATCAAGCCGGACAACAGCGTGGAGTGCCCCTATCACGGCTGGCGCTTTCGCAAGGATGGGGTGTGCAGCGCGATTCCCTCGCTGGTGCCAGGGCAGGATTTCGAGCCGGAAAAAATCAAGGTGCGCACCTATCCGGTGCGCGAGCAGGACGGGCTGGTTTGGGTCTATATGGCGGCGACGCCGGGCGCCCTGCCGAAATCGCAGCCGCCTGGCGTGGGCGTGCCCCACAAGATGCGCTGGACCGAAACGCAGACCTTTCGCTGCGACATCGACCATGCCGTCATTGGTTTGATGGATCCGGTGCATGCGGCCTATGTCCACGATCACTGGTGGTGGAAGCGCACGCCGAAGCTGAAGGAAAAGCATTACGAGGCGCTGCCCACCGGTTTTGTGATGACCAAGCACAAGCCGTCGAAGCCCGCCTATTCGCTGTTGGGCGATGTAACGACCGAGATCACGTTTGAACTGCCCTCGACGCGGTTCGAGATTTTGGAAGGCAATCTGCTGGGGCTGACATTCAAGCTGGTGGGGCTGACGGTGTGCACGCCGCGCGATGCGGACAATACCGACATCATCCAAGTGTTCTATTGGCCCGCCTGGATGAACTTTCTCTATCCGATTTTCTGGGCGGTGGGACGCACTTTCATCGGTGATGACCGCAGAATCGTGGAGTTGCAGCGCGAGGGCCTGAAGTTCGACCCGAATCTGATGCTGATCCAGGACAGCGACATGCCGGCCATCTGGTATCACCGGGTGAAGAAGGCGTGGGCGGAATCGGTGGAAAAAGGCACGGAATTCGCCAATCCTGTGCAGGGACGCGTGCTGCGCTGGCGTAGCTGAATTTGGGGGTTGCGCGCCCCCTCCCAGCGCACTAAACGGTCCCCTTAACCTACATCCTGGCCGGCCCGAAGCGCAACTGCGCTGGACCGTCCGCGCGCGCGAGTTTGCCATGCCGAAACGCACAGATATTCATACGGTTCTGATCATCGGGGCGGGACCGATTGTTATCGGCCAAGCCTGCGAGTTCGACTATTCGGGCGCACAGGCCTGCAAGGCGCTGCGCGAGGAAGGCTATCGCGTCGTCCTGGTCAATTCGAACCCCGCCACCATCATGACCGACCCGGACATG
>JBBQHU010000047.1:0-20139 GCA_038324265.1 Micropepsales bacterium | reverse complement strand
GCGGTGCGCAGCACGATGCAGGTGTCCATCGAGCCGTCGGCGGCGAAATAGCCGACGGCGCCAGCATAGGCCGCCCCGCGCTTTTCCTTTTCAAACTCGTCGATCAGCTCCATGGCGCGGATTTTTGGCGCGCCGGTGAGCGTGCCGGCGGGAAGACCGGCGGCCAGCGCATCCACGGCATCCAGGCCGTCGCGGATATCGCCTTCGACGTTGGACACCAGATGCATCACGTGGCTGTAGCGTTCGATGAAAAAGCTGTCGGTGACTTTTACCGCCCCGGTTTTTGCGACGCGTCCGACATCGTTGCGACCCAGATCCACCAGCATCAGATGCTCGGCGCGTTCCTTGGGATCGGCCATCAGGTCTTCGGCCAGCGCGCTGTCTTCTTCGGGCGTCTTGCCGCGCATGCGCGTACCGGCGATGGGACGGATGGTGACCTTGCCGTCGCGCAGGCGCACCAGAACTTCGGGGCTGGAGCCGACGATCTGGAAGCCCGGCATGGAGAGATAATACAGATAGGGCGAGGGGTTCAGCCGGCGCAGTGCGCGATAGAGTGAGAAGGGCGGCAGCGCGAAGGGGCGGCGGAAGCGCTGGCTGGGCACGACCTGGAAGACGTCGCCGGCGGCGATATATTCCTTGGCGCGGGCGACCACGTCGAAATACTCGTCCTTGGTCATGTTGGATTCGATGGCGACGCCGACCGGCAGGTTGGCAGGCGTTGGTGCGGGATGCGGGGCAGGGGCTTCGAGTGCGGCGACCGCTTCGTCCAGCCGCGCGATGGCGCGGGCATGTGCGGCCTTGGCATCAACCGCCTTGTCGGGCCAGACGGGGGTGATGACGATGATCTCGTCTTTCACGCTGTCGAAGATGGCGGTGATGGTGGGGCGCAACAGGATCGCGTCGGGCAAGCCCAGCGTATCGGGCGGCGGGTTGGGCAGGTTTTCCACCTGCCGCGCCATGTCGTAGCCCAGATAGCCGAACAGGCCGGTGGCCATGGGCGGCAGGCCTTGCGGCACCACCAGTTGGGTCTCGCGCGTCAGGGTGCGCAGGCTGTCGAGCGGCTTGGCGGTTTCGGCAACGAATTCGTCGCGGGTCAGCGCATTGCGGTTGATCTCGGCGACGCCGTCCCGGCAGCGCCAGATCAGGTCAGGCTTCAGACCGATGATGGAATAGCGGCCGCGGGCCTCGCCGCCCTGAACGCTTTCCAGCAGGAAGGCATTGTCCTTGCCGTCTGCCAGCTTGAGGAAGGCGGAGACCGGTGTTTCAAGGTCCGCCACCAGCCGCACATGGACCAGTTGCGCGCGGCCCTGATTGTAGCCGGGTGCGAAATCCTCGAAGGCGGTCATCAGCTCCCGCCACCAACCACGGTCTGGACCAGCTTCTGGTTGACCTTCACGCCCTGGCGGGCGCGCGCGGCGTTGGCCAGCGCGATGGAGAAGTCGCCCGACACGGTGGCCGAGAGGCGCTCGGCGCCCTGCTGGAAGGCGGGATCGCGCGGGTTCATCATCGGGTGGGCGATGCCGGTGACCTTGGCGATGATGAAGTTGCCGGAGATGCCTTGCGGCCCCATCACGATACCGCCAGGTGCGGCGTCAAACAGCTTGGCGACCAGCGGGGCGCTGAACATGGTGTCATTGGTGCTGCGGCTGAGCTGCGGACTGTGCTGCACCGTCACTTTCAATTCGCGGGCGACGGCGTCCAGCGACTTGTCCTTGGTGGCCTGGGTGAGGAACTGCGCGGCCTTGCTCGCAGCCAGCTTGGCCTTCTGTTCCTGGGTCCAGCTTGCCACGGCGTCGGCGCGCACCAGGTCCAGCGTCTTCAACTTGGGCGGTGTCACGCCATTCACTCGCATCGCGAAATAGGCGCCGGCCTTGGTGACGAAGGGATCGCCTTCCTCGCCCACTTCCGCCTTGAACAAGGCGGGCAGGAATTCGGGATCGGCGGGTACGTCGGCCTTGCTGCCGTCGGGTTTGAGGCCGGCAATGTCCACCTGCGCCAGGTGAGCGACATGCATGCCGGACTTCTTGGCGGCCTGGGCGAGGTCGTCGCCGGTCGAGCGCGCATCGCTGAAGGCATTGGCGACGTCCACCAGCTTGTTGGCGGCCAGCTGGTCGGTGAGGGTCTTGCGGATTTCCTCTTTCACCATGTCCAGCGTGCGCGTGACGCCGGGCTCGATCTTGGTGACGCGCGCCAGCACAAAGCCGCCGAAGCCGGTCTTGATGGGCTGGCTGACGTCGTTGAGCGGCAGGGCGAAGATCGCCTTGGCGCGCTCGGTGTCGGGCAGGTCGCTTTCGCTCAGGGTGCCCAGCGAAATCTGCGCGGGTTTGAGGCCGAGCTGCGCCATCAGCGCGTCATAGCTCAGGCCCGCTGCGATCTTGGTGCGCGCGGCGGTGGCTTCTGCAGGGGTCTTGAATTCGATCTGCTGGATTTCGCGCTTTTCGGGCACGACATAGACCGACTTGCGAAGATCATATTCCGCCTTGATCTGGGCGTCGGTGACGGTGATGGAAGCTGTGACATCGGCCGGGGCGAGCCAGGCATAGTCGGCGGTGCGATATTCCGGCGTGGAGAAGCGCGCCGGATTGGCCTTCACATAGGCTGCCATCACCGCGTCGCTGGGGGCAGGCACCGTGCCCGCCGCATCCGGCGACACGATCACATAATCGGCGGCGCGTTTTTCGTTGAGATACAGGAACAGCGCCTGGGCATAACCGGGCGGCACCAGGAAGCTGGATTCCACGGCCTGAGTCATCTGGCCGCGTGTCAGGTCTTCGCGCACTTCATGGAGGAATTCATCCTCGGTATAGCCGGCATTGCCGACGGCCTGGGTGAAGGTGGCCTTGTCGAAGGTGCCCAGCGGGCCGCGGAAAGCCTGGATGTCGCGGACATTCTGCGCCACTTCGCTGTCCGGTGTGGTCAGGCCCATGCGCTTGGCCTCGTTGTTCAGGGCTGTGCGGCTGATCATCTGCTGCAGTGCCGCCTGGCCCAGGCCCATCTTCTGCGCCATTTCGGGGGTGATATCGGCACCCATCTGCTGGCTCTGGTTGCGCAGGAAATTCTTGTAGCTGCGCTGGAAATCCGCCTGCTGGATGTCGGCCGAACCCACGGTGGCCACAGCGGTGCCGCTGGCCCCCGTGAAAACGTCCGCGATGCCCCAGACCACGAAGCTCAAGGTCAGACCGCCCATCAGCAGGGTGGCGAACCAGGACTTGGAAAGGGTGTGCATCCATTGAATCATGACGGCAAATCCGTGGCTTAGGGCGTGGCGCTCAAGGGTCGCGGATGATAGGGAGGGGTAACAGTCCCGGCAAGCCGCACTCGCGTGTGGGTTTTGCCGCTGAAAGCCCGGAAATACAAGTAGTTACCTTGGGGAGCACGATGCGTTCGCTGGTGGCAGGAAACTGGAAGATGAACGGCCTGGCGGCGTCGCTGGGCGAGCTAGGGATCCTGAAGGAGCGGCTGGCCGCGAGCCCTCCTGACTGCGACGTGCTGGTGTGCCCGCCGGCCACGCTCATTGCCCAGGCCAACTGGGCCGTGAAGGGTGCCTTTGCATTGGGCGGGCAGGATTGCCACGCCAAGCCTTCAGGGGCCTTCACCGGCGATCTGTCGGCGGAGATGCTGCGGGACGCGGGCGCGTCCCATGTCATCCTGGGCCATTCCGAGCGCCGCCAGTATCACGGCGAAAGCGATGCCCAGGTCGCCGCCAAGGTCGCCGCCGCATGGCGCGCAGGCCTCAAGGCCATCATCTGCATCGGCGAGACCGAAGCGCAGCGCGAAGCCGGGACGCACAACCAGGTTTGCAGCAGCCAGCTGGCTGGCAGCGTGCCCGAAGGCGCGACCTCTGAAAACACGGCCATCGCCTATGAGCCGGTCTGGGCCATCGGCACCGGCAAGACGCCGTCTTCTGCCGACATCCTTGCGATGCATGCCCATATCCGCGGTGCGCTGGTGGGCCGGCTGGGCGAGGCGGGAAAGGGCATGCTGATCCTCTATGGCGGATCGGTGAAACCGGACAATTGCGCCGATATTCTTAACCTGTCGGAAGTGGGTGGGGCGCTTGTCGGCGGCGCCAGCCTGAAAGCGGCGGAGTTCCTTGCAATTATCGCAGGAATAAAAGGCTCTTAACCACGTCACGCGACCCTTTGTTAAGAGGGGGTGCCGCATCCTCCACACCAAGACAAATAACTGTCGCGGTGGGTAATGAGCAGGCTGTCTTACGACAGTGTTGACGTGTTGATTTACGATCCGGTGCCCTCCAACCGCACCGCGACGCGTGCGACCCTGTATGCGCTGGGCTTCCGCCGCACCACCAGTGTTTCCACCATCGAAGCCTTTGTCGAGGCGATGCAGAAGAACCCGCCCGATATCGCGCTGTGCGAAGCGCAGGGCGCTGCAGACGAATTGTGTGCGACCATCCAGCAAATGCGCCAGGGCGGCTCCGGCCACAATCCCTTTGTCGTCATCATGGTCACGGCCTGGGAAAAGAACACCAGCCTGATCAGCAAGGTGGTATCCAGCGGCGCCGACGACCTGTTGCTGCGGCCATTCTCGACGGCGCTGCTGGGACAGCGGATCGAGGCGCACATCGAGCGTCGCAAGGGTTTTGTGATCACCACCGACTATGTCGGTCCTGACCGCCGCGGCGACAGTTCGCGCGCCTCCAATACCGAATTGTTCGAGCCGCCCAATTCGTTGAAGATGAAAGCCAAGGACCGCATGTCGCCGGAGGCCATTGCCAGGCGGCTGGATGCCGAGCTGCGCCAGGCGCGCGAGAAGCTGACCAGCGAGAAGTTGCGCCGTGATTCCTTTCAGACCTGCATCCTGTGGCGCCTGCTTCAGGAGCAGATGATCCAGCCCGGCCAGATGCCGCCCGACCTTGCCAAGCTAATTGCGCTGACGCGCTCGATCGAGACCCGTTCCCGCGACACCGAGTTCGAGCCGGCGGTGGAATGGTGCGAGTCGGTCCTGGCGGCGGCCGAAGGCCTGACCCTGGGCGTGGACCGCAACGCCTCCATGCACCTTTTGGGGCATGCCGCGCTGAGCCTGCATCTGGTTTTCCACCCGGAAAAATCTCCCGCCGACCAATTGTCGGAAATCGATGCCACGGTCGCCATCATCCGGGCCCGCAACCAGAGCGAAGCGCTGGCGTCTTAAATCAGCGCGAGATCCGTCGGCTGCGCCGAAGGAAAGATGTTTGCCAGCTGTGTCGGATTCAGTCCGTAACCGCGCTTCAATATGCCACCGATCAAGGCGCGGTAGTCGGTCAGAACGGGCCAGTCGCGGTCCTGGAACAGGTTGGCCTGGGTCACCGCAACCTGCGGACCGGCCATCCGCCCGCCCTTCACGCCGCCGCCCATCACCCAATAGGTGCTGCCATGGCCATGGTCGGTGCCGCGATCGCCATTCTCGCGGAAGGTGCGGCCGAATTCGCTGACCACGATCACCACAGTGTCATTCCATGCCGGTCCCAGCGCAGCCGGCAAGGCGGCAAGTCCGCGTCCAAGCTCACCGATACGGTTTGCCAGATAGCCATTCGCGCTGCCCTGGTTCACATGGGTGTCCCAGCCGCCGACGTCCACAAAGCCCAGGTTGAACTTGTCCTGCATCAAAAGGCCGATGCGCTGGGCCGCCAGTTCAAAGCCCTTGGTAGTGACGGCATTGCGATTGGCGGCCATCATCTCGCCGGAGATGGCGTTGTAGACATCGTTCTGTACCTGAAAGCCCTGCGCTACGGCGGGGGCGAGGTCCTGGCCCTGGTACATGGCCTGGATCAGCTCGGCATTCCTGCCGGAGACATTGGGTTTGCCGGCAAAGTTGAGTGCGATGTTGGGGATGGAGGTGCTGCCGCGAAAACTGAGCGGCAGCTGGCTGGTGAAGGCGATCGGCTTGTCGCCCGCCAATACCGACGCCGTGCGCGCCAGAAAACCGGACTGGTAGTTGCGGGTGCCGCCCAAGGGCTGACCAAGCTCGATGGTGTCCTGGGTTTCAAAGTGCGAACGCGAGAGATCGTCGGTGCCGGCGAAGGGAATGAAGGCGACCTGCTTTTGCTGCCAGAGCGGATAGAGCGAATCCTTCAGTGCCGGATGCAGCCCCCAGTCACTGTCGAGCGGCAAAGCGGTATCCTTTGCCACCGCTATGGTGGGCCGCGAGGCGTAATAAAAATCGCTGGAGGTGGGGATCACGATATTGGCGGCGTCGTAGGCGCCGCGCAGGAAGACCACCAGCAGGCGCGGACCCGTCATGGGGGCCGCATACAATCGGCCCGCAGTGAATAGCGGCGTGGCGAAGAGAGCGGATTTCAGCAGGTCACGGCGTTGCATGGTTATCTCCGCATGAATTCCGGGGAGGCCAGCAGCAGCATGTTGCGATCGGCGATGGTAGCGCCTTTTGCAACGGCGTCGCGGGTGGCAGCGGGTATTTGGGCGCCCTGGTACCAGCTGGCCTGTTCCAGCACAGGTGGCGGCGGCCGCATGGTCCCGTCGCCATCGCCGCGGAACAGTTGGGCCGCGCCGGCGCCGATCTGGCGTGCGATCTCGAACCGCGTCGCCATCTGGCCGGGTCCGGCCCAGGCGGCTTCGGTCAGGGGATAGCCGTCGGGCGTTTCATGGCCGAACAGCGGTTCGCCCATGCGGTTCAGCCAGTTGATGATGGGCTTTGTATTGGTGACGACCTGGTCGCCATAGGCCGCACGCACCGCCGACACGGCGTAATGCATGGGGTCCTTGAACTTGTGCCCCAGCGAGGCGGTAAATTCGCTGCTGGCAAAAAGCGTGCGCAGCACCGCCGTGATGTCGCCATCGCTGCGCGACCATGTTGCGGCCATCGCGCCGATCAAGGCCGGTGAGGGCGTATCGCAGCAGAAATACTGCGCCAGCTGGGTGGAGACAAAGCGCGCCGTGGCGGGTTGGCGGCTGAGAATGTCGATGGCGTCGGAAACTTTCTGCAGGCCGCTGCCCTTGATGGCCTGGCCCAGGAAGGTCTTGTCGCCATAATCGTGGCGCCTGGGATTGAACTCGAACAAGCCGTCGCTGACATATTGCGCGCGGATCTGCGGGCCCACGCGGCGAGGCACGCCGGTGAGATTGACGCCGACGCCGGTCAGGATGCGCGCCAGTTCCTGCACGTCGCCCTGCGAATAGCCGCTGCCCACGCCCATGGTGTGCAGCTCCATGATCTCGCGCGCATAATTCTCGTTGATCTTGCCGGCGGCATTCTGCTGGTTGTCGAGATACTGGATCATGGCGGGGTGGAAAACCGTCGCCGCCAGCAGGTCGCGGAATTTCCCCAGCACATGCGGGCGGATCGCGGTCTCTTCATAGTCGCCGACCATGGCGCGGATGGCGCCCTTCTTGGCATGCACATTGAAATGGTTGAACCAGAACCAGGTGAGCTGTTCCTTGAGCTGGTTGCGGGAATAGAGGTCACGCAACAGGGATCGGGTCTGTGCCTGCTGTTCCAGATCGTTCAGCGCCTGCCGGTAAATCTTGCGGGCATCCTGCGCACCCTCGCTGCCCTTGGCCTCCTTTGCCTGGAGCTGCAGTTGCTTCACCTCCATGGCGATCTGCGTCATCGGCTTGCGGTTGATGTCGAGCGCGGCGATCTGGGCCTGAACCTGCGGTGGCAGGCCATCATCATCGGATGGATGCAGTTGCGCCTCCAGCCATCCCCGGCCGGGGGGCTGCACACCCGTCACGCCCCAGCTCAGGCGGTTGACCAGCGCCTGATCGGGCGCGGCAAGTGCGGGAAGGGTGGCCAGCGCCAGCAGGGCGGAGGCAAGGACTGAAGTCTTCATGGTACCAAAACGCCGGATTGGCCCCTCCGGCACGGCATGATCGGTAAATTTTCCGGTTCCGCGCAGTGAATTCGGCGCAATTCACACGAATTTCATGGGGAACTTCCCAAAGCGGGTCGAATGGCCTAAAGACGCGCTCGAAATCCCGGATTTTTGTCCATGCAGACCATGTTGCTAGTCGCCGAGCTGTTCATCGCCGTGGCGCTGATCGTTTTGGTGTTGCTGCAGCGTTCCGAAGGCGGCGCGCTGGGCATGGGTGGCGGCGGTGGTGGCGGCGGCATGGGTGGATTGTTCAGCCCGCGCGGCGCGGCCGATACCCTGACCCGCACCACGGCAATCCTGGCCTTTCTGTTCTTCGTGATCTGCATCGTGCTGAACCTGATGGCGCTGCATGGCCGCGACGAGACGTCGATCCTTGATTCGGCGCCCGGCACCACGGCGCCGGTCAAGCCGGTCACGCCTGCGCCCGCGCCCAGCGGCCCGTCGGTTCCCAAGTCCCAGTAGCTCTTCGTTTTTCACAGGCCTGTTGGCGCGCGAAGAATTTTGCGATTTTGCGCTTGCGCCTCCCATGCCTTTTCATGATGGTGACCTTCCATGGCCCGGTTAATCTTCATCACCGGCGGCGTGGTCTCTTCCCTTGGAAAAGGTCTTGCTTCCGCCGCTCTCGGCGCGCTGCTTCAGGCACGCGGCTACAAGGTGCGTCTGCGCAAGCTGGACCCCTATCTCAACGTCGATCCGGGCACCATGAGCCCGTTCCAGCATGGCGAAGTCTATGTCACAGATGACGGGGCCGAGACCGATCTCGATCTGGGGCATTATGAGCGCTTCACCGGCGTGTCGGCGCGCAAGTCCGACAATGTCACATCGGGCCGCATCTACCAGCAGGTGATCGAAAAGGAGCGCAAGGGCGGCTATCTGGGCCGCACCGTGCAGGTGATTCCGCACGTCACCGACATGATCAAGGAATTCGTGCTGGCCGATATCGACGGGCTGGATTTCCTGCTGGTGGAAATCGGCGGCACGGTGGGCGACATTGAAGGTCTGCCCTTCTTCGAAGCCATCCGCCAGTTGCACAATGACCTGGGCCGCGGCCAGACCGCCTTCATCCACCTGACCCTGGTGCCCTATATCGAGGCGGCGGGCGAGCTGAAGACCAAGCCGACACAGCATTCGGTGAAAGAGCTGCGCGCCATCGGCATCCAGCCGGACATTCTGTTGTGTCGCACCAGCCATCCGCTGCCTGACGATGATCGCCGCAAGATCGGGTTGTTCTGCAACCTGCCGGCCGAGCGCGTGATCCCGGCCATGGATCTCGACACCATCTACCGCGTGCCGATGGCCTATCACGCTGTCGGCCTCGATACCGAGCTGCTGCGCGTGTTCGGCATCGACAATGCGCCGGCGCCGGACCTGACGCGCTGGGCGCAGGTGGTGGACCGGGTGAAGAATCCCGAAGGCGAAGTGCGCATCGCCATCGTCGGCAAGTACATGCAGGTCAAGGACAGCTACAAATCATTGTCCGAGGCGCTGACCCATGGTGGGCTGGCCAACAACGTCAAGGTGCATCTGGACTGGATCGACAGCGAAGTGTTCGAGCGCGACGATGCTGCGAGCTTTTTGGAAAACGTGGACGGCATCCTGGTGCCCGGCGGCTTTGGCGAGCGCGGCACCGAAGGCAAGATCGGTGCGGTCCGCTTCGCGCGCGAACGCAAGGTGCCGTTCTTCGGCATCTGCTATGGCCTGCACATGGCTGTGATCGAGGCGGCGCGCGACCTGGCGGGGCTGGAAGGCGCCGGCACCAGCGAGATCGGCCATCCCAAGCATGCGGTGATTGGGCTGATGACCGAATGGGTCAAGGGCAACCAGGTGGAAAGCCGCGCTGCCGATGGCGACATGGGCGGGACCATGCGGCTGGGCGCCTATCCCGCAACGCTTACCCCCGGCAGCCGCGTTGCGGAGGTTTATGGCGCGCTGGAAATCAGCGAGCGTCATCGACATCGCTATGAAGTGAATACCAACTACGCCAAGGACCTGGCCAAGCACGGCATGGAAGTGTCGGGCTGGTCGCCGGACGGCCGCCTGCCGGAGATCATGGAAATTCCCGACCATCCCTGGTTCATCGGTGTGCAGTTCCACCCCGAACTGAAATCCCGCCCGCTGGAGCCGCATCCGCTGTTCACCAGCTTCATCGCGGCGGCGGTGCAGAAGAGCCGGCTGGTTTGAGGGTTCCGCAAGTCTTAACCGCTGCTTAACCGCAACCCTAAAGCGCGTAGCAAATCGGTAAGACCTGGGGCTATAGGATCGCGGCCATGGGCCGCTCTGTTTCCCTGTTTTTGGTGCGTGGCGCCGGCATTCTCTTTGCGGGAATGCTGCTGTTCGCCGTGCATGCCCATGCCGAGAATCTGGACGGCTATGGCATGCGGCCCGCCGATGCCGAGGTCGCTGTGGCCAACGGAGCGCCGTCCGGCACGGCTGCGACGACGCCCGCCGCAGCCGCCAATGCCAGCTACAATGCGGCCCCTGTCAGCGGCGGTTACAATCCGCCGGCCGGCAATGGCTATTACCCCACGCTCGCCAGCGGCAACGCGCCGATGCCGTCGGGTTACGCGGCCAGTCCTTCCGGCTACCCGCCCGCGCCGACCGGTTATGCGCCCGCACCGGCTGGTGGCTATGCGCCTGCGCCGAGCGGATACAATGCCGGCCCGCCGCAGCAGCAGGTTGCCGCAGCGCCCGCCTATCAGCCGCCACGGCCGGTCCAGCCGCAATATGCCACGCCCAATTATCCGACCCGGCCTGTCCAGTCCCAGGCGCCGGCTCCCGCTTCGACGGGTGCCTATGGCTATCGCAAGGGTGACGGGATGACCGAGGCCGCACTGGCGAGCGGCACCTATCCCGCCGCGTACCAGTCGGGCGGCAATTCCGACTATGTGCTGGGGACCGGCGACAAGCTGAAATTGACGGTGTTCGACGAAACCGATCTCAGCGGCGACTATACCGTGGACGGCACCGGCCTTGTGCGGCTGCCGCTGATTGGCCAAGTGCGCGCCGCGGGGCTTACTGCGTCGCAACTGGAAGGCGCCATCGGCAGCGCGCTGGCCCAGGGCTATCTGAAATCGCCGCGCGTCTCGGTGGCGGTGACGACCTATCGGCCTTTCTACATCATCGGCGCGGTGAACCGGCCGGGTGAGTACGCCTATGTCGATCACATGAATGCGCTGAATGCCGTGGCACTGGCGGGCGGCTTCCTGCCCAATGCGGTGGAAAGCGTGGTGTTCGTGCGCCGCGCCGGCAGCAACGAGGAAGTCGAGCTGACGACCGATCGCTCCACCGCCATTTATCCGGGCGATGTGGTCAAGGTGCACAACACCTTCTTCTCCGAAGCCATGAGCCTGTTCGCGCCGCTGACCGGCCTGGCCGGGACTGCCGCACTGGCGACGACCATCCACTAGCCCCTTATTTGCCTGCGCGGTCCGCAGTCTTTAAAAGGGCGGCATGAACCCGAACAGCATCGTCTCGCTTGGTCCCGACAATCACAGGGTCGAGATCGGCAACAGCCTCAAGC
The DNA here is from genome assembly GCA_038324265.1 of Micropepsales bacterium. GTDB lineage: Bacteria > Pseudomonadota > Alphaproteobacteria > Micropepsales > Micropepsaceae > Rhizomicrobium. Next base: position 8,785 of record JBBQHU010000047.1, on the reverse strand, counting down.
TCAGCATCATTGCCGGACCGTGCCAGCTGGAAAGCCGCAGCCATGCCTTCGACATGGCAGGTGCGCTGAAGGAGGCGTGCGAGAAGATGGGCGTGGGGCTGGTCTACAAGACCAGCTTCGACAAGGCCAACCGTACCAGCGCTTCCACAGCGCGCGGCATGGGGCTGGAAACGGCGCTGCCGATCTTCGCGGATATCCGCAAGAGCTTCGGCCTGCCGGTGCTGACGGATGTGCATGAGCGCGACCAGTGTGCTGCCGTCGCGCAGGCGGTGGATGTTCTGCAGATCCCCGCCTTTCTGTCGCGCCAGACCGATCTGCTGGTCGCGGCCGCCCATACGGGCAAGGTGGTGAATGTAAAGAAGGGGCAGTTCCTGTCGCCCTGGGACATGAAGAATGTGATCGCCAAGATCACCGGCGCGGGCAATCCCAATGTGCTGGTGACCGAGCGCGGCGTTTCCTTCGGCTACAACACGCTGGTGAGCGACATGCGGGCGCTGCCGATCATGGCGGGCTTCGGTGCGCCGGTGGTGTTCGATGCGACCCACAGCGTGCAGCAGCCGGGCGGGCAGGGCACGACTTCGGGCGGTGACCGCACCATGGTGCCTTACCTGGCGCGCGCGGCGGTGGCGGCGGGTGTGGCTTGCGTGTTCATGGAAGTGCACCAGGACCCCGACAAGGCGCCCAGCGATGGCCCCAACATGGTCAAGCTGAAGGACTTCCCCAGCCTGCTGGAGCAGCTGGTGGAGATTGACGCGATCGTGAAGCGCTAGACGCTCGCGGTCCAGGCAGTGACCAGGCCGATGATGCCCAGGATCGCCAGCGCGATGGACGCGAAGACGCTGATGACAAAGCCTGGTCCGCGCTTGCCGGGATCGGCCATGTAGCCGAAGGCATAGATGATGCGGCCAATGCACCAGACCAGGCCGATCGCCGGCGCCCACCAGCCCTGAAAATAGAGTGCCGCCACCCAAAGCAGCGGCAGGAAGATCACGATCTGCTCGATGGTGTTGCCCTGCACGCGCAAGGCACATTCCACCGGGAAGGCGCCGGTCATGGCGGGCGCGGCCAGCTTGTGCTTGGCGCGGGTGCGGGCCACCAGGATGGCGGTGCCCAGGCAGATCAGCGCCGCCAGGATGGTGACGGCGGCGGTCAGGATAATGGCGGGCGCGGACAGGATCATGGTATTCCCCAGCAAGATAAGTTCTGTGATACGGCCGCCTTGTCTGACAGATCACGGTCGCCTAGAACCGCCGCAGAATAAGGGAGATTGCCCATGACCGCCATCCTCGACATCACCGGCCGCGAAATCCTCGACTCCCGCGGCAATCCCACAGTCGAAGTGGATGTGCGGCTGGAAGATGGCAGCTTTGGCCGCGCTGCGGTGCCGTCCGGCGCGTCCACCGGCGCCCATGAGGCGGTGGAGCTGCGCGATGGCGGCAAGCGCTATGGCGGCAAGGGCGTGGAGCAGGCGGTCGCCGCCGTGAATGGTGAAATCTTCGATGTGCTGGCGGGGCTAGACGCCGAAGACCAGATCAAGATCGACCGCATGATGATTGCGCTCGACGGTACCCCCAACAAGGCGCGGCTGGGCGCCAATGCGATCCTGGGCGTGAGCCTGGCGGTGGCCAAGGCGGCCGCGGATTCCAGCGGATTGCCGCTTTATCGTTATGTCGGCGGCGCCAATGCCAACACCCTGCCGGTGCCGATGATGAATGTCATCAATGGCGGCGTGCATGCCGATAATCCCATCGACTTCCAGGAATTCATGATCGCGCCGGTGGGCGCGTCTTCGTTCAAGGAAGGTTTGCGCATGGGCGCGGAAATTTTTCATGCCCTGAAGAAATCGCTGCACGATGCCGGTCTGAACACCAATGTCGGGGACGAGGGCGGCTTCGCCCCCAACCTGAAATCGCCGGACGAGGCGCTGGGCTATATTTCCAAGGCCGTCGAGAAGGCCGGCTACAGGCTGGGCGAGGATATCTTCTTTGCGCTGGACCCCGCTTCGACCGAGTTCTTCAAGGACGGCAAGTATGTCCTGGCGGGCGAGGGCAAGACCCTGGCCTCCGAAGACATGGTCAAGGTCTATGCCGACCTGGCGAAGCGCTATCCGATCTTCTCCATCGAAGACGGCATGGCGGAAGATGACTGGGCCGGCTGGAAGGCGCTGACCGACAGCATCGGCAAGACCGTCAATCTGGTGGGCGACGACCTGTTCGTCACCAGTGTGAAGCGCCTGAAGCAGGGGATTGATACCCACACCGCCAACGCCATCCTGATCAAGGTCAACCAGATCGGCTCGCTGACCGAGACGCTGGATACGGTGCAGATGGCGCACAGGAGCGGATACAAGGCCGTGATGAGCCATCGCTCGGGCGAAACCGAAGACAGCACCATCGCGGACTTGGCGGTGGCCACCAATTGCGGACAGATCAAGACCGGGTCGCTGGCCCGTTCCGACCGCCTGGCCAAGTACAACCAGTTGCTGCGGATCGAAGAGCAGTTGGGGGATGCGGCCGTCTATGCCGGCAGGGACGTCTTGCGCGGCTGAGGTTTGTTCCTATTATGTTCTTCGTGGAATCACGGAGGACGAAGGATGGAAATCGGTCTCGGCAGCATGGTGGTGCAGCAGCCTGGCGGCGGCTTGGTGATGTGCGTCACGGCGGTGGATGGCGATCACCTGTTCTGTGTTTCGACCGACAATCACAAATCCGTGCGCCAATGGTTCGCCCGCAGCCGACTGATGCGCGCGGCCTGCCGCCCGGTACGGCGGGCCTTCCCGGAAGGGCTGCAGGCGACCGGCTAGGTCTTAAGAGGTGAAGCGCTAAGTTCCTTGAATCCTTAACTGAATTCCCCTTGACGGGGCGAATCGGTATGTGATTCGTTGGGTGCATGCGAATCAGGCGTTCGGTCACCCGTTTTTTCAGTCTTCTGGTCGTCCCCGCCATCACTCTGGCGGTCGTAAGCTATTTCGGGACCTACGCAATCTGGGGCAATCGCGGGATTCTGGCGCTGGAGGATAGCCAGGCCAAGCTTGGCATCCAGCAGGAACAGCTCAGTCAGCTCCAGGACAATCGCCAGCGGCTTGAGCATCGCATCGCCCTGATGGAGCAGAACGGCGCCGATCCCGACCTGGTGGAAGAACTGGCCCGTGGCCAGTTGATGGATGGCGCCCCCAACCAGGTTGCCGTTCCGCGCGGCGCGCACTGATATCCATTCGCTGATTGTGGCCTCCCCATGCGCGCCGGTATGGTGCGCTGGTGAATGAGGTTGGAGGCGCAACCGAACACTGTTCGGGCGTTGCAACGCAATAAAAGTACAATGTTCTTGCCAACGCTATCCCGGCTTGCGACAACCCTTTTTACGTCTTTCAGAACCAAAAACGGTGTCCCAACCGCATGCCTGACGCGCCCAAGAGCAATTCGGAATCCCTCAAGAAACTTTACCACGACATGCTGCTGATCCGACGCTTCGAAGAGCGCGCCGGACAGCTCTACGGCATGGGCCTCATCGGCGGCTTCTGCCATCTGTATATCGGCCAGGAAGCCATCGTTGTCGGCCTGATGAGCGCCTCCAAAGAGGGCGACCAGCAGATCACGGCCTATCGCGACCATGGTCACATGCTGGCCCAGGGCATTGACCCCAAGGCGGTGATGGCCGAACTGACCGGCCGCTCGACGGGTCTGTCACGCGGCAAGGGCGGCTCGATGCACATGTTCTCGAGCGAAAAGAAATTCTATGGCGGCCACGGCATCGTCGGTGCCCAGGTGCCGCTGGGCACCGGGCTCGCCTTTGCCAACAAGTATCGTGGCAATGACAGCGTCTGCCTGACCTATTTCGGTGACGGCGCCGCCAACCAGGGCCAGGTCTATGAAGCCTTCAACATGGCCGAGCTGTGGAAGTTGCCGGTCATCTATGTGATCGAGAACAACCAGTATGCGATGGGCACCAGCGTGGAGCGTTCCAGCGCGGTGTCGGATTTCTCCAAGCGCGGTTCATCCTTCGGCATTCCCGGCGTCACGGTGGATGGCATGGATGTGGAAGCGGTGCAGAAGGCGGGCGAAGAGGCGTTCGCCTGGTGCCGCGCCGGCAAGGGCCCGATCATCCTGGAGATGAAGACCTACCGCTATCGCGGCCATTCCATGTCCGATCCTGCCAAGTATCGCAGCAAGGAAGAACTGGCCGAGATGCGCGAGAAGCGCGACCCGATCGAAAATTTCGGCAAGAAGCTGATCGAGCGCGGCGTCGTCAATGCAGACGACCTCAAGCAGATGGACGCCGTGGTGAAGGCCCAGGTCATCGCCAGCGCCGAATTCGCCACCGAGAGCCCCGAACCTGCGCTCTCCGAACTCTATACGGACATTTACGGCTGATGAGCACCGAGATTTTGATGCCCGCGCTTTCTCCCACCATGGAGGAAGGCAAACTATCCAAGTGGCTGGTCAAGGAAGGCGACACCGTCAAGTCGGGCACCATCCTGGCCGAGATCGAGACCGACAAGGCCACGATGGAATTCGAGGCCGTGGACGAAGGCAAGATCGGCCAGATCCTGGTTGCCGAAGGCACCGAAGGCGTGAAGGTCAACAGCCCCATCGCCATTCTGCTGGCTGATGGCGAAGCACCTGGCGCTGCGCCAGCGAAAAAGTCCGCGCCTGCCGAGCCCAAGTCCGAAGATCCCAAGGCTGTGGTCGAGAAGGACGAGGGCAGCTATGCGCCCGCCAAGACCGAAATCGCCAATGATCCCGAAGTGCCCGAAGGCACCGAGTTCGTCACCCAGACCGTACGCGACGCGTTGCGCGACGCGATGGCCGAGGAAATGCGCCGCGACGAGCTGGTGTTCCTGATGGGCGAGGAAGTCGCCCAGTACCAGGGCGCCTACAAGATTTCGCAGGGCCTGCTGGCCGAGTTCGGCGACAAGCGCGTGGTGGATACGCCGATCACAGAGCATGGCTTTACCGGTCTTGGCATCGGGGCGGCTTTTGACGGCCTGCGTCCCATTGTGGAGTTCATGACCTGGAATTTTGCCATGCAGGCGATGGACCAGATCATCAACTCCGCCGCCAAGACCCGCTACATGTCGGGCGGCCAGATGAGCAGCCCCATCGTGTTCCGCGGCCCCAACGGCGCCGCCGCCCGCGTGGGCGCGCAGCACAGCCAGGACTACAGCGCCTGGTATGCCAGCGTCCCCGGCATGAAGGTGATCGCGCCGTATTTTGCCGCCGACGCCAAGGGCCTGTTGAAAGCCGCGATCCGTGATCCCAATCCGATCATCTTCCTGGAAAATGAAATCGTCTATGGCCGGTCGTTCCCGGTGCCGAAGTTGGACGACTTCGTTTTGCCCATCGGCAAGGCGCGCGTCTGCCGCACGGGCAAGGATGTCACCATTGTTGCTTACTCGATCACCGTCGGCCAGGCGCTGGAAGCTGCCGAGAAGCTGGCGGAAGAGGGCATCGACGCCGAGGTGATCGACCTGCGCACCCTGCGCCCGCTGGACATGGACACGGTGCTGGCGAGCGTGAAGAAGACCAACCGCATCGTCACCATGGAACAGGCCTGGCCGATCTGCTCGATCGGTTCGGAAATCTGCGCTCGCGTGGCGCTGGAGGCGTTCGACTATCTCGACGCGCCGCCGACCAAGGTCGCGGGCAAGGACGTGCCCATGCCCTATGCCGCCAACCTGGAAAAGCTGGCTCTGCCCACGGTCGACGACCTGATCGCGGCGGTCAAAGCCGTCACGTACAAGGCGTAACCCATGGCCACCAACATCCTGATGCCCGCGCTTTCGCCCACCATGGAGGAGGGCAAGCTGGCCAAGTGGCTGGTCAAGGAAGGCGACACCGTCAAGTCCGGCACCATCCTGGCCGAGATCGAGACCGACAAGGCCACGATGGAATTCGAGGCCGTGGACGAAGGCAAGATCGGCAAGATCCTGGTCGCCGAAGGCACCGAGGGCGTGAAGGTGAACAGCCCCATCGCCGTCCTGCTGGACGAGGGCGAGAAGGCCGATGCGGTGCCGACGTCCGCGCCTGCCAAGCATGACATTCCCGCCGCCATGAAGGACATCGGGGCCGCGGTGAAGGCTGAGACTGCGCCAAAGGCTGAAGCGCCGAAGGCCGCTGCACCTGTCGCAGCCGCTCCGAAAGTTGATGGCGCGCGCGTGTTCGCATCTCCGCTGGCCAAGCGCATCGCCGCCGACAAGGGCATCGACATTTCGGCCATAGCCGGCACCGGCCCGCGTGGACGCATCGTGAAATCCGATGTGGAGAATGCGAAACCCGGCGCCGCCAAGCCGGCTGCCAGCGCGCCTGCCGCTGCCGGCGGGGGCATTCCCGGCGTGGCGCCGCTGCCCGATGCGCGTCTGCTGTATCCGGCGGGGTCCTACGAAGAGACGCCGCATGATTCCATGCGCAAGGCCATCGCCAAGCGCCTGACATCGGCAAAGACGCTGATCCCGCATTACTACCTGACGGTCGATTGCAACCTGAACGCCCTGATGGCGGTGCGCGAGAAGATGAACGCCGCTGCGCCGAAGGACAAAGACAAGAAGCCGGCCTACAAGCTGTCGGTCAACGACTTCATCATGAAGGCGTCGGCCATGGCGCTGATGAAGCATCCGGATGTGAATGCCTCCTGGACCGACACCGCGATCCTGCGCCACAAGGATGCCGATGTCGGCGTCGCCGTGGCGCTGGACTTCGGCCTGATCACGCCGATCATCTTCAAGGCCCAGACCAAGGGCCTGGTGGAGATCAGCGATGAGGTGAAGACGCTGGCCAAGCTTGCCAAGGAAAAGAAGCTGAAGCCCAACCAGTATGAAGGCGGCGGCTTTTCGGTTTCCAACCTGGGCATGTACGGAATCAAGAGCTTTACCTCGATCATCAATCCGCCGCAGAGCTGCATCATCGCGGTCGGCGCGGGCGAGGATCGCCCCATTGTCGTCAACGGCAAGATCGAAATCGCCAATGTCATGACCGTGACCATGTCGGCCGATCACCGCGTGGTGGATGGCGGCACCGGTGCGAAATTCCTGGCAACCCTGAAGCAGTTCCTCGAAGAACCTGCTTCCATGCTGCTGTAGGGCCCCATGTCGGACACTTATGACGTTGTTATCGTGGGCGGCGGGCCGGGCGGCTATGTCTGCGCAATTCGCTGTGCCCAGCTGGGCCTGAAGACCGCGGTGGTCGAACGCGACCGCATGGGCGGCATCTGCCTGAACTGGGGCTGCATCCCCACCAAGGCGCTGCTGCGGTCCAGCGAGATCTGGCACATGCTGCACCGGCTGGAGGAATTCGGCATGTCGGCCGACAACTTCAAGTTCGATATCGAGAAGGTGGTCAAGCGCAGCCGCGCCGTTTCCAAGCAGCTGTCGGACGGCGTCAGCTTCCTGATGAAGAAGCACAAGATCACCGTCGTCGTCGGCGAGGCCAAGCTGGCCGGCAAGGGCAAGCTGACCGTCACCAAGGACGGCAAGACCACCGATGTCGCCGCCAAGAATATCGTGCTGGCGACGGGTGCGCGTGCCCGCACCATGCCGGGGCTGGAGCCGGACGGAAAACTGATCTGGACCTATCGCGAGGCGATGGTGCCGACCATGTTCCCCAGGTCGCTGCTGGTTGTCGGCAGCGGCGCCATCGGCATCGAGTTTGCCAGCTTCTACAAGACGCTGGGCGCCGAAGTGACCGTGGTCGAGATCATGGACCGGGTCATGCCGGTGGAAGACGAAGAGATTTCGGCGATGGCCGCCAAGGCCTTCACCAAGCAGGGCATGAAGCTGAAGCTGGGCACGCAGGTGACCGAGCTGAAGAAGGGTGCCGACAATGTCACCTGCACCCTGAAGGCCAAGGACGGCAAGACCGAGACCGTCGTCGTGGACCGCGTTATCCTGGCCATGGGCATTGTCGGCAATGTCGAGAATATCGGGTTGGAAGCGGCGGGCATCAAGGTCGACCGCACGCATATTGTCGCCGGCAAGTATGGCGAGACTGGTGTTGACGGCGTGTGGGCGATCGGCGATCTGGTCGGCGGCCCCTGGCTGGCGCACAAGGCGATGCACGAAGGCGTGATCGTGGCGGAGAAGATCGCCGGTGTGAAGGGCGTGCATCCGCTGAACACATCGAACGTGGCCGGTTGCACCTATTGCTGGCCGCAGGTCGCCAGTGTCGGCATGACCGAAGCCAAGGCCAAGGAAACCGGCCGCAAGATCAAGGTGGGCAAGTTCCCCTTCATCGGCAATGGCAAGGCCATTGCCATGGGCGAAGCGGCGGGCATGATCAAGACCGTGTTCGACGCCACCACCGGCGAGTTGCTGGGTGCGCACATGATCGGCGCCGAAGTCACCGAACTGATCCAGGGTTATGTCATCGCCAAGACCGGCGAGCTGACTGACGCCGAACTCAGCCACACGATCTTCCCGCATCCCACCCTTTCGGAGATGATGCACGAAGCAGTGCTGGCGGCCGACGGCGCGGCCCTGCACATCTGACCTAGCTGCGCGCCACCGTCAGGCGCAGTTGCGCGATGCGTTCAAAAAAATCGGCGCGATCCCTGTCATTCGGGATGTCGCGCTCTACGTCTGCGGCCAGCATCTCGCCGTGGCGGGCGATTGCTGACAGGCGGCCACGATCATCCTCGCATTTGGCGGCGCTTTTCAGAATCTCCACCATCCGGATCAGGACAGGGGGCGAGCCGCTGCTGCTTTGCCGGATGACGTGGAACATGGCATCGAGCAGGCCGTCATAGGTTGTGGCATTGCGTTGCAGAACCACGCGGCCGTCGCAGACCATGACTC
>JBBQHU010000046.1:0-20364 GCA_038324265.1 Micropepsales bacterium | reverse complement strand
AAACACACGTGCGAACGACAGTGAACATAAACTATTGTATGTGTTGGATGTTCTCGAACGCCGCACACGTGCGAACTGCGACGAAGAATGATTGGTGGGCCCGCCAGGACTCGAACCTGGGACCTAACCGTTATGAGCGGTCAGCTCTAACCAACTGAGCTACAGGCCCTTACCAAAAGGGGGTATAACAGGATTTCCGCGCACGCCAACTGGGCGATGCTTGCCCCGATTTGGCCCTTCTTGCCCGCCATCCTTGCCGCTGGACGGGCCCGCATTTGAAACGAGAAACGACATGAAAACTGCGATTTTTGCCGCTCTTTTGGCCGCCTCCCTTCAGGCCAGCCTAGCCTCCCCCGCCATGGCCGATCCCCGCACCATTGCCATGGGCGGACATGGCGAGGTCAAGGCCGCGCCCGACCAGGTGCAGGTAACCGCCGGGGTCAATACGAGTGCCCCCACTGCCGCCGGCGCGCTGGCCGCCAACACCACGCGCATGAAGGGGGTATTCGCCGCCCTGACCCGGCAGGGCATCCCCGACAAAAACATTCAGACGGTGAATTTCTCGGTGTCGCCGCAATACACCAACGGCGCCGACAACCAGCCGCCGCGCCTGACCGGATACCAGGTCAGCAACCAGGTTTCCGTTCGGCTGGACGATGTCAGCAAGCTGGGCACCGCGCTGGATGCACTGGTCGCCTCGGGCGCAAACCAGATGAATGGCGTCAATTTCTCGATCAAGGATACTGCCGCCATGCTGGTGCAAGCCCGCGAACAGGCTGTGGCGGATGCTCGCGCCCGAGCCGAAACCTATGCCAAGGCGGCTGGCGTGACCTTGGGGGCCATCCAGTCCATCAGCGAGGGCGGCGGCGACATACCGCGGCCCATGTACAAGGCGGCGCCGATGATGATGGCAAGCCGCTCTGTTCCCGTGGCGGCAGGCGAGGAAAGCGTCTCGGCAGACGTCTCCATCGTCTGGGAAATCCACTGAACATCCTTATATGAACACCATGAGCAATCCATTCTTTGACGCCTGGGACGCACCTTTGGGTGCCCCCCCGCTGGACATGTTCCGGCCCGAGCACTTCGTGCCCGCCTATGACCGGGCGCTGATGGAACACACGGCCGAGATCGTGGCGATCGCCGAAAACACGCAGCCCCCCAGCTTCGACAATCTGATCCTGGCGCTGGAAAAAAGCGGTCGGCTGCTGACACGGGTGGACAGCGTCTTCGGCAACCTGACGGCATCAGCCACAGATGATGCATTGCAGGCGATCGAGCTGGAAATGGCGCCGCGCCTGTCGGCGCATTGGAGCGCCATTTCCATGCATCCGGTTCTGTTCGCCCGATTGGACGAACTGTTCCAGAAGCGCGGGACTTTGGCACTGGACGGCGAAAGCCTGAAGGTGCTGGAGCGCTATCACCTCGACTTCGTGCGTGCCGGCGGACAACTAAAGGGCGAGGCGAGAAACCGCCTCGCCACGATTTCCCAACGTCTGGCAGTTCTTGGCACCCAATTCTGTCAGAATGTTCTGGGCGACGAAGAAGATTGGAACCTGCCGCTGACCCAGGTCCAGATGGCCGGCGTACCGGACTCCATATGCGACGCGGCAGCCGCCAAGGCGGCAGCGCTGAAGATCGATCATCCCTTCGCCATTACCTTGTCGCGTTCCAGCGTTGAACCCTTCCTGCAGTATGCCGAGGATCGCAGCCTTCGCGAACAGCTGTTCCGCGCCTGGACAGCCCGCGGCAACAACGCCAATGACCGCAACAACATACCGGTAATGAGCGAGATGCTCGCCCTGCGTGCCGAACGCGCAAGCCTGCTCGGCTATGAGAATTTTGCCGCTTACAAGCTGGATGACAGCATGGCCGGCACGCCGGCCATGGCGCGCGCCTTGCTGGAAGAAGTGTGGGAGCCGGCGCGCAACCGTGCCCTGGAAGAACGCGACGCACTGCAGGCCCTGATTGCGCGCGAAGGCGCCAACTTCCGTCTCGCGCTGTGGGACTGGCGCTATTACGCCGAAAAGCTCCGGCAGGAAAAATACGATTTCGACGAATCTCAGCTGAAGCCCTATTTCCAGCTGAACAACATCATCGATGCGGCTTTCTATACCGCGACCAGACTGTTCAGCGTGACATTCCGCGAACGCCATGATGTGCCAGTTTACCATCCCGATGTACGGGTGTGGGAGGTCGTGAAAGAGGATGCCGTGATCGGGCTGTTCTATGGCGACTATTTCGCCCGCCCCGGCAAGCAGAGTGGCGCCTGGATGTCGAGCTTCCGCGACCAGGAGGAAGTGAACGGGCACGTTCTGCCCATCATCATCAACAACTGCAATTTCAGCAAAAGCGATCCGTGCCTGTTGTCTTTCGACGATGCGGTGACTGTGTTCCACGAATTCGGCCATGCCCTGCACGGTCTGCTCAGCCATGTGCGCTTCCCGCGCCTGTCGGGAACCAGTGTGGCGCGCGATTTCGTGGAATTGCCGTCGCAGCTGTTCGAGCATTGGCTGGAAGAGCCCGATGTGCTGACCCGTTTCGCCCGCCACCACCAGACGGGCGAGCCCATACCCAAGGCTTTGCTGGACAAGCTTCTGGCGGCGAAAAATTACGGCCAGGGCTTCGCGACTGTGGAGTTTCTCGCCTCGGCGCTGATCGACATGGATTTCCACACCCTGGCGCCCGGCAGCGACCCGCTGGAGGCGCAGGCCGCGACCCTGGCGCGCATCGGCATGCCGGACGAGATCGCGCCGCGCCATGCCGCGCCGCATTTCACCCATATCTTCGGTGGCGACGGCTATTCGGCCGGCTATTACGCCTATCTGTGGTCGGAAGTTCTGGATGCCGACGGCTTCAAGGCCTTTGAAGAGGCACACGACCCATTTGATCCCGCCACTGCGCACCGGCTATACAAATATGTCTACGCCTCCGGCGGCACGCGCGACTTTGCGGCCGCCTATCGCGCCTTTCGCGGGCGCGATCCGCATGTCGAAGCCTTGCTGGAAGGTCGCGGACTGAATACCGCTGCGTAAAGGCGGTTAGCGGGAGGCCATCTGGCGCGACGGCCCGCCGGGCTCCAGCGCGCGATCCACGACATGAATGATGCCGTTCTTGTCACGCACGTCATAGATGGCGATGTCGGCGACGTTGCCCTTCTCGTCCATGATCGCGATATTGGTCGGCCCATTCATGCGCGCCAGCAGAACGCCGCCCTCGGCGGTGCGCAATCGGGCCTCTCCACCCGCCTCGCTGATCAGACGCAGCAACGCGGCGGAGTCATACTTTCCCGGCACGATAAGATAGCTCATGCGCCGGGCCAGGCTTGCCTTGGACTGGGGTCCGGCCGTGTTGAATGCGGCATTTGTCGGCGCGAAGACGGTAAACTGGCCGTTGGACTTCAGCGCGCTTGCAACGCCTGAATCCTTCAGCGCGGTCACCAGCGCGGAATGCATTGGGGATGCTGTGATATTTTCCATGATGTCGCGATCCGGCAGCATGGCCTGACCGCCGATCATGGGGTTCATCAGCTCGTAACGGGGCTCGAGGACGGGCCTGGGGTCGTCGCCGGATACGGCGGCCAACGCTCCGCCGATTACCATGGCGGTACCGGCGGCAAATCCTGCAATGGCTGCACGTTTCATACCCGAGAACCTTTCGCCTTCTACGGGAATTAACGTTCCGCAAAGCCTTTTGATCCCGTGAGGCGCCTAGTCTTTTTCCATCTCCAGGGCTTCGCGCTCCATTTCCAGCGCCAGCCAGCGTTCCTCGTCGGCATCCTTCTGGTCACGCAGGGCGACCAGTTTGGAGGAAAGTTCCGCGAAGCGCTTGGGATCGCGGGAAAAAAGCGCCGGATCGTCCAGCGCCGCCGCCAGCTTGTCCATCTCGAGTTCCGTCGCTGCAATTTTTTCAGGCAGAACCTTCAGGGCATGGGCGTCGGCGAAATTCATCTTGGGCGGCGCGGCAGCGCGAACGCGCTTGTCCCCGGAACTCTTGGCTGCACTCTTGTCCGCTTTGGCCCTGCGTATCTCGGCGCGCTCCGGCGCCGCCTCGCCGCGCTGGAACAGCATGTCGGCATAGCCGCCGGCATATTCGGTGAAACGGCCATCGCCTTCGGCCAACACGATCGAGGTCGCGACCCGATCCAGGAAATCGCGGTCATGGCTGACCAGCAGCGCCGTCCCGGGATAATCGGCAATCACCTCTTCCAGCAGGTCCAGCGTTTCCAGGTCCAAGTCATTGGTGGGTTCGTCCAGCACCAGAAAGTTGGACGGCGTGGCAAACAGCTTGGCCAGCAGCAGCCGCGCCCGTTCGCCGCCCGACAGTACCTTGACCGGCGTGCGCGCCTGCTGCGGCGTGAACAGGAAGTCCTGCAGATAGTTCATCACATGGCGCGGCTTGCCCCCCACCATGACCGTGTCGCCCGAACCATCGGTGACGGCGGCGGCGAGGGATTGTTCGGGATGCAGCTTGCTGCGGTTCTGGTCCAGCTGCGCCATCAGCAGACCCTGCCCCAGCTTGACGTTGCCCTTCTGCGGCAGCAGCTCACCGATGAGCAGCTTGAGCAATGTTGTCTTGCCGGCGCCGTTGGGTCCCACAAGGGCAATGCGGTTGCCGCGATGGATGCGCATGGAGAAATCCTGCACGATCTCGCGGTCACCATAGGAAAAGGCGACACCTTTGGCGTCGATCACCTTGGTGCCCGAACCGGAACCTTCGGCCGCTTCCATTTTCACATTGCCAAGGCTGCGGATCTGCTCGCGCCGCTCGGTGCGAAAACCGCGCAGCCTTTCCAGCCGCCCGACATTGCGTTTGCGGCGGCCCGACACGCCATAGCGCACCCAGTCCTCCTCGGCGGCGATCTTGCGCTCCAGCTTGTGACGCTCGGTCTCTTCTTTTTCCAGCATCTCGTCGCGCCAGGCTTCAAAGGAGGCGAAGCTTTTCTCAAGGCGATGCGTGCGGCCCCGGTCCAGCCACACGGTGACCCGGCTCAAATTTTCCAGGAAGCGGCGGTCATGGCTGATCAGCACCAGCGCGCCGCGCGATGCTTTCAGTTCGCCTTCCAGCCATTCAATGGCCTTCACGTCCAGATGATTGGTGGGCTCGTCCAGCAGCAGAATATCTGGCTTCGGCGCCAAGGCGCGGGCCAGCGCCGCGCGGCGCGCCTCGCCGCCGGAAAGCGTGGCGGGATTCTCGGTGCCGTCCAATCCCAGATGGCCCAGCAGGTAATAGGAGCGGTTGGGATCGTCATGCAGGTCCAGTCCCGCTTCCACATACTCCCGCGTGGTGGCAAAGCCCGACATGTCGGGTTCCTGGGCCAGATAGCGCACAATGGCGCCGGGCTGGACAAAGACGGTGCCGCCATCGGCTTCCGAAAGCCCGGCGGCGATCTTCATCAGGGTGGACTTGCCCGAGCCATTGCGACCCACCAGGCAAATGCGGTCACCCTTTTCAACGCTCAGTTCCGCACCGTCCAGCAGCTTCTGGCCGCCAAAGGCGACGGTGATGTCTTTCAGGTGTAATACGGGGGCCATGGGGCTCTTCTGGATGGTCGCTCTGGCTCTCGCCAACGCTCCATGTGCGGTCCCCGGCGTCCCCGATCAAGTAAAATCAGCGCGTTTTGGCCGTGGCAATGGCACCCGGGCGGGATTCGAAGGTCAGGGTCATGTCCGGCTGCGACGTCAGGGTCTTACCGTCAAAATCAAAGGTCCGGATATCCCGCTCGACCGAGCATTGCACCAACAGCCGCTTGCCGTCGTCGCTCCAGACCATACCCTGACAGGCATGGCCAAGCTGGGCGTCGGTCACATGTTCCAGGGTCCCTTTGCCAAGCTTGAAGATCACCAGCTTGCCAAAGACCGCGTCGTAATTCTTGGCGTTCTTCACCGTGGCCGAACCATTTCCCACCACCGCGGCGGCATACTTGTTGTCCGGTGACACCACGATATCTTCGGGCAGCGCGCCCACTTCGTGCACATCGGTGATCTTGCCGGTGCGGGTATCCAGCACGACGGTAGAGCCCTTGTCGGTCTTGCCCGGCACACCGCCAAAATCATTGTTCAGCAGATAGCGGCCATCGGCCGTAATCGAACCGCCATCGGGATTTATGCCCACGGCATAATCGGCGACGCGGGAAAGCTGGTCGCCCTTGATGGCCAGCTTCGTCACCTTGGCATCACCAAAGCGCAACGCATAGGCGCTTTTGCCGTCGGGTGCGATGATGACATCGCGCGGCTCGGCCTTGGCTTCCAGGGTCACCGAACCGCCCTTGGTCAACTGGCGGTCCTTGACGGTGAACAGCGTGATGCTGTCATCGCCGGTGCCGGTGACCAGCGCCACATCACCCTTCTTGCTCAGGAAGACGCCCGTGGCACCGATGCCCGCTTCCACGGTCTGCAGCAGCTTGGGATGGGTGGGATCATCCAGCCCGATCACATTGACCTTGTTATCCGAAACATTCTTGCCGTCGGGGCCGATCTTCTGCGGGCAGGCGACCAGCGCGAAGCTGTAATCCTTGGCCACCGCCACCGAAGCCGGCGGCCCCATCAGGGTGCCGCAGAGCTCGATGCTGCCGATCACCTTGGGCGCTGCCGTGCTGGAGAATGCGATGATCGCAACACTGTCCTTGGTCGGCACCATGGGCAGGCCATCACCAGCCCGCACCTGCTTGCCGTCATTGGCTGAGACCGCAATCTCTGCAAATGCCGCCACTGGAACCAAAGTCAAAGCCGTCGCCAGCAGAATCGCGCGCATGTTCCATCCCTTTGTAATTTTCCCAAGCTTAGCGAGTGTGCAGCGCAAAAAGAAAGGGCGGGATTGCTCCCGCCCTTGTCCTTTCGCGATTCTTTTTCCAATTAGGAGAAAGAATAAGCCGTCTTGATCTGGGTGAAGAAGTCCACCGCCGAGAAGCCCTGTTCGCGCGCGCCATAGGACGAACCGCGCGAACCGCCGAACGGCACGTGATAATCCACACCCGCGGTCGGCAGGTTGATCATCACCATGCCGGCCTTCACATTGCGCTGATAGTGACGCGCATGCTTCAGGCTGGTGGTGACGATGCCGGCCGACAGGCCGAAATTGCCAGCATTGGAATGGGCCAGACCTTCTTCGTAATCCTTGATCTTCACCACCGACACGACCGGGCCGAACACTTCTTCCTGGTTGATGGTGTCGCCGATCTTGGTGTCCACGATAAGCGTCGGGCTCATGTAATGGCCGGGCGTGTCCAGCTTGAGCGCTTCGGATCCGCCCGCCAACACGCGGCCGCCTTCCTTGATGGCGATATCGACATACTTGAGGTTGCCCGCAAGCTGCGTATCGGTGATGGCCGGACCCATCTGGGTGGCCGGGTCCATCGCATTGCCGACCTTCAGCGCCTTGGCGCGGGCGGCGACGCCTTCGATGAACTTGTCATAGATGCCGGCCTGCACGAAGACGCGGCTGGAGGCGGTGCAACGCTGGCCGGTAGCGAAATAACCGCCATCGACTGCGATCTGGATGGCGCGATCCAGTTCGGCGTCGTCCAGAACCACCAGCGGATTCTTGCCGCCCATTTCCAGCTGGACGCGGGCGAAGTGCGACACGGCTGCCTGCGCAACCTTGGCGCCGACGCCCTGTGAGCCGGTGAACGAAACGCCGTTGACGTCGGGATGCTTGGACAGGGCATCTCCGACAAGGCCGCGGCCCAGCACCATGTTGACGATACCAGCCGGCGCACCGGCTTCATGGATGATCGACACCAGCGCATGCGCCACGGCCGGGGTCGGATTGGCGGACTTCAGCACCACGGTGTTGCCGAAGGCCAGCGCCGGGGCAATCTTCCAGGCCGGAATGGCGATAGGAAAGTTCCAGGGGGTGATCATGCCATAGACGCCGACCGCCTCGCGATAGGTCTGGATTTCCACGCCCGGACGCACCGATTCCAGGTTCTGTCCGTGGCGGCGCAGCGCCTCGCCGGCCATGTACTTGAAGATGCGGCCCGCGCGCACGGTCTCGCCGGTGGCTTCGGGAAGGGTCTTGCCTTCCTCGGTGGCCAGCAGCTTGCCCAGGTAATCCTTACGCTCGATGATCATGCTGCCGATCTTGTCGAGCAGATCGGCGCGGACTTCGGGGGTCGCGCCCGACCAACCGGGGAATGCGCTGCGGGCGGCGGCAACAGCGTCGTTCACGTCTTCAACGCTGCCGTCGGGGAACTTTGCGATGACTTCGTTGGTGTTGGAGGGGTTGGTGCTTTCCAGGGCGCCGGGGGCGGAAATCTGCTTGCCGCCAATGAAATGGGTGAGAGTCTCGGTCATCAAATTTCTCCTGGAAAAAGTCTGGGAATTGCTGGGGTTATTTAAGGGGTAAGCGCCCGCAATCCAACCCCGAAACCGCATCCCGGCGGTGTCTTTGGGGCATGGCTGGCGTCAAATCCACGCCAGCCTGTCCATACCCGGCTGTCCGCCACCCCGCACGGGCGAATTACGGGTTATGGGCGGGGATTTTGGGACAAAAACTGTGCCCCCCTCCCCCCTGTCCAGCGGGGCCTGTCCACGCCGGACATCATCAAGTTCCGGTCGTAACAACCGGCCAAGTCTCGCTCAGGATGAAATGTGCTTCAAGGCGTCCTACGCCCCGATCAGTCCACGCTTGACCAGGTTCTTCATCAGGTCGCTGATGCCGAAGTTCCACGGCGGGGCTTCCTTGCAGGTCACCACACGGTTTTCCAGCACACCCAGTTCGGGCGTGGACACCCGCACCACGTCACCGGTCTTGTGGGTGAAGCCATGGCCCGGTACGTCGCGGTCCTGGGTGGGGGCGAACAAGGTGCCGCAGAACAGGACAAAACCGTCGGGATACTGATGCTCGCTGATGGTCTGCTTTACCAGATCCAGCGGATCGCGGCTGATCTCGGCCATCGTGCTCTTGCCTTCCAGCCGGTAATTGTCGGTGCCCACGATCTCCAGCTCGACGACGGCGTTGCGCACATGATCCATGGTGAACTTGTCGTCGAACATGCGGATGAACGGGCCCAGCGAGGAGGCGGCATTGTTGTCCTTGGCCTTGCCCAGCAGCAGCGCGCTGCGCCCTTCATAGTCGCGCAGGTTCACGTCATTGCCCAGGGTGGCGCCCACCGCCTTGCCGGCGCGGTCCACCACGATCACCACTTCGGGCTCCGGGTTGTTCCAGGTGGACTGGGTGCGGATGCCGACATAGTCGCCCCAACCGACGGATGACATGGGCGGCGCCTTGGTGAAGACTTCGGCATCGGGGCCGATCGCCACTTCCAGATACTGCGACCACAGCTTGTCGGCGATCAGGGCATCCTTCAGCTTGGCGGCTTCCGGTGAACCCGGCACCACCTTGCGGATATCAGTGCCGATCTTGGCAGCCAGTTCCTCGCGGATCGCCTGGGCGCGGCTGGGATTTCCCTGGGCGCGTTCTTCAATCACCCGCTCCATCGCCGACACCGCAAAGGTGACGCCGCAGGCCTTGACGCATTGCAGGTCCACCGGCGCCAGCAGCTTGACCTTGCTCGCCGTGCCGCTCCATGCGGTGACCAGGCCCAGATCGTTGATGTCGCCCACGTCGCGGCCCTCAAAAACGTTGGGGGGCACGCCGCTCCACTTTTCCAGCAGTTCGGCCGTGGTCGGTGCCGTCGTCGACACGTCGAAAACCCGCCCCTCCTTGACCACCACCGGTGTGGGGCCGTCGCCAAAATCCATGCGACCGACCAGCACCGCGTCGCGCCAGTCCACAGGCAGGGGAAAATGCGTCATGTCTGTCTCTTACAGTTCGAGCTTCAAGGTGTTGCGAATATAGTTGGCGGTGATCCGGGCGCTTTCCCTGGGCGTGCGCCAGGGGGAAGTGTCCAGTTCGACGTTGATATCCCCGCGCCAGTTGATGGACTTCAAATAGGCCATGATGCCGGGAAAATCCACGCCGCCCTCGCCCATGGGATAGAAATAGGGGTCGTTCATCATGTCGCGGGTGGGAGCGGGCACATTCTTGGTGCCGCCCCGTTCGGCCCTGGCGGTGTCCTTGAAATGAAATTCGATGACGCGTTCGCCGAGCTTTTTGGTCAGCGCCAGCGGGTCCATGCCGGCCATGGTGATGTGGCCGGTATCCAGCACAAGCCCGACATTCTCCGGCCGGGTATTCTCCATGATGTACATGGTCTCTTTTTCATTCTGGATCTGGCTTCCCAGATGGGCATGGATGCCAAACTTCATGCCCAACTCTTCGCGGATGCGCTTGCCCAGCAGGTCGCAGGTGATGGCGATCTCCTTGAGGTCTTCCAGCGGTGTGCCGTTCGGCTGCTTGCGCGGCCCCGCATTGGTCTTCTGGTGATCGCAGCCAAAGCGGCGTGAAAAGCGCGTCATGTTGAAATGATTGTCCACCACTGCCTTGCGCTGGGCGGGATCGTGGAACGCCACGCTGCCACCGGCGGCCCCGCCGGTAATGGCGACGAACTGGGCGCCGATCTCGTACATGCGGTGCTGCAGGGCCTCCCAGCGATCGGGATAATAGACCTCGCGCTTCACGCGCGGCGCGTCCTTGGGATATTTCCAGCTATAGCCGTCCGGCCAGGCCTTCATCGCCTGGGTGTCGCGCGGCGCCGGCTCATAGCCGTCCTTTGTTGCGCAAAAGGACGAGCCGAAAATCTCGAAATAGCGAAAGCCCACATCGCGGCCTTCGGAGATGCCGACAAAAGGGCTCCCCTCCCAGCCACCGCGGGTGTTGGTGGTATAGCCGATTCGGAATTGCTGCTGGCGTGGATACGGCTTTTGCCCTTCCATCGCCGGGCCGCCGTTATAGGCCGGGCCGCTCACTTGTGCGATTGCGGGCGTGCGCGCGGCCAAAAGCCCGCCGGCCGCCGCCGTCATGCCGAAAAATTTCCTGCGATCCAATGTGTCATCCTCCCCTGTGCATCACCCGTCGCGGCGGGCGTTGGCCGGCACCATACCCAAAATCTGCGCAAAAAAACCGCCCCGCCCTCGTTTTTTGCCGCTGCGCTGCTATAACCGGCCACATTTACCGAGGATTTTTCCATGACCATTTATCCAGGCCGTTTCGCAGGCCGCACTGCTATTATTACCGGCGGCGCTTCCGGCCTTGGCCTGGCATCGGCCAAGCGCATCGTGGCGGAAGGCGGCAAAGTCTGCCTGTGGGACTTGAACGCCGATGCGCTGGCCCAGGCCAAGAGCGATATCGGCGCCCATCACACCATCGCGTTGGACATCAGCGACGCCAAGGCAGTCGAAGCTGCCGCTGCGCAAGCGCACAAGGTGCTGGGCAAGATCGACATCCTGGTAAACAGCGCTGGCATCACCGGCGCCACCCACACCGTCATCGGCTATCCGATTGAATCCTGGCTGAAAGTGTTCGACGTCAATGTGAACGGACTTTTCTACGCCTGCCGCGCCGTCGCCGCGATCATGGTGGACGCGGGCTATGGCCGCATCGTCAACATTGCCAGCGTCGCCGGCAAGGAAGGCAATCCCAACGCCAGCTCTTATTCCGCGTCCAAGGCGGCGGTGCTGGGCTTCACCAAATCGCTGGGCAAGGAACTGGCCACCAAGGGCGTGATCGTCAACGCCGTGACACCGGCCACCTTCGAAAGCCCGATCCTCAAGCAGGTGCCGCAAAGCCATATCAACTATATGCGCTCCAAGATTCCCATGGAGCGCTTCGGCACGGCAGAGGAAAATGCCGCTGCCGTCTGCTGGCTGGCCAGCGAGGAATGCAGCTTTACGACGGCCAGCACGCTGGACACGTCGGGCGGCCGCACGACCTATTAGCTACTTTCGCGCCTTGGTCGGCTTCGGCGCGGCGTCCGCGACCTGCGCGCTCTGCTTTTGACGACTGTCGCGATGCGCCAGGCGTTTCTTCTTTTTTCTGCCATTCATCCGGCGGGCACCCATGGCCACCTCCATTCTGGTCCGGGACAATGCTAGCGCGATTTTTTTGAAATTAAAGCCGGCCCGGGCAAAAAACCGCCTATTTCAGGAACGCGTCTATGATCCTGAGGGCGGCCGGGCCGCCGACTATCAGAAAAATCGTGGGCATGATGAACAGCATCATCGGCAGGGTCATCAGGGTGGGCAGCCGGTTGGCGCGCTCTTCCATTGCCATCAGGGAATCATCGCGCATTTCGGTGGCCACCACCCGCATCGCCTGCGCCAGCGGCGTGCCATAGCGCATGGACTGGGACAAGGTGGTGACAACCGAGCGGACGCTGGGCACATCAATCCGGTCCGCCAGCTTCATCAAGGCCTCCTCCCGGTTGGGAAGAATCTTCATGTCGGCAGCGGTCAGCGAAAACTCGTCGGCCAACTCGGGGTTGGAGTGACGCAACTCCTTCACCATCCGGTCAATGCCGTCTTCCAGCGCCAGCCCGGCTTCAACGCAGACCACCAGCAGTTCCAGCGCATCGGGCAAGCCGGCCGCCGCCGCCTTGGCCCGCGACTTGGCCAGACGTCCGATGACCAGGGCGGGGATGAACCAGCCGACAATGGCGAACATCAACGCCAGCAATGCCAGCAGAATCCGCCTTTCGGCCAGGATCTGAACTTGCGCGCCCAGCGCCCAGACGCCGACACCCAATACGGCAATGCACGCAATTCGTATGCCCAGCAGGGCCCTGGCAACCAGGCGGCGCGAAGCGGTTGCTGGAGGCGGGGCAGCTGGGCCGGGTCAGTCGCGGGAAACCTCCCCGAGACCCAGGACGACCTGCTCAAGAAACAGTGATGGCCACGCCTCTGCTTGCCCAAGGCGGGGTCATTGCGCCACAGAACTCTGGTCCGCAACGGCGAAGCGCGCAGTTGCCGTTGGCGCGCCGTCCCCCGGCTGCCCCCCGCCCACTGTCAGCCGATACGCGCCGGCTGCGACGATGCGATTCCCCACCTGGGTCACGCTGGAAAGATCACGGGGGGAAAGGTCAAAGTGCAGTGTCCGACTTTCGCCCGCGTCCAGCGATACCCGGCGGACGGCCCGCAGCGCGCGCACCGGCATACCCGGCGCCTGCGGGAAGACGAGATACACTTGCGCGACCTCGTCGCCCGCCACTTTGCCGACATTCTTCACGCTCACGTCCACGCCCAGATCGGCACCGGCCTTCAGCGTCTCAGCCGACAGCTTCAAGCCCGAATAGGCAAACGTCGTGTAGGAAAGCCCAAAGCCGAATGGATAAAGCGGCTTGCCCTTGAAATAGCGATAGGTGCGGTTCGCCATGCTGTAGTCTTCAAAAGGCGACAGGTCGGCGACGCCCTTGTAGAAGGTGACGGCAAGACGCCCGGCGGGATTGTTGTTGCCGCTCAGGGTCTGTCCGATTGCGGTGCCCCCCTCTTCGCCCGAATACCAGGCTTCCAGGATCGCATCGGCATTCTTCGCCGCCCAGTTCACCGACAGGGCTGAGCCGTTCATCAGCACCACTGCCAGCTTGCTGCCCGTCGCTTTTACGGCTTTCAGCAGATTTTCCTCGTCCATGGGCAGGTCCAGGCTTGTGCGGTCGCCCCCCTTGAAGCCGGGCAGATTGACGTTCATCTCCTCGCCTTCCAGCTGGGAGGTGATGCCCACCACAGCGATCACGACATCGGCCTTCTTCGCCGCTGCCACCGCGTCGGCCTGCGGATTGGCGATAATGTGCCGCCACACCAGGTGCACCGTCGCACCGCGGCTTGGCGTTTGCTCGACGCGCAAGACGTAAGCACGGCCCTTCTGCAGCGGCATCTGCACCGTCTTGGGACCGCGTTGGGTATCCTGTTTGACGGTATTGTCCACGATCAGCTTGTCATCGAGCCACAACCTGGTGTTGGGCGTCGCCATGCCGATCTCATAGGCGCCGCTTTCGTCCGGCGTCAGGGTGCCGCTGAACCGCGCCGAGTGGGCGCCGGGCGCCTCGAACGGACCGTCATAAGACGGGCGGAAGCGCAAGTTGAGCTGCGGATCCACCTTGGTCACGATGGGCGTGCCGGACAGGTCGTCGGAGGAAAAATATTCCGCCCGCACGCCCGGCTGCCCATCCGGCGTTTTCAGCGCGGAAGTGGGCACCGCTTCCGGCTGGCGCAGGAAATTGGTGCCGGGGACATAGGTCACACTGGCGCCCGGAAAGGCGGCCTTGATGCCATCCAGCGCCGTCACCGCATGGCTGGGCTGGCCATTGTAATTGCCCAACAACACCGGCACCTGGTCGGCCAGCGGACCCACCACCAGGATGCGCCTCACCGAAGGCTTGAGCGGCAGCAGGCCATTGTTCTTCAGCAGCACCATGCTTTCGCGCGCGGCCCGCAGCGCCAGGGCGCGATGGGCGGGTGAATCCATCTCGCTGTCCGGAATTTTTGCATAGGGCGAAGCTTGTGGCGGATCGAACATGCCCAGCTTGATACGGGCGGTGAACAAGCGCTTGAGCGACTGGTCCATCACCATCTGCGGCACCAGCCCCTGCGCCACCGCGTCGGAATAGGCTTTTGCCCCAACCTCGGGCCCCTCGCCATAATCGGCACAGTCGGTATCAACGCCATGCTTCAGCGACACAGCCGCAGCCTCTACCTGGTTCGCCGTGAAGTGATGTCCGGCATGGATGTCCTTGATCGCGCCGCAGTCCGACGTGACATATCCCTTGAAGCTCCAGGCATCGCGCAAAAGATCGTTCAGCAGGAAATCGCTGGCGCAGGCGGGCTGTCCATTGACCCGGTTGTAGGCGCACATGATCGATCCGGCCTTAGCATCAACGATCGCGGCGCGGAAAGCCGGCGTATAGGTGTCAATCTCGTCATGCCGGCTGACCGGAACGTCTATGGAATGGCGCGTCGGCTCCGGCCCCGAATGCACGGCGAAATGCTTTGGGGTGGCGATGGTGCGCGGATGATCGGGATCGTCTCCCTGCAGTCCGGTGATGAAGGCCACGCCATACTGCGCCGTCAGGAACGGGTCTTCGCCATAGGTTTCCTGGCCGCGGCCCCAGCGCGGGTCGCGGAAAATATTGATGTTGGGCGACCAAAAATCGAGACCGGCATAGCGGCCCTCGCGCAGTTCCTGATTGTATTTCACGCGTGCCTCGGTGGAGATCGCGACCGCCATCTGGTGCACAAGTTCCGGATCGAAGCTGGCCGCCAGCCCCACCGGCTCCGGAAAGACCGTCGTGCTGCCGGGAATAACGGCGCCGTGCAGGGCCTCGCTCCACCAGTTATAGGCTGGCACACCCAGGCGCGGAATTGCAGCGGCACGGTTCACCAGCTGCCTGCCCTTTTCCTCCAGCGTCATCTGGGCGACCAGGGACTCGGCGCGCTGCGCAACCGGCAGACCGGTGTTGAACCAGGGTGCGTTCGGCGGCGGGTTCAGCGGCACCGCAGGCAACGTGCCCGGCTGGGCCCAGGCAGCAGGCGCCGCCAGCAGCAGCGAAACCATAAGGCAAACCCTGTAAGTGCCGGGCATATGTCTCTCCTCAGAATCAGGCGTCAGGCACACGGCGTCTTTTCCGTCAGGCCTTGATGATCCGCCGAACGTCACCCTGCGGATCGTCAACCATGCGCACCTTGTTGTCGAAGATCATGGTCTGCATCCGCGCGGGATCGGTCGGCATCCAGCCCTTGCCGGGATTGCCGGTGGCCGCAAAATTCGCCCACGCTGTCGCCATGGTTCGGGCGAGCGCCTGTGCTTCCGGCGTGTTGCTCGTGCCCTGTTCGCAGCGCTTGGTATTATCGAAGCAGAAGGCAAGTTCCGATGTGTGCCATGCCCCTGCAATGCCATCGAGCTGCGGCGACTGCCAGGTAAACCAGTATTGATAGACTGGCGCGCCGCCCATCTTGTGCTTCAGCGCGATCATGCGCTCGACATTGTTGCGCTGCGCCAGCCCCGGCACGCCGTAGGATAGTGTGCGGATAGCCTTGCCGGGATTGGCCGCCTTCATCGCATCGGCCAGCCGGTTGGCCTTTTCCGCGCCATAGACCTTGGTCAGGTTCGCGCGCCATTCCGTCTCGGTGGGATTGGAATGATAGCTGTACCCTTCCTCGCTCACCGACCCGATGATGAGCGGGATGTCCTTGGAAATTTCCGGGGCCGCATCATAGAAGGGCCGCATGGGCACGACATGGCCATCCATGGTCGGCGCCCATCCCGCACGGCGCACGGAACCGGGGGGAAAGAAAGACCCAGGCGGCAGCGGACCATTGACCTTGGCAATGGCTGCCTGGCCGGCGGCATACAGCTTGGACCATTCGGTTTTTTGCAGGCCTTCAATGTCTTTCGGCCCAAGCCCCAGTTCAATCATCAACTGCCGGGACAGGGCGCGCGCCTGTTCGGCATCGGCGAAATTTCCGCCGCCGCCGGACTGCACGCAGGCGCTGTGAAACAGGCCTTTCGCGGACGGCATTCCCATCAGGCATGTCACCTTCGACCCGCCGCCCGATTGCCCGTAAATCATCACGCGGTCGGGATCGCCGCCGAAATTGGCGACATTGTCGCGAACCCAGCGCAGCGCGGCGACCAAATCGGTCATGCCGACATTGGCGGATTCCGCATACTCGTCGCCGCCGATTTCAGCCGCGTCCAGAAAGCCCAGCGCGTTCAGCCGGTGATTGACCGAGATCTGCACGATGTCGTGATGGCGCGCCATCTGCGCCCCTTCATGGGACGGCAACTCATAGGCCGACCCAAAGGAAAATCCGCCGCCATGAAAATAGACCATCACGGGACGCTTGCCGGAAAGACTGGGCGTCCAGATGTTCAGCTTGAGCATGTCTTCGCCCAGATACCCATCGTCCCAGTCGAACAGGAAGGAGGTTTCGATCGCCTTGAAGTCATGCAGCGTCTGGGGGCAGTTGGGTCCATAGATCAGCGTGTGCAATTCGCCCTGCCAGGGTTCAGGCGGCTTGGCCGGAAGCCAGCGATTTTTCCCGCCCGTATCCTGGCCATAAGGCACGCCCTTGAACGTGAAGACGCCGCCATCAAGAAAGCCGCGCACCTTGCCATACTGGGTTTGCGCGATCGCAGATCGCGGCGTGGTGCAGTTGCCCACATCCTGATGCGCGGCCGTTTTGGTGCCATCGGATGCCAGGGCCGGAACGGCGAGTGCGCCCCCGCTGGCGGTAAGAAGCAAGGCGCCGCGACGGCTGAAACTGGATGAATTCTGAGTCATGCACTTCCCCAACCAATTTTTTTCAATCCTAGTCCTGCCTTCCGCGGTTTGAAAACACATTGTTGGAAAGTTGGCCAATCACAGACACGCGCGTGCTGCATTGCAGTGCGCTCCGAGTTTCGCGCGCTTCGATCTAATTGCTTGTCTTGTGAAGGAAGCGCAATAAACTCCGGCAAAAGAAAGCCTGCAAAACAGCGGTACCGACAGTTTGTTGTATGCAGTTTGCCGAAGAGGGATTGAAACCATGTCCAGGATTTTCGCTGTCGTGACACTTTGTGTCGCCGCCTTCGCCAGCCCGGCATTCGCGCAGGCCAAGAACAATGTGCCCGATATCGTGCCGGGCGCCCGCGCGGCTACGGTCGAGCACATCAAGGTTCATGGCGCATCGCTGGAGGGCAATCTGGAGAGCGACGCGGTGGACCGCGATGTGCTGGTGATCCTGCCGCCCGGCTACGCCACCAGCAAAACCCGGCACTATCCGGTGATCTATGCCCTGCACGGCTATTCCATCGGCGCCGAGCAGTGGAGCCAGGAGATCCATGTCCCCCAGACCATCGAGGGCGCCTTCGCCAAGGGCGCAAAGGAGATGATCGTGGTGCTGCCCGATTCCAAGACCGTCCATAACGGTTCGATGTATTCCAGTTCGGTCACCACCGGCGATTTCGAAAACTTCATTGCCCGCGATCTGGTCTCCTATATGGATGCCCATTATCGCACCATCCCGGCGCGCGAAAGCCGCGGCCTGGTCGGCCATTCCATGGGCGGTTACGGTGCCAGTCGCATTGGCATGAAGCATGCCGATGTGTTCGGCAGTCTCTACATCATGAGTCCCTGCTGCATGTCGGCGCGCCCTGCCGCCGCGCTCAAGCCGGAAGACGAAGCCGCGCTGGCAGCCGTCAAGACACCGGCGGATTCGGCGAAATTGCCTTTCATCCTGCGGGCGCAACTGGCCACGGCAGCCGCCTGGTCGCCCAACCCCAAGAAGCCGCCTTTGTATCTTGACCTGCCGATTGGCGACGACCAGCAGGTGGTCCTCGCCAAATGGGCGGCAAATGCGCCGCTGGATTTTGTGGACCAGTATGTCGGAAATCTGCGCCGGTACCGCGCCATCGCTCTGGATGTCGGCGACCAGGACAGTCTTCGCACCGATACCGCAAAGCTGCATGACACGCTCGACAACTATGGCATTGCCAACAGCTTCACCATCTATCCCGGCACCCATGTCAGCAACGTCGCCTTCCGGTTTCAGGATTTTGTGATGCCGTTCTTCAGCAATTCCCTGTTATTCGACCAACCAAAATAATTCTTGGCCTTCAGACTGCAGGCCCATGCAAAAAAAGAGGGACCTATGAACAGAACGATCCTGGGCGGAATCCTGGCCCTGGCGCTGGCGGCACCTGCCGGCGCCCAGACGGTGGCGGTTTCGGTGAATGTGGATACTTCCAAGACCGGCGCGACGATCGACCGGGACATCTATGGCCAGTTTGCCGAGCATCTGGGCCATGGCATCTATGGCGGCATTTGGGTCGGCGAGAAAAGCACCATACCCAACATCCACGGCTATCGAACCGACGTGGTAACAGCCCTCAAGAACATCCATGTGCCGGTGATCCGCTGGCCGGGCGGCTGCTTTGCCGACCTGTATGACTGGCGCGACGGCATCGGCCCCCGCCAGAAGCGCCCCACACGCATCAATGTGCATTGGGGCGGGGTGACCGAAGACAACAGCTTCGGCACCCATGAATTCATGAACTTCGCCGAGCTTGTCGGTGCAGATGCCTATATCTCGCTGAATGTCGGTTCCAAGACGCCCTACGACAATGCCCAGTGGCTCGAATACATGACTGCGGACAAAGGGGCACTGGCAGAAGAACGTCGCGCCAACGGCCGCGACAAACCCTGGCGCGTGGCCTTCGCGGGCATCGGCAACGAGACCTGGGGCTGCGGCGGCAACATGCGCCCAGAATACGCTGCGGACATCAACCGTCGCTATGCCACATTCGCCAATACGCCCAAGGATATGGGCACTCTGAAAATTGCCTCGGGCAGCCATGACGACAATTTCGATTTTGCCGAAACCATGATGCGCGACGGTGGCCGCTTCGACGGCCTGTCGGTGCATTACTACACCGTGCCGCGCGTCTTCCGCGACAAGGGTCCGGCGGTGGGTTTTCCGGAAAGCGAGTGGATTTCCACCCTGCAGCATGCCCGTCACATCGACGAGATCATCAGCCGTACCGCCGCCATCATGGACAAGTATGATCCTTCAGGGAAAGTCGGCCTTTATGTGGATGAATGGGGCACCTGGTTCGACCCTGCGCCCGGTTCCAATCCCGGCTTCCTGGTCCAGCAGAACTCCCTTCGCGATGCGCAGGTGGCTGCCCTGTCACTCAATATCTTCCAGCGTCACAGCGACCGGGTGAAAGGCGCCAATATTGCCCAGATGATCAATGTGCTGCAGGCCATGATCATGACTGACGGGCCGAAGATGGTGCTGACGCCGACCTACCATGTGTTCGACATGTACCAGCCCTTCATGGAGGCGACCCCCGTTGCCGCGACCGTGTCCAGCCCCGACGTGGCGACCAAGCTGCCCATGGTGGACGTCTCGGCGGCACGGGGGAAAGACGGCAAGCTCTGGCTGTCGCTGGTCAACTCCGATCCGCACAAGGCGGCGCATGTGGTGACGAACCTTGCCGGCATCGGCAAGGGCCGCATCCTGACCGGTCCCGCGATGGACAGCCACAACAGCTTTGACGCGCCCAATGCCGTGCATCCGATCGCATTCAGCGGCACCCGGGACGGCGACAAGGCGGTGTTCGACCTGCCGGCGCGATCCGTTGCGGTGGTGGCGCTCCAGTAAGTGAGACAGCCCTCACGGCTTGAGCCGACTTGCCCGGTTACGCTTCGATCCCTTTGGGAATGACATAACCGGCACGCGGCAGGAGTACCTGCAACAGCGGGCCGGTCATCACCGTGGTGACCACCGCCATGATGACCAGCATGGTGAAGACTTTTTGCGGGATGAACCCCAGGTCGTAGCCGATATTGAGCACGATCAGCTCCATCAGCGCGCGGGTATTCATCAGAGTGCCCAGGATGGCGCTATCGCCGCGCCCAAAGCCCGCCAGGCGCCCGACCAGGAAGACCGGAACCATTTTTCCGGCGACCGCCACCACAAGCACCAGCGCCAGCCATTGCCATGCATCAACACCGCCCAGGCCCAGAACATTGGTGCGCAAGCCCGTGAA
>JBBQHU010000045.1:0-20668 GCA_038324265.1 Micropepsales bacterium | reverse complement strand
GGGAGCCTGACGCGGACACCGAGCCTTCCATCGCAAGCCTGAACTACGTCGGCCCGATAGAGGGTGGTTTCGGCCATGCGTTCGATCAGCGGCGCTGGGCGCTGGGGGCCAGCAACGACTTGGAGGACGAGCACAACGGGGCCGAACCCGACACCGCCGCATAATGAGGTGCGTACCGGCGCCGGGACCATGCCACCCGACGGTCCCCGTACCCCTGGCGTACCCCGAGGCCAAAATCGAGGCTTTTTAGGCAGGCTACTAGTCCAGTAAGCCTTTGATCATGTTTGGCGACCCCGGCTGGATTCGAACCAGCGACCACCGGCTTAGAAGGCAGGTGCTCTAGCCAGCTGAGCTACGGAGTCGTGAGGCCAGTTTAGCCAATCAAGGCGACCAGGGCACCTTGCGGTCGAACTTGAAATTGTCCGAATAGGCCTTTGGCTTGGGTGTGGGGACATGCGGCTCGAACACCTGCGCGGGAATGCCGTTGGCCGTGGCATAGGCCACCGCCTCTTCCGCCGTGTCGAATTCCAGCGAGACCTGCTGGCGCATGTCACCGGACGAGGTCCAGCCCATCAGGGGATCGATGGTACGCGCGGTTTCCGGTTCATATTCCAGCACCCACTGCGTGGTACGGGCCCGGCCCGCCTGCATGGCATTCTTGGCCGGTCTATAAATACGCGCGCGCATGTGGTCCTCACTCAATCGTTAGGCTACCGCCCTTGCCCGCGTGCTGCGAGTTCGAAGCGGTCCTCCGTTATCCTAGGCTCGCTCCGCTCGCCAAGGAAAACGGGGATGGTCGGGGCGGAGGGATTCGAACTCTCGACCCCTAGCTCCCAAAGCTAGTGCTCTACCAGGCTGAGCTACGCCCCGAAGCCGGGCATGGCTTAGCACCTAGAGGCCAAAAGCTTCAAGAACCCATCAGTCCAGCGGGACAAAGTGCCCGGAAAAAAGCATCGGCCAGAATTTGCCGGTCAGGATGAAGGCCCCGGTGGCGGGATCATGGGCAATGCCGTTGGGAACAAAATTCGGCTCTGCATCGATGGCGCGGCGCGCACCGGCCGTCATGCGGTTGCGCAGGGGGGCAATGTTGGCGCGGGCCTCGATGCAGCCGGTCACGGGCGAAATCCGTACCACCGTCCAGCTTTCGAACACGTTGGCCCAGATGGCGCCGTCGGCATATTCCAGCTCGTTCAGCAGGCCGACCGGACGGTCCTCCTCCAGCACCGGCAGCGAGCCCAGGGTGCTGAAGTCTGCCGGCGACAGAAAGAACAGGTTGCTGGAGCCATCGCTGGCGATCAGGCGGGTCGCGTCATGGGTGAGGCCCCAGCCCTCGCGCGGATTGGTCAATTCCGGCAGCGGCTTCATGTGGGCATCGAAGACAAGAACGCGATGTTCGCGCCAGGTCATCTGGTAAAGCTTGCCGCCGAACTGGGTCAGCCCCTCGCCGAAATAGCGCTTGCCCGCATTGACCAGCGCCGTGACCTTGCCGGTCGTGGGATTGATACGATTGATGCGGCTGTCGCCGAACAGGTCGCCCGTGGATTCCAGGATGGTACCGCCCTGCATTTCCAGGCCTTCGGTGAATCCCGGCGCGCTGCGGTGAATGGTCTTGTCCACCACGAAGGCAAGGTTTTTGGGCACCGGGCACACCGCAAGAGCGGGCCCGGCACAGATCATCAGGGCAGCGGCGAACGACAAACGCATGGCGCGGACTATCTCACGCGCACACAAAAATCAAAGTCAGGAATCCAGCAAGGCGATTTCGGCGACGAGTTCACCCTTGGGGCCATCGCCCACCCGCACCGAGACGCGCTGGCCTTCCGCCAGTTCGCTCACATTGCAGCGGCGCAATGTCTCCATGTGCACGAAAATATCGGCCGTGCCGGTACCGCGATTGACGAAGCCATAGCCCTTGGCGCGATTGAACCATTTCACGGTGCCCTCGAAGGCCGGACCTCGCGGCTCCGCGACATAGCGCGGTCCCCGCTCGCCAACGACCGGCATCACCTGGGCAGTGGAATTGTCGATGGACAGGATGCGGCTGGCCTGCATGCCGCGCGGCCCCTGCACCGCCTCGCATACCACCGAGGCACCTTCCACAGCCCGGCTGAAACCGGATTGGCGGACACATGTCTGGTGCAGCAGGATATCGCCGCCCGTGGACGTGATGAAACCATAGCCCTTATGGGCATCGAACCACTTGACCTGTCCCGTGACGGTCACGCCAGCTTCCATGTCCCCCATTGACCCCTCTCCTCTGCCGACATGCAGAGTTCGCCACAATCCTGCCTTATTGGAACTCTTCCGAATAGAGGGGGCAGCTGACGAATTATCGTTATTACCCCAATTAACACCCGGCTCGGCAGGGCCTGGGCCTCGCGGGCCAGAGAGCGGGCGGCCTGCCCCTGAAAAATCAGCCATTTCTTATTTGGCGCAAAAGGGCAAAAGTGGCGCACGTGACAGGGTTTGCGACAAATCCCTGTTTGCGTGGGGCACCGCCGTGGCATCTAAATCACATCACATGATCAAGGAAGAAGCCAAACCGCATGTGCTCCTGGTGGAAGACGCCAGGGACATCCGTGAGCCGCTGGCGCGCTACCTGCGCGAGCACAACTATCGCGCCACGACAGCTCAGGATGCCGCCAGCGCCCGCAAGGTGATGAAGGGCGCAGCCATCGATCTGGTGGTGCTGGACATCATGATGCCGGGCGAAGACGGGCTGTCGCTATGCCGTTCCATCCGCGAAACAACCCAGATTCCGGTGATCCTGCTGACCGCCCGGGGCGAGGAAGTGGACCGCATCATCGGGCTCGAAATGGGGGCCGACGATTATATCGCAAAGCCCTTTTCCCCCCGCGAGCTGATCGCCCGGGTCGCTGCCGTGCTCCGCCGCACCCAGGCCCTGCCGCCGCGGCAGAAACCGCCTGGCGCCGAGCGCGTGCGCTTTGGGGAGTGGGTGCTGGACACCGGCCAGCGCGAGCTGATCGGACCGGACGGCGTTGCCCTGCCCCTGTCGTCGGGTGAATTCCGCCTGCTACAGGCTTTGCTCGAGCGGCCCAAGATCGCGCTGACTCGAAACCAGCTGTTGGACCTGACCAAAGGGCGCGACGCTGACCTGTTTGATCGCTCGATCGACAATCACGTTTCGCGCCTGCGCAAGAAGATCGAGCCGGATCCCAAAAATCCGCGCTACATCAAGACTGTCTGGGGCGGTGGGTACATCTTCGCGATGGACCCGGAAATGGCCTGAAAGGGCCGTCCGGCGCAAGCCGGGCTTTTGATACAGGGTGCGCAATGGGTTTCAGATTGTGGCCGCGGACGCTGGCCGTTCAGCTGATAGTGGTCACGGCTGTCGCCGTGGCCTTGTCCAACATCACGGTCGCGCTGTGGTTTGAATATACCAACGAGCAACAAACGCAGACAAACCTGACCGAACGCGTGCTTGACCGTGCCACTGCGGTCGCCACAACACTGTCCTCCATCCCGCCCGCGACGCGCGGCGTGCTGATGAATTCGATGAGCACCCATCTGTGGAAATTCACCGAGCTCAAGCATTTTGATTCCAACGTGCCAATGAGCGACCATGAGCAGCAGCTGGCCCGGCGCATCAGCGAGCAGCTCCCCAGCCGCATTCCCAACCAGAACCGGATCACGGTCCGCCTGAACAAGGCGCCGGCGGACCTGCCGCCCGAGCAGCGTCCCGACAAACCCATTGCGAGCACCGCGCTGATCCAGGCCTTCGTGCCGGTCGACAAGAACACCGTGCTGAGCACTGTGTTCTTGCGCCCGGCCGCACCCTGGCCGTTGGAAATCGTGGTCGCCGCGGTTGTCGCCATCCTGGTGACCAGTATCGGGGCGGCGATGGTGGCGCGGCGCGTGGTGCGGCCGCTGTCGGAACTGACCAGCGCAGCGGCCAAGGTGGCGGTGGGCTCCAGCGCGCCGCACGTCAATGAGGAGGGGCCAGACGATGTGCGCAACGCGGCCATCGCCTTTAACGCCATGGCGGCGAAGGTCACACGCACTCTGGAGAGCCAGCGCCACCTGCTGTCGGCGGTTGGCCACGACCTGCGCACGCCGCTGACTGCCATACGCATCAACCTGGAATTCGTCGCGGATGAAGAACTGCGCGAGGGCCTGATGCGCAATCTCGACGAATTGCAGGAATTGACCGAACAGGTGCTGGCGGCCGCCCGCGGCGCCGGCGGCGAGGCCCGCCGCAATGTCGACCTGTCGGCGCTGGTGGAAAGCCTCTGCACCGACCTGGACGAGATCGGGGAGCCGGTGAGTTGGGCCAACCATGCCCCCGCGCCCATCTCCTGCCGCCCCAACGAGATCAAGCGGGCAGTCCGCAATCTGGTGGAGAATGCCGTCGCCTATGGCCACAAGGCCGATGTTCGGATCGCCAATAATGGCGACGGCTACGACGTGCTGGTGGAAGACGAAGGCCCCGGCATTCCCGATGTCGATCGCCAGCGGGTGTTCGAGCCCTTTGTGCGTCTGGAAAGTTCCCGCAACGAAGCCACCGGCGGCACCGGGCTGGGGCTGACCCTGGTCAAGGCCATCGCCGAGGGCCATGGCGGTGCGGTGATGCTGGAGAGCGGTTCGGGCGGCGGGCTCAGGGTCCGTATGCATCTGCCGCGGCTTGCCGGGAACGCCTGAGTTTTCCCTGGTAACACCGCTCGGAGAATTGCAGTCTATGGCAATGCTTTCAAAGGCTTTGACTTGGCCTTTGATGTCAGCGCTTAACTTCGGTCATGGATGATCCCCTCTATCGTCGAGAGCTTTTGCGGTTGGCAGCGGATGCCAGCGGCGCCGGGCACCTGCCCCGTGCCGACGCTGTGGGCACTGCCCACAACCCCGCCTGCGGCGACCGGGTGACCGTGGAACTGGTGCTGGAGGGCGGCAGGATCGTCGCCCTGACCCACCAGACCCAGGCCTGCATCCTGACCCAGGCTTCTGCCAGCCTGCTGGCGGCGGCAGCGACGGGGCAGGACGCGGCGGGGCTGGCCCGGCTGGCCAGGGACATGAAAGTCATGCTGGCGGGCGGGGAGCCGCCTGATCCGGCTTATGCCGTGTTCGACGGGGTGGCGGAGCATGTCGGGCGGCATGTCTGTGTGCTGCTGCCCGTCGAAGCGGCCTTGAATGCCCTAGAGCAGGCCGAAAAAGGCTGACCGGGGGCCCAGGGTCAGTGTGGTGCCGGCGACCGTGGCATGGCCCGTACCGATGCTCAGCGGCTTCACCGGCCCCGGCAGGGTCTGGGTGATCTCCCCCTCGCCCAGGTTGAAGACGCAGGCGATCCGCTCGCCATCCGCTTCGCGCACAAAGGCCAGGGGACCGTCCAGAAGGGTCAGATTGCCCAGGCGCAGCGCGGCGCTTTCTTTGCGCGCCGCCATCAGGTTGCGAGTGTAGGCCAGCGTCGAAACGAGATCGCCTTCTTGCTGCGATACTGCCAGCGCCGCGTGGGCAGGCCCCAGCGGGAGCCAGGGTTCGGCGCTGCTGAAGCCGAGATTGGTCCTCTGGGCATCCCACGGCATTGGCGTACGGCAGCCGTCGCGGCCCTTGAACAGCGGATAGTAGAGATCGCCCACCGGATCGCGCAGCTGGTCACGGCGAAGCGCCACTTCCGGCAGGCCCAGCTCCTCGCCCTGATAGAGCAGGATGGTGCCGCGCAGCGCCGCCAGCAGGGCCAGCATCACCTTAGCCGAGCCTTTGCCAAAGCGCGACACGGTGCGGGTGACGTCGTGATTGGAGAAGGCAATGCAGGGCCAATGTTCCGGGAAGCGCGCCAGGGTTTGCAGATGGGCGCGGATCGCTGCGGCATCGGTGGCATAGAGCAGCGCGAAATTGTAGCCGGCGTGAAGCCCGGTCGTGGAATCCAGATAGCAGCCGGAGCGTTCGAATTCCTCGGAGAATTCGCCGAAGACGAAACGGTGGTCGAATGCGTCCACCCGGCGGCGCACCACGTCCAGCAGGGCGCGGTTTTCTTCCAGGTTGGAATCGTTGAGATGCCGCTGCATGTTGGCGGCGGCCGACCATTCCTGCGGCCCGCGTTCGGCCGAAGGGATCGCGGGATTGTCGCGCAGTTGCGTGTCATGCAGGAAGGCATTGGCGACATCGAGCCGAAAACCGTCCACGCCGCGCGTCAGCCAGGTGTCCAGCACCGACAGCGCCGCCTCGCGCGCATCGGCCTGCATCCAGTTCAGCTTGGGCTGCTGGCGCAGGAACTTGTGATGATAATATTGCCGCCGCGCGGGCTGATAAGACCAGGCCGGGCCGCCGAATACCGACAGCCAGTTGTTGGGCACGGTGCCGTCATCGCGCGGATCGGCCCAGACATACCAATCCTGTTTCGCCGCATCGCCGTCGCGGCTGGCGGCGAACCAGGCATGTTCGTCGCTGGTATGGGCCAGCACCTCGTCGAGGATGATCTTCAGGCCCCGCGCATGCGCGGCTTCCACCAGCGCGGCGAAATCCTGCAGGGTGCCGTAATCGGGATGCACGCCGTCATAGTCGGCGACGTCATAACCCCAGTCGCGATTGGGCGATGGATGGATCGGCGAAAGCCAGATCGCATCCACGCCCAAGGCGGCGATGTAGTCGAGTTTGGAAATCAGTCCGGCAAAGTCGCCCTGTCCGTCGCCATTGCCGTCACAGAAACTGCGGACATAGACCTGATAGATCGCCGCACCCTTCCACCAGGTGCTCATAGGCGCACCGTGGACAAGCACCCGACAGTACGACCGCCGCAGCGCGGATGCAGGGACGATTGGGAAGGCGCGACAGGCGTTTTGCAATTATTCGTTTTGCACAAACGCACCACCCCCTCCCCCCGGATGGAGGGATAGGGGGAAGGTGGACAGGGATGAAACAGCGCGCACATCATGCGGCAGTTTCGCATGCCGGTGTGACAGGCGGTAGGCGGACAGGCCGGATCAGATATCGCTGGCCCGGTTGATGACCTTGGCGGCGAGGCCGTACTTCACGGCGTCTTCGGCGCCGATCCAGAAATTGCGCTCGGTATCGGCTTCGACCTTGGCCAAAGGCTGGCCGGTCTCGTCCGAGATTTCCTTGATCAGGCGGGCACGCATCTTGAGGATTTCTTCCGCCTCGATGGTGATGTCCGACGCCTGGCCGCGCACACCGCCCAGGGGCTGGTGCAACAGGAAGCGCGTGAACGGCAGGCAGAAACGGTTTTCCTTCTTGGCACCCAGGAAGATGTGCGCGCCGGCGGAGGCGACCCAGCCGGTGCCGACCATCTTCACGCGGTTGCCGACAAAGCGGATCATGTCGTGAATGGTGTCGCCCGATTCCACGTGGCCGCCCGGCGAATTGACGATGACGCGGATGTCGCCTTCGCTCTCGGCATAGGCCAGGAGCTGGGCGGTGACCCGTTCGGCCATCTTCATGTCCACCTCGCCGAAGATCAGCACGGTGCGCGACTTGTAGAGCGCCTTGGAGATTTCGCTGGATTGCGGCTCCGGAGCCTTCTTGTCTTCTTTTTCTTCGGTTTCTTCGTCGGCGCGGAACAAGGGCACTTCTCCGATTTTAAGGGGGCCGGAAATTGGGGATTCGGACACTGTAGCGATCATATAGGTACGGGCAACCCGCTTACAAAGCGTCAATAACCGAGCGCATTGTGGGGCCTATTTCGGCATTCAGGACCAGATCAGCATAGCGGTCCTGCGGGGTTGCGTCCCGGTTCACGATCGCCAGCCCTGCCCCCGCCTTTTTGGCCAGCAGCGGAAAACCTGCCGCCGGATAGACCGCCAGGCTGGAACCCAGCACCAGCATCATGTCGCAGGCCAGGGTTGCCGCCTCGGCGCGGGCCATTTCGTCTTGCGGCATCGGCTGGCCGAAGGAGATGGTGGCGGTCTTCACGATGCCGCCGCAGTCCAGGCAGTCGGGCGCGGTGCCGCGCGCCTCGAAAATGCGCCGGATATCGGCAATCTCCATCCGCACGCCGCAATCCAGGCACTTGGCATGACGGGTATTGCCGTGCAGTTCGATCACCAGTTCCTCGGGCACGCCGGCGGCCTGGTGCAGGGCGTCGATGTTCTGGGTGATCACGTGGCTGACCTTGTCCATGGCCACAAGCTGGGTGATGGCCCGGTGCCCGTCATTGGGCATGACCGCATTCCAGGTCTCTTCCATTTCGAAGCGGCGCTCCCACGAGACGCGCCGCGCCTCGGGATCGCGGATATAGTCCTGGAATTCCACCGGCATCATCTTGGTCCAGATGCCGCCGGGAGAGCGAAAATCAGGAATGCCGGACTCGGTGGACATGCCGGCGCCGGTAAACACCACCACGCGGTGGGCGGACCGCATCAAGGCGGCCAGCGCCGCAATATCGTCTGGCATCAATGCGGCGGCGGCGGACTGTGGGTGGGGATTTCCTTTGCGCTGAAGGGCTTCACCGATCCGCAATCGGACTTCACCCAGTTGCCGACATAATGGCTGCTGATGGAATTGGGATGGCCGCGCATGGTGCCGTTGAAGCTGTAATCGCCTTCGTAATGGCTGTCGCCGCTCCAGCGCATCTGCGAGCGACCGATACCTTCCATGGTGCCGTGGCAGGTGATCTCGGTTGAGGCGGACGAAGATGTCTCGCTGATGACGCGCGGTGTGCAATTGACCTGGTGCTGGTCGCGCAACCGCTGGGCCGCGGCGGCGCCCTGGGAGACGTCCTGCGGTGTCATGCACATCTGGCTGACCACCGGACCGCCCATGCCGGGCATGCCGCGCTTCTTCATCATCTCCAGCACCTGGGGCGGAAGCTTGGGCATGTCGCCCATCTTCATGGTGGTGGTGACGGTCCACAGTCCCGGCTTGCCATGCGGCATGGCGTGTGCGGCCAGGGGCAAAGCAATCACAAGGGTGGCAAGGACGGCAAGACGGCGATTCGACATGCGGCGCTCCCATCTAGGACGGGTAAATCTGGCATGGCGGCGAAGGACTGGAAAGGTCAGAATTCCCCTAACATACCGTTTCAGACAAGGCCGAGCCCCATGCACCTGACGAACGCTGATACCTGTAACCGGACGGCCCCGTGACCCCGATCGTGCTGGTGCCGGGGCTGTTGTGCTCGGCGGAAGTTTTCACGCCCCAGGTGGCTGCGCTTTGGCCTTATGGGCCCGTGACCATGGCTTCTACCCTGACGGGGGATGACGTCACCCAGATGGCGGCCAACATCCTGGCCGCATCGCCGGAGCGCTTTGCCCTGGCCGGCATATCCATGGGCGGCTATGTCGCCATGGAAATTATGCGCCAGGCGCCCGAACGTGTGACGCGGCTGGCGCTGATGGATACGCAGGCGGGCGCCGATGCGCCGGAACAGAGCCGGTATCGCCGCGCGCTGGTGGAAAAAGCACGAACGGGCGATTTTGAAACCGTGGCGACCGATGCGCTGATGAGCCTGATGCATCCGGCGCGGCAAAATGATGCCGCCCTGCGTGTCATCAGCAGCCGCATGGCGCTGGCAGTGGGGATGGACAGCTTTGCCCGGCAGGTCGAAGCGATCATTGCCCGCCCCGATTCCCGCCCCGGGCTGCGCGCCATCGAGGTGCCCGTGCTGGCGCTGGTCGGGGCGCAGGATGCGCTAACCCCGCCGGCAAAATCGCAGGAGATCGCAGACGCGATACCGGGCGCGAAACTGGTGGTGATCCAGGACAGCGGCCACTGTACCACGATGGAGCAGCCCGAAGCCGTCAATCGCGCGCTGGTGCAATGGATCGCCGGCTAACCGGCGCGGGACCCGGTTAGTTTTTTCCGGCCTTGGCGCGCGCGACGCCGTCGACCACCATCTTGCGCGCTTCTTCGGCATCGCCCCAGCGGATGATCTTGACCCACTTGCCGGGCTCCAGATCCTTGTAGTGGGCAAAGAAATGCTCGATCTGCTTGAGGGTGATCTCCGGCAGGTCGCTATAGTTCGTGATGCCGTCAAAGCGGGCGCTGATATGGGTGGAGGGGACCGCCACGATCTTCTCGTCCATGCCGGCATTGTCTTCCATCAGCAGCACGCCGACCGGGCGCACGCTCATCACGGCGCCGGGCGCGATGGCGCGCGTGTTGGCGACCAGCACGTCGACCGGATCGCCGTCGCCCGACAGGGTGTGCGGAATGAAGCCGTAATTTCCCGGATAGCGCATCGAGGTGTAGAGGAAACGGTCCACCACCAGGGCGCCCGACGCCTTGTCGAGTTCGTACTTAATCGGCTCGCCGCCAATGGGAACCTCGATGATGACATTGACGTCATCGGGAGCGTTCTTGCCGACGGGGATTTGATCGATGCGCATTACGTAAATCCTGAGGGAAATCGGGGGGTTGGTAAGTTCAATGTTGCGGCGCGTCAACCCGGACCCTAAGTTCCGGGGCGAAAAGCCGCAATCGGCTTGGAAACGCACATTTTCGCCTTACTTCTTGCAGTGTATCCGCCCTTTTCAGGAGCTTTCCATGCAGACCAAAGCCTATGCCGCGCAGTCCGCCACGACGCCCCTGGCAGCCACCACGATTGATCGCCGCGCGCCCGGACCCAAGGACGTCGCCATCGAGATTCTGTTTTGCGGCGTCTGCCACAGCGACCTTCATACCGCCCGCAGCGAATGGCCTGGCACCAAATATCCCTGCGTGCCGGGGCATGAAATCATCGGCAAGGTCACAGCCGTGGGCGCGTCGGTGACGAAGTTCAAGCCCGGCCAGACCGTGGGCGTGGGCTGCATGGTGGACAGTTGCCGGACCTGCGGCTCCTGCCACGAAGGGCTGGAACAGTATTGCGATGGTCCGGTCGGATTCACCGGCACCTATAACGGCCCCCTGATGGCGCCGGAAAATACCCATGGCGGTTACAGCGCCGCCATCACGGTGGACGAGCATTTCGTGCTGGCGATCAATCACGGCGACAAGGACCTGGCGGCGACCGCGCCTTTGTTGTGCGCCGGCATCACCACCTGGTCGCCGCTGAAGCATTGGGGCGCGGGCCCCGGCAAGAAGGTGGGCATCGTGGGCATCGGCGGGTTGGGTCACATGGGCGTCAAGCTGAGCCACGCACTGGGCGCGCACACCGTCGCCTTCACCACCTCGCCCGACAAGGTGGCCGACGCCAAGGTGCTGGGCGCCGACGAAGTTGTCGTATCGAAGAACGCCGACGAGATGGCGAAGCATGCGGGCAGCTTCGACCTGATCGTCAATACGGTGGCGGCACCGCACAATCTGGATGCCTTCACCTCGCTGCTGAAGCGCGACGGCACCATGGTTCTGGTGGGGGCGCCGTCCAGCCCGCACCCCTCGCCTGCCGTGTTCAACCTGGTGTTCAAGCGGCGCGGCATTGCCGGGTCGCTAATCGGCGGCATCGCAGAAACCCAGGAGATGCTGGATTTCTGCGCCAAGCATGGCATCACCTCGGACATCGAAATGATCGCGATGCAGGATATCGAGGCCGCCTATGCCCGCATGCTGAAGAGCGATGTGAAGTATCGCTTCGTGATCGACATGGCGACATTGAAGAACGGCTAGGTCGTCGCAGGCCGAAAAATGAGAAACCCCGCGAGGCAGCTTGCGGGGTTTTTCATTCGCTTGGCGGACGGTGCCGGCGCAGCGTCAAACGATCTTTTCGACCAGCACCACGCCGGAGCGCGCCAGCACGGAGAGGCTCTTCTTCAGGTCTTCGCGGGCGGCGTCATTGGCGAGCAGGGCGGAAAGCTCTGACACGCTATGTGCCTTGCCATTGTGCAATTGCGACAGCGCGGGAACCAGCGCGTGCGGCACGGTCCACAATTTTCCCACCGCCTTGAATTCGAAATTGTCGCCATAGGGTTGCAGGGTCAGACGATTCAAGGTCGCCAGCCGTATCAGGCTGTCTTCCGCGATGGCGCCGAACTGCTGGTATGGCGCGCTGAGCAGGTTGATGTGCGGCGCGTGGCCGATATTGCCGTCCCACTGGCCCAGGAACTGCGCCATCGCGTCGTCGCCCAGCACGGTGTCCAGCAATCCGCGCAGGGTTTTCATCTGCGCAACTTGTGCGTCTTCGCCCTGCAGCGCCGGAAGATCGGCGCGCACGGCCGCCTCGCGCCGCAGCTTGGAGACTGCCCAGCCCAGCAGGTCGATACCCTTGGGCGGGGTCAGTGACACGGTGAGGTGCAGCGACGGTTCATTGATCGGCGCCACCACATGCCACCAGCCGCGCGGGATATAGAGCGCGTCGCCCTCTTTCAGTACCCCTTCCCATGCCGGCTCGCCGGTGGGCGGCAGCGGCTTTTCGATATCGTCTTCCAGCGGATGCAGCCGGGTTGGCTTGTAGACCTTCCAGCGCTTCTTGCCGGAAAGTTGCAGGATGATGGAATCCTGCGGGTCCCAGTGCAGGTCGAAGGCCTTCTGCGCATGCCAGGCGGCATAGAGATTGGCGAAGGTGTCGGTGTGCAGGGCTTCCTGGAACTGGTGCATCAGGGCGCGCAATTTTGGCGACAGTTCCTGGGCGTCGTTCAGGATCAGGGTGGCGCCTTCGGCGACGCAGACCGCGAGTCCGCCGGAATCCAGGCGCGGGGTGCCCATGTAGGGCGGGGTGACATAGCGCGACGGATCGAGGGGCTGGCCGTCCTTGTAGAGCATCACGCGCGGCGGGGTCAGGCGGTGCTGTTCCAGCACGGCATTGAGGTCGTCCCAGTTGAACAGACCCGCGAAGCGGTTGGCCGGACCCTGCATGCGGGCGAACGACTTGTTCCAGTGATCGCGCAGGAACTTGTCGCGGGAGAGCGGGGCAATGATCTGGTCGAAGTCCAAGACGGCCCCCTGCGTAACAGTGCCAAGCTTCCTGCCGCGGCGGCCCTCAAGGCGCTGACGCGCGGGCCACCTTGGCATTCTTTTCCATTCGCCGGGGCGAATTGAAAAGAATGGTGCGCCCTAGGGGAGTCGAACCCCTCTTGCAGGAATGAAAATCCTGAGTCCTAACCGATAGACGAAGGGCGCTGCCGGAGGCGGGGGTGATACCGGCCAAAACCGGCTTTTGCAACCCGAAATCAGGCGCTTGCGGCCCAAAATCAGGCGGTTGCGGCAGAAGCGTCCTCGATTTCCAGTTGGACCCGGACCCGGCCGTTCCAGTCGTCCTGTCTCAGCCGCCCAGCGGCATGGATGGATCGCCCCCGGCTGGCCAGCAGCCCGTCCCCCAGGGGCGTCTGGGCCGCCCGGAAGGCGATGGCGTCCAGAATGCTGCCATTGCCGCCTGCCAGCCGCATTTTCACATGGGCGCCCCCCACAATATCGGCATAGGCCACCCGCACATCGGGCAGGCCCAGAAGCGGCTCGGAATTGCCCGCGCCATAGGGCCCGGCCTGGGCGATTTCCTGGGCCAGGGCGATATTGGCCCCGGCTGGGGAAGACACCGCATCCAGGTACAGGTCGTTGGCTGCCGCCAGCGCCGCTCCTGTGCCGCTGAACCGGTCTTCGACAAAGCGGCGGAAGCCGTCCAATTGCGCCGCCATCAGCGAGAAGCCTGCCGCCATGGCGTGACCGCCGCCATATTCAATCACCCTGGCCTCGGCAGCGGCGCGGATGATGCCGCCCAGATCGATGCCGGGAATGGAGCGGGCCGACCCGCGCCCCATGCCACCCTCGAAGCCCGCCACAAAGGCTGGCTTGCCGAAGCGTTCCTTCAGACGTCCGGCAACGATGCCGACCACGCCGGGATGCCAGCCCTCGCCCGATACCAACACAAACGGCGCATTGGCCTGCAAGGCGCCCTGGGCCAACGCCTCTTCCTGTATCTGTTTTTCGATCGCCTGGCGCTCGCGATTGTGCAGGTCCATCAACTGCGCAAATTCAGCTGCCTTTTCCGGATCGCGCGCCGTCAGCAGATCGACGCCCAGCGAGGAGCGGCCGACCCGGCCACCGGCATTGATGCGCGGACCGAACACGAAACCCAGATGATAGGGTGTGAATGGGCCCTTGGCCCCGGCCACGCCCGCCAGCGCGGCAAGGCCGGGCCGCGAAAGCGCGCCGATCTGCCCCAGCCCGAAACGGACAAAGGCGCGGTTGACGCCGTTCAGCGGCACCACATCGCAAATGGTTGCCAGTCCGACGAGATCGAGAAACAACCGCAGGTCGGGTTCAGAAAGAGCGCGTTCTTCATAGAAACCGCTGTCGCGCAGATGGCGGTTCAGCGCCACCAGGAACAGGAAGGTGACGCCGGCGGCGCATAGATGCCCCAGCCCGGAATGGTCGTCGGGCTGGTTGGGATTGACGTGCGCGATGGCGGGGGGCGATGCCTCGACGCGATGATGGTCCAGCACCACCACGTCCAGACCCAGCGATTGCGCCTCAGTCAGCGCGGCGATGGCGGCAGCGCCGCAATCCACCGTGATGACAAGTTTGGCGCCTTCGGCGTGCAGCACCCGCATGGCATTGGCGCTGGGGCCGTACCCTTCGGTCATGCGGTCGGGGATATAGATGCGGGGCGCGGCGCCCAGAGCGGTGAGAAAATCCGACAGCAGCGCGGCGCTGGTGGAGCCGTCAACGTCATAGTCGCCAAAGACCGCGATGGGCTCACCCGCCGCAAGCGCCGCGGCAACGCGCGACACCGCCGCTTCCATGTCCTTGAGCGAGTTGGGCTCGGGCAGAAGGTTTTTCAGCTTGGGAGTCAGATAGTCGGCGGCCTCGGCCAGCGTGACGCCGCGCAAGGCCAGCAGTCGCGACAGCACGGGCGAAATCTCGCGCAGCAATTCGCGCTCGATGCTTGCGTCAACGGACTTCAGCAGCCAGCGGCGGCCCGTGAAGGACCGGGCGACACCGAAGGCCGCCGCACCGCGATCGATATCCGCCTCAAGCACCCTTGATGCGGTGATGCGCCTTGATCCAGCGCACCGTGCCGGTGGCCGAACGCATCACCACGCTTTCGGTGGTGTAGTAATCGCCCTTGCGATGCACGCCGCGCAGCATCGAGCCGTCGGTGACGCCGGTGGCCGAGAAGACCACGTCGCCCGACACCAGCTCCATCAATCCATATTTGCGGTTCAGGTCGGTGACGCCCCACTTGGCGGCGCGGGCGCGCTCGACATCGTTGCGGAACACCAGCCGGCCCTGCATCTGGCCGCCGATGCAACGCAGGGCCGCAGCCGCCAGCACGCCTTCCGGCGCGCCGCCCTGGCCGAGATAGATGTCCACGCCCGTTGTCGGATCGGTGGTCTCGATGATGCCGGCCACGTCGCCGTCGGTGATCAGTTTCACCGAAGCGCCGGCCTTGCGCAGCTTGGCGACGAGGTCTTCGTGGCGCGAACGGTCCATCACGCAGGCC
This sequence comes from Micropepsales bacterium, assembly GCA_038324265.1. GTDB lineage: Bacteria > Pseudomonadota > Alphaproteobacteria > Micropepsales > Micropepsaceae > Rhizomicrobium. The sequence continues at coordinate 5,391 of JBBQHU010000045.1, read as the reverse complement.
TTGATCTCGCTCGGCCGGCAGCCCTTGGCCCTGGCCAGCGCATTGATGTTGTCGCCGGGCTCGGCATCGATATCGATCACGCCATCGGCATAGCCGGGACCGATCGCGATCTTGTCCATATAGGTATCCGGCGCATTCAGCATGGTGCCGGGCTCGGCCATCGCCATCACCGCCAGCGCGTTCGCCATGGCCTTGGCCGTGAGCGTGGTGCCTTCCAGAGGATCCAGCGCGATGTCCACGGCGAGGCCGCCCTGCCCGACCTTTTCGCCGATGAAGAGCATGGGGGCTTCGTCGCGTTCACCTTCGCCGATCACCACGGTGCCGTCGATGGGCAACTGGTTGAAGGCATAGCGCATGGCTTCCACCGCGGCCTGGTCGGCGTCATGCTCGTTGCCGCGCCCGATCTGGGCATAGGCGGCAATGGCGGCGGCTTCGGTGACGCGCACGGCTTCCAGCGCAAAAGAGCGGTCGAGCGGCTTTTCCATAGAAGGCGGACGAATCTCGGTCATGGGTTCCTCATTCTTATTTTTCAGGCTTGCATTGGAATCATGCACGGGCGCGCGCGCACCTTGTCGGAAGCGCCGATGACCTTCAAGGCACGCTCCACACTAGCATGTGCGGTTTCATGGGTGATCATGACAATCGCCACCGGCTCCCCCGGAGCGCGGCCCCGCTGGATCATGCTTTCGATGGAAACACCGGCTTCTGCAAGGTTCCCCGCAATGGCGGCGAGGACACCCGGCACGTCCAGCACTTCGAACCGAAGATACCAGGGTGACAGGGCGGCTTTACCATCGGCAGGATTCAGCGAGGTCAAAGTTGCTGCCGGCCGGCCAAATACCGGTGACGGCGAGCCTGAGGCCGCTTCCACGATATCGGCGATCACGGCGCTGGCAGTGGGGGCCTCGCCGGCGCCGCGGCCGGAGAAGAAAAATTGTCCCGCCTCGCCTGCATCCACCGCCACGCCGTTCGCGGCGCCGCTGACGCTGGCCAGGGCCGAGCTGGCACGCACCAGCACGGGCTGAACTTTCTGGTCTATGCAATCGCCGACACGGCGCGCGGTGCCCAGCAGCTTGATGCGGAAACCGAACTCGCTGGCAAAGGCAATGTCATCGGCCGTGATGTGGGTGATGCCTTCGACCGCAACAGCATCCAGCGCCGGCGCGGTACCGAAGGCCAGACTCGCCAGCAGGGCAAGCTTGTGCGCGGTATCGCCGCCGCCAACATCCAGCGTGGGATCGGCTTCGGCATAGCCCTTTGCCTGGGCTTCGGCCAGAACATCCGCAAAGCCGCGCTTTGTGCGTTCCATTTCGGTCAGGATGAAATTGCAGGTGCCATTGAGGATGCCCTGCACCGCATCCACGCCATGGGCGATCAGGTCTTCGCGCAGCACCTTGACGATGGGAATGCCGCCGGCGGCAGCGGCTTCGAATTTCAGGGTGACGCCTTTTTCCTCGGCCAACAACGCCAGGGCACGGCCATGCTTGGCCAGCAGCGCCTTGTTGGCGGTGACCACGTGCTTGCCGCTGGCCAGTGCGGTTTCCACAAGCTGCCGCGCGATGCCTTCGTCGCCGCCAATCAGCTCCACCACACAATCGGCATCGCCGCGCGCCAGTGCCAGCGGATCGTCGCACCAGCCCGGCAGATCGAAACCGCGCGCCTTCTTCTTGTCGCGCGCGGAAACGGCGGCGAGCAGCAGCGGCCGTCCGGCGCGCTGGGACAGTTCATCTTGCCGCGCGGCCAGCGCCTTTACGACGCCGCCCCCGACCGTGCCGAGGCCAGCTATCGCGATCTTGAATGGGGCTGTCATTTTACCGAAGCCAGGTCGGAAGGCGCCATGTTGGTGCCAAGCTGCAGGAACTTTTTCACATTGCGCGCCGCCTGACGGATGCGATGTTCATTTTCCACCAGCGCCACGCGGACATAGCCTTCGCCATATTCGCCAAAGCCGATGCCGGGCGACACCGCGACCTTGGCGTGGATCAGCAGGTCCTTGGCGAATTCCATCGAGCCCTTTTCGCGGTACTTCTCTGGCACGGGCGCCCAGGCGAACATCGAGGCTTGCGGCGAGGGAATATCCCAGCCGGCGGCGGCCATGCTTTTTACCAGCACGTCGCGGCGCGATTTATAAACCGCGCGAATTTCGTCGACGATGTTCTGCGGCCCATTCAGCGCGGCCGCGGCGGCCACCTGGATCGGCGTGAAGGCGCCGTAATCCAGATACGATTTGATGCGCGCCAGCGCCCCGACCAGCTTTTCATTGCCGGCGGCAAAGCCCATGCGCCAGCCGGGCATGGAATAGGTCTTGGACAAGGACTGGAATTCGATGGCGATGTCCTTGGCGCCGTCCACCTGCAGGATCGAAGGCGGCGGATTGGCGTCGTCGAAATAGATGTCGGCATAGGCCAGATCGCTCAGCACCCAGATCTCGTGCTTCTTGGCGAACTTGATGACCTCCTTGTAGAAATCCAGATCCACGACCTGGGCGGTGGGATTGCTGGGATAGTTCACCACCATCGCCAGCGGCGACGGCACCGAATGGCGCGTGGCGGTGCCGATCCGGCTCAGATATTCCTCCGGCGAAGTGGCGGGCACATGGCGGATGGCGGCGCCGGCAATCATGAAGCCGAAGGCGTGGATCGGATAGGCCGGATTGGGCACCAGCACCACATCGCCCGGCGCGGTGATCGCCATGGCGAGGTTGGCGAAACCTTCCTTGGAGCCCAGCGCCGCAATCACTTCGGTGTCGGGGTTCAGGTCCACCCCGAAGCGGCGCTTGTAATAGGCGACATGGGCCTTGCGCAGGCCCTTGATGCCGCGCGAGGCGCTGTAGCGATGGGCGCGCGGATCGCGAGCTGTCTCGCAGAGCTTGTCCACGATATAGTCCGGCGTCGCCATGTCGGGATTGCCCATCCCGAAATCGATGATGTCCTCACCGCGGGCGCGCGCCTGGGCCTTGAGGCGGTTCACTTCCTCGAAGATGTAAGGCGGCAGCCGCTTGATGCGGTAGAAATCGGTATTCATGGTGTTGGTCCTGAAGCGGCGGGCAGAGTCGGGGATTCACCCCCCCAGCGCAATCACTTTTGCGTTAAAATGCGGCTGTTTTGTGCAATTCGCACATTCCGGCAGCGCAGGCCGGCGGCGCAAGATTGCCAAAGCTCTCCGGCCGCTCGCTTGGGCTCGCGGCGTTCGTGCGGGCGAAAGGTCCACCGGACCTTTCGCTAAGGCCGCACTCACCCCTGCACAAAAATTTCAGCGCGGCGGTTGCCGTCTTCGCCCTTGGGCATGGATTCGTAATAGACCGGCTGGCTGTCGCCCACCGCCTCGATCTGCACCTTGTCGGCGGGGACGCCAGCGCGGATCAGGGCCTGGGCCACCGCGGTGGCGCGGGCCTGGGACTTCTGGAAGATCACTTCCAGGTGACGTTCCACCGGCATGTTGGCGGTGCGGCTGGAGGCATGGCCAATCACCTTGACCGAACCGGTGCCGCCGGCGGCCTGGAAGGCGGCAACGGCACTGCGGACCTGGGCGCGGGCCGAAGCGGGCAGCCTGGTGGTGTCACCGGGGAAATAGATGATCGAAGTCGGGGGGACGCCGCCATTCATGGCAGCCGCCATGCCCGCAGGCGTACCCGGCACGGCGTCAAGATTGGCGACCACATCGCCCGACATGGACGGACCACCCAGGGCGCCCCGACGACCGCCAGCGGCAGGCACGGCGGAGACGGCCGGCGCGCTTGTCCCGGCAGAACCGGCGGCAGCGGCCGTCTGGCGGTAATGCGCCAGGATCGGGGGCGACACCCACTGGGAGATCGAGGGGTTCAGCGGCGGCGCGGTAGAAGGCTTGAAGCCAAGCTGGGCGTCGGACGGATTGACCATGGCCATGCGCGGCCCCATCGGCACGGCGGGAACTGCAGGCTCGGCGCCCGGCGGGGGCGCCATGGCGGCCCGGGTAACGGGCGCCGGTTCAGGGGCGGCGGAAGGCGGCGGCGCGGCGGTGACCGGCGGCGGCGTGGCGGCAGCCACGGCTGCAGGCGGCGCGGCGCGCGGCGGTGCGGCGCTCGGAGGCGCGGCGGTGGGCGGCGCGTCGCTGGCGCTGGGGGCGGCCAGGTCATTGGTGGTGGGCGGTGCATCGCTGGCGGCGAGTGCCTGGCGGGTGGCGCTGGCATCCACGGCGACGGGCGGCGGGGCGGCCGCTTCGGTCCCGGCGCGCAAAGCGTCGGCGCTGTACTGGGCCTGGGCGCCGGCAGCGGCGACCTGCTGGGTGGTGGCGGCCTGGGCCGCCGTGTCGGTGGTCGGCGGGCGGGTGGGAATGCTGGCCAGATCGGGCGTGGTGGTGGCGGCGTCGGCTTCGGCCTGTTGCGCGCTGTCGGTGGGGAATTGTGTGTCGGCCGGGGCGGCATCGTCGCTCAGCAGGCCAGTGGGATCCAGATCGGCTATGGTGGAGCAGCCGGACAGGCCCAGGCCCAGCACAAGGACCGCCATCGCAACCGGACGCGCAGTGTGTTTGGTCATGACGTTCGACTTTCCGACTTGCTTTGCGCTTTGCGCGCCAACCCCATGACGGCGTGCCCATATTTCATTTTGGGCACGCGCCAAACCCATCTTCCGATATACCGCGACCCGTGCCCGCGCGCCAGCGACCATCCCCTTAAATCGCGTGTATGATTGCGGTATTTCGGCGCGAGGGCGCGGCTTTTGGCTGTCTTGCAGGTGTCACCGTGGCCGGGCTATCACAGTGCGGCATGGCAGCGACCGACAGTAGCGCCGAGAAGACGCCCGAATCACCGCCCGGACTCGACGGCCAGGCGTTTGCGCGCAACATGCTGAGCGTCGGCATGAAGAGCCAGAAGCTGCTGCTGGACTTCGCATCCCGCATGGCCAAGCGCGACGCGGCAACGCCGCTGGACCCCCTCAACATCTCCGGCGCCATGATGACCCTGGTCAAGGCGATGAGCGGCGACCGCGATGCTGTGACCGCGGCACAGACCGAATGGTGGAACAACTTTGCCACCCTGTGGGAAACCACTGCGCGGCGGATGCTGGGCGGCGAAGCCCCCAGCGTGGTCGAACCCGCGCCCGGCGATCGCCGCTTCCGCGCCGAAGCCTGGCAGCAGAACGAGATCTTCGATTTCATCAAGCAGAGCTATCTGCTGACCGCCAATGCGGTGCAGGACATGGTGGGCAAGCTGCACGGCCTGGACGAAGCCGAACGCCAGCGGGTGGGATTTTATACCCGCCAGTTTGCCGACGCCTTTGCACCGACCAATTTTCCCCTCACCAATCCCGACGTACTCAAGGCCACCCTCGCCTCCAATGGCGAGAATCTGGTCAAGGGGCTGGACAATCTTCTGGCCGATATCGAGCGCGGCCAGGGCGAGCTTTCCATCCG
>JBBQHU010000044.1:0-20942 GCA_038324265.1 Micropepsales bacterium | reverse complement strand
GTCGATCATGTCGTACGCCGTGAACGTCGCGCCGCCGGTCTCGGCAAGAATCTTCGTGATCGCTGCAGTCAGCGAGGTCTTGCCGTGGTCAACGTGACCAATGGTGCCGATGTTGCAATGCGGCTTGTTACGTTCGAATTTTGCTTTGCCCATAACTCGTGTCCTTGTGCGATCTACTGCGTGCGTTCTTCGTAAATTCGCCTTCGCGAACTTTCGTCTTTTGTCCGCTTCCGCGGGATATTCTTTGCTCCGTTAGTCTGGAGCGGGTGAAGGGAATCGAACCCTCGTCATCAGCTTGGAAGGCTGTTGCTCTACCATTGAGCTACACCCGCCACTTCGACTTCCGTCGTCCTTCTTCGCGTCACCATCGGTCCATCTCTAAAGGATGGTGGAGGGGGCTGGATTCGAACCAGCGTAGACGTAGTCAACGGATTTACAGTCCGTCCCCTTTAGCCACTCGGGCACCCCTCCGATAATTTTGTCCAACTGCATCAACGGGTTGGGAAACCTGTCACCGGCCGGCGCTGCTGTTCTCTCCCGGTTTGCGTTCGGGCGAGTTTTAAGAATGCCTCCAGAAAGGTGTGGCTGCGGATCGCGGGTTATTGTCAAAAGGTGCCGGGGTGTCAAGTGACGTTTAACCCGGAATTTCCGGGATTTCGGGGACCGTGCTTTACCCCCGTCCCCCGGACGGCCTCGCGCCGCGCCGGGCTGCGCGCCGCTGCGGCGTTCGGGCGAGCAAAAGGTCCACTGGACCTTTTGCTAATTCCGCACTCACCTTTATAAGCGCGCCATGCGCCACAAAGACACCTCCAAGGGAGCCAAGCGGGATTTCGGCAAAAGCCGCCGCCCTGCCCCCACAAAAAGCCGCGGAAAACCTGAAAAAAATCCCGCCGTCCTGGCTCCGCGCCCGGCTGGATCGCCGGGTCGGCCGAGCGGTGACCGCCCGCCTGCCGCCGGCAGCGGCCAGTGGCTGTACGGCCTGCATGCCGTGGAGGCGGCCCTGGCCAACCCCCGCCGCCGGCTGGGCCGGGCCTGCCTGACCCCCCGGGCGGTGGAACTTATTGGCGAAAAATTGCTGAGCCGAGTCCGGGTGGATGTGCTGGAACCCGGCGCCATCGACAAGCTGCTGCCCGCCGGTGCGGTTCACCAGGGCGCGGCGCTGGAAGCCTGGCCCCTCAAGACCCGCGACCTGGACGGCATATTGGCAGAGACCAGCGGCGCCAGCCGCCGCGTCGTGCTGGTGCTGGACCAGCTGACGGACCCCCACAATGTCGGCGCCATCCTGCGTACGGCGGCCGCCTTTGGCGTCATTGCCGTGGTGGTGCAGGACCGCAATGCCCCGCCCCAGTCAGGAACGCTGGCCAAGGCAGCATCAGGCGCGCTGGACCTGATTCCCTATGTCGAGGTGGTGAACATCGCCCGCACTCTGGATCACCTGGCCGAGAAGGGCTTCTGGCGCATCGCGCTGGCGGGCGACGGCGAGCAGTCCATTGCCGACGCGGTGCCGGTGGGTGACGTGGCGCTGGTGCTGGGTTCGGAAGGCACGGGCATTCGCCGCCTGGTGCGCGAGCATTGCGAGGCATCCGCCTTCATCCCGATCGCCAAGACCGTGGAGAGCCTCAACGTCTCCAACGCTGCTGCCGTTGCGCTGTACGAATTGAAGCGCGCGCGGAGCGAGTAGGGAACTTCCCAGCCAGCCGAATGTTATCTGCCCAGGTTCATTGGGAGGATTTCATGCGTTCTGGTCTGCTGTGGCTCATCGGTATCCCGCTGCCGATCATCCTGATTCTGTGGCTGGTGACGGGGCACGCCTAATTGAGCGAGGCGACAACGTTGTTGCCGCCAAAGTCCTCGATGTGGATCAGCACCTTGTAGCCATCGGCCATTTTCAGCGCACCATCGCGGCCATGCATGAAGCCGCCCCGATTGGTCATGGTCTGGGTCTTCGAATTGTAGGCGAAGCGCGGCACCTTTCCGCGATAGTCGGCGCGCACCAACTGATAGAGCGTGGCGGCATTTTCCGGTGACAGGTGAACACAACCGGCACTGGCGCGATTGCCCAGACTGGCGACGCCCTCGCCGCTGGCGGCATGGATGGCCAGGCCCGTCTTCAAGCCTTCGCGTTCCCAATTGAAGAACATGGCGTTGGGCATGGGTTGATCCCACGACCAGGAACGATAGCGCCGGTACATGCGATCCGGGTCGAACTGGTAATAGCCGGCGGGCGTGGAGGTGAAGCTGCGGCGGCCATGCGGATTGACCTCGTCGCGCTCGCGCCCGGTGGAGGCGGCCCAGTCGTAGAGCAGCGCCAGATCGTTGCCTGCCGTCTTGCGAAAAACATACATGCGTTGCGCCAGCGGGCCGCGATCGGCCTTGCTGACATAGAGGAACAGTTCGAAATTCTTCAGCATCTCCGGCGACAGGCCGGCCTTGAGGCGCAGGGCCGCTGCGGAAGCGCGGGCCGACATGACAGACGGCGGCTCGGGAATCTGGAAAGGCTGGGATTTTGGCGCGACCGACGCTTCAGATTTTGGCGCGGCCTGGGCGACATCGTAGCGGGGAATCGCGGCGCGCGGCACCTTCGGCGAAACAAAACGCGGGTCGGGCTGCACCATTTCCGGTTCCGGCGGCACGGGGGCCGCTTCGGGCGACAGGTCGGGCATAATGGCGATGGTGGCGCTGGCGGCATATTCGGGCTGGGTTATCCGGTCATCAGCCGACGCCACCGCGCGCGGCGCCATCGGAGCTGCGGCCTTGCGCGGCAACGTGCGCTCCTCGCCCGGCGCGAGCGGCGTGATGGTGAGGGTGTAGCGGGCGGCGGGAGGATCCAGGCTGTCGAGCAGCAACGCATCCTGACGGTGCAGCTGGTCGAGGGTGGGGCTGAGGATTTTTTCGTGGGCCAATTGCGCCAGGGACTGCAGCCCCTGCCCCAAGTCCGGATTCGCGCGCAGGGTCGCGGCCACGACAAAGGCCGATGCGCAGGCGAGATAGGACAATGCGAGCAGACGAAGAGCGGACATGACACTTAATTTGGGTGCGTCGCATTATACCAAGGAAATCGCGCCTGTCCCATTCTGGAACAGGATTTTGCACAGCTGCGTTAACCCTGTTCGTTGCCGAATTTGCCGGATTTCGCCCAGCCTCGCGGAACGATGCGTCCGGCCTGGGCGCGCTCGCCGCGCCAGTCCTTCAAATCGGAAGTGGAGAACAGCTTGTTGTTCTCGTCCTTCAGACCCGCTTTCCAAGTGAATGTGGTGGCATCCACCAACATGCCATCCTTGTAACGCTGCAGGTAGACGCCCTGCCCGCGGCCCAGTTCGGGGACTTCGTCGAGCTTGAAGATCAGCAGCTTGCGGTTCTCGCCCACCAGCGCGACCGTGTCGCCGGAGACGGGGCGGCATGAGACCGCTTCGACGCCGGGCTTCACGTTCATCACCTGCTTGCCCTTCTTGGTCATGGCGACGGCTTCGTCTTCGTTGGTGACAAAGCCATGACCGCTGGTGGCGGCGACCAGCAGCTTGCGGCCCGGCACATGCACGAACATGGTGACGATGTCGGCTTCGGGCGGGAGGTCGATGAAGGTGCGGATGGCTTCGCCATTGCCCCGGCCGCCCGGCAGCTTGGAGCCGTCCAGCGTGTAGAAGCGGCCATCGGTGGCGAACATCATGATCTGGTCGGTGGTCTGGGCCGGGAAGAAGAAGCGGCCGCGATCACCTTCGCGGTACTTGTCATCCTTGGAGGGTTCCTGGTGGCCCTTGAGCGCGCGCAGCCAGCCCTTCTGGGACATGACGACGGTGATGGGTTCCTGCACCACGGCGTTGGCGGTTTCCTCGACCTGATCGGCCAGGGCCGTCATCTCGGCGACCAGTGCGGCCTTGGCAATCTGGGTGCGGCGCTTGCCAAGCTCGGTCTTGAGGCCGAATTTGGCGTCCACCTCGCGCAGTTCCGCGATGATCTTTGCCGATTTCAGCTTTTCCGATCCCAGCAGGCGGGTAAGTTCTTTCTGCTCCCTGGTCAGGCGATCATGTTCGCCCTGGATTTCCATCTCCTCAAGCTTGCGCAAGGAACGCAGGCGCATGTTGAGGATGGCGTCGGCCTGAACCTCGGTCAGCTTGAACGCCTTCATCAGGACGGGCCGGGGCTCGTCCTCGTTGCGGATGATCTTGATGACCTTGTCGAGATTGAGGAAGACGGCGAGATAGCCTTCCAGCACTTCCAGGCGGCCTGCGATCTTTTCCAGGCGGAAATTCGAGCGGCGTTCCAGCACTTCGCGGCGATGGGCGGCGAAGGCGGCCAGGACTTCCTTCAGGCTCATCACCCGGGGGATCAGCCCCTTGTCCAGCACGTTCATGTTCAGCGGCAGGCGCGCTTCCAGGTCGGACGCGCGGAAGAGCTGTTCCATCAGGATTTCGGGTTCGACCGTGCGGGTCTTGGGCGTCAGCACGATGCGGATATCTTCGGCGCTTTCGTCGTGGATGTCGTCCAGCAAGGGCAGCTTCTTCAGCTCCAGCAACTCGGCGATGCGCTCGATCAGCTTGGACTTGCCCACCTGATAGGGAATTTCGGTGACGACGATCTGCCAGGCGCCCCCTCTTCCACCTTTAGAGTTGCCCTCTTCCCTTTCCCACTTTGCGCGGACGCGGAAGCTGCCGCGCCCCGTCTTGTAGGCTTCGGCCATGCTGGCCTGGTCTTCGACCACGATGCCGCCGGTGGGAAAGTCTGGTCCCTTGACGTATTTCAGCAGCGAGCGATCCTGGATGTCGGGATCTTCGATCAGGGCAATGGTGGCGGCGATCAGTTCGCCCAGATTGTGCGGCGGTATCGCGGTGGCCATGCCAACGGCGATGCCGTTGGAGCCATTGGCCAGCAGGTTCGGGAAGGCGGATGGCAGCACCACCGGCTCGCGCGTTTCGCCGTCATAGGTGGTGCGGAAATCGACTGCGTCTTCGTCCAGGCCGTCCAGCAGCGCGGCGGCGATGTCGGTGAGGCGGCTTTCGGTGTAGCGCATGGCGGCGGCATTATCGCCGTCGACATTGCCGAAATTGCCCTGGCCATCGACCAGCGGATAGCGGACGGAAAATTCCTGCGCCAGGCGGACCAGTGCGTCATAGATCGCCTGGTCGCCATGCGGGTGGAACGAGCCCATCACGTCGCCCACCACCTTGGCGGATTTTTTGAAGGCGGAGTTGGGGTCCAGCCGCAGCAGGCGCATGCCGTAGAGGATGCGTCGGTGCACCGGCTTCAGCCCGTCGCGGGCCTCGGGCAGCGCGCGCTGGGTGATGGTGGACAGCGCATAGGCGAGATAGCGCTCGGCCAGGGCCTTGCTCAGGGGTTCGGAACGGATTTCGTCGGGGACAGCAACCATGGCTCAGCTTTTAGATGATTCGGGCAGGATCGCGTCCAGGCACTTTATTTGAGGAGGCTGGCCGCTATCGCATCCAGCCTGGGGCGCGCGGGGGGAAGTTCCTTGCCATGCGGGCGCAACACCCTTTCCAGCAGGAAATGGCTGGTCAGCGACAGGCCGGACGCGATTTCGTCGGCATGGGCCTGGTCATTGTCGCTGCCCATGAGGAAGCCCGGCAGGCGGAACATGCGCGCGGCATAGATGCCGGCGGCGTCGCGCGACACCGCGCGGCCGGACTTGGGCGAGACATAGATGAGATCGGTCTTGGCGCCGGTTGAGGCGCATTCGCTGAGGTCGAGCCCGAAGCCGAGTGCTTCCAGCAGGCCCGCTTCCCAGCGCACATAGAGCGGCAGCCAGTGGGCGGTGTCGCCGGTCATCATTTCGTCGAGCAGGATTTCGCCACCGAGGAAGACGGTGGCGTGGGTTTCGCGTTCCGGCATGGCGGCGCTGGTCATGGCGGAGAATGCGTTGAGGCCAGCGAGCGTGTCGCGGCTGTCCATCAGTTCGCCGGCGCGGGCGCGGGCGAGTTCGCAGGTGAAGCTGCCCAGATGTTCTTCCAGCCGCGCGCGCCACTGGACATGGACGGAGTTGCCCGGCTGCAGGGTGGGCTTGACGCGCCGCGAGGCGCCGCCGCGCACAAGGCCGGCATGGCGGCCATGATCGCGGGTCAGCAGTTCCAGGATCGCGCTGGTTTCGCCATGCGGGCGGGTGGACAGGACGATGGCGTCGTCACTCCACTCCATCTATTTCTCGTGCGGGAATTCCAGCCCGATTTCCTTGTAGTGCTCGCTGTTGTCGGCCCAGTTCTCGCGCACCTTCACGAACAGGAAGAGATGGACGCGGCGGCCGAACAGGGTTTCCAGTTCTTCGCGCGCCAGGCCGCCGATGATCTTGATGGTGGCGCCGCCCTTGCCCAGCACGATGGCCTTCTGGCCTTCGCGCTGCACATAGATGATCTGGTCGATCTTGACCGAGCCGTCGCGGCGTTCTTCCCACTTCTCGGTTTCGACGGCGCTGGAGTAAGGCAGCTCGTCATGCAGACGCAGGTAGATTTTCTCGCGCGTCACTTCGGCGGCCAGCAGGCGCGAGGGGATGTCGGCGGCCTGGTCTTCGGGATAGAGCCACGGGCCCGGCGGCATGCGCGACGCCACCCAGCTGGCGATGTCGGGCACACCTTCGCCCTTCAGTGCAGAAACCAGGAAGACATCCTCGAACACGCCTTCGGCATGGAAGCGCTCGACCAGCGGCAGCAGATCCGTGCGCTTCATGCCGTCGATCTTGTTGAGGATCAGGGCTTTCTTCTTCTTGCTGTTGCCGTCCTTGAGGCCCTGCAGGATGGCCATGGTGTCGCGCGCGCCCAGGCTGTCGGGATCGGCGACCAGGTCTGCGGCGTCCACGATCAGGAGCACGCAATCGGCTTCCTCGGCACCGGCCCAGGCGCTGGTGACCATGGCGCGGTCGAGGCGGCGGCGGGGGCGGAAGATGCCCGGCGTGTCGACGAACACGATCTGGGTTTCGCCCGCCATGGCGATGCCGCGCACCGGCATGCGGGTGGTCTGCACCTTGGGGCTGACGATGGCGATCTTGGTGCCGACCAGCGCGTTGATCAGCGTGGACTTGCCGGCATTGGGCGCGCCGATGATGGCGGCAAAGCCGCAGCGGGTGGTCATGGTTCAACCTGATTGAGAAGTTTCTGGGCGGCGTCCTGTTCGGCCTGGCGCTTGGAACCGCCCTCGCCCGTCACGGCATCGAAGCCGCTGACTTTGGCTTCGACGATGAAGCGCGGCGCATGGTCGGGGCCGGCGCGTTCCTTGAGAATGTAAGCCGGCGCTTCCTTGCCAGGACGAGCTTGAGCCCATTCCTGCAAGCGGGTCTTGGCGTCGCGCATGTCGTGGGACAGGTCTTCGAACTGCGAAGCCCAGTAGCGTTCGACAAAGGCGCGTGCCACGTCCATGCCGCCATCCAGATAGAGGGCGGCAATCACGGCTTCGCACATGCCCGACAGGATGGCGGGTTTGGCGCGGCCGCCAGCGGACTTTTCGGAATTGGCCAGGATGACATGCTCGGCCAGGCCCGCATCGGTGGCAGCCTTGGCGCAGGCGGCGCCGCGGGCCAGGGCGTTGAACTTCAACGCCAGGGCGCCTTCGGGATCACCCGGATAAAGCGCGTGCAGCTTTTCAGCGATTATCAGGCCCAGCACCCGGTCGCCGAGGAATTCCAACCGTTCGTTGGAGGTGACGGCGTCGGCGCTGGCATGGGTCAGCGCGCGCTTGAGGAGGTTTTGGTCTTTGAAGGCGTGGCCGAGTTTGTCGGTCAGGGCCTGGGAGGTAATCGCGTCCGTCAAAGCGTTATTTCACCATGGTCAGGATGCGTGAATAGCGCACCGCGAAGGGCCACTTCCAGATTTCCCACACCCGGGCCGAGCCGTTGGTGGAGAAGAAGCGGATCTCGGCCTTGCCTTCGAGATTCTCGGCCGGGACGTAACCCACGGCAGCGCGGCTGTCGTCGCTGTTGTCGCGATTGTCGCCCATCATGAAATAATGGCCGGCCGGAACTTGGAATTCCTCAGTATTGTCGAGGGCGCCTTCGGGGTCGCGGTCGAGCACCTTGTAGGTCTTGCCTTCGGGCAAGGTCTCTTCGAATTGCGGGACGTGATGTTCGAAGCCGTCCACGGTTTCGACATAGTCGGCGATGCGCTTCTTGGGCACCGCCTTGCCGTTGATGAACAGCACGCCGTTCTTCATCTGGATGGTGTCACCCGGCATGCCGATCAGACGCTTGATGAAGTCGGTGGTGTTGTCCTGCGGATATTTGAAGACGATGACGTCGCCGCGGGTGGGATCATGGGCGAAATAACGCCCCTCCATCTTGTCGCCGAAGGGCCAGCCGCCGAAGGGGAAGGTGTAGCGGCTGTAGCCATAGGAGAATTTCTCCACGAACAGGTAATCGCCCACCAGCAGGGTGGCTTCCATCGAGGCGCTGGGGATGTTGAAAGGCTGAAAGAAGAAGGTGCGGATCACGATCGCGATCAGGGCGGCATAGACCACCGTCTTGGCGAGTTCCCCCCAGGATTCGCCCTGCTTCTGCTTAACCGCCATTTTGGTGTCCGACATATGATTTTCCGCCCGTTCGGGGCGACAGAAACGGGCAGATGCTCGCCCTGTCAAGGATTTAGCCGTTAATCTTTGGAAGGCTCGGGCACGGCGGAGATGATGACGATGGCCTGGGCATGCGGGAAGTCGTCGGTGATGGTGAGGTCGATCTGGGCGCGCATGCCCGCAGGGGTCAATTTTTCCAGCCTTTTCAGGGCGCCGCCGGTCAATGCCATGGTGGGCTTGCCGCCCGGAAGGTTCACCACACCCATGTCACGCCAGCAGACGCCGTGGTTCAGCCCGGTTCCCAAGGCCTTGGCGCAAGCCTCCTTGGCGGCGAAACGCTTGGCGTATGAGGCGGCACGATTGGCACGACGGTCGGATTTGGCGCGTTCGATATCGGTATAGATTCGCAGCAGGAATCGGTCGCCGTAGGTGGCGATCGATTTTTCGATGCGGCGGATATCTATCAGGTCGTTGCCCAGGCCGAGGATCATGACTTTTTCTCTTGATCGCTCCGGCCCACGCCTACGCTCCTGGCCTCGTCCATCAGGGCGCGCATCTGCTTGATGGAAGCTTCCAGGCCGATGAAGACCGCCTCGCCGATCAGGAAGTGGCCGATGTTCAGTTCGCGGATATGGGGGATGGCGGCGACGGGTTTGACATTGTCGAAGGTCAGGCCGTGGCCGGCATGGATTTCCAGGCCGAGATCGGCGCCGAATTCCGCGCCATTGTGGATATGGGTGAGCAGCTTGTCGCGGGCGGCGCCCGTGGCAAGGGCATAGGCGCCAGTGTGCAGTTCGATCACGGGTGCGCCCAGATGGTGAGCGGCGTCGATCTGTTTCCTGTCGGGCTCGATGAACATGGAGACGCGGATGCCGGCACCCGACAGCGCGGCGACGATGGGCTTGAGGCGGGCGAAATGCGTGATGCAGTCGATGCCGCCCTCAGTGGTGCGCTCTTCGCGCTTCTCGGGCACGATGCAGGCGGCGTGGGGTCTGGCTTTCAGCGCGATGGCCAGCATCTCGTCGGTAGCGGCCATTTCGAGATTGAGCGGGATGTTCAGGCCGTGGGTGAGCGCCAGGATATCCTCGTCGCGGATATGGCGGCGGTCTTCGCGCAGGTGTGCGGTGATGCCGTCGGCACCGGCCTCCTGCGCCAGCATGGCGGCGCGCACGGGATCGGGATTGTCGCCGCCGCGTGCATTGCGGACGGTGGCGACGTGGTCGATGTTGACGCCGAGGCGTAGCTTGGTCATGGCGCGCTCATTACATGCAATCCGGGCCGATAGTGCACAAGATGGCGATAATCGTCACCAATGCCAGCGGCGGGACCAGGATGGCGAAGACCAGCACCAACACACGCCACAACCAGAAGGTACGCTTTTTCCAGAAACCCAGCGGCCAGGACAGAAGCACCAACAAAGGCACCAACCAGACAACGAAACCCGCCGCTGCCACGAATTGGCCCGCAAGCCAAAGCGCAGCAACCGAAAACAGAAAACCACCGCCGACAAACGCCATCAACCGGTAACCGGTGGCCGGCGTGCGTGTCAGCGAAAAATTCACGCCAAGCCTCTGGACCCCGGCTTGACCGCAGGGATGCCCCGCAGGTGGGGCGGGAGCTTGTCGGCGGGCCAAGCCTGGACTTTCCATTCCGCCAGCGCGATCAGCGGCACGCCGACCTTGGCCTTGCCGCCGGAGCGGTCGATCAGGCAGCAGGCGGCGACGACCTTGGCGCCGGTCTTCTTGATCGCCGCGATGCATTCGCGGCTGGAGACGCCGGTGGAGATGATGTCTTCGACCATCAGGACCTTCTGGCCCTTCTTCAAAGTGAAGTTGCGGCGCAACTGGAATTCGCCGTCCACCCGCTCGACATACATGGCGGGCAGGCCCATCTGGCGGCCCATCTCGTAGCCCGGCACGATGCCGCCCACGGCAGGGGAGACGATGGCGGTGATCTCGTCGGGGATTTCCTTTTTAATTTTCGCGGCCAGCGCCTTGCACAGCTTGGCGGTGCGCTTGGCATCCTGGAACACCAGCGCCTTTTGCAGGAACTTGTCGGAGTGCAGGCCGCTGGAGAGGATGAAATGACCTTCCAGCAGGGCGCCGGATTTCTTGAATTCGTTCAGGACCTGTTCGACGTTCACTGCACTGTCTCCGCTTCGCGCACGCGGTCAACCGACTCGACCGCGTCACTGACTCGTAGCGCGCCCAGGATGTTCTGCAAATGCGGCACGTCGCGGACTTCGACGTCGACGGTGAATTCGAAGAAGAGCGGGTTGCGGCTGGTCATCTTGAAATTGGTGATGTTGCCGCCATTGGCGGCGATGGCGGTCATCACGGCGGCCATGGCGCCGGGGGTGTTGGGGATGCGCACCAGGATACGGGCCACCGACTGTCCAGTTTCGGCCGCGTTCTGGCCCCAACTGACGTCCAGCCAGTCGTCCATGTCGCCGGCCTTGTCCAGTTCGCCGCAGTCGATGGTGTGGATGACCAGGCCCTCGCCCGGCGTGGTGATGCCAACGATGCGGTCGCCCGGAATGGGATGGCAGCAGGCGCCCAGGGTATAGGAAATGCCCTCGGTCAGTCCGCGGATGGAGATGGGCGTGACCTCGCCCGGGCCGCCGGTCTTGATCTTGCCGGTGCGCTTGAGCTCGGGGAATACCGCCTGCAGCACTTCGTGCCCGCGCAGCGCGCCGCGGCCGACATCGGCATAGACATCTTCCGCCTTGGCCAGGCGCAGGGTCTTGGCCACGCCCTCGATGGCCTTTTCGGTCAGTTCGCGCTTTTCGTCGGCAAAGGCCTTTTCCAGGATCTTGCGGCCGAAGGCGACATGCTCGCCGCGCTGGGCGTGGCGCAGGAAGCGGCGGATTTCGGCGCGGGCGCGACCCGTGACCACGAACTGCTCCCACATGGGCGACGGGGTGGCGTCCTTGGTCGAGATGATTTCCACCTGGTCGCCATTTTTTAAGGGCGTGTGCAGGGCGACATGGTTGCCGTTGATCTTGGCGCCGACGGCGCTGTTGCCCAGGTCGGTGTGCACCGCATAGGCAAAGTCGATGGGCGTGGCGCCGCGCGGCAGGGCGATCAGTGAACCCTTGGGCGTAAAGCAGAAGACCTGATCCTGGTACATGGCCAGGCGCGAATTCTCCAGCACCTCTTCGGCGCTGTCGCCGCGCTCCAGCAGGTCGACCATGTCGCGCAGCCAGCCATAGGTGGCGCTTTCGTTCACGACCTTTTGCGGTACATGCTCGCGGTAGCGCCAGTGGGCGGCGACGCCGCGCTCGGCGATGTCGTGCATTTCCTGGGTGCGGATCTGGATTTCGACGCGCTGTTTTTCCGGGCCGTACACCGTGGTGTGGATACTGCGATAACCGTTGGGCTTGGGGGTGGAGATGAAATCCTTGAACCGCTCCGGCACCATCTGCCAGCTGGTATGGATGATGCCCAGCGCGCGGTAGCAGTCGGCGGTGGAGCCGACGATGACGCGGAAGCCGAAAATGTCGGAGAGCTGTTCGAAGCTGAGCTTCTTGGTCTGCAGCTTGCGCCAGATGCTGAAGGGGCGCTTGCCGCGGCCATAGACCCAGGCTTCCAGCCCCAGTTCGGCCAGCTTGCGCTTGATCTGGTCGGCGATGCGGCCCACCCGATCGCCGCCCACCATGTCGAGGCGGGCGAAATGCGTGACGATGGAATTGCGCGCTTCGGGGTCCAGTTCGGCGAAGGCGAGGTCTTCCAGCTCTTCGCGCATGTTCTGCATGCCGATGCGCCCCGCCAGCGGGGCGTAGATGTCCACCGTCTCCTGCGCGATGCGGCGGCGCTTTTCGGGCTTTTCGATATAGCCGAGGGTGCGCATGTTGTGCAGCCGGTCGGCCAGCTTGACCAGCAGCACGCGGATATCGCTGGTGATGGCGAGCATCAGCTTGCGGAAATTCTCGGCCTGCTTGGTGCGTTCGGAAAAGACTTCGAGCTGGCTGAGCTTGGTGACGCCGTCGACCAGGCCGGCGATTTCCTCGCCGAATTTTTCCTTTACGTCCTCGTAGGTGACCAGCGTGTCCTCGATGGTGTCGTGCAGCAGCGCGGTCACGATGGTGGGGACGTCGAGCTTGAGGTCGGTGAGGATGGCCGCCACTTCCAGCGGATGGGCGAAATAGGGATCGCCCGAGGCGCGGAACTGCTTGCCGTGCGCCGTCATGGCATAGACATAGGCCTTGTTGAGCAGGGCCTCGTCGGCGCCGGAGTCATAGGCCAGCACCCGCTCGACCAGGTCGGTCTGGCGCATCAGGCGGCGGCGACCGCGCGCAGGCGCGGGCTTGGCGGCCGGGGGTTCCGGCGGCGGGACGGGAGCGTGGGTGCTCATGGCCCAAATATAGGCAGATAAGCTGGAAATCAGAAATGAACCGAAAAGCAAAAAGGCCGGACAAAGCCGGCCTTTTTGTCTGATATCGCGCTGGCCGCTCGCCCAAGCTCGCGGCGTTCGTTGCTCAAATCGGTCCACTGGATCGATTTGCCCGGCTCACGCCGGTCGCAACTCACTCCTCATAGTCCGCTTCCGGCTCAGGCTGCGGCTCGGCGCGGCGTTGGGCTTCGGTGGTAAGGGCGCGCAGCAGCTCTTCCTCGGTGACCTGGCGATGCGAGGCGTCCTCGCGGTCGTCGGCTTCGGGGCGGGCATCTTCCGGCTCGTCCACTTCGGCATGCTTTTGCAACGAGCGGATATAGTCTTCCTTGGAATCTTCCGGCTTGATCAGGCGGGCCGCGATCTCGCGCAGGGCCACGACGGGGTTCTTGTCACGGTCGCGTTCCAGCATCGGCTCGGCACCGCCGGACAGCTGGCGGGCGCGGAAACCCGCGGCCAGGACCAGGTCAAAGCGGTTGGGAATCTTGTCGACGCAATCTTCGACAGTAACGCGCGCCATAGGGTATCCTTTGAATTCAACAGGTTAGCGGCCCGAAAGCCGCCGCAATCAGGAGATTGGGCCGGGGATAACACATATTCCCTGCGCGAAGCCAGTCCCAAAGCGGGGGCGCGCGCCGGGGCGCTTTTAAAGACGTTTGACGCTGGCAGCGTCCGGCAGGGCGACCAGAAGTTCCGCAGCCCCCTGCCCGGTTATGGGATGGCGCCATTCCGGCGCGATTTCGGCCAGGGGAGCGAGGACGAAGGCGCGGCTGATCATGCGCGGGTGCGGCAAGGTCAGGCCATCCTGGGTGACAGCGCCATCATGGTCGATCAGGTCAATATCCAAGGTGCGGGGCGCATTGGGAACGGAACGCAACCGCCCCAAGTCTGTTTCCACCCCATGCAAAAGCGCCAAAAGTTCAACGGGTTGGAGAGTGGTCTGAACGGCCGCGACCGCATTGACGAAAGCAGGTTCGGAAGGATCTGGCCAGGACGGGCTCTCGTAGAAGGAGGAGACCCTCAGGATTTTCACATCCAGGGCTTCCAGCCGGGCGAGTGCGCGCTGGAGCGTCGCTGCCGGTGGGCCGGCAGCGCTGGGCAGGTTGGCGCCCAATCCTAGCAGGATCATGGCGCGATCAGGATCATGGGCCCGCACCGGTCGATTATGGTGCGACGCCCTTCACAATTGTTGGAGGTCATATGCTTTTTTATCCGACCGAGAAGCTCGCATTGTTCATCGACGGCGCCAACCTGTATGGCGCGGCCAAGGGATTGCAGTTCGACATCGACTATAAGCGCCTTCTGGAGCTGTTCGCGCGCAAGGGTACGCTGGTGCGGGCGTTTTATTATACCGCGGTGGCGGAGGACCAGGAATTCTCGCCACTTCGGCCGCTGGTGGACTGGCTGGATTACAACGGTTTTTCGGTGGTGACCAAGCCGCTGAAGGAATTCACCGACAGCCAGGGCCGGCGCCGGGTCAAGGGCAACATGGACATCGAGCTGGCGATCGACGTGATGGAGATCGCGGCCTGCGTGGATCATGTGGTGATCTTTTCGGGCGACGGCGATTTTCGCCGTCTGGTGGAAGCGGTGCAGCGCCGCGGCAAGCGGGTGAGCGTGGTTTCGACCATCCGCACTTCGCCGCCCATGATTGCGGACGATCTTCGCCGCCAGGCGGACAATTTCATCGAGCTGGATGATCTGAAATCGCAGATCGCACGCGATGGCGGGAAGGTGGCGTCGCCGCAACTGGCGCCGGCGCATGACTAGACGTGATGGTCGGACTTAATGGCTAGACTTCAAGCCGGGCTGGCTTTAGTCGAAGGCCATGAAGGTTCCCGCCACGCCGTCCCTGGACTGTCCGCTGTGCCCCCGGCTGGTGGCGTTTCGCGAAGCCAATCGCGCCAAATATCCGGACTGGTTCAATGCGCCGGTGCCCAGCTTCGGGCCGCTGACGGCCAAGCTGCTGATCGCGGGACTGGCGCCGGGACTGCAGGGGGCCAACCGCACGGGACGCCCCTTTACCGGCGACTGGGCGGGCGACCTGCTGTACGCGACCCTGCTGAAGCTTGGCCTGGCGAAGGGCGTCTATGACGAGCGCGCCGATGACGGACTGAAACTGGTGGGCTGTCGCATTGCCAATTCGGTGCGCTGCGTGCCGCCGCAGAACAAGCCGGAACCTTCCGAGATCAAGACCTGTCGCCAGTTCCTCAAGGGCGAGCTGGACGTACTGCCGAACGTGAAAGTGATCCTGGCGCTGGGCAAGATCGCCCACGATTCAGTGTGCGACACGCTGGGGGTGCGTAAGGCGTTGCATCCCTTCAAGCATGGCGTGGCTTATCCGGTGGGGCGCTTCACCCTGATTTCCAGCTATCACTGCTCGCGCTACAACACCAATACCGGTGTGCTAACCACGCCGATGTTCGAGAATGTTGTCAGCAAAGCCAAGGCTTTGGCCGGATTGGAATAAAAGCCCCCAATCGCGGATGTTCCGTGCTATTGTGCTGGATGGCAAACAAATCAGACAGGCTGAATCCGATGTTCAAGGCAGAGGATCGCGCCACCGCCAGCGAACGGCGGGATCGCCAGATCTTCACGGATCTGAAGAAGGAACGCGTCGAATCCGACGCCAAGACGGAGCGCCTGAAGGCACTGCGTCTGGAAAAGGAAGCGGCCGAGGCCGCCGAACTGGCTGCCAACCCGCCCCCGCCCAAGAAGGCACGCGCCAAGTCGAAGGTTGCGGCGCAGGACTAGCCGCGATCGCGCAATAGCCGCGCCTTGTCACGTTCCCAGTCGCGGTTCTTTTCGGTTTCGCGCTTGTCGTGCAGCTTCTTGCCCTTGGCGACGCCGATCTCGAGCTTGGCCTTGCCCTGGGCGTTGAAATAGAGCTTCAGCGGAATGAGAGTCATGCCTTCGCGCTGGATCGCGGCGGCAAGGCGCGCAGCCTCGCGCTTGTGCACCAGCAGCTTTCGCGTGCGCTTGGGCTCGTGGTTCATCCGGTTGGCTTGCAGGTATTCCGGGATGTAGCTGTTCACCAGCCACAGCTCGCCATCCTTGGCGTGGGCATAGCTTTCCCCGATGGTGGTCTTGCCGCTGCGCAGGCTTTTGACCTCCGATCCCATCAGCATGATGCCGGCTTCCAGGGTTTCGCCGATCGCATAGGCGTAGCGCGCCTTGCGGTTGTCGGCGATGATCTTGAAGCTGTCTTCTTTCTTCTTCGACATGATCTGAAAGTAGGCTTTGCGGCCTAGACCTTCAATCCCGCGCCGATCATCGCCGCCTTGACCTGGGCGCGCGCTGCGTCGGTGGCTTCCACCAGCGGGAGGCGGACGTCGGGCAGGCAGCGACCCAGCAGCGAGACGCCGAACTTGGCCGGCGCGGGGCTGGGTTCGCAGAACATGGCGTCGTGCAGCGGCATCAGGCGGTCCTGGTATTCGCGCGCCAAAGCGATGTCACCGGACAGCGATGCAGCCTGGAACTCGGCGCACAAACGCGGCGCGACATTGGCGGTAACCGAGATGCAGCCCCGCCCCCCATGGGCGTTGTAGCCCAGTGCGGTACCGTCCTCGCCGGAGATGAGCACCCAGTCCTTGCCAATGGCGTTACGCTCACGGCTGGGGCGCATCAGGTTGGCGGTGGCGTCCTTGACCCCGAAGATGTTCCGGTTCTTGGCCAGGCGGGCCATGGTCTCGACGCTGATCTCGACGATGGCGCGGCCGGGGATGTTGTAGAGCAGGATCGGGATGTCCACCGCCTCGGCAATCGCCATGAAGTGGCGATACTGGCCTTCCTGCGACGGCTTGTTGTAATAGCCGGTCACCGACAGCACGGCATCGCAGCCGATCTCCTTCGCGTGCTTTGTCAGCGCGATGGCCTCGTCGGTGGAATTGGAACCGGCGCCGGCAATGACGGGAACCCGGCCCGCCGCTTCCTCGACGCAGATTTCCACCACCCGCATATGTTCCTCGTGGCTAAGGGTGGGCG
Organism: Micropepsales bacterium; assembly: GCA_038324265.1. Taxonomy (GTDB): domain Bacteria; phylum Pseudomonadota; class Alphaproteobacteria; order Micropepsales; family Micropepsaceae; genus Rhizomicrobium. The sequence continues at coordinate 4,067 of JBBQHU010000044.1, read as the reverse complement.
ATTCGCCGGTGGTGCCGGTGGGAACCAGGCCGCTGCTGCCTTCGGCGATCTGCCACTGGACCAGGGCGCGGAAGGCGGCTTCATCGACCTTGCCGTCCTTCATGGGGGTGATGAGCGCGGGGATCGAGCCTTTGATGCGTTCACGAATGGTCATTGGATGGCTTCCGCTTATTCTTCTTGAGACCGGTCACATTTATGCCCGGCGACGGGACCATTATGGCCGTGCCAGGCGCCTAGCGTCTAAGCTGATATAGAGTTTTCAACAAGCCACCCTTTCTGATGGCCACCATGTCCCTGCTGCGCGCCTGTTTATTGTCCTCCAGCCTGCTTGCGGGCGGCTTCGCATTTGCAGCGGAGGGTCCGGTCGGAACGGTGGTGATGATGCCGCCCGTTGTGGATGCCACAGGCGGCGGCGGTTCGAGCGGTCGGCCCAGCCGGTTGCACTATCTGACGGCACCGGAGCATGACATTTTCGCGCGCGCCTTCGAGGCGGGCGGTCGCGGCGACTGGGTGGCCGCGCGCAGCCTGGCGGTACAGGGCCAGAACCGGATCGCGCGGCGGCTGCTGGAATGGCGCTATGCCCTGGACAAGAACAGCGGCGCAAGTTTTGCGGAAATCGATGCGATCATCCGCGATACCGATGCGAAGGGCGCTGCCACCTGGCCGTTGCGCGGCACCTTGCAGGCGCGCGCGGAAGCCGCGATGCCTGCGGACATGCCTGCCGCGCAGGTGGTGACCTGGTTCGCAGGCAAAAATCCCAATTCCAGCATCGGCAAGATCCGGCTGGGCGAAGCACTGGTCGCCACGGGCGAAAAGACCCGCGGCGCGGCGCTGATCCGCCAGGGCTGGACCGATGGCAGCTTCGACACGGACGTGGAACTGGCCATCGTGCAGAAGGATGGCAGCCTGCTGACAGCCCAGAGCGACCGTGACCGGTTGGACAACCTGCTGTGGAGTGGGCAGACCAGCGCGGCGCGGCGCGTGATGGCGCGGGTGGACGCCGCCACCGCCGAAACGGCCAATGCCCGCATCGCGCTGACGTCCGGCCTGTCGAAAGCGCAGGCGACGCTGAACAAGCTGGGCAATGCGTCGGATCCCGGCCTGTTGTTCGACTGGAGCCGCCAATTGCGGATCGCCAACAAGGATGGCGAGGCCCACGCCATGCTGCTTCGCACCCCCCCTGCAACCCTGGTGAAGGATCACGCGGCGCGCTGGTGGTCGGAATGCCATATCCAGGCGCGTGACGCGCTGACCGCCGGCGATCCGCGCATGGCACTGCGGATCTTGCAGCATGCGGGCTTCACCTCAGGCATCCAGTTTGCCGAACAGCAGTTCCTGGCGGGCTTCGTCGCCCTGCGCTTTCTGAAGGAGCCCGCCACGGCCCTCACGCACTTCCAGAAGCTGGATGCGGCGGTGGCGCGGCCCATCAGCAAGAGCCGCGCACAATACTGGCAGGGCCGCGCCCATGAGGCGCTGGGCGACACGGGCGCGGCGCTGAACCATTACCGGCAGGCGGCGGCGTTTCCGGAGACCTTCTATGGCCAGATCGCGCTGGCCCATACCGATCCGGCGCCGGTCCTGCACCTCAGCGACAATGCGGTGGAGGCGGCGGCGGCCAGCGAGCTGGAAGCCTCGCCCCTGATGGACGAGATCAAGGTGCTGGCCGACCTGGGCCAGGCCAGCTCCCTGCGCGCCTTCATCGACCGCGAGGTGGAAGTCTATTCCTCGCCCCGGCACATCAAGCGGTTGATGATGCTGCTGGTGGATTGGGGCTATCCGGAGATCGCGGTGCGGCTGGCCAAGTCGGCCAGCTATGACGGGACGACCATGCCGGCCTTCACCCATCCCGTGCTCGCCCTGCCCGCCTATGTCGGGCCCGGCACGGCGCCGGAAGCCCCGCTGGTGCTGGGGCTGATCCGGCAGGAGACAGAATTCGACGCCTATGCCGTATCGGGCGCGGGCGCACGCGGGCTGATGCAGATGATGCCGGCCTCGGCCAAGGCGGCGGCCAAGGTCAACAACCAGTCCTATCGCCTGGATTCGCTGATGAGCGACACGGTCTACAACATGCAGCTTGGGATGTCGGAATGGCGCGGCCACCTGGACCGCTATGGCGGCTCCTGGATACTGGCGATCGCCAGCTACAATGCCGGGCCGGGCAATGTGAAGAAGTGGCTGGCGGTGTATGGCGACCCGCGGGATTCCAAGGTCGATCCGATAGACTGGATCGAGCAGATCCCGTTCGGGGAAACCCGCAACTACGTGCAGCGTGTTCTGGAAAATACCGAGGTCTATCGCGCCCGGTTGGCGGGAAAAGATGTGCCGCTGAAAATCCTCAGCGACCTGTATGCACCCAATACGCCGTCCATGGACGTGATCGGGTCGAAGTAATCTAGGCGGCCCGGAAGATATTCAGCCATTCGCGGGCGAGCTTCTGGGCTTCGGCGATCTGGCCGGTGCTCATTTCGGCGGCGAGCTGGTTGCGCCAGCTCTTGGCGGCTTCCACGCCGCGCACGGCGGCGAGATTGAACCATTTGTGGGCCGCGACCAGATCCGTGGTCACGCCCTGACCGGTGGAATAGGCCAAGCCAAGATTGTAGAGCGCATCCGCGCGACCATCCTTGGCATCGCGCTCATATTGCGCCAGTGAATCTATGTCGATGCAGGCCACGACACTTACTCCCTCTTTGCGAGCAGGCGATGCGCCTTTCGCGTGAGGGGATGGTGACGCGGTAGAAGCTAAGACGCGGTAAACGCCGGTTAGCCTTAATTGCTAAGAACCATTAGGCGCGGTGAACAAGGTGCTAACGCGCGCGCCTAGCGCGCGCGCTGGCCGAACAGGAGCTTGCGCTCTTCCTCCGTGAAAGGCGTGCGCGCCTCTGCGGCCAGCGCCTTGCCGCGCACCACCGCCTTGCGGGCGCCGACACGGTCGCGCCACGCCTTTACGTGGGGGAATTCGTCGAGCGGAGTGTGTTTCGACGCCGACAGCGTCCAGCTCCAGCACGCCATGTCGGCGATGGAATAGGCGCCGGCGAGGTATTTCTTCTTGGCCAGGCGGATGTTCATCACCCCCAGCAGGCGATGGACCTCGTCGCGGTAGCGCTTCTTGGCGTAGGGCACGTCTTCCGGCGCGTAATTGAAGAAATGGTTGGCCTGCCCCGTCATGGGGCCCAGCCCGCCCACCTGCCAGAACAGCCATTCCTCGACGGCGACGCGGGCGCGCTCGTCCTGGGGATAGAACTTGCCATACTTGCGGCCGAGATACTGAAGGATCGCGCCGGATTCAAAGACCGAGATGGGACGGCCGCCGGGGCCGTCCGGGTCGACGATGGCCGGCATGCGGTTGTTGGGGGAGATTTTCAGGAAGGCGGGCGCGAATTGCTCGCCCTTGCCGATGTTGACGGGGTGAACCACGTAGGGGACGCCCAATTCTTCCAACATGATGCTGATCTTGTGGCCGTTTGGGGTAGGCCAATAGTAGAGCGCGATGGGTTTGGCAGGTTTTGCGGCCTTGCGGACCGGGCGCTTGCCAGACTTCTTGGCCGGTTTCGCGGTTTTCTTTGCCATGTTCATCCCTTTTGCGCTGCAGAACAGCAGATGAGGGATCATGCGGGCAAGAGCAAGGGTCCAAAAACAGCTTGGCCGCGGGACCCGTTAGGGGACCGCGGCCTTCGCTTGTAGCCTCGAACGCTTCTGAGTGAATGATCAGAAGCGCCAAGAAGGTCTAATTGACCGAGGTCAATTACTTCTTCTTCTTCTTGGCAACCTTCTTCTTCGCAACCTTCTTAGTGGCCTTCTTGGCCTTTTTCTTCGCAGCCATGATAAACTCCTCTATCGTTTGTTCGGGTCTGAACGACGTCGTCGCCCCCCAAAACGTCATGAATATGAATTACTTGCATTTTGAAATGCAACTGGGCCGTGGGTTTCGAAAAAGACCGAAAATAGAAAAACGCAAATAACCTGCATAATACAAAGGTTATATTCGCTATTCTGTGTACGGATCAAAATGCGGAAATTTTGCGGGGCTGGTCCGCGAAATTGGCATTTTGAACGAATCACCCCTCGTC
>JBBQHU010000043.1:0-21193 GCA_038324265.1 Micropepsales bacterium | reverse complement strand
CCCCGCGCCGACGATCCAATGGCCTGGTTTGTCACCGCCGTGCACACTCGCGACGCGGTTAGACTGATTAGCTGGCCCGCGTGCGGGTGGAGGGAGGAACAATGCGTCGCTTCATGGGAATCCGCTGGCTAACCATTGCCCTGATCATGCTGGGGGCCATGGTCAACTTCCTTTCACGGCAAACATTGTCCATTGCCGCACCCACCATTATCACCAGCTTGCACATCACGACCCAGCAATATGGCTGGATCACTTCTGCGTTTCAGGGCGGCATTATGTTGCAACCCGTGGTGGGCTACATCATCGACATCATTGGCGTTAAGTCGGGCTTCGCCATATTCGCCTTTCTGTGGTCAGTGATCTGCATGGCCCATGGGCTGGCGGGAAGCTGGCAGATGCTGGCGGGCTTGCGCGGGCTGCTGGGCTTTGCCGAGGGGGCCTTTTCACCGGCGGGTCTCAAGGTGGTGTCGGAATGGTTTCCCGCCAAGGAACGCGGCTTGGCGGGCGGGCTTTACAACATCGGGCCATCGCTGGGCTCCATGTTGGCGCCACCGTTGGTCGCCTGGTCGATCCTCAACTATTCCTGGCAAGCCTCCTTTGTCATCGTTGGGTTGATCAGCCTGACATGGGTCGCGTTATGGCTGACCTTCTACCGTCCAGTACGGCGCCATCCCGGTCTGTCGGAAGAAGAGCGCGAATACATCGTCTCGGGCCAAGAGGCATTCCTGCAGGCTGAGGACAAAAAGCCCGCGATCCTGTCCATCCTCAAGCGGCGCAATTTCTGGGGTATTGCGCTACCCCGCTTTCTGACCGACCCCACTTGGGGGATGCTGTCTTTCTGGGTGCCGCTCTATCTCACCACTGTGCGGCATTTTGATCTCCTGCATATCGCGCTCTATGCATGGCTGCCCTTCCTGGGCGCCGATCTGGGCTGCCTCTTCGGGCCCAGCGTGGTTATTTTCCTGCAGAAGCGTGGATGGGACCTGATCGACGCACGCCGCGGTGCCTTCACGCTGGGCGCCTTTATGATGATCGGCGTGGCATTCACCGGCCTGGTCAAGGACCCGCTGGTGGCAGTGGCGTTGATCACCCTGGCAGGGTTCGCCCATCAGACCTTGTCAGTGACTATGATCACCATGGCGACCGATCTGTTCCCCCGCAATGAAGTCGGCACCGTGGCGGGCATGGCCGGCACCTGCGCCAATCTCGGAATCCTGATCTTCACTTATGCATTGGGGCAAACCCTGGACCAGATCGGCTATACGCCTATTTTTGTCCTGCTGGCGGCATTGGACATTGTTGCCGCGATTGTCGCCTGGACCGTCATTCGAAAGCCCGTCGTGCATGCTTGAGATCAATAATCCCATCCTCAAAGGCTTTAATCCCGACCCTTCGATTTTGCGTGTCGGTGACGACTATTATATCGCCACTTCGACATTCGAATGGTTTCCGGGTGTCCAGATCCATCATTCCAGGGACCTGATAAACTGGCGGCTTCTTACACGGCCGCTCCGCCGCGCCAGCCAGCTCAACATGCTGGGAGACCCCGATTCCTGCGGCGTCTGGGCGCCCTGCTTGAGCCATGACGGCGAGCAATTCTATCTCGTTTACACCGATGTGAAGCGTTATGGCCGGACTTCCGTGGGCGGGGCCGCGGGCGCGTCCATGCGCGATTTCCATAATTATATGGTGACCGCCCGGACCATCGACGGCGACTGGTCGGACCCGATCACCATGAACAGCAGCGGCTTTGACCCTTCGCTGTACCACGATGACGACGGCAGGAAGTGGTTCGTCAACATGCTGTGGGACCACCGCCCCGGGCGAAACCGCTTCGCCGGTATTGTGGCGCAGGAATATTCCCCGGCGAAAAATGCGCTGATTGGCGAACGGGTGAACATCTTCAAAGGCACCCACCTCGGTTTGACCGAGGCGCCGCATCTCTACAAGCGCGAAGGGTATTACTATCTACTGACGGCTGAAGGCGGTACCGCCTGGAGTCATGCCGTGACCATGGCGCGGTCGCGGACTTTGCTGGGGCCGTATGAACTGCACCCCGACACATACATCTTGAGTGCCCGCAATCGGCCGGATGCGCTCTTGCAGCGGGCCGGTCATGCAGACCTAGTGGAAACGCAGGAAGGCATAACCTATATGGCCTACCTTTGCGGACGGCCTCTGAAGAACCGCGGCCGCTGCACCTTGGGGCGCGAAACCGCCATTCAAAAAATGCAGTGGCGCGACGGCTGGCTATACACGGACGGTGATGCAAGCTTGCCGCAATTGGCAACGCCGGCCCCCAATCTAACGCTGCATCCGTTCCCGCCTGCCCCGGTGCGTGACGACTTCGACGCGCCAACTTTGCCCATCGACTTTCAATGGCTGCGCACCCCTTTTCCGCAAGACATATTCAGCCTGACGGCGCGACCGGGATATTTGCGGCTCCATGGCCGCGAAACCATCGGCAGCTTGTTCACCCAGGCTCTCGTTGCGCGGCGCCAACAGTCTCACTGCTACAGTGCCGAAACTGTCCTGGACTTCGAACCCGCGCATTTCCAGCAGGCGGCAGGACTGGTCTGCTATTACGGCGGCAACAAGTTTCACTATCTCCACGTCAGTCATGACGACGCTCATGGTAAGCACTTGCGCGTGATGTCGGCCCTTCCGGACGCACCGATCGGCGATGCCTTCACTGCACCGCAGCCTATCCCTCCGGGGCCGGTGGCTTTGCGGGTGGAAGTGGACCAGGAACGGCTGATATTTGCTTATCGCCTCGGCGGGGGCGATTGGCAGCCCTTGCCCCAGATCTTCGACGCCTCGATCCTGTCGGACGAAGCCCAGATGCCAGGTACGCCCAACTTCACCGGCGCCTTCGTCGGCATGGCTTGTCAGGACATGGCCGGTACCCGCGCCCCGGCGGATTTCGACTGGTTTTGCTATAGAGAGCGGGAGTTTCTGGTCGACCCATTCGCGACTGGGTGATGCACATGTCTTTCGTCGGACATTCAACGCAAGGCGGGATCTGTTCATCGCCTCAACCGACTGCGACGACATTGCAAAATTGGCCTGCTGCCTCAGCCTGGAAGCAGAACAGGCCGCCGGCCAAAGGTTGGGCCGCCAGAGCAGCCCGTTCTAAACCCTTGCGCGCAGTCGTTGCATAAACCGTCTTCAGGTCCGCGCCGCCAAAGGCAATCTTGGTCACATTGGCGACGGGAAAGGCAACGGTTTGCAGTATCCGCCCGTGCGGCGAATAGCGACGCACACTCCAGCCGCCGAAAATCCCGGTCCACAGGCATCCGTCCTGATCCACGACCGGGCCGTCAGGATAGCCGCCGCCCTCTTCGATTTCCACGAAAACGCGCTTGTTGCACAACGCACCATCCGCGCCGACATCAAAGGCATAGATACGCCGCGCCAAGGTATCCGTGTGATAGAGGATACTTCCATCCGGGCTGAAAGCCGGGCCGTTGGCGATGACGTAGCCACAATCCACCGTCGCCAGGCTGCCGCGATCAAAGCAATAAAGCGCACCACTGGGCTCTACCTCCGCGTCATCCATGCTGCCGAACCATAGGCGCCCCTTTGTGTCCGCCATCCCGTCATTTAGCCGGTTGTTGGGCAGGCCGGGCTCCACGCTGCGCATCATCGTGAAGACACCGCTGGCTGGATCGAAGTCCTGCAAACCAGCTTTCGTGCCCGCGATGAAATGCCCGTTGGCCAATGGCGCGAGAAATCCCACTTCCGAAGACGCGCGCCAACTTCGCCCCAATCCCGCCAGGGGATCGAAGCGATAAACCGTTTTCTGCTTGATGTCGGTGAACCACAGTGCGTCGCCCCACCATACCGGGCCTTCGCCAAGCTCGCATTGCAGTGGCCATACACATGTGACGACCGGCACGCTTATCGCCACCCAGCGTCGATCCAATAGCTGTGCCCGGTGCACATGCGGCCATCATGGGACGCCAGGAACAGCACCAAAGACGCAACATGCTCGGGCAAGATGCGAGCGTCCAGACATTGCTGGGCTACGATCTCGGCTTCGCCCTCGGGCGTATACTGTTTCATCTGGCGCGGCGTCTTTACGTTGCCGGGCACCACCGCCGTTACGCGAATATTGTCGTGTCCCAGCTCGCGCGCCAGTGCCCGCGTCATGCCCTCGATTCCCGCCTTGGCCGTTTCGTAGAGCACCAGATCGGGCAGGCCCAGATGCCAGGATATGGATCCGAAATTGATGATGGCACCGCCGCCACGCTCCTTCATTCCTGGGGCCACCGCCTTTGCGGCAAACAACATGTGGCGCAGATTTACCGCCATCCGCTCATCCCAATAGGCTGGGGTAATGTCCTGCAAGGTGTGTCGATCATCATTGCCGGCATTGTTGACCAGAATGTCGATTCCGCCCAATGCGCGAAAAAAAGCTTCCAGCGAGGAAATGTCTGTCAGATCGAGCCGGTGAAAGATCGGCTTGATTGGCGCATTTGCCAGTTGTGCCAGCAGCGCTGCGCTTTCGCTCTCCAGCACATCCACGAAGATGGTTTCGGCTCCCTGGCGCGCAAAGGCTTCCACCAGGCCCGAGCCGATGCCCGATCCGCCGCCGGTAATGACGACCCGCTTGCCGGCAAGGCTCGGATATACAGCAGAAGCAGCGCATCCCGCTGCCTCAGTGGCGACCTTCACGCCCGGAGGAGAATTTTGCATTGCCAGCCTCAAACGTGGTTGCGCTACCAATAACAGGATGCTCGGCCTGTCAAGGTTTGGGTTTTGCGCCCTTGCGCGGGCGGGCGGCGGCAGGCTGTGCCGCACCCTTGGGACCTGCTGAGGATTCCCGCTGGATCAGTGCGAACTTGACCAGTTTGTGCGTCACGACAGGCAGCTTGCCAGCGCGCCGCAAACGGATCTGTTCGATCAGCATCAACACGGCCTCGCGCGCCATGTTGGCGATAGGCTGGCGTACGGTGGTCAATTCCGGCCACACGGTGGTGGCGAGCGGCGTGTCATCAAAGCCCGCCACTGCCAGATCGCCCGGCACGTCCAGACCATTGCGGTGCGCAACTGCCATGGTGGCAGCCGCCATGTCGTCGTTGGAAGCGAAGATGGCGGTGGGCTTGTAGTTCGAAAGAAGCTTCTCCGCCGCCTCGAGGCCAGAGCGGTAAGTGAAATAGCCCTGCGCCACCTGGTCAGTGCCGACAGAAAGCCCCGCCTCGGTCATGCCCTCGATATAGCCGCGAAAACGTTGGCCGCTGGCGGTTTGGTTGGGATGACCATTGATGAAGGCGATGCGGCGATGACCAAGCCCAAGCAGAGTGCGCGTCATGGCGCGCGCGGCTTCGAAATCGCTGATGCTGACGGCCGAAAAGCCCGTGGCCGGCCGCCCCGATGCCACCAGAACGCCGGGAACACCGCCATCGGTAAGCTCTTTCAGCGATGCTTCGGAATCGCACAAGGGGGGCGGCAATATCACCCCGTCGATTCCGCCCTTGATCAGGCGCTGGATCGCCTCGCGCTCCCCCTCTTCGCCATTGCACCGCTCAATGACCAATTGGCAGCCGTTGAGGCTGGACTGCTCCATGCAGCCCAGCAAGAATTCACTCAGATAGGCCGCGCTGGGATTGGAAAAGAGAAGGCCCAGGCGCAACGCATCGGCGCCGGCCAGGCTGCGCGCCGCCTGGTTGGGCGCATAGCGCAGCGCCTTCAAAGACGCGACCACACGCGCGCGAGTATCCTCGCGCACTTTCGTTTCGGAATTTATAACCCGCGATACCGTCATGGGCGAAACACCGGCATGGCGCGCCACGTCATGGATCGTTACAGCATTGCTGCTGCGGCGGGTGTTCTTGCGGGCCAACAGTCTTCTCCCTGTGCACCAGTATTAGCAAACATTCGGCGAGATGGACATGTGGATTTTTCGCCCCGATTGACTTGTCCGCTCGCCTCGGAATATCGGTTTCCCCTGGTTTCTCCGGAAGGTTTGCGCATGGTACGAACACTGTATGGCAGCAAAGGCGATGGCACGCCGGTTCATGCCTATACACTCCGCGGCACGCGGCTCACCGCCACAATCCTGGACATGGGCGGCACTATCACCGCCATCGATGTGCCGACGCGCGATGGGGCACCGCGCAATGTCGTACTGGGCCTCAAAGACCTCGCGGCTTACGAAGCAAGCGGATGGTGGAATTGCCTGATTGGGCGCTATGCCAACCGGCTGAAGAATGGCATCAGCCTGAACGGACAGCATTACCACCTGGCACAAGACGCGACCGGCGTGACACTGCACGGTGGTCGCGGCCAGTCCTGGGGTACGCGATTGTGGGAGGTGGTGCGGCACACGAATACCAGCCTGACCATGCGACTGATCAGTCCAGACGGTGATCAAGGCTTCCCTGGCAAGATGACGGCCGAGGTGACCTATACGGTGACGGGTGATGCGCTTCGGCTGGATTACGCCGCCACCGCGGATGCAATGACCGTGATCAACCTCACCAACCACATTTACTTCAACCTGGCAGGCTCCGGCACGGTAATGCGGCAGATGCTACAGCTGAACGCCGACGACTTTACGCCCACCGATGCGCAGCAAATTCCAACGGGAGAGATTGTGCCGGTGGCCGACACCGCCTTCGACTTTCGCTTTCCCCAGTCCATCGGAGCCCGCATTGACAGCGACGAACCACAAATGGCCATCGCCCGCGGCTATGACCACAATTTTGTCCTGAACAAGACTTGGCCCGGCGCACTGGAAGTCGCGGCTCGGATGGAAGATCCGCAAAGCGGCATCGTGCTGGAATTGTCCACCACCGAGTCCGGCCTGCAGGTTTATTCCTCAAACAATGTGAAGCCAGGCCAGCTCGATGCCGCGGGACAGGAAATACAAAAGCGTGACGCACTGGCGCTGGAAACGCAGCACTTTCCAGACAGTCCGAACCAACCAGGATTTCCGTCTACCCTTCTCAATCCCGGCGAGATATTCCGGTCGACCACGGCTTTCCGTTTTCCGGCCCCATAGCCGACGCTCGCGCACAACTCCGCTGCCATGGATACGCGGACCGTCGCTATCTTTTTATCGGTACATTTCGGCGCCGGCGGCAGCAGCTTTTGCTTCGGTCCAGGACGGGTTTTCACCACGTCTCCAAAAAGCTGGTGGGCCCGACAGAACCCATAATATTCTCTAGATCGTTGTTGTTAAATCGTTTTTTGTGGCGTCGTTAGAAGGTGACAACATTCATACCAACAAGCATTCACTCAGGATCGATAGTTCATTGTTCGTAGGGCCAAGCTTTTCGACCAAACCGTCATGTGCGGTCAGGTTTAAAGACTTTTGCGGCTTATATCCTGCAAAGTTGGTTCAAACTATCTCAATAAGGCACAAGTTTCTTCAGTGGATTTAACAGTATGCTTGCCATCTGTGTCCGCAGGTTTGACGACACCGGTCAAGCGCACGATGGCAGGCGGACGCGCAACGGGTGCTGCTTGCCAGTTGCGTGCCACGACAATTTGATGGCTAAAATGTTGCTGCAGCCTGAGCGCCATAGACCGTCATGATCGATATAATCCCCTGCACGCAGTCAGTGGCCTAAACAGTACCCAGCCCCTGCAGACGGCCGGTCGAATCGCCATGGCGCTCCACCTTGGTCTCCATGCGGTCCATCAGGGACAGCCATAGGTTCGTCATAGGCGTGCCTTCCGCGAATTTCACGTAACGGCCCGGATCTAGTGTGCCGCAGCCGTGTCCCGCCAGCACCGTAAGGCAATTGTCATGGTCATGGTGGGCTGCAAAGCCGTTGCCGTTGCCCAACAAAACCATAGCATTGTCCAGCATAGTCTTGTGGCCCTCCTTCACCGACTTCATCTTGTCGAGGTAATAGGCGAAGTTCTCGGCCATGTAGGTATCAATCTTCACTACCTTTTCGATCTTGGCAGGATCGCCAGCATGGTGGGTCAGGCCATGATGCTCCTCCGGGATGCCGATCTCGTTATAGGTCCGCCGACTCTGCTCCACGCCCAGCATGAAGGTGGAGATACGGGTAGCATCCATCTGGAAGGCGAGGATCTGTAGGTCCGACATCAGGCGGAAATGTTCCTTGAAGGTGTCGGGCACGCGGGTGGGTCGTACCGCGCCCTTGGGCAGCTTCAGGTCAGATGGCGGCGCATCCATCCGGTGCTCGATCTCACGGATGCCAGTGAGATACTCATCCACGCGATGACGGTCGTTCTGTCCAAGCTGGCTGTTAATCTGGGTCAGGCTATCACGGGTATAGTCCAGAATGGAGCGGTTATAAGTCTCCTGCTGGCCCCGCGACTCCCCAGCATGGTCTGACGCCTGCGCGCCACCGAACAGGCGATCGAACACAACGCGCGGATTGACCTCCTTGATGGCGGGGGTCTTGGCGTCTTTCCAGGAAACATTGTTGGAGTAAATGCAGGCATAACCGGGATCGCATCCGCCTTCCATGCGACCATAATCCAGCCCTAGTTCCAGCGACGGAAAGCGGGTGCGCCCACCGATATTGTCGGCTATCACCTGGTCGAAGGAAATGGCGCACTGGATATCGTCGGATGCGGTCTTCTTAATGCGCACACCGGTACCGTAACAGCCGATCGCCTTGGCATGATCGCCGGCAGCGTCATACAGCGCCATCGGCACCGAAAGATTGCCCAGCAGCAGGAAGTCCTTCTGGTGCCGCTTCAGCGGCGCCATGGAGGTGCCGGTCATGTCGTACTTGGCGCCCTCGCCCTTGGGATACCAGCGGTCCGATTCCAGCCCGTTGGGATAATAGAGCAGCGCGAACCGGTTTTTCGGCATGGCGGCAGCGCTCCGGGCGGCCGCTTGCGCCGAGCCGATCAGGCTTTCGGGGATCATCGCATCCAGAAACGGCAGCGCGATCGCCACAGCACCTACGCCCCGCAAGAGGGCGCGACGATTCATGTGCGGGCGTTTGATCATCATCTGCCGCTGGCTCCCATGGAAAGGCTGACGGGGTGCAACCCGGATTTAGATGCGTCGGCCGCCTTCAAGGCGCCGCCGCGCGCATTTTGGAACGGAAAGCTTTTTACCACATTCAGGATGACGCTGTTGAACGTGTCGTCCTCGGCGGCGATCTGGGCGACGATCTGCTCGGTGGCCGGACGATCCGAACCCTGGATACCCCGGCTTAGAGCATAGGAAAGCACCTTACGCACCACGGCATGGCGAAAATCATTCCGGCGTGTTTCCAGCACCTTGTGGAATTCAGCCGGGTTGCTGAACTTGTGTCCGTTGATCTCGCCGGAAACGTCCAGCGGTATGCCGTTTTCCTGGGTGCGCCAGGCGCCGTTGCCGGCGTAATTCTCCAGCGCGAAACCATAGGGCTCCAGCCGCGCATGGCAGCCAGCGCAGACCGGGTTGGTGCGGTGCTGCTCGAACACCTGGCGGGTGGTGCCGATCAGCGGGTGATTGTTATCGACCTTGAGCGGTGGCACGTCGGGCGGCGGCGGCGGTATCTTCTGGTTGAACAGGTTTTCCAGGATGTACTTACCGCGCACCACGGGCGAGGTGCGCAACCCCGTCCCCAGGGGCTTGGAGGTGACGGTCAGGATCGACGCCTGGGTGATCAGGCCAAAACGCTGGCTGGGATCCAGATGCACTTTCTGGAAGTCATCGCCGGTGACGCCGGGAATGCCATACAGCTTGGCCAGGCGGCCATCCACGAAGCTGTAATCGGCGTCCAGAAGGTCGGTGATGGGGCGGTTGTTGGTGACGATATAGTCAAAGAAATGCTCGGTCTCGCCCCGCATCGAAGCTGCCATCGCCTTGTTGACATTGGGCGTGCTGTCCAGGCCGCGAATCTCCAGCCACTGGCTCATGAAATCCTTGGTCAGCGAGATGGACTTGGGATCCCTGAGCATCCGCGCCACTTCTGCGTCCAGGTTCTGGCGCAGCGTGCCGGCCCTGGCCTGCGCGACCAGCGCGTCGTCCGGCATGGTACTCCACAGGAAATAGGAAAGCCGCGCGGCAAGCTGGTATTCGGTCAACGGATAGACCTTGCCGGTGCCGTCGGGATGCGGGTCCTGTTCCAGCCGGAACAGGAAATTCGGCGACATCAGCGCGGCGCGGATCGCCAGCGCCGTGGCTTCCGACGTGGATTCACCGGCCTGGGCAAAGGACAGGGTGGGGAATTTCATGATCCCGTCGACCTCCTGCTTGGTGACAGGACGGCGCCAGGCGCGTGGCAGGAAGGATTCGATGTTGATGCGCACCTTAGCCTGGTTGGAGGCGAAATCGGCTTTGAAGGCCTTGCTGGCGTCCAGAATCCTCTGCGCGGGAATGCCGGACAATACCCCCTTGGCCTCGTCGATCGGCTTGAAGGCGCGCCGGACCGATTTTTCCGTCGCGTCGAGATAATGCTCGATCAGCACCGGCGAGATCACCAGCGTATCGCTGTTGTTGTCGAAGCCGTCGCCGCGCTCGTCCGCGGGGAAATCGGCCGTGGGGTTATAGCTGGATGGCAGGTACAGAAGTTCGCGGATAGTATTGGCGTATTCGCGGTTGTTGAGACGATGCACGATCATCGGCCCCGGATCGGGCTTGCCACCGATGGTGAGCATGTCGTTCTTGATCCAGGTGACCAGTAATTTGCGCTCGTCATCGGTGGGACGGTTCTTCACCGGCGCTGGTGGCATCTGGTTGCCCTGCACCATGCTCGAAACCTTATCCCAGAAGTCGTCATTGGTCGCCATGCGGCTTCGGGCATCATCCTCGTCCTTGAATTTGAGCATGATGTCGCCCTTTGGCTGGGCGCCTGAATGACATCCGGTGCAGTATTTATTGAACAGCGGAGCAATATCGGTGTCGAACCTGAGATGTTGTGTCTGGGCATCAGCCGGCGCGGCCAGCCAGGTCCAGCACAACGCTGCCGGCAAAAGGCCGGTTGCCAAAGCCAGCCATTTGACCTTGCGGTCCATGAACGTCTCCCCAGGACTGTTCGTATTGTCTGAGTTTAAATTATCGCGGGATCGGGGCCTTAGCAATCGCTGCCTGAGGGCGAGCGCATCGTCTAGTCGCCCGCCGCCGTCACGATCATGTCGGCGCCATCCAGGGCGATCTGCATCGCATCCTTGCGCTCGGCGACGGTCAGGCCGGATTTTAGCTTGTCCGCCGCTTCCTGAAACTTGGCCTTTTTGGCCGGGTCGGCCGTATCGGGAATCACGCCATTGCCGGACGCAGCGCACGGGTTCGGAGCCGCAGCGTCGAACCCCTCGCCCTTCGGGCCAACCAGGCAATTGATGGCGCTTTGCATGCGCTGGTGGACATCCTCGATCTTCATGAGGTTGCGCGATCCCGCGCGCGCCGTCATCTGGGCGGCACTGAGTTCGACAGGCAGATCGACGGCAAAGGCCGTCAATGGAAAAAGAACCAGTGCACCCAGGAGAACTGTTTTCTTCATCAGACCATCAGCCGGAATTTTCCGAAGCGAAACTAGCAAAAACTCGGACAAGTTCCAGCCTGCGCCATGCCTGGCGTCACAAACGCCCGCCCCTTGTGCCGCTGCTCACCAAGGGCTTTATTTCCGATCTGGTTCCGCACCAGCCAGAACAAAACATACGGGGATGGACGATGAAGCGCGCCTGGATCGCCAGCCTGATGATGTTGCTGAGCATCGCCGGCATGCGCGCGGCAGATGCCCAACCCGGGCCGGCGCCGGCCACGCCTCCCCAGGATGCATCCCCTGCATCAGCCGGCCCAAGGGTGCCGGACGCCGCGCCGGGCGTTTTCGCAGTGCAGCAACGCGGCCCAGCGCGCTTTCACATTGTGGTGACCGGCCACGCTTTCACGTCGCGCGAAGCGATCGAGAAATATCTCGCCTATCGCGCGGCAGGGCTGACGATGGACCGGCATTTTTCCTGGTTCAGCTTTGTGGAGAATCGCACAAAGGGCGATCGCGCACCCGTGCCCAGGCCCGATCCGTCCGGCCCGCGCTACAGCTTCCGGCTGGACTTCTTCCGGCCCGTCTGGCGCTACAAGATGGCGGCCTTGCCCGCGATGCAGAGGTGGAGCCCGTTCACCGACACCGCATTCCCTGCCGATCCCGAAGGCATGACCCGGTATGAGGTGAGTGCAGACATCGTGCTGCACAAGGGCATGGTGGCGGATGACAATCCACTCGCCTGCGATGCCAGCGCGCTTTCACAGTTCCTGGCCAACCAGGTGGCACCGGCGCAATAGCGAACTGCAAGGGAGTCGATGATGCATCGCCGCGCATTCGCGACCCTGGTCGCCGGATTTGGACTGGCCGGCAGCATGGTCCAGGCAGTGGGCATGACCGCCGGGCAAATCACCACTATTGCGGGCACGGGTGCAGCCGGGCTCGCGGCGGAAGGGGAACTGGCTGCAACAGCGGCCATCAACAATCCTTTCGGTGTCGTGATCGGGCCCAACAGCCGGCTTTACTGGGCTGACTTCGCCAGTAACCGGGTCATGCGTCTGGACTTGCGCACAGGGCGCGTCGCGGTGATCGCCGGAACCGGCGAAAAAGGCCATGCCGGCGACGGCGGCCCGGCGACAAAAGCGCTGATGAGCGCCCCGCATGAGGTCCGCTTCGATCACGCGGGAAACATGTTCGTTGCCGAGCGCGACTCCCATGCGGTGCGCCATATCGACATGAAGAGCGGTGTAATCTCCACGATCGCGGGCACCGGCGTTCGCGGTTACAGCGGCGATGG
This sequence comes from Micropepsales bacterium, assembly GCA_038324265.1. GTDB lineage: Bacteria > Pseudomonadota > Alphaproteobacteria > Micropepsales > Micropepsaceae > Rhizomicrobium. Next base: position 8,494 of record JBBQHU010000043.1, on the reverse strand, counting down.
CGGGCCGGCAGCGTCAGCCCAGTTGGCGCAGCCGCACAGCATTGCCCTGGACCGGGACGACAATCTCTATATCTGCGACATCCTCAACAACCGCATCCGCCGGCGCGATCCGAAAACAGGCATCATCACCACCTTCGCAGGCACAGGCGAGAACGGGCAAACCCCTGACCAGGCATCCCTGGACGGAACCCCTCTGCTGGCGCCGCGCTCCATTGACGTCAGGGCGGACGGCACGCTCTATCTGGTACTGCGCGAGGGCAACAAGGCTTTTGCCATCGATCCTGCGCGGCGCATCCTGCAACGCCTCGCGGGCACGGGGGCAATGGGTTATGCGGGCGATGGCGGCCCCGCGCTGGCGGCGCGATTCCGCGGGCCAAAGGGCGTGGCGCTGTCACTGGACGGCGCGCTCTATATTGCTGACACAGAAAATCATGTGATCCGCAGGATAGTACTGGCGACCGGCACTATCACAACCGTTGCGGGCACGGGCGAGCGCGGCGACGGGCCTGACGGCGATGCCTTGGCTTGCAAGCTCAACCGGCCGCACGGCGTGTTCGTCCAGGGGCATATCCTTTATATCGGCGACTCCGAAAACAACCGCATCCGCGCGCTGATGCTTTGATGCGGCGCCTCAGGCCATGATCTCGGAGATGGGCTTGTTGGTGAGGTTGGAATCGCTGCCCCAATGATCGACCGACAGGCCCATCATCTGCTGGACCGTCAGGCCCACGCGGGTAACGGTTTCGCTGTTGCCTGCGATATGCAGGCCCGTCTTCATCCGGCCGCTGGCCGAACCGGCCAGGATCATGGGAATGCCATCCACCGCATGTAGCTTGGCAAAGCTCGTGTCGGTATAGGCCATTACCAGGCTGTGATCGAGCAAGGTACCATCGCCTTCGCGAATTTCGTCCAGCGCCGCCAGCAGAGACGCAAAGCCTTCCATGCTGTAGGTGCTGAACTTGGAAGTCACCGGCTGGTAGCCCAGGATTCCATCCACTGGTTCTTCATGGGTGGCTTGGTGGAAAGGCTGGGAGTCGCCCGGCATGAAGATGGTCGAGGCCGGCTCGGAAAAGGCCATGTTGATCACCCGCGTCTGGTTGGTGGCCAGGCCGATGGCCAGCAATCTGGACATCACCGGCGTCACCTTGCGCAGCATCGGCACCGACTTGCTGACCGGCATGTCCTCTGGCGCTTCGGGAATGGAAACCCTGGCGATCATTTCCGGCCGCTGCAGCTCCACCGCCAGGGTCTGCTCCAGTTCGCGCACCGAGGTAAAATACTGGTCCAGCCGCGCCTTGTCCGCGGCGCCGACATTCTGCATCAGCTGCTTGCGATCATCGGCCACCACCGACAACACGCTCTGCTGCAGCATCACCTGCGGATCGGGCTTCCAGTCGCCATTGGACGGATCCTGGAATCCCCCACCGAACAGCCGGGTATACAGGCCAAGCGGCGATGTCTCGGCGGGATTGGCGTTGCTGCCGCCCAGGCTGGAATAGCTTTCACGCCTATTGCCGCAGCAGGACACTTCGATGGACTTGAAACGCGTGCCATGCCCGATGGCATCGGCGATGGTCTGGTCGATGGTCTTGGCCTCGAACAGTGTGTCGGTCTTGGGCGCGATGCCGGTGCTGATGGCGGCCAGGCCCGACCAGTGCTGGATGTTGGGCCTGTTGTCGACAAAGGCGCGATAGCCGCTCAGCAAGTTCAATTTCGCCTTTAACGGCTTTAGGGACGCAAGCTGCGGCGTGTCTTCGTAATTGGCGCCGGTGCTCCTGGGCAGGAACAGAGCCCTGGTGAGCCCGCAGCCCCAGAAGAACGTGCCGAAACGGGTGGGTATCGGCTTGCCGGTCGCCGCCAGAGCGCGGCCGGCATTGTCCAGAAAACAGTCCAGGAACGGCAGCGCCACCATGGCGGTGGCTGAGCTCTGGAAAAGACCGCGAAGGAGGGTTCTGCGATTCTGGGCCATGGCCGGCGTCCTGCTCAATGCGAAACAAGGTTCATTGCCGTCCGGGCCTTTGGCGGCTCGGGCGGCTGGGCGTTGAAGAATTGCGGGGTCGAGGTCAGCGCCTTCAGCAGAACAGGCAGGCGATAACCGCCGGTCGTGAAGTTGTCCAGCGGGGCCTTGATCGTGGTGGCGCTCACCTTCTCGCTGCTGGCGCCCACGCCATAGGCGTACATCTTGCGCGCAAAACAGGCGGAAACCCTGGGATTGTCGTGCAGCACCCTGCCCAGGCCCGTCGCGCCCTCGAAATGCTGGCCTTGCAGGGCGGCGGACACGTCGATGGGCTGGTTGTTCTCGAGCGTCCGGCGCGATCCGATGCTGTCAAACTGCTCCAGCGAAAGCCCGATGGGATCGCTGCGGTTGTGGCAGGCGGCGCAGACGCCGTTGGTGGCATGGGCCATCAGCCGCTGGCGCGACGTCTTGAGCTTGGGATTGTTCACGTCATTGACAATGGAAAAGTCGACATTGGGCGGCGGGTTGGGGGTGGGCAGGCACAGGAAGATGTCCAGCATCGCCACGCCGCGCTTGGTGGGCGATGAGCGGCCCGGATGTGAAAACATGCCCAACATCGAAACCTGCGTCAGCAAACCGCTGCGCCCCGCATCTTCGGGAAATTCATGGGGCATCCACTCCGATTCGAAGTTGAACGGCACGCCATAGATCGAGGCCAACGCGCGGTTGATGAAGGTATTGCGCGTGGTCATCAGGTCGCGCACGTCGCCGCCGTGCTTCAGTGTCAGATCGATGACCGTGCGCAGCGTCTCTTCCCTGGCCGCGTCGACCATGCCGCCCATGAATTTGGGATAGATGGTCGGGGTCTTTCGTAACATTGCCGAAGGTATCAAGCTGGAGAAAGTCGGCAAAGAATGCGCGCATGCCGGTTTCCAACCGGGGCGAGGCCATCAGCCGGTCAACCTGCTTGCTCACGCCGTCCGGCGTCGCAAGGGCGCCGCTCTGCGCCACGGCGAGCAGTTCGGCATCGGGCGTGGTGTCCCAGAACAGGTAGCTGAGGCGCACGGCACGGCTGTAATTGTCCAGTGTATTGTCCTTCGACGACGCCGTCTCGACCCGGAACAGGAAAGAGGGAGACGAAATCAGGCTCGCCAGCGCGTAGCGCAGACCGGTGTAGAAATTTCCGGTAGACTTAGCGAGGTCGGCCGCCAAGGCCGTGCGTGCCTTGAGCTCTGCGTCCGTGAGCGGGCGGCGAAACAGCATCAATCCGTAATGGGCAATGACCGCACCCGCGCACCTGTCGTCTGGCACGGACGCGGCTTTCGGGGCGCAGGAAACCAGCTTGCCGCGATTTTTCTCATTCACCACCTGTGCCGCAATCGTGTCGGCCATCTTGGAATAGCCCTCGAACCCGGCGGGCGTGATGGACAGGATCGCAGTGCTGGAGGCGAGCAGGCCACCGACGCGGCGCTCGGGCTCGAAACGGCCCTGCACATCAATACCGGCGCCGAAGATATCGGCGATGGAATTGCGGTATTCCGTCTCCGTAAGCCGGCGCAGGCCCGCGACATAGCTGGCAGGCGTCGCGGCGGATACCGTTACCATGACAGTACTCATCAAGCCCGCAAACGCGATTGCGATGGAGCGGTGCCGGGCTCTCATGTCTTTCATTGTCCGATTCCTAATGTTCCGCCGACGCGACAGCCGACGGCGCGCCGTTATTGACCTGCAGCCCGTCCTTCGGCGGTGGCGCGCGCGGCGCGGATCTGCGGGGCCGGGGCGGCTCAGGCGAGATCGCCCCGGTCGTTGCGGCCTTCCAGAACAAGGCGCGCTCAATCTCCGCCCGGTTGCTGGGCAGCGGTTGATCGATGACGACAGGCGTTTGCGGATCGATCACGAACGCAGGTCGTGCCAAAAAGCGATAGGCGACGGAAATGGCGGTGTTCTCGCCGGTCTTGGGGTCCGGCATACCGTCGGCATTGCGCCTCAGGGCGTAATACAGTGCGATCTGGTTTTGATAATAAGTCGTCTCGCGCGACTGGCCGCCCGAGGGAACATTGAAGGTGTCGTGGGCATACAGATCGCGGAAATCCTGGTAGCCGCCCGCCAGGCCGGACAACCCGCCATCAGGCTGCATGTCAAGCCGCAGCCGGCCCTTGAACAGCACCGCATCGCCGCGATTGGTCTCGTACCAGGCAAAGCGCGGCATGTGCAGCGCCGCCAATGGCTCTGTTTCGACGACGCTATTCCTGATCCGCGCCCTGAGGGCGGAGTATTGCGCAGCCTTGGCGATGCGGAAGGAATAGTCCGACACCGCGTTGGCCATGGCATCCTTCACGACATGGTCGGGGGAATAGCCGATCTCCACCCGCGCATCGCTGTCATTCGTGGGATCCTGGTTGCCGGAGATGCGAACCACCATGGTGTAGAGACCGTCCAGCATCTTGTCGTTGCCGCGATTGCTCAAATAGCCCTGATAGGCCAAGCCGCGATAGGAATTGCCGCAGCCCATAACCCGGTAATAGGCATTGTCGATGCCGTGGCGCCCCTCAAGGTTGGTGAAGCCCCCGGTCTTGGCATTACCGTCCAGGTCGAAGCCTTCGGCAACCTTGCCCGTCACTTCCTGCGCCCCCGGATCGGGAGCGCCGAAGGGATTGATGTAGGTTTCGATATCCTTGCGGAAGCCGCGATGCGCCAGCGCATCGTTCATTACCAAAGTGGGGTCCTTGCCGGTTTCGGTCACCGGGCGGGTGAGTTCGTACACTTCGTCATCGCCGCGCCATGCGGTCTTCAGGATCTTTCGATAATTGTTGTCGGGATTGGCACCCTTGGGGCAATCCGAACCCGGATCGGTGGTGCCGGTCTTGGCGCCGTAATGGAATGCCGGCTCATAGTTGCCGACGACATAGCCGCGCACCCAGGGCGCGCTGATCGCCGGGAACGCAGACAAGGCGATCATTGCCGTGATCTGAACGGCTTTCTGCATGGCGTTTCCCAAGGTTTTTGGCGTCTACCGCGCCTCGGACGTTATGTTAGCCCTATTTGGTTTCACCAACAATCCGCTGTCTGCGGCCAATCCTCCTTGCCGGCGGCGGGCTCCAGCTGATAACTCAGAGAACAAAGGGGTGCCCGATGAACCGTCGCCTTATGCTTTCCACCAGTGTCTCGGCCTTGTTGACCAGCCTGGGTATCGATAGTGCGGCTGCACAAAAAGGCCGGAAACCAAACTTTGTCGTCATCCTGTGCGATGACTTGGGCTTCGGCGATATCGAGCCGTTCGGCAACAAGTTACTCAAGACGCCGAACATGGTGCGGATGGCGCAAGAGGGCATCGTGCTTACGGACTATTATGCGCCCGCCAACATCTGCACGCCTTCGCGCGCCGGCCTGCTCACGGGCCGGTATCCCATCCGTACCGGTCTCGGCTGGAGCGTGATACTTGCCGACGACCATCGCGGGCTGCCGCTGAGCGAAATTACTATCGCGGAGGCCCTTAAGCCCGACTATGTCGCGGCCCTGATCGGCAAATGGCATCTGGGTCATTTTGCGCCCCATTGGCCACCCACCCGCCACGGTTTCGATTATTTCTATGGGCTACCCTATAGCCACGACATCGAGCCGCTTTCGCTTTACGAGGCGCGGGGCGAGCAGGTCCGTACGGTCGAGGACCATGTTGATCACAAACGTCTGCAGCAGCATTTTTGCGAAAGCGCGGAAGCCTTCATCGACGCCAGCAAGGACCGACCATTTTTTCTGAATCTGGCGCTCAGCGCGCCGCATCTTCCCGAGTACCCAAATGACGGCTTCAAGGGAAAGACCCAGATCGGTCCCTATGGCGATGTGATCGTGGAAATCGATTCCATCGTGGGCCGGATCCTTGCGCGGCTGGAAAAGCATGGGCTGGCGCGCGACACTCTGGTCATACTCACTTCAGACAATGGGCCTTGGTACGAAGGTTCAACCAACGGGCTGCGCGATCGCAAGGCCTCGGGCGCATGGGACGGCGCCTCGCGCGTGCCATTCATCGCCTGGCAGCCGGGCACGGTGCCTGCGGGCCGTAAAACGTCTTCCATTGTGATGGGCATCGACCTGCTGCCGACCTTCTGCGCCATGGCGCAGGTGCCTCTGCCCAGGGACATCAAGCTGGACGGCATGGACATCACGGGAGTCCTGACGGACAAGAGGCCATCGCCGCATTCCTCGATTCTTTTGTTCAACGACGAGGACATCGCCGGCATCCGGACCGACCGGTGGAAACTGGTGGTGGAGAGTTATTACCGCAACAATACGGTGGCCCTGGAGCAGCGCGGCTATCCGCAGCTTTACGACCTTAAGCTCGACCCGTCCGAAAGTTATAATGTTGCCGCGTTGCATCCAGACGTTCTGCAGGCCCTCATTAAACAATGGGAAAAAGCGCGCCTGGAATTCGAACCCATTCGCAAGCACCCCACCGCGATGACCTCACGCCCCCCGCCACATCAGGATTGATATGACGACAATATATTTGAACAATCCAAAAGACTGGTAGGCCGAACGATGTAAACAGTACTAGTCGTACCTACAGATAATCAAACCTAATACTCTTAGTTCGTGAGTGTCCGTCGTCAAATCATTTGGCGCAGCAGAAGGGCTGGATTAGTGGAGTATCGGCGTCGTCTTGGGGTTGATGTTAAGCGGCGTAGTTGCGGTGTTGCAAGCGTCGATGTTCGATGGTCTGTCGCTTGATCCTTTCTCGTCGATGGATGATGGTCGTGGCTCTGCCGAAATAAGCATCAGCGGGCGTTACGTTTTCCAGGCTCTCTTGGTAGCGCCGGTGGTTATAGTGCTCGATGAACACCTCGATCTGCTGCTCCAGGTCACCAGACAAGAAGTAGTTCTCCAGGAGAGCGCGGTTCTTCAGGGTCTGGTGCCAGCGCTCAATTTTGCCCTGTGTCTGGGGATAGAGTGGAGCGCCGCGCACATGGCTCATGCCGTGCGCCTCGATCCATTCGGCCAGTTCACCGGCGATGTAGCTGGGGCCATTATCACTGAGCAGCCTTGGTTTGTGCAGCACAGTGGCCTGATCGCAGCCTGACGCCTTCAGAGCCAAGTCCAGCGTGTCGGTGGCGTCCTCAGCTCCGCATGGTCGTGCAAAGCTTCTAGGCGATGACGTAGCGCGAGATGTCATCAAGGACTATCGACAGATACAACCAGCCCCAGCCGATGATCTTGAAGTAGGTGAAGTCGGTCTGCCACATCTCGTTGGGCCGCGTGGTCTGGGTATGGAACTGATCGGCAGCCTTGATCACGACATAGGCTGGGCTGGGGATCAGGTCATTGGCCTTCAAAAGCCGATAAACCGAGGCTTCCGACACAAAATAGCGCTTCTCATCGGTGAAGCGCACCGCCAGTTCCCGCGGAGACAACTCTCACTGATCCAGAGCCAACTCGATGATCTGGCTATGGATAGCCGCCGGGATGCGATCCACACCCGGCCCGGTACCGAAGGCCGGTCCTCCAGCGCCTCGGGGCCGCCTTTGCAATAGCGATCATACCAGCGGCAGAAGGTCCGCCTGGGGATGCCAAACTGCTCCAGCGTGCGCCGGGCCATTGGGAAGGAGACCTGCTCTCTGGGTCGAACAACACGCACATCGCGACGCTTGTTGAGCGCCATTCCCGATTTACGATGCTGCTCAAGGTGCCAGACAAGAGCACGGCGAGCGTGGTGGCTGCGCTCGCCAGACACATCGGCAAGCCGCCCCAGGAACTGCGGCGCTCCCTGACCTGGAATCGCGGCAAGGAGATGGCTGTCCATAAAAACTTCACGATTGCCACCAACGTGCGGGTCTACTTCTGTGATCCTCGCAGTCCCTAGCAACGCGGCACCGACGAAAACACCAACGGCTTGCTGCGCCAGTACTTCCCTAAGGGAATTGACCTCTCGACCTTCTCCCAAGCCCATCGCAACAGGATCGCGCTACGGCTCAATCAACGCCCACGAAAGACCTTGGAATTCGAGACCCCAGCCGATAAACTAGGGTGTTGCACTGATCCGTTGAGCCCGCCGCTAAATGCGGTCATTGATGTGACGACGAAATTGGCGAAGACGTTGTCCGCGGAGAATTCCGTTGAACTAATGATTCCCGCACATTATTCATCAGGCAAAGATGCTAATTATCATTCCATTTCCTACCTAAACTTCGTCACGGGTCAGCGGAAGTGGATAAAAGCGTGGCCGACCTCGATATCAGTATCCCGCCAATGGCGGACAGTGCATCTGCGGCGGCAACCTGAACAATCGGATCAACGTCCCGCTTGCTGTTAGGGTATCAAGCACCCAATGCCTAAGCGCGCCTGACTGCACGCTCCCCGCGCCAACCCATTTCTCGGCTGATGGCATTAGCAGCAGCCTGAACCTTTTCTACCAAGTTCTTCATGCGGGCATCATCCATATATTGTGCCGCGCTGGAAACGCTGATCGCGCCAATAATGGCCTCGGTCGCATCGCGCACGGGCGCGGCTACGCAACGAATGCGGTCTTCATTTTCTTCCAAGTCG
>JBBQHU010000042.1:0-21589 GCA_038324265.1 Micropepsales bacterium | reverse complement strand
CGCCTTTGCACCGACCAATTTTCCCCTCACCAATCCCGACGTACTCAAGGCCACCCTCGCCTCCAATGGCGAGAATCTGGTCAAGGGGCTGGACAATCTTCTGGCCGATATCGAGCGCGGCCAGGGCGAGCTTTCCATCCGCCAGTCGGCGGACGGTTTTGTGATCGGCGAGAATGTGGCCACGGCTCCCGGCAAGGTGGTGTTCCGCAACAGCGTCATGGAGTTGCTGCAGTATTCTGCGGCCACGGATGAAGTCCATGAGCGGCCGCTGCTGATCTTCCCGCCCTGGATCAACAAGTTCTACATCATCGATCTCAGGCCCGAGAACAGCTTCGTGCGCTGGCTGGTGGGCCAAGGCTACACCGTGTTCCTGGTGAGCTGGGTGAATCCCGGCGCCGACATGGCGGATGCCGGGTTCGAGGAATACATGAAGGGCGGGATCTTTGCCGCCCTGGATGCGGTGGAACAGGCCACCGGGGTGCGTGATCCCAACTGCGTCGGCTACTGCATCGGCGGCACACTGCTGGCCGCCACCCTCGCCTACATGGCTCAGAAGAAAGATGACCGCGTGCATTCGGCCACCTTCTGGGCGGCCCAGACCGACTTCAGCGAGGCGGGCGAGCTTTCGGTGTTCGTGGACGAAGCCCAGCTTGACGCCCTCAAGGCGAAGATGGACAGCGAAGGCGGCGTACTGCCCGGCTCCAAGATGGCGGGCGCCTTCAACATGCTGCGGGCCAATGACCTGATCTGGTCGTTCGTGATCAACAATTACATGCTGGGCAAGCAGCCCATGCCGTTCGACCTGCTCTATTGGAACAGCGACACGACGCGGATGCCGGAGAAGCTGCATCTGTCCTACCTGCGCAGTTGCTACAAGGAAAACGCGCTGGCGCTGGGCAAGATGACTTTGGACGGCGTGAAGCTGGACCTGTCGAAGGTGAAGGTGCCGGTCTATTTCCAGTCCGCCAAGGAAGACCACATCGCGCCCGCAGCGTCGGTGTTCAAGGGCGCCAGGCTGTTCGGTGGCTCGGCGCGCTTCATTCTGGCAGGCAGCGGCCATATCGCGGGGGTGATCAATCCGCCGGCCGCGAAGAAATACCAGTATTGGACCAACGACAAGAAAGCCGCCGATCTCGACACATGGCGTGCGGGTTCAAAGGAACATTCCGGTTCCTGGTGGCCGGATTGGGACAAGTGGCTGGCAAAACTGTCGGGTCCGAAAATTGCCGCGCGCACGCCCGGCGACGGCAAGCTGAAAGTGCTGGGCGACGCGCCGGGAACTTACGTCAAAGTAAAAGCGCAATAGCGCCGATCGAGCGCGAGGAATTTTGTGGCGTGGGCAGGAGCGTCGCGCGGAGCGTACGAAAGTATGTGAGCACGCGCGACGAACCCACGACGCAAAAGGACCGCGCGTTCAGTTTATGCGCCCAGGATAGAGCCGCTCATTCTCGCCACCGATCTGGTGATAGAAGCCCGGGCCTTCGGCGCCGTTTTGCCAATAGTCGCGGCGGGGTTTGATCAGGAACATCTCGCCCTTGAGATTGTGGACGTAACCCAGCCGCAGCGTCGTGAGATAGGTGGCGGCGAAATCGGTTTCGCCACATTGGCCCTTGATGCAGCGCATCGATATCCGCGTCGCCAGCAATTGCGGCGGACGTGGCGCAAGCGCCGGGGCGCCCGGCGCAGCGCAGCGCATGCCCAGCACCACTGCGCCCACCAGCGGCTTGGCCCATGCCACATCGCCGCCCGGCACCGCCGCCAGCCACAGCGCAATGCGATTGCCGGTGACGCGATAGAGCACGAAACCCGCGCCGCCCTTCTGGTTGCCGAAGTCGTGCAGCACGAAGCCGAAGGGACGCGATTGCGGCGGCGTCAGTGTTGCGGGCGCGCCGAAGGTGGTCTGCAGGTAAGCCTTCACAAAGCTTTCCGGATCCGTGCCGTTCAACAAGGCGCTTTGATAGATGGCATGGGCAAAGCCCTCGCCCGCCATCACATGGAACATGGAATTGTCGCTGGCATGGCCGGCAATCTTCCATGCCTCGGGCGCGAAGACATTGCACTTGCCGCTGCCCAATCCGACCAACGCCAGCGGCTTTATTGTTGCTCCACGAAGAATCCGCTTCGACCAGGCCGCGTTGGCGGCGACGATGATGGGCGCCCGACTTTCCCTGGCCAGGGTGCGGGGCGGATGCACGAAGAATTTCTTGCCGGTGGGCGGGGCGGCATCGAACACCAGCGCGACCTGCTGCGGCTGCACCTCCCCCTGCCCTATGTCGTAGAGGGTGAGCGTAACCCGGTCGCCTGCCGCGTGGGCGCGGATCAGGTCGGAGGCCTGACGCGCCGAGGTGATGGGGTCACCATCAATCGCGGCGATCACCTGGCCTTCCAGAATCTTGGCTTTGGCGGCGGGGCTGCCTTCCATTACGTCAGCGACCAGCGCCCCGCCCTTGTCCAGCAGCGGGGTGCGGGCGGAGGCGGCTGGGGTCATGGGGGCGAATTCCAGCCCGGAAAAGCCATTCGGCCGGGGCTGGTGATGCACGGCCACGGCAACCACGCCCGCAAACAACACGAGCGCGGCGGCGACGCAGAGAAAAATGCCGAGCCAGCCACGAAGCATGACCGTCTCTAGCACAAATTACAGACCTGTGGTTTCTGGCAGGCCCAACATGATGTTCATGTTTTGCACCGCAGCTCCGCTGGCGCCCTTGCCCAGATTGTCGAAGGCGGCCACGGCCCGCACCTGCCCCGCCTTTTCATTGGCAAAGACATAGATGGTCAGGCCGTTGGTGCCCGCCAGGATCTCCGCATCCAGGGTCTTGGTTGCGGCGGCATCTTCCAGCGAGGCCACCTTGACCAGCGGACGGTCGGGATAGGCCTTCATCAGGGCGACGTGGATATCGCGCGGGGACGGTTTGTCCGGCAGTGCCCACAGTTGCAGCGGCACTTCCACCAGCATGCCGCGATAGTAGCGGCCCACGCTGGGCGCGAACAAAGGCGGATGCGCCAGACCCGAATGCGCCTGCATTTCGGGAATGTGCTTGTGGGTGAGGTTCAGGCCATAGATGCGCGAAACCGCGTGGGTATAGTCCTGCGCCTGCGCATTCTCGAATTCCGCGATCATGCTCTTGCCGCCGCCGGAATAGCCGGAGACGCCACCCACGGTGACGGGGAAATCGGCAGGCAACAGTCCGGCGCGCACCAGCGGCCGGGTGATGGACAGAAAGCCGGTCGCCCAGCAGCCGGGATTGCTCACCCGCCTGGCGGCAGCGATGCGCTCATAGCCGTCCGGCTCCAGCTCGGCGAAGCCATAGGTCCAACCCTGCGCCACGCGATAAGCGGTGGAGGCGTCGATCACGCGGGTGCCGGGATTGTCGATCAGGGCAACGGCTTCGCGCGCCGCATCGTCCGGCAGGCACAGGATCACCAGGTCGGCGTCGTTCAGCGCCTGCTTGCGCGCGCTCGTGCTCTTGCGATCGGCATCGGACAAAGTGAGCAGCGATAGCTCGGCGCGGCCGGCCAGGCGCTCGCGGATTTCGAGCCCCGTGGTGCCGGCAGCCCCGTCGATGAAGATTTTCGCGTGTTTGCTCATTTCAATTCCCGTGCGCCTGATTTGACAGCGGCGGCCTGTGCCTTTTAGCTGAACCGGTCCTGTAATGCGCGTCTACCGGCCCTGCGCCGGACGCGGGGGTATGGTGCTTGCCGGTGGTTCGACCTGCCAGCTGCAAGCAGGCAAAAATTGGGGGTAGCGGCATGGATACGCAAGCAATTTTCGACAATTACAAGCGCACCATCACCGATCATTATTTCGACATGAGCGGCCGGGTGGGCCGCGGCCAGTTCTGGTGGTTCGTGCTGGCCAACTTCATCGCCTCGATCGTGGCGCAGATCATTGGCGGCATCCTGCACCTGCCCCTGGGCGAACTTTACAATCTGGCCGTGCTGCTGCCCGCCATGAGCATCGGGGCGCGGCGGCTGCAGGATACCGGCAAGAACGGCCAGCTGGTGTGGGTGCTGTTGATCCTGGTGGCCATCACCCAGGTGGTGGGAATTCTCACGGCGCTGACCTTCGCCTTTGCCGGACTGGTCGGCCTGCTCTTTGTGCCGGGCCTCAGCCTGATCGGCATCGCCTGCCTGGTGGTGGCTGTGGTGCTGATCTGGTTCTGGTGCCAGCCCGGCGATCCCGGCCCCAATGCCTATGGCAATGTGCCGCCGCCCTTTGACCCGCACCGCCCTGGCCCGCCGCCCGACTAAGCCTGCCCGTCTCGGGCGAGACAAGCAGCGCGCAAACAAAAACGGCCCGGATTGCTCCGGGCCGTTTTTTTGTTCGTGCAGCGGTTTAGCGCTTGGAGAACTGGAAGCTGCGGCGCGCCTTCGGGCGACCGTACTTCTTGCGCTCGACGGCGCGCGGATCGCGGGTGAGGAAGCCGCCGGGCTTCAGCACCGGACGCAAGGTGGGCTCATAGGCCACCAGCGCGCGGCTGATGCCATGACGCACCGCGCCGGCCTGGCCGGACAGGCCGCCGCCATTGACAGTGACAACCACGTCGAACTGGCCGTCGCGGGCCGCGGCAATCAGCGGCTGGCGCAGGATCATGCGCAGCACCGGACGGGCGAAATAGACGGTCTCGTCGCGGCCATTGACGGTGATCTTGCCGGTGCCCGGCTTGATCCAGACGCGGGCAACCGATTCCTTGCGGCGACCGGTGGCATAGGCGCGGCCCTGGGCGTCACGCTTGTTGTCGATCTTGGAGGGATCGACGGCTTCAGCGGTACGCGCCTTGATCAGCGTGGACTTGAGTTCGGTGAACTTGTTCTCTTCAGCCATGACTTAGGCAGCCTTCTTCGCGACAGGGCGCTTGTACTGGGTGTTCTTGGGGTTCATCGCGCCGACGTCCAGCGCTTCGGGCTGCTGCGCTTCATGCGGATGCTCGGTACCGGCATAGCAGCGCAGGTTGGACATCTGGCGGCGGCCCAGGGGACCGCGCGGGACCATGCGTTCCACGGCCTTTTCCAGGATGCGCTCGGGGAACTTGCCGGCCATGATGGCGGCGGCGCTGCGTTCCTTGATGCCACCGATATAGCCGGTGTGGGGGGAATAGATCTTGTCCTTCAGCTTCTTGCCGGTCAGCAGCACCTTGTCGGCGTTGATGACGATGACATTGTCGCCGCAGTCCATGTGCGGGGTGTAGGTCGGCTTGTGCTTGCCGCGCAGGCGCATGGCGATGATGCAGGCCAGACGGCCCACGACCAGGCCTTCGGCGTCGATGATGACCCACTTCTTTTCGATTTCACTGGCTTTCGCCGAGTAGGTTTTCATAGGGCATTTCCGCTCAATTGACGGGCACGTATACGGGGAACAGCGCACAGGGTCAACAGAAATGTCGGAATATCAGGCATTTCCGGGTCGCGGTATCTGGATACCGTGTAATGGGGGCGATGACGTGTAATTGCCGCCTGCGGGCACTAGATTGGCATCATGAGCGCGAATCCACCCCTTTTGCCCCAATATTCCGACACCCTGATCAAGCAGATCCTGCGCACGGTGAAGACCATCGCCATGGTGGGGGCCAGCGGCAACAGCATTCGGCCGTCCTATTTCGCGATGATGTACCTTCTGAACAAGGGGTACCAAGTGATCCCGGTGAACCCCAGCATAGCCGGCAAGGAGATATTGGGGCAGACAGTTTATGCGTCGCTGAAGGATGTTCCTGCGCCGGTGGACATGGTGGACGTGTTTCGGGAAGCATCGTTTGCGCCGGACATCGCGCGCGAAACCATTGCCGAAAAAGACAGGCTGGGCGTGAAGGTGCTGTGGATGCAGCTTGGCGTGATCAGCCCGGAAGCGGAAAAGCTGGCGCAGGATGCCGGCCTTACCGTGATCATGAACCGCTGTCCCAAGATCGAGCATGGCCGCTTTTCCGGCGAGATGGGATGGCTGGGCATCAACCGCAAGGTGATCGACAATCGCAAGCCTCTGCTGTTCAGCAAAGGTGGCGGCCTGAAGAACAGTTGAAGGGGAACCATGTCACTCGATAACGCATCTCTGACCGTCTATGGCGACTCCATCTCGGGCAACTGCCTGAAGGTGAAGTTCGTCGCCGACCGGCTGGGCATCCCCTATGACTGGGTCGAGACCAGCGTGCTGGCAAAGGAAACCCGCACGCCGGAATTCCTCAAGCTCAACCCGTCGGGCCAGGTGCCGTTGGCGGTGTTCGCCGGAAGCGGTCCGCTGGCGCAGTCCAATGCGATCATGCTGTATCTGGCGGAAGGCAGCGATCTGATCCCAAGCGACGCGTTCGAGCGCGCGCTGATGTACCAGTGGCTGTTCTGGGAACAGTATAATCACGAGCCCGCCATCGCGGTGCTGCGCTTCCACAAGCACTATCTGAAGAAGACAAACGACCAGATCGACCCTGCCTTGTCCGGCAAATGCGCCAGCGTGCTGACGCAGATGAACAACCATCTTGCGGGCGGCAGCTATTTCGTTGGCGAAAAAATCAGCCTCGCCGACATCGCGCTGGTGGCCTATACCCGCTTCAGCCACGAGGCTGGCATCGACCTGGCGCAGTATCCGAACGTCGCAGCCTGGGTGCGCCGGGTGGAAGACGACCTCAATATCGAACACGCCCAATAGGGAGAGCATGATGGCCGACTATGGATTCAATACCCTCAGCGTTCATGCCGGGGCCTCGCCCGATCCCGCCACCGGCGCGCGGGCGACACCGATCTACCAGACCACGGCGTATGTGTTCGAGGATGCCGACCATGCGGCGGCGCTGTTCAACCTGCAGGTCTTCGGCAATGTCTATACCCGCCTGATGAATCCCACCACGGCGGTGCTGGAAGAGCGTGTCGCGGCGCTGGAAGGCGGGCGCGCCGGTCTTGCGGTGGCGTCGGGCCATGCTGCGCAGCTGCTGGCGATGCACACGCTGATGAGCCCGGGCAAGAACATCGTGTCGGCGCGCCAGCTTTATGGCGGTTCGATCAACCAGTTCAACCACAGCTTCGCCAAGTTCGACTGGCATGTGAAATGGGCCGACACCACCAATGTCGAAAGCTTCAGGCCGCTGATCGATGAGAACACGCGCGCCATCTATGCCGAAAGCCTCGCCAATCCGGGCGGACTGGTCACCGACATCGAGGCGCTGGCGAAAATCGCCCATGGCGCCGGGGTACCGCTGATCATCGACAACACGCTGGCCTCGCCCTACCTGATCCGCCCGATCGAATGGGGCGCCGACATCGTGCTGCATTCCGCCACCAAGTTCCTGGGCGGCCATGGCAACTCCATGGGCGGGGTGATCGTGGATGGCGGCACGTTCGACTGGGGTAGCGACAAGTTCCCCTCGCTCAGCGCGCCCAACCCTTCGTACCACGGCATGAAGATGTGGGAGACGTTTGGCGACATGGCGTTCGCCATCACCACCCGCGTGCTGGGCCTGCGCGACCTGGGTCCGGCGATTTCGCCGATGAATTCCTTCCTGATCCAGACCGGCATCGAGACCCTGCCGCTGCGCATGCAGAAGCACTGCGAGAATGCCTTGGCGGTGGCCAAGTGGCTGAAGGCCAATCCCAAGGTGGAATGGGTGAACTATGCCGGGCTGCCCGACAATCCCAACTATGCGCTGCACCAGAAATACTGCCCCAAGGGTGCGGGCAGCGTCTTCACGTTTGGATTGCAGGGCGGCTATGAGGCGGGCATCAAGCTGGTCAACAGCGTCAAGCTGTTCAGCCATGTTGCCAATATCGGCGATACCCGCAGCCTGATCATCCATCCGGCTTCCACGACCCATCGCCAGCTTTCCGACGAGGATCGCGCCAAGGCGGGCGCGGGAAATGACGTGGTGCGGCTGAGCATCGGCATCGAGGATGTGGCGGATATTATCGCGGACCTGGAACAGGGGATGGCGTAGTTGCTTGTCATGGTCCGGCTTGCCCGGTCCATGACATTCAGGCGTTCAGGCGCTTCAGTTCGAAAGCATGCCAGACGGCGGCGCACAGCAGCAGCGCTGCGGTGACCTGGTGCACGGCGGACAAGCCTTCGGGCGCCTGCATCAGCAGCGTCGAGATGCCCAGGAATATCTGGATGGCGGTGATGATGCCGACTGTCTTGGCGCTGGCCTTGGCATAGCCGGACAGGCGATTGCCGCGCACCACGATCAGGGCGGCGAAGCCGGCGACGATATAGGCCCCGATGCGGTGGTCGAACTGGGCCAGGCCGTCATTTTCAAAAAAGTTTATCCACCAGGGTGACGCAAAGAAGGGGCTGTCCGGAAACACGTGCCCGTTCATGTCCGGCCAGGTGTTGTAGATCAGCCCGGCATGCAGCCCTGCCACCAGCGCGCCCAGCAGCATTTGAAGATAGACGAGAGCGGCGAACACGAAGCCGCGCTTGGCCGCTCCGGCGTCGCTTCGCTCCGCGTCCGATACGCTGTCGCTATCGGACCCACGCAGGTATCCCAGCGCGATCCACAGGATCGCCGCCAGCAGCAGCAGCGCCGCGCCGAGGTGAATGGCGAGCCGGTACTGGCTGACGCTGGTGCGCACCTCGAAGCCGCTGGTCACCATCCACCAGCCGATGAAGCCCTGCAGCCCGCCCAGGACGAACAGCAACAGCATGCGCGGCCATTCGCTGCGGCGGACGGCGCCGACAAAGGCGAACCAGACGAACGGCACGAAGAATGCCACGCCCAGCAGGCGCCCGAGGAAACGGTGCGCCCATTCCCACCAGAAGATGCCCTTGAAGGCTTCCAGCGACATGCCGTGATTTTCCAGCCTGTATTGCGGGATCTGCTGGTACCTGGCGAAGGCGTCGGCCCATTGCGCGTCGTTCAGGGGCGGCAGCGCGCCCATGATCGGCTTCCATTCGGTGATGGACAGCCCCGATCCGGTCAGCCGCGTCAGACCGCCGATGGTGATCATGCCCAGGATCACGACGGCCACGGCCAGCAGCCACACGCCGACGGCGGTACGACTTTTCCAGAAATTTGGGGCGGCGTTCATGGTGGTCATCTGATACCTATACGCCTGCAGATCGTCCACGGATTTTCATGTCCCGCCGCACCAAGGCCCTGATTGCCGCCATTGTCATCGTCTTCCTCTGGCTGCCCGCCTACGGCATTTTCATTGCCGGGCTGCAATGGCGCATCCTGCCGGGCGCGGCCTGGTATGTGAGCTTGCTGTTCTACGCTCTGGCCGGCACCCTATGGATTGTTCCCATTGGGCTTGCGATGCCCTGGATGTACCGCGAACCGGTGCGCAAATGATCGACAACACGGCCGAAAGCCGCTTTGAACTGGAAGAAAACGGCCTTCTCGTCTGGGCCGAATATCGCTTGCGCGACGGCAAGGTCATCCTGCCCCATGTCGAGGCCGATCCGCCTCTGCGCGGCACCGGCGCCGCCGGGCGGCTGATGCAGCAGATCGTGGATCATGCCCGCGCCAACACGCTGGTGCTGGAGCCGCGCTGCTCTTATGCCCGCGCCTGGTTCCAGCGCCATCCCGAAGCACAGGATGTATTGGACTGAACAAGATGTCGCATGGGCATGCGTCCTGCGAACGGCTCGAATGCAAGCCTTGCAAAGCGGGGTTGCAATTATGTGGCGGGTCAAATCTCTCGATCAGGTGCTGGCGACGGCCGAGAAAAAGTCGCTGCACCGCAGCCTGGGTCCGGTTCAGCTGACCCTGCTGGGCATTGGCGGCGTTATCGGCACCGGCATTTTCGTCCTGACCGCAGAGGCCGCCCAGAAGGCAGGCCCCGGCATGATGATGTCCTTCATCATCGCCGGCGCGGTCAGTGCCGTTGCCGCGCTCTGTTATGCCGAACTCGCCTCGATGGTGCCGGTGTCGGGCTCTGCCTACACCTATTCCTATGCTGTGCTGGGCGAACTCGTGGCCTGGCTGGTGGGGTGGGCACTGATCCTGGAATATGCGGTCGCCGCCAGCGCCGTCGCGGTCGGTTGGTCAGGCTATATCGTGGGGCTGCTGGCGCAGATCCATATCGTGATCCCGCCCGCGCTTGCGACGGGATACTTTACCGGCGGCGGCGTGAACCTGCTGGCGGTGTTCATCTCGATGGTGATCACGGTGCTGCTGGTGATCGGCACCAAGGAAAGCGCCAACGTCAACGCGGTGCTGGTCACCATCAAGCTGGTGGCGCTGGGCGCCTTCATCGCGCTGGCGGTGCCGGTGATGAAGATGGGCAATTTCCATCCCTTTGCCCCCAATGGCTGGGGCACGGTGGGCGTGGTGGGCGCCGCGTCCTCGATCTTCTTTGCCTATGTCGGCTTTGATGCGGTTTCCACTGCCGCGGAGGAAACCAAGAATCCCCAGCGCAACCTGCCCATCGGGTTGATCGCATCGCTATCGATCTGCACCATCCTTTATCTGCTGGTGGCGGCCGGTGCGATCGGATCCTATGGCGCGCAACCGGTGTTCGGCCCGCATGGCGAACAGCTTGAGCCCGGCTCCATGGCGCTGACCCAGGCCTGTGCGTCCTTCGCCAACGAGCCGCTGGTTTGCAGCCATGAGGCGTTGGCGCATGTGCTGCGCTCCATCAATCATCCCATGGTCGGCAACCTGCTGGGCCTGGCGGCCGGTCTGGCGCTGCCCACCGTCATCCTGATGATGATGTTCGGACAGACCCGCATCTTCTTCGTGATGTCGCGCGACGGCCTGCTGCCCGAAGTGCTGAGCCGAGTGCATGACCGCTTCCGCACCCCGCATGTCGTGACCTGGATCACCGGCGTCGGCGTCGCCTTCGCGGCAGCCTTTTTCCCGGTTGGGTACCTCGCCGACATATCCAACTCCGGCACACTGTTCGCGTTCGCGGTGGTTTCCATCGCGGTACTGGTGCTGCGTTACAAGGCGCCAGAACGAGCCCGCCCCTTCCGCACGCCGTTCATCTGGTTCTTCGCGCCGGTGTCGGCGCTGGGCTGCCTGATCCTGTTTTTCTTCCTGCCCAAGCCCGCCATGATCCTGTTCCCGGTGTGGTCAGCGGCGGGGCTGGTGATCTATTTCGCCTATGGCTATCGCAAGAGCCATGTCGGGCGCGGCACCACCGAAGTGCCTGAGCTGGCCAAGGATGCGCCGCGCGGGCCGGTGACGGGCGACTAGCGAACAGACAGCGCCGCTAGCCAGTCCGCCAGCGCGTCTTTCCACAATGCGGCCTGGCCCGTGGTGCCATGACCGCGTGTCTGCGTACTGGCGGGGATCAGGGTGAATTTTGAATTCTTCATCCGTGCGATGGCGCGCGGCGTGCTGGCGACTTCCGCCGGGTTACGCTCGTCATCGGCGGAATTTATGGCCAGCACCGCCGCTTTCAGGGCGCCCAGCCTTGGCGCGGGGTCATAGTCGCGCGACGCATCGAACTGCCAGATCGTGTCATTGGCATCGCCGCTTGTCTGTCCTGCCAGCATGTCGTCCACCACCTTGTCAGCGGCGTCATGGGTGCCGGCGCGCGCCTCCCAGGCCAGGGTGCCGCCGCTGGTGGCGACACCGAAGAACGCATTGGCGTATTTCATGGAAGGTGGTTGGGCGGTGTAGTTGCCGTCGTTGTAGGTGGGATCGGCCTTGATGGTGTCGATCACCAGCTTCCGCATCATCCAGTTGCGCGATGCCATTGGGGCGGGTTGCGAGGCCAGCGGCACAAGGCCGTCCATGAAGTCAGGATGGGTGACGCCCCAGTCCCAGGTCAGCATGCCGCCCATGGAATTGCCCAGCACCAGGCGCAGATGGGTAACGTGCAGATGTTCGGTCAGCAGGCGCAATTGCGCCGCGACCATGTCGTCGTAATTGTAGCGGGGAAATTTTGCGCGCAGGCCGTCGGAAGGTTTGGAGGTTTTTCCCGCGCCGATGCAGTCGGGCAGGATGATGTAATACTTCGCCGCGTCCAGCGGTTGGCCGGGCCCGAACAGTTGGCCGCCGAAATTGGCCTTCAGCATGTCGTCGCCCCGGCCGTTCGTGCCATGCAGCACCAGAACAGCGGGGTTCTTCGGATCGCCAAGGGTCGTGTAGTGCTGACGCAGCGCCAGCGTCTCGCCGTCGTGGAATTGGAATTGGGGGATCAGGAAATCACCGGATACCGGTTCGGCGGCGAGGGCGGGAGCAGCGGCCAGGGCCAGCATCACAGAAGCGAGAAATCGCATGCGTGCCTCCCGGGGAAAGAATGGTCGGAATGGCGGGATTTGAACCCACGACCCCTTGTCCCCCAGACAAGTGCGCTACCAGGCTGCGCTACATTCCGACAGTATTTTGAGGACCAGGGGTACCTCGGGGGCGCGGAACATAGCGGCCCTGCCCCCCAGCAGCAACCCGCAATCCGCACATATTTTGCCCGGATTCCCTGGGTTCTTGCGAATAGATGATCGCGTCAGCGGCGCGTGGCGTGCAGGCGTAGTTTCAGCCCGGTCAAGTCGTCCAGAAACGCTTCCAGGCGGATGCGACTTGCAGCAGCCAAGCCATCCTCGACGGGCGGTGTCGCGGTTTCCATTACCGTCATGGCCTGCGCGACCCTGGCCTGTTCGATCAGCGGCGCGGGCGTCGTGTCCGCCGTCGGGGCTTCGCGTACTGCTGCGGGCTCGTCGAAGAAGGGCAAGGACGGTGCAAGCGGGACGGCGCGCAGATGGGCCGGCCGGGCCTTTTTGACCGGCGCCACCGCGGTCTTTTCCACATAGACAATCTTCTCGATCACCCTGGGTTCCGCCACGGGCTCACCGCCACGGCCGATCTGGGCGACATGGCGCAGGCCGCGCTCCTTCAGGACTTTCTGCACGCCCTTGATGGTGAGGCCGTCGCTGTAGAGCAGCGCGCGTATGCCTTTGAGCAGGTCGATATCGTCGGGACGGTAATAGCGGCGCCCGCCGGCACGCTTGACCGGCTTGATCTGCGCGAAGCGGCTTTCCCAGAAGCGCAGCACATGCTGCGGCACGTCGAGTTCGTCCGCGACTTCGCTGATGGTGCGGAAGGCTTCCGCAGATTTGACCGGGCCAATCTTGTCCGCGAAGGCGAGCGCGGCAGAGGACACTAGTCTTCACCCTCGGGCGAGACAGCCTGGCCGTTGATCACGGCCTTCAGCACATGGCTGGGACGGAACACCAGCACGCGGCGCGGCGCGATCGGAACCTCGTCGCCGGTCTTGGGATTGCGGCCCATGCGCTGGGACTTCTGGCGAACCGCGAAAGTTCCGAAGGAGGACAGCTTCACGGTCTCGCCCTTGGCGAGTGCGCCGCAGACTTCTTCCAGCATGTCCTCGACCATCTGGGCCGAGTCGGTGCGCGACAGCCCAACCGCCTGGAAGACGGCTTCGGTAAGATCGGCTCTGGTCAGGGTTCCCGTGGTCATGGTCGACTCTCTGTTATCCACACCACGGTAAACCCGGCCGTGAATAATGGTCAAGATCAAAGACTTGGCCAGAGGACTTTAAGTTACGTTCCGGGTAAGGACGGTTGGGCGCGCGGCCGGCAGTTAGCCGGTGCCTACCAGCGAATAAGCCCGGCGCCCCAGGTGAAGCCGCCGCCCATGGCTTCCATCAGTACCAGGTCGCCCCGCTTGATGCGGCCGTCCTGGACCGCAGCGACCAGCGCCAGGGGGACCGAGGCCGCCGAGGTGTTGCCGTGCAAGGCCAGGGTCGAGACCACCTTGGACGGATCGATCGCCAGTCTGCGGGCGATGCCGTCCAGAATGCGCTGGTTGGCCTGATGGGGGACGAACCAGTCGATGTCGGCGATTTCAATGCCGGCTGCCTCGACGGACGCGGTGATGGCGCCTGCGATATTGGTCACGGCGTGCTTGAAGACTTCCTTGCCCTGCATGCGCAGCTTGCCCGCGGTCTGGGTCGAGGAGACACCGCCATCGGCATACAGCATGTCGTGCAGTCGGCCGTCTGAGAACAGGCGGGTGTTCAGCACCCCCTGGTCAGAATTGTCGCCCACGCCTTCATGGGCCTGCAGCACGATGGCCCCTGCCCCATCGCCGAACAGCACGCAGGTGGCGCGGTCTTCCCAGTCCAGCAGCCGCGACATGGTCTCGGCGCCGATCAAGAGGATGGTGCGGGCCGCCCCGGTGCGGATCAGGCTGTCGGCCACCGACAGGCCATAGATGAAGCCGGAACAGACGGCCTGGACGTCAAAGGCGGCGCCGCGCGTCATGCCCAGGCGCGACTGCACCACGGTGGCGGTGGCAGGGAAGCTTTCGTCCGGCGTCGTGGTGGCCACGATGATCATGTCCAGCTCGCCGGCATCGATGCCGGCGTCGGTCAGGGCTTCGCGGGCCGCGCCCAGGGCCAGGTCGGACGTCTTTTCGCCTTCGACCGCGATATGGCGCTGGCGGATTCCGGTGCGCTCGCGGATCCATTCGTCGGATGTATCCATCCGCTTGGCGAGATCATCATTGGTGACAATATTGGCCGGCAGACAACTGCCGCAACCGATGACGCGGGCGCGGATCATGCCGTCCCCTGTTCGCTGTGTTGGCGCGCCGCAGTAATGCTGCGGCGATCCGCCGTGATGCGGTCATTGATGTCAGCGCGCGCCATGTCGATCGCCATGTCCAGGGCGCTGGCGAAACCCACGGCGTCGGTGCCGCCATGGCTTTTCACCACCACGCCGTTCAGCCCCAGGAAAATGCCGCCATTGACGGCGCGCGGATCGAGCTTGCGGCGCAAGGTGGTGAGTGCGCTGCTGGCAACGAGCGCACCGATGCGCCCGAAAAGCGAACGCCGGAGCGATTGGCGCAGATACTGGCCCACCAGCCGGGCGGTGCCTTCCGCCGTCTTGAGTGCGATATTGCCGGTGAAGCCGTCTGTGACCACCACATCCACGGTGCCCTTGGCGATGTCATCGCCTTCGACAAATCCGTGAAACGCCATGGGCAGATTGGCGGCCCGCAGGATGGCGGCGGCGCCCTTCACGGCGTCATTGCCCTTCTGCTCTTCGGCACCAACATTGAGAATGCCCACGGTGGGCCGCTGCAATCCGAAAATGACATGCGCGAAGGCCTCGCCCATCACGGCGAAATCCACCAGCTGTTCATCGGTGGCGCCGACATTGGCGCCCACATCCAGAACCACCGTCTGGCCGCGCATGGTCGGCCAGATCGTGGCGATGGCGGGACGCGAAATGCCTTCGACGATGCCCAGGCCGAACATGGCCACGGCCATCAGCGCACCGGTATTTCCGGCGCTGATGGCGACCTGCGCCTCGCCCTGCTTCACGCTTTGAATGGCATGCCACATCGAGGTGTCCTTGCCCCGACGCAGCACGTGGCTGGGCTTGTCATCCATCGAGACGCGGCCCGGCGCATGCAGCACCGTCACCCGGCTTTTCAGCTGGGCGTGCCTGGCAACCAGGGCATTGAGCTGCGCCTCGTCACCATGCAGCAGGAACTGCACGCCGGTATGACGCTGGATGGTCTTGAGAAGTGCACTTACGACAATGCCAGGGCCGGCATCGCCGCCCATGGCATCAATCGAAACGGTCAGGGCGCGAGACACGGTCACCTTTCAGGCGAAAGGTCTTAGCTCTTCGCCTTCACGACTTCGCGATCGGCATAATGGCCGCAGGCACCGCAGATGTGGTGGGGACGCTTGGGCTCACCGCAATTCGAGCAGTCGCCGTATGCGGCAGCCGTCAAGGCATGGTGCGAGCGGCGCATGTTGCGACGCGAGGGGGACGTTTTACGTTTCGGCACCGCCATGGCGGGAGACTCCTAAAGGCCGGGTCGTTCCCGGTTCGGCAAACAGGGGGCGTGGGTAGCAGGAAACCGCGAGGGGTTTCAAGCCAAAATCGGGGCCGGACAAGAGCTTAAAGCCCGGATTTCAGCCCCTTGAGCACCGCAAAGGGGTTTTGGGGGGCCTCTTTACCCGCATCAGGCGGGGTAAACTCCACCCCAAGGCAGCGCGGATAGGGTTCCAGGGCCAGGACATATTCCTCCAGCGCAGGGGCGGCCAGGTCGTAATGCAGGCTTTCGATCTCCTCAGGTCCCTCCTCCAGGTCGGCATCGACCACGACATCGGCGGGCGATTCGACCGGGGACTTGCGGCGGGTCTGGCCGACAAAGTGCAACTCCCGGTGGAAACTGTGGTCGAGATGGGCCGGCACGGGTTCCAGGGTCACGACGCAGGCCTGGTTCAAGTCGGCGCTGACATGGAAATCCAGCCCGAACTGGGTGGCCCCCAGCTTGGCGAGCTTCACGGTGATCGACAGGCTTTCCAGCGACAGCACACCGGACCAGCGGGCAATGGCGGCGCGCTGGGCCTCGTCAGCCGTGAACGTCACCACATCCCCGGCATTGCCCAGGCGCGACAGATTGTAGGAATGGGACAGCGGCAGTGGTTCGGTCATGCGCGTCTATAGGGCCGGAAGAGGGCCGAAATCCAGCGATTGCGGCAAGGAGACAAGCAGGTTTTCGCGGGCACGCACGGCATAGGCCGCCAGCGTGCTGCTGCGGTGGTCCACGGCGGCGCCGCGATAGAGGTTTCTTGCCAGGGCGGCCGCCAGCTCCGTTTCGTTTTTGGCCTGCTCATAAGCCCCCAGCCGGCCATAAAAGGCGTCGGCAAAGGCCTTCATCTTGCGGCCGAGGCCCATGTCGCCGGCACCCTGCTCGCGCATGGCCTCGTCAAAACCGGTGAAGATGGCGTCGGTCAGGCCCTGCGCCTGTTCGCCTGCGCCTTTGGTTTTGAGGGTGGCCAGCGCCAGCCAGGCATGCAGCACCACCATGTCGAAACGGCCATCGATGCTGTCGGCCACGGCAAAATCGGTGAAAAAGATGCTGGCGCGGGCGCGGCTTACCAGAGCTTCATAAAGGCTGGCGCCTTCGCGCTTGCGCGAGGGCTTTTTCCTGAGCAAATTCAACATCAAACCGGTTCCCTGGCGCCTGCGGGGCTTGCATCCCCGCGCCCCGGACGGTAGCACATCCGCGAGAGCGGCCAACACGCCCCAGGGCGTTAGCCCACGGGTTGGATCAAGGGTCCTAGAGCATGAAGTTTGTCCTGGTTCCGATCGCCGCCATCAGCCTGTTGATCGCGTGCGCGCCGGTCATCAGCCAGCGCGGCTATGTCGCCGATCCGGCCAATGAGGGCAGCATCAAGACGGGCACCGACACCAAGACTTCGGTCCAGTCGCGTCTGGGCTATGCCTCGACCACTGCCACCTTTGGCAGTGACAGCTGGTATTATATCTCGGCCACCGAAAAGCAGGTCGCCTTCTTCACCCCCACGGTGCTGCGTCGCACGATCCTGGCGGTCTCCTTCGACAAGGCCAACAAGGTCACCGCCGTGCGCCATTTCGGGCTGCAGGACGGGCACGTAATCTCGTTCGACAAGAGGGAAACGCCCGCGCGCGGTCGTGAGCTGACTTTCCTGCAGCAGTTGCTGAACGCCACACCCGGCACATCTGCCACCCAGATCCAGGAAACCAATCCCGGCAACGGCGGCGGTCCGGTGCCGTAACGGCTTGATTGTCTGAAAAGAAATAGGCGCGGAGATTGCTCTCCACGCCTTTATCTTCTGTCGTTGGGTCTTTTGTCGCTGGGATCAACCGAGGTGCGCAAGTACCGCGAGCAACAGCAGCGCCACGATATTCGTGATCTTGATCATCGGGTTCACGGCCGGGCCGGCAGTGTCCTTGTAGGGATCGCCGACCGTGTCGCCCGTCACCGCGGCCTTGTGGGCCTCGCTGCCCTTGCCGCCGTGATTGCCGTCTTCGATGTACTTCTTGGCATTGTCCCAGGCGCCGCCACCCGATGTCATCGAGATCGCGACGAACAGACCCGTCACGATCACGCCCATCAGCATGGCGCCCAGCGCGTTGAACGCCGCCGTCTTGCCCGCGATCAGCTCGACCACCACGAACAGCACGATGGGCGAGAAGACCGGCAGCATGGACGGAACCACCATCTCCTTGATGGCGGCCTTGGTCAGCAGGTCCACGGCGCGGGCATAGTTGGGCTTTTGCGTGCCCTGCATGATGCCCGGCATTTCGCGGAACTGCTTGCGCACTTCTTCCACGACCGCACCG
This sequence comes from Micropepsales bacterium, assembly GCA_038324265.1. Taxonomy (GTDB): domain Bacteria; phylum Pseudomonadota; class Alphaproteobacteria; order Micropepsales; family Micropepsaceae; genus Rhizomicrobium. The sequence goes on along the minus strand of JBBQHU010000042.1, from coordinate 3,576 downwards.
GCCGCACGGCCGACCGCCATCATCGCCATGCCGCCGAACAAATACGGCAGCAGACCGCCGAACAGCAGGCCGACCACGACCCAGGGATCGGACAGGCTGAAGGTCGGCAACTCCATGCCGGCGAAATAGCCGGTACCCTGAGCCGCGAAATACTTAAGGTCCTGAGTATAGGCCGCGAACAGCACCAGCGCACCGAGGCCCGCCGAACCGATGGCATAGCCCTTGGTGACGGCCTTGGTGGTGTTGCCCACCGCGTCCAGCGCGTCGGTGGTCTTGCGGACATCGCCCTCAAGACCCGCCATTTCGGCAATGCCGCCGGCATTGTCGGTGACCGGACCAAAGGCATCCAGCGCCACCACCATGCCCGCCAGCGACAGCATGGTGCTGACCGCAATGGCGATGCCGAACAGGCCCGCAAAGGTATAGGTGACGATGATGCCGACGCAGATCACCAGCGCCACCGGCGCCGTTGACTCCATCGAGATCGCCAGTCCCTGAATCACGTTGGTGCCGTGGCCGGTGACAGACGATTTTGCGATGGACTGGACCGGGCGGAAGTTGGTGCCGGTATAGTATTCGGTGATCCAGATGATCAGACCGGTGACGGCCAGGCCGACAACGCCGCAATAGAACAGCGACGCCCCCGTATAGGCGACGCCCTCAAGCGGGGTGTCCATGCTGCCCAGCAACCAGTTGGTCAAAGGGTAGAGTCCGATCAGCGACAGGATACAGGTCACGATCACGCCCTTGTACAGCGCGCCCATGATGTGGCCGGACTTTCCCAGCCGCACGAAGAAAGTACCGATGATCGAGGTGATGATGGACATGCCGGCAATGGCCAGCGGATACAGCATCAGCTGGGCCTTGAGTTCGCCGGTGAAGTAGATCGAGGCCAGCACCATGGTGGCCACGGTGGTCACGGCGAAGGTCTCGAACAGGTCGGCCGCCATGCCGGCGCAATCGCCGACATTGTCGCCGACATTATCGGCGATGGTGGCGGGGTTGCGCGGATCATCTTCGGGAATGCCCGCTTCCACCTTGCCCACCATGTCGCCGCCGACATCGGCGCCCTTAGTGAAGATGCCGCCGCCCAGTCGGGCAAAGATCGAGATAAGCGAGGCGCCGAAGCCAAGACCGACAAGCCTGTCCACGATGATGCGGCTTTGTTCGGGAACCGCGATATCCAGCTTCATGCCGGTGGTGAGGAAGAAGTAGTAGCCGGCCACCGCCAGCAGGCCCAGGCCTACCACCAGCATGCCGGTGACGGCGCCGGAGCGGAATGCCACCGACAGGCCTGCTGCCAGGCCGGAGCGCGAGGCCTCGGCCGTGCGGACATTGGCGCGCACGCTGACATACATGCCGACATAGCCGGCCAGGCCCGAGAGGGTCGAGCCGATCAGGAAGCCGATAGCAACCTGCCATCCCAGATAAAAAGCCGCCAAGAAGATCACCGTGCCGACAATGGCGATGGTGGTGTATTGGCGATTGAGATAGGCGGCTGCCCCTTCCTGGATGGCGGCCGCAATCTCCTGCATCCGCGCATTGCCGGCCGACAGGCTCAGCACCGAACGGATCGTGTAAAGGCCATAAAGCAGCGCCAGCACGGCGCAGCCGAGTACGAGTTCTAATTGCATGGTTTCCCCCAGCATTGGTTCTATCGAAGATGGGTCGACCGGAGCGGGACCCTCCCGAAATCAGGGATGGGCGCGCGGCCGATCCCCATGGCCGGTGTCCCGCCTGTGAGGTGGGGGACTCGCCGCTTCAAGGGCGAGCGAAGACTGCCAAATGGCGCCGCCCCCGGCAACCGGGCGCATCGTGAATTTTTAGCTTTCGCAGCGCGATTTGACGGGATTCTTGGCGTCGACAGGATGCTGCTGGTCCGGCGGGGTGTTCACGGCCGGGGTCTGGACCGGGTGCAACTGCGCAATCTGGACGGTACAGATCATGACCTGCTTGACCTTGCCCGCGCCCATCACTTTGCGTGCAGCTGCGAGAAGGCGCGCTTCGACGCCGTGGATGTCCACCTTCTCCGGATCGTCCGCCACGGTCACGCCGGTGCCGTTTACATCGCGCACCAGCAGGTCCTGGATGTAGGGAAGCTTGTCGCGCACATCGGTGACGACGCTTTCCGAACTCGCAGTCAGGCGGGAAGAAATATAGGCATAGCCGGTGAGCTTGCCGTCGGCGTCGGTGAGCGGCGCCATCAGGAAGGGCATGTCCACATTGGTGCCCGGCTTGCCGCCCTTCTTTTCCCCACCCTCGCTTTTGGCATGTTCTTCCGCGGCCAGGGCGGGAAGGGCCAGCAAGGCCAAGGCAGTGAGGATGGCGACAGGTTTCATGGGACCAAGCTGGCAAAACAGGGTTAGCGAACCGTTAAAAATGCCGATAGCCGGGTTTGGGCACCGCGGTTTCCTGGCCGTTCACGGTGAGGCTGACTCCCTGCCCGGCTTCGACATGGCCGATATGGGTGAATGGCCCCGCAAGTCCCGGCGCGGCGGTAAAGGCGACCTGATAGTCGTCACCCGCCGCCACGGCGCGCAGAAGCGCAGCATCACCCCAGAGCGCACGCAGCGGATCGGACAAGGGCACGCGCGCGCCCTCGACCACGATGCGGACCTTCGACGCCACCGCGACATGGCCGAGGTCGGCCATCAGACCATCGGACACATCCACACTGGCGCTGGCGATACCGCGCAGTTGCGCGGCGAATTGCACTGGCGGCTGCGGCACGCGATAGCGAGCGATGAGGGCGTCGCGCTGCGCGTCATTCAGCGTATGCTTCTCGCGGCGGAAAATCGCAAGGCCGCCGCCGGAATCTCCGATGGTGCCGGTGACATAGACATGATCGCCGACGCGCGCGCCACTGCGCCGGATCATGGTGCCCTGTGGTAGATAGCCGAATGCGGTAATGGCAATGGCCAAGGTGCCATCGGTGGCGCTGGTGTCGCCGCCCAGCAGGCTGATGCCGAACGTCTTCTGATCTTGCGCGAGGCCGTCCGCGAAACCGGCCAGCCAGTCCGGGGTCACGGTGTGCGGCAGTGAGAGGTTGAGCAGGTAATGCGCCGGATCTGCCCCCTTGGCCGCCAGATCGGACAGATTCACCCGCAGCGCCTTTTGCGCGATGGTGGCGGCAGGATCGAAGCCGAAGAAATCCACGCCTTCTGCAATTGCGTCGGTGGTGATGACGAGATCGTATCCAACGCGCGGCGACAGGATCGCGGCATCGTCGGCCAGGCCCAGCCCGCCCGCACCCGCCAGCGGCGCGAAGTATTGGGCAATCAGGCCAAACTCATCCATGCGGCGAATATCAGGCCAAAGGCATCAGAAGTCGAGTTCGCCTTCAGGCCGAAGCATCGGGCAGCCGAGCAAAGCGAGGCGTCGCACGTGCGACCACTAAAAATCCAACTCCCCTTCGGGAGTTGGCAGGCCGAACTCGGCCGCCCGCTTGCGCTTGGCTATCGTGTCGAGCGCGGCATTGACGAAACCGGGTTCGTCCGCGCCGAAGAAGGCGCCGGACACGGCGACATATTCGTCGATCACCACCTTGGCCGGGACATCGCGGCGGGCGATCAGTTC
>JBBQHU010000041.1:0-21671 GCA_038324265.1 Micropepsales bacterium | reverse complement strand
TGGGTGCAGGACAAATTGAAGAGCGTGGGCATGAAGTCCATCTCCGCACTGGTGGATGCCACCAATCTTGTGTCGCAGGATCGTGGCCGCCCGCTGCATGTCTTCGACGCGGCCAGGCTGAACGGCAATATCACCGCCCGCATGGCGCAGGACGGCGAGCAGCTGCTGGCGCTGGACGACGTCACCTACACGCTGGACGCCAACGCCGTCGTCATCGCCGACGACAGCCGCGCGCTGGGCATCGCCGGCATCATGGGCGGCAAGGACTCAGGCAGCTATGACGACACGGTGGATGTGTTCCTGGAATCCGCCTTCTTCGATCCGGGCTTTGTGGCGCGCACAGGGCGCAAGCACGGCATCATTTCCGACGCCCGCTACCGCTTCGAGCGCGGCGTCGATCCGCAATTCGTGCTGCCGGGCCTGGAACTGGCGACGCAACTGATCCTGGACTGGTGCGGCGGCGAGGCCAGCGACGTGGTGATCGCCGGCGAACTGCCGCCGCCGCACAAGCCCATCACCTTTGATCCCGCCTTCGTGGAGAAGCTGGGCGGCATCGCGGTGCCGCGCGAACGCATCATCGCGATTCTGGGCGACCTGGGCTTCGTGGTCGAAGATCACGGCGACCTGCATGTCACCCCGCCAAGCTGGCGCCATGACGTGGATGGCCCCGCCGACCTGGTCGAAGAGGTGGTGCGCATTCACGGCCTGTCCGGCGTCGCATCGGTGCCGCTGCCGCGCGCCCACGCCGTCGCTGCCCCTGTCCTGTCCAAGGCCCAGCGCCGCACCCGCACCGCGCGCCGGGCGCTGGCATCGCGCGGCTTCAACGAGACGGTCAGCTTTTCCTTCATCGCCCGTGCCAATGCCGCCTTGTTCGGCGGCGGCGACGAGGCGCGCCAGCTTTCCAATCCCATCGCGTCGGACCTCGACGCGCTGCGCCCATCCATACTGCCGTCCCTGCTGGCGGCGGCGTCACGCAATGCCGCGCGCGGCTTCTCAAATCTGCAGTTGTTCGAGATCGGCGCCGCCTTCGACAGCGGCATGCCGGGGGCCCAAAAGACGGTGGCCTCCGCCATCCGCACCGGCCATGCGATGCGCCACTGGCAGAAAACCGAAGCGCCCGGACTTTATGATGTGAAGGCCGACCTGCTGTCGGCGCTGGAAGCCATCACCGGCGCGCCCACGTCGGCCCCGATCACCCAGGGCGCACCCGCCTGGTATCACCCCGGCCGCAGCGGCACGATTGCCATGGGCCCCAAGGTCATCGCCCAATTCGGCGAACTGCATCCCAAGGTTCTGGCCGCCTTCGACATCAAGGTGCCGGTCGCGGGCTTTGAAATCTTCCTCGACGCCATCCCCGATGCCAAGACCAAGGGAAACAGCAAAGCCAAGCCGCTGTTCCAGCCTTCGCCCTTCCAGGCCATCGAGCGCGACTTCGCGTTCGTGGTGGATGCGAAACTGGCCGCCGGCGAGATCGTGAAAGCCGTCAAGCAGGCCGACCGCGCGCTGGTGGATACCGTCACGGTGTTCGACATCTATGAAGGCAAGGGCGTGCCCGAAGGCCGGAAGTCCGTCGCGGTCGCCGTGCGCATCCAGCCGTCCAGTGCCACGCTCACCGATGCCGAGATTGAAGCCTTGAACCAGAAGATCGTGGCGGCGGCGCTGAAATTGGGCGCAACTCTCAGAAGCTGAGCAGCTTCGGGCTCGCGCCGATTTCCTTGACCAGCTTCTCGAATTCCGCCCGCGCGCGCGGATTGCTGCGCTGGTGGCGTTCGGCGAAGATCAGTTCGTTCTTCTGGGTGTGTTCGAAGCCGGTATATTCGGTCACCCGCACCTTGTAGCCATGCGCTTCCAGGAACAACGCGCGCAGCACATTGGTCAGGTGTGACCCGAATTCGCGCCGGTGCATGCCGTGGCGCCAAAGCTGTTCCAGCCGGCCTTTCATAGCGTCCAGTTGCTGCGCCAGTTCCGCCTGGCAGCAGGGCACCAGCGCCACGAATTTGGCCTCGTGCTTCAGTGCAAACAGGATCGCCTCGTCGGTGGCGGTGTCACAGGCATGCAGCGCCGTGACGATGTCCACCTTGCCCACTTCGCTTTCCGCGATGGTGCCTTCGACAAAATCCATGCGATCAAAGCCGCTTTCCGCGGCGATCGCCTTGGCCGTTTCCACCAGCGCGGGACGTGCTTCGACATTCAGCACGCGGCCACGGCCGGCAGGTGCAAAATACAGGTCGTACAGGATAAAGCCCAGATAGGATTTGCCCGCGCCCAGGTCCGCCAGCACCGGCTCCGGCTTCTCGGCCAGCGCCGCATCAATCGCCGGCTTGATCAGCTGCGCCAGGTGCTGCACCTGCTTCAGCTTGCGGCGTGAATCCGCATTGATCCCGCCATTGTGGGTGAGGATGTGCAGCGCCTTGAGCAGCGGCACCGACTGGCCGGGGGCCAGTTCCTCTGCCGCGCTTTTCTGGGCTGTCTTTTGCGGTTTCATTTTTTCCATCCCGCGAACATGTGCCGCGTGCCGTAATAATAATTATAAGCCCGCACCGCCCAATAGTTCATGGCATCCCATTCCTTCGGCGGCGTCAGGTCGTTCCAGTCGGAGGGCAGCGCCTTGGCGATCCGGTCCGCCATATAGATGCGCCGCCGCCCCTGCCAGTAATGCGTGAAGGTCTGCGTTACTTCGGAAACCGGCGTCTGGTTAAGACGGCACACTTCACTCAGCGCGAACTGCTCGATGGTGGGGAATTTCTTGGCCCGTCCGATCAGGGCGTCGATGAAGGCCAGCGTGTCTTCCAATAGGGGTTCATGCCCCGGCGACACCCCGATCAGGCCGGAATTGAACATCCAGCTCTGTTCCAGGTCGTAATGGTAGCTGCCCATGTGCGGCAGCACGGTGCGAAAGCCCCGCAGCGGCGGGAACGGGTTCATCAATTCGAACCGGTTCATCACCACCGAACACTTCACGGTGGCGAAGACTTCCTTGGGCGCCAGCTTGTCGGCGACCTCGGCATGAAAGCCCGGCCGCACGATGGAGTCGCTGTCCAGGAAGCAGACCGGGCCCGCGAACCGCCGCAGCGCGTCCAGCACCACGGCCGGCTTGATGCGGTGGGGGTAAATCCCTTGCCCCGACCAGTCCGAAATCCGGCCCGCGATATCCACCACCTCCACCGGCCAGCTGGCATAGACAGCGGGCGCGTCGGTATAGACGGCAATCCGGGCATCCACGGCCCCGGCCAGCGCCTGGCGCAGGGAAATAAGGCTGTATTTCAGCTCCCGCCGGTATTGGGCCCGCCCGCCATAATCGAGGTAGAGGTAGTGCAGCATGGGGGCCTTATAGCCTGAAAACCCTGTGGAATGGGGGCCCCCCATCTGCTAGACCCCCCGCAAATGACCGACCTGTCCAAAATCCGCAATTTCTCCATCGTCGCCCATATCGACCATGGCAAATCCACCCTGGCCGACCGGCTGATTCAATTCACCGGCACCGTCTCCACCCGCGAGATGACCAACCAGATCCTGGATTCCATGGATATCGAGCGCGAGCGCGGCATCACCATCAAGGCCCAGACCGTGCGCCTGGACTACAAGGCGCAGGACGGGGAGATGTATGTCCTCAACCTGATGGACACGCCGGGCCATGTCGACTTTGGCTATGAGGTTTCGCGCTGTCTCGCCGCCTGCGAAGGCGCGCTGCTGGTGGTGGATGCGTCGCAGGGCGTCGAAGCACAGACATTGGCGAACGTTTATCAGGCGATCGACGCCGGGCTCGACATCGTGCCGGTGCTCAACAAGATCGACCTTCCGGCGGCCGAGCCCGAGCGCGTCAAGCAGCAGATCGAGGATGTGATCGGCATAGACGCCTCCGAGGCCATCCCGATCAGCGCCAAGACCGGTATCGGTATCGAGCTGGTGCTGGAAGCCGTGGTGAAGCGCCTGCCGCCGCCCAAGGGCATCGTGGATGCGCCGCTGAAGGCGCTGCTGATCGACAGCTATTACGACGCCTACCTTGGCGTGGTGGTGCTGGTGCGCATCATCGATGGCGAGCTGAAGAAGGGCCAGAAGATCCGCATGATGGCGGCCGATGCCGTCTATCAGGTGGAACAGATCGGCGTCTTCAAGCCCAAGAAGGTCGGCGTCGAACGGCTGGGCCCCGGCGAGGTCGGCTACATCACTGCCCAGATCAAGCAGGTGGCCGACACCAAGGTCGGCGACACCATCACCGACGAGAAGCGCGGCACCGCCCAGGCCCTGCCCGGCTTCAAGTCGGCGCAGCAGGTGGTGTTCTGCGGCCTGTTCCCGGTGGATGCCGCCCTGTTCGAAGACCTGCGCGAGGCGCTGGGCAAGCTGCATCTCAACGATGCCAGCTTCACCTATGAAACCGAATCCAGCGCCGCGCTGGGCTTCGGCTTTCGCTGCGGCTTCCTGGGCCTGCTGCACCTGGAAATCGTGCGCGAACGTCTGGAGCGCGAATTCAATCTCGATCTGATCACCACCGCGCCATCCGTGATCTACAAGCTCTACATGAATGACGGCACGGTGAAGGAACTGCACAATCCCGCCGACATGCCAGACGTGACCTATATCGATCACATCGAAGAGCCGTGGATCAAGGCGACAATCCTGGTGCCGGACGAATATCTGGGCAGCGTGCTGAAGCTGTGCGAGGACCGCCGCGGCCGCCAGGTCGAGCTGACCTATGCGGGCAACCGCGCCATGGTGGTTTATATGCTGCCGCTGAACGAGGTGGTGTTCGACTTCTATGACCGCCTGAAAAGCGTGTCGCGCGGCTATGCCAGCTTCGACTATCACATCGAGAAGTACGAGGAAGGCGATCTGGTCAAGATGTCCATTCTCGTCAATGACGAGCCGGTGGATGCGCTGAGCATGATCGTCAACCGCCAGCGCGCCGAAGGCCGTGGCCGCGCCATGTGCGAAAAGCTGAAGGACCTGATCCCGCGCCACATGTTCAAGATCCCGATCCAGGCCGCCATCGGAGGCAAGGTGATCGCGCGCGAAACCCTGTCTGCATTGCGCAAAGACGTGACGGCCAAGTGCTATGGCGGCGACATCAGCCGCAAGCGCAAGCTCCTCGACAAGCAGAAAGAGGGCAAGAAGAAGATGCGCCAGTTCGGCAAGGTCGAAATCCCGCAGGAAGCCTTCATCGCCGCGCTGAAGATGGACGACAACTAGGCGCGGCAGCCGCCATAGAACGTCATCAGCTTCGCTTTATAGTCCAGCAGCATCTTCAGCTTCATGCCTGCAAATAGCTGGTTGCCGATATTGGCCTGCGGACCTTCGCGTTCACCGCGCACCGCCGCCACCTGCCCCGCCGGCAGATCGAACGGCCCGAAACCAACCGGCGCATTCAGCACATAGGTCTTGTACTTGGTGTCGCCCCGCGCGCCGGTGGTGGCGGACTCGCCTTTTTCCACCAGCGCCGCCTTCACGCCCGGCAATTCCAGTGCCGAGGGCGACAGCGCGATGCCGCGATTGGAGCCGGTATCCAGGGTGATGGAAATCCTGGCATCGCCCAGCCGGAAATCGTCGATCACCGGTATATTGTCATCAGGCAACTGCTTCAGCGGCACTGTCCACCGCTTGCTGCACGTCTTCACCGCCGCCCAGGCATCGGCGGGCTGGTCCAGCAGGGACAGTTCGTGGCGCGGATAGTCGATCAGCACAACCTGGCCATTGAGAAAGCTGTAGCCCAGGATGCCGTCCAGGGTACGGCCATAGCGTTTGGACAGGCCCGCCATGTTCATGGATGCCGCGTCGAAATCCGGGAAGGCGCGGCCCGCTATGACCAGCCCTGTGATGGTGGCGGGATAGATCTGCGCCTGCTTGGCGTCGCCCTCGCCGGTGGCCTCGCCGCCATTGCCCTTGTCCACCGGCAACTTCAGCGCCGTGGCGCGCGCGCTATCGACGGCGGACGGATCGACGCCGGTATCCAGGATCATGTGGAGCGGCGTGCCCTTGATGGTCACATCCAGCCCGATGGCGCTTTGCGAATAATCGAACGGCACGGTCAGCGGCGCGGCACTCGCCCCGGTGGCCAACGTCAGCGCGGCGATACAGACATGAAAGCGCATATTTTCATCCCCCTTGAATCTCGCAATATTACGGTTCCCGCGCCGTATTAACCAGACTTCTTAAGCCCGCGTGATCGCTTGGCGCATCCGCGCTAACCAAGCGGGATGGGCTTTTTCCGCAAAGATGATTCGGCGCGCTGGGTGGATTCGGATGCCTTGTGCTGGACGCCGGAGAAGCCCTTCGGCAGCGAACCGCACGCGGACAATGACGCGGTCGGCTGGACCGATGACGGTCCGGCAGAGCCGCAGGCGGCACTGCCTGAGCCGTCTTCTGAGGACCCCACCGCTGACGCGCCGCACAAGATCGAACTGACGGCGCGCACCGAGCCTGAGCCCGAATTTGTGCCGGAGCCGGAATTTGCGCCCGAGCCTGTACCGCAATCGGTGCCCATTCCCGATCCCCTGCCCCGTCCCGCCAATCGCAATCGCGGCGCCGGTTTTTCCACCGCGCGGCTGGCGATCGGCCTGGCACAGGGGCTTGGATTGTATGCCCTGATCCAGAGCCGCGCCCACGGCCTGTGGCCGGGGCATGATCCCTATCTTTTCGCTGCCTTGTCGCTGGCGGGTATCTTCGCGCCGCTGGTGCTGCTGGAGGGGCTTGGTGAAGTGCCAGTGGTGATGCTGGGATTGTGGAGCGGCATCGTCGCCGCGGCACTGGCCAGCCTTGGCATCTATCACCATTGGCGCATCCAGGGTGCGGAGCAGGTTCATGCCGGCATCGCACTGGCGGTGCTGACGGCGCTGATGTTGGTGACAGCGCAGGCCCTGCTGCGAAGCTGGACCAAGAGCGGCCGGGTGTTGTCCGGCTATCGTATCTATTTTGAAACCACCTGGACACTGATTGCGCGGCTTCTGATCTGGGCCGTGATCGCGGGGCTCGCCTGGGCGCTGGTGGGATCCGGCAACAGCCTGCTGAACTGGCTGCGCGGGCATTACCCGGCTTTTCGTCCCAGCGTTGACCCACAGATGATGATCCTGCCGCTGGTGGCGCTGGCCAGCGCCGATGCGTTCGACATGACCGGCCCCGGCAGCGTGACCAAGCGCATCACGCGCAAGGTGCTGCTGGCCTGCTGGACGGTGGCGCTGCCCATGCTGGTGGTGCTTGCCGCGATCCTGCTGGTGACACACCTGTTCCTTGCGCCCACCACATTGGGCTGGTCGCTGAGCTTTGCGCTGCTGTTGCTGGTGGCGGTCAATGCCTCCTATCGCGGGGACCTCAATCGGGGCCACTGGCGCAAGGCCAGCGAGTTCGCCGCCAGCTTTTTGATCCTGGCGCTGGCCTGCGTGGCGGCACATGCGCTGAACCTGCGCGTCGCTTCGCTGGGCTGGACCGCCGAGCGGCTTTATGCGGCAGCCGCGATCGCCATGACGGGGCTGTATGGGCTGCTCTATGTGGCGACGGCGCTGATCTCCATTGGCGGCGGGCGCTGGATGCAGCGGCTGGAAATCGTCAATCCGCTGATGGCGATGGCGCTCGTCGCCGGATGCCTGGCCCTGGCCTCGCCGCTGGCCGATCCGCTGAAGCTTGCGGTAAGCAGCCAGACAGCGCGGCTGGAGCGCGGCGCGGTGGACCCTGTTTTGTTCGACTTTGGCTATCTGCGCCGCCAGGGCGTGCGCTTCGGTGCCGAGGCATTGGCGACCCTGACCCACAGCCCCCGGCCGGACGTGGCGCGCGATGCCGCCGTCATGCTCGCCGCCCCGCCCGGTACACAGCCACCGCCGCCCAGCGAAATCGGCGCCAATATCACCGTGCGCACACAGGGTGCCCGGCTCCCTTCCCTGCTGCTGGCGCATGACTGGGTGGCAGAGAAGGTTGCCGTGCCGCCCTGCCTCACCCGGCCCGCGATGCGCTGCGATGCCTGGTTCATGGACCTGGACCGTGACGGCACGCGCGAAATCCTGCTGGTCTATGGCACCGATGCGCGCTGGTGGGCCACGGTGATGAAGGAAAACAAGGCGGGCTGGCGACCCGTTGCCAGCTTCGCCTCACCCACCTGCCGCGGCAGCCTGGCCGCGATGCGCGCCGGCGATCTGTATGCCGTGGACCCCGCGCCCACCTGGCAGGACCTGCTGGTGGCAGGCTTCCGGCTCACTGCCAAACCCGCGCCCAAAGCCGATTTGCCCTGCCCGCATTAAATTGACCCCTCCGGCCTTCGCTGGGCCGGGCGCGGAGCGCCCAGATATTTGGACGGCGCGCTAGCGCGCCGAGGCCCAGCCAGGGCCACCTCCCCTTTGGTGCGCTTCGCGCAAAGGGGAGGCCTGGCCTTTCTTGTTTCGACAAATTCTCTTTATGCCGTTAGAAACCGGCGCGATGCCCACCACAGCCCTCATTGATTACGGCTCCGGCAATCTCGCCAGCGCGGCGAAGGCTTTGGCGCGCGCCGCCTCCTCGAATGGAAGTGGGGGGAAATCCGACATCGTCACCACCGCCGATCCGCAGGTCGTGCTGGAGGCCGAGCGCATCGTGCTGCCCGGCGTCGGCGCTTTTGCCGATTGCATGAAGGGTCTGAACGCCGTGCCCGGCATGGTCGAGGCGCTGCGCGAGAAAGTCCTGAAGGAAGGCGCGCCGTTCCTGGGCATCTGTGTTGGCATGCAGTTGCTGGCCACCGTGGGCGTCGAGTTCGGTCGTCACGCCGGGCTGGGCTGGATCGCGGGCGAAGTGGTGAAGATCACGCCCAATGATTTTCCGTCCAACGAAGCCCCGCTCAAGATTCCGCACATGGGCTGGAACGAGATCAAGAAGGCCCAGAGCCATCCGCTGCTGGAAGGCATTCCTGACAGGGCCCACGCCTATTTCGTGCATTCGTTCCAGCTGAAGCCGGTGCTGCCGGACGACCTGATCGCCACCACCGATTATGGCGGGCCGCTGACGGCCATGGTGGGTAATGAGAATATCGCCGGTACACAGTTCCATCCGGAAAAGAGCCAGGCCATCGGCATCAAGCTGCTGGAAAATTTTTTGGCTTGGCGTCCATGATTATCTTCCCCGCCATCGATCTGAAGGACGGCGTCTGCGTCCGCCTGAAAAAGGGCCTGATGGAAGACGCCACGGTGTTTAACACCGATCCCGGCGCGCAGGCGCGCGAATTTGCCGGCCAGGGATTTGAATGGCTGCACTGCGTCGATCTGAACGGCGCCTTTGCCGGCCATTCGGCCAATGCGGACGCGATCAAATCCATCCGCGCCGCAATCGACCTGCCGATCCAGCTTGGCGGCGGCATTCGCGACATGGCCGCGGTCGAAGGCTGGCTGGCGGCGGGCATCACCCGCGTCATCCTGGGCACCGCCGCCTTGACCGACCCGCAATTTGTGAAGGACGCCGCGCGCGCCTTCCCCGGCCGCATCGTGGTCGGCGCCGATGCCAAGGGCGGGAAGATCGCCACCCAGGGCTGGGCCGACGTCTCCGACCTCACCCCCACCGACCTGGGCCGCCGGTTCGAAGATGCCGGGGTCGCCGCCATTCTCTTCACCGACATCGATGGCGACGGGCTGCTGAAGGGCGTGAATGTTGCTGCGACCGCCGCCCTCGCCCGCGCGCTCACCATTCCGGTGATCGCATCCGGCGGCGTCGGCTCTATCGCGGATATCGACAATCTGGTCGCGGCCAACGAGCCCAATATCGCGGGCGTGGTGGTGGGACGGGCGCTGTATGACGGCCGCATCGATGTGGCCGAGGCGCTGAAGCGCGCCCGGCAGACCTAGCGCGGGCTTTTCAGCCGCCGCTCGATATCGTCCAGCTGTTCCAGGGTTTTATAGGTGATGCGGATTTCCCCACCTTTATCCCCTTTGTGGATAACCTGGACCTTCAGACCCAAGCGATTGGAAATGCTGGCTTCCAGGTCCGCAATATTGGGGTCCTTGAGCGGCTTCTTCACAGGCTTCTTGGGCACATGCCGCTGTTCGGCCTGGCGCACGGTCAGCGCGCCTTCGATCAATTCGCGCGCACGGCCTTCCGGATCGGCCTCGCCCAGCAAAGTCCGTGCATGGCCCGCCGTCAGCTTGCCTTCGCGCACCCAGGCCAACACCTGGGGCGGCAGGTTCAGCAGGCGGACTGTGTTGGCGACATGGCTGCGGCTTTTGCCGACATGCTGGGCCACCTCTTCCTGCGTGCGCTTGAAGGGCTCCTCCATCAGCTGGCGATAGGCTGCGCCCTCCTCGATGATGTTCAGGTCGGCGCGTTGCACATTCTCGATGATGGCCAGTTCCAGCGCTTCGCTGTCGACCATCTCGCGCACCACCACCGGCACGTCATGCAGCTTGGCAATCTGGGCGGCGCGCCAGCGGCGCTCGCCCGCCACGATCTCGTAACGGTCGCCGCCGATGGGCCGCACCAGGATGGGTGACAGCACGCCCTTTTCTTTTATCGAAGCCGCCAGATCAGCCAGCGGCTGTTCGTCGAATGTCTTGCGCGGCTGGTATTTGCCGGGCTGCAGAAAAGCGACGGGCAGGGTGCGCGTGTCCTTGCGGGCAATCGGCTCGCCCTTCACGGCGGCGACTTCATCACCGATCAATGCGGACAGGCCGCGGCCCAGGCCGCGCGGACGATCATTCGGAGGTGTCATGCCGCGACCCGCAGCCGCTCGCGCTGGATCAGTTCGCCGGCCAGCTTGATATAGGCCTGGCTGCCGGGACAGCGCAGGTCATAGACCAGCGCCGGCACGCCATGCGAGGGCGCCTCGGAAATACGCACGTTTCTGGGTATCACGGTGGAATAGACTTTCTCGCCAAGAGTCTGGCGCACATCGGCGGCGACCTGGTCGCTCAGCTTGTTGCGCTTGTCGAACATGGTCAGGACGATGCCCTGCATCTCCAGCGTGGGATTGAGCTTGGCCTTCACCAGCTCGATGGTCTGCAGCAGTTGCGACAGGCCTTCCAGCGCAAAGAACTCACATTGCAGCGGCACCAGCACCGCATCCGCCGCCGCCATGGCGTTGAGCGTGAGCAGGGTGAGGGACGGCGGGCAATCAATCAGGACGTAGGAAAACGGATTTCCTCCGTGTGCGGAATATTCTTCCAGCGCGTCCTTCAAAATGAAGTTGCGGCGCGGCTTGTCGGCCAGCTCCAGCTCGGCACCCGACAGATCGACGGTGGCAGGCACCAGCGACAGGCCGGGGATGCGGGTGGGGACGATGGCCTGCGCCAGGCTGGCTTCACCCATCAGCACTTCATAGGTGGTGAGGCCGCGGTCCTGGCGGTGGATGCCCAGCCCGGTGGAGGCATTGCCCTGGGGGTCGATGTCGATCACCAGGGTGGGCTCGCCCACGGCCGCCAGGGCAGTGCCCAGGTTGATGGCCGTGGTGGTCTTACCGACGCCGCCCTTTTGGTTGGCGACGACCATGATGCGCGGTTTTGGGGGCGGCGACATGTAGGGATTCCAGCTCTCTTACCGTCACTATAGCACCGGACGGGTCCGTCTGGCTTGCAACCTGAGAGACCTCCATTTTCCAACATTTATGGGCTTCGGTCAATTCAGACCCCACATTTTGTCCCTTCAGGAACAAGCAAACACTGTTCGGTCCCACGAACCTGTGGGCATATTCCAGCAGCCTTGGCAGGGGGGCGCAGGCCCGCGCGGTGACGACGTCATAGGGGCGGTGGGGCAAATCCTCCATCCGCGCGTTCTCAATGGTGACGGCGAGGCCCATGCGATCCGCAGCGGCCCGAAGGAAGGCGCACTTCTTGGCAGTGGCCTCATGCAGGGTCACGGCAAGGCCCGGAAGCATGGCGGCCAGCACCAGCCCCGGAAATCCCGCCCCTGAGCCCAGATCGGCCAGGGTGCAGGCAGCTTCGGGGACCAACGGAGCCAGCTGGGCAGAATCCCACATATGCCGTTCCCACAGGTCGGGCAGGGTGCTCTTGGCCACCAGATTGTGGAGGGCGCTCCATTCGGTGAGGGTATCGGCATAGGCCTTCAGCCGGGCCAGTGTTTCACGTGAAACAATCGCCTTTTCGGCGAACTCTTCAGGCCCGAACGGCATTTTTGCTCTTCAGGCCCTTCACATGGGCCAAAATCAGGGTCAGGGCCGCCGCAGTGACACCTTCTATGCGCTGGGCTTGCCCCAGGGTGGCAGGACGGATGCGCTCCAGCTTCTGGCGGACCTCGTTGGACAGGCCGATGATGGCGCCATAGTCGAGACCGGCGGGCAGGGCGCGGCCCTCATCCCGGCGGAAGGCGACGATATCGGCGTCCTGGCGGTCGAGATAACCGGCATACTGGGCGTCAATTTCCAGCTGTTCGACGATTTCGGGTTCCAAAGACCCCAATTGCGGCCAGATCCGCGCTACCGTGGCGAAATCCGACAGGCTGATCAGGTCCAGCGCGCTGCGGCGGACCCCGTCCTGCCGCACCGCCAGGCCGTGCCTGGCGGCTTCGTTGGGGGTGAGAGACAAGTTCCCCAATGTTTCACGTGAAACAGTGAGGCGGTCAAGCTTTGCTGCAAAGACTTCCGCCCGTTCCCCCCCAACGATCCCGCCGGACTGGCCCAGCGCGGTCAGCCGCTGGTCGGCATTGTCGGACCGCAAGGTGAGGCGATACTCGGCCCGGCTGGTGAACATGCGATAGGGCTCCGAGACGCCCTTGGTCACCAGATCGTCGATCAGCACCCCAATATAGGCCTGGGCCCGGTCCAGAATGACCGGGGCGGCCCCGCTGGCGGCCCGGGCGGCATTCCAGCCGGCCATCAGGCCCTGCGCGGCGGCTTCCTCGTATCCGGTGGTGCCGTTGATCTGTCCCGCCAGATAGAGGCCCGGCACCGCCTTCACCTCCAGCGCGGGAGAAAGCTCACGCGGATCGACATAGTCATATTCGATGGCATAGCCGGGGCGCTGGACGACGGCCTTTTCCAGCCCCGGAATGGTCGCCAGCATCGCCACCTGGACGTCCTGGGGCAGCGAGGTGGAAATCCCGTTGGGATAGACCAGATTGTCGTTAAGTCCTTCAGGCTCAAGGAAAATCTGGTGAGACTCCCGGTCCGCAAAGCGGCTGACCTTGTCTTCGATAGACGGGCAATAGCGCGGCCCGGTGCTGGCGATCTGCCCCGAATACATCGGTGCCCGGTGCAGGTTGGCGCGGATGATCTCGTGGGTCTGAAGCGTGGTCCGGGTGATGCCGCAGGCAATCTGGGGGGTGGTGATGGCACGGGTCAGGAATGAGAAAGGCGAGGGCGGCGCATCGCCCTGCTGCATCTCCAGCGCGGCCCAGTCGATGGTGCGGCTATCGAGACGCGGCGGCGTGCCGGTCTTCAGCCGCCCCATGTTCAGGCCGAAGCCGTAAAGAGTCTTCGACAAGCCGATGGACGGTGCTTCGACGCCATCGCTTATTTTATGGCCTACCGCTTCGCTACTTGAGGCCGAGGCCTTCATCCGCCCGGCGGGAATTTTGGTCTCGCCGATATGGATCAAGCCATTGAGAAAGGTGCCGGTGGTCAGCACCACCTTGGCAGCGGCAATTTCTTCGCCATCGGCGCAGCGCACCCCGACGATCATCTGACCCTTTAAAATCAGGTCTTCCGCGCTCGCGACACGAATTTCCAGATTGGGAATTTCCACCAGCAGTTTTTGCATCGCCGCGCGATACAGCGCCCGGTCAGCCTGGGCGCGCGGTCCACGCACCGCCGGACCCTTGCGGCGATTGAGCAGGCGAAACTGGATGCCGGCGGCATCCGCGACCTTGCCCATCAATCCGTCGAGCGCATCGACTTCGCGCACAAGGTGTCCCTTGCCGACACCGCCGATGGCGGGGTTGCAGGACATCTCGCCCAGGGTCTCGAATTTGTGCGTCAGCAACAGCGTGCGGGCGCCAAAGCGCGCAGACGCGGCCGCCGCCTCGCAGCCCGCATGTCCACCGCCAATGACGATTACGTCGTACATGTGCTGGCTATTACGCGCGGGGCGCGCTGTGGACAACTACTTCCCAATACAGAAATCGCGGAAGACGAAATCCAGCAGCTCTTCCACGTCCACCCGGCCGGTAATGCGGCCAATGGCGCGCATCGCCAGCCGCAGATCTTCAGCCAGAAACTCGGGATGATCCGCGGGCACGGCAAGGCCATGCTGCAGGGCCGCTTGCGCCTCGACCAGCGCGTGGCGATGACGGGGCCGGGTCAGCGCGGGCGCATAGCCCGTGCTTTCCAATTTATGCTGCAGCTTTTGCTGCAGCAAAGACTGCAGCATGGAAAGCCCCTCGCCGGTCTTCAGCGAGATCGAAATGCCTTCATGCAGCACGCCCAGATCGGCCTTGTTCCACACCACAAGATCGGGTTCGGGCAGATCTTCCGGCAATCCGGCGCGCGGATCTGCTGCGCTTCCATCCAGCAGCAACAGCGTCATGCCGCCCGCGGCATGGGACAGGGCGCGGCGTACCCCTTCGGCCTCTATGGGATCGCTGGTGGCGCGCACCCCTGCGGTGTCCGCCACCGTCAGCAGATAACCGCCCAGGTCCAGCCGCGCCTCCACCACATCGCGGGTGGTGCCGGGAATCTCGGAGACGATGGCCACCGGCCGACTAGCCAAAACATTGATAAGACTTGATTTTCCGGCATTCGGCGGACCCAATATGGTCAGCCGCAAGCCTTCGCGCAACGCTTCACCGCGACCGCCATCTTCCAAATGGGCAGATATTTCTTTATATATATCAATGGCTTGTGCTCGAGCAGCCGCGAATTCCGCCCCGCCCACCCCGTCATCGGAAAAATCGATCGCCGCCTCGCAGCGCCCCAGCGCCGCGATCAGCCGGCTGCGCCAGCCTTCATATAAATCCGCCAGCGCGCCATCATGCTGGCGCAGCGCCTGGCGCAACTGGGCGGGGGTTTCGGCATCCACCAGATCCGCGATGGCTTCGGCCCTTGTCAGGTCCAGCTTGCCGTTTTCCACGGCCCGGCGGCTGAATTCTCCCGGCTCAGCGGGGCGCAGGCCCAGCGCGGCCAGCGCCGCAAACAAGGCCTCGCGCACCGCCCGTCCGCCATGAACATGGAATTCGGCGACATCCTCGCCGGTAAAGCTGGCCGGGGCGGGAAACCACAGCAGCAGGGCCTGGTCGATCTCGGCGCCGTCACGTGCCAGCCGTCGCAGCGCCGCCTGGCGCGGGGCGGGCAGGGGCCCGGCCAGCGCCGCGACGGCCGCGCCCGCCATGGGCCCGGACACCCGCACCACCGCCACCCCGCCTCTTCCGGGGGCGCTGGACAGGGCGAAAATCGTCGCATTCATGGAAAGGACAAGGCTATCTGCCGTCCTTCTTGACCATGGACGTGGCCGAATCCCACATCAGTTTCTGGAATTTGCCGAAAGCCTCGGCCCCGCCCAGCGGCATCCAGGCCTTCATCATGGCTTCCGGGTCACCGGCATCAAAGGCGGTCTTCATCCGGGCCTGCATATCCTCCAGCATCTTGGCCTGCAGGGGGGCGACATCCGGCAACCCCATGAAGGCCCGGGCCTCCTGGGGGGTCATGTCCATTTCGATCGTGACCTTCATGCGGCACCTTTTGCTCTTGTGGTGTTTTTTCGGGTAAGTAACCCCGCCGCAAAAACATCACAGAAGTGGGCCGGCGTGAAGCCGTGAGCCCCACCCGATTGGATTTGAGAACATGAGCCTGACCGACACCACCAGCCCCTTCCTTGCCGCCCACAAGGACAATCCCGTCAAGTGGCGCCAATGGGGGGAAGCTGCGTTCGCCGAATCCCGCGCCCAGGACAAGCCGATCCTGCTCAGCCTCGGCTATCAGGGCTGCCACTGGTGCCATGTGCTGAACCGCGAAGCCTTCATGGACGCGGAGATCGCCGCCCAGATCAACGAGAATTTCATCCCCGTATTGTCCGACCGCGAAGAGCGGCCCGACCTGGACCTTATCTATCAGGGCGCCGCGGGCGCCATGCGCCACCAGGGCGGCTGGCCGCTGAACATCTTCCTCACTTCCGACGGCGTGCCCTTCTGGGTGGTGGGCTATCTGCCCCGCGAACAGCAGGGCGAACAGCCCTCCTTCCGCCAGGTGCTCACCGAGACCGCCAACCTGTGGCAGACCGACAAGGTGCGGGTGGCGGAAAATGCCGCACGCATCCGCACCGCGCTGGAAGACCTCTACAACCGCGACATGGCGGCGCCGCAGGAAAACATGAATCTCGACCTGGCCGCGCTGCGCATGGGCCAGACCTTTGACATCTTCTTCGGCGGCATCACCGGGGCCATGAAATTCCCCACCGCCATCACCCTGGAACTGCTGTGGCGCGCCTTCCTGCGCACCGGCATGCCGCAATTCTCGCAGCTGATCTTCGCCACCATGGACAGCATGCTGTTCGGCGGCATGTACGACCATGTCGGCGGCGGCTTCTTCCGCCACACCATGGACGAGCGCTGGCTGGAACCCTCCTTCGAAAAGATGCTCTACGACAATGCCCAGATGGTCGATGTCCTGACCCAGGTCTGGCAGTTCAACCGCAACGGCCTGGGCCGCACCCGCGTGGCGGAAACCGTCGAATGGATGCTGCGCGACATGAAGGTGGGGGACGGCTTTGCCGCCGCCATGGCCAGCGGCATCGTTGCCGACGATGCGCGCTATTACACCTGGAGCGAAGCGGAAGTGGATGCGGCGCTGGTCGGCACCTTCTCGGCCCGCTTCAAGCAGGTCTATGGCGTCAGCCGCGACGGCAACTTCAATGGCCGCAACCTGCCGCGCCGCCTTGGCAACGCCATGCCCGCCAACGAAGCCGATGAAGCGCTTCTGAAACGCCAGCTGGAAATGCTGCAGGCCGCGCGCGCCAAGCGCACCACCCCGGCCCGCGATACGCGCGTGATGGCCAGCTGGAACGGCCTGGCCATCGCGGCCATCGCCCGCGCCGGCCAGGTGTTCGAAAAGCCGGAATGGATCCAGGCCGCCATCACCAGCTTTGACTATATCGTCAAGACGCTGGGCGACGGCGATCGCCTCGCCCATGACATCAATGGCGAGACAAAGGGCGGCGGTGGCTTTGCCGACGATTACTCGCACATGGCCCGCGCCGCCCTGCAATTGTGGGAAGTCACCGGCGACGACCGCTTCCTGGCGCCCGCCAAGGGCTGGGTCAAAACCCTGGACGACCATTTCTGGGATACCAAGCTGGGCGGCTACTGTTTCTATGCCGATGACGCCGAACAGATCTTCATTCGCCCGCGCATGCTGTTCGACAATCCCACCCCCTCCACCAACGGCGCCATGCTGACGGTGCTGACGCGCCTGGCGCTGATCACCGGCGAGCGCGACTATATGAGCCGCGCTTCCACCCTGGCGGTCACCTTCGGTAGTGAAGCCACCCGCGTCGTCAACGGCTCGGGCGCTTTCCTGAACGGCTTTGAGGTTCTGGTGAACAGCCTGATCATCCTGGTGATCGGCCACAAGGGTAACGCCCGCACCCAGGAACTGCTGAAGACCGCCTGGGGCAAGGCCATGCCCAACGCGCTTATTGTCCAGATGGAGCCGGGCGAGGCGCTGCCCGAAGGCCACCCCGCCACCGGCCGCACCATGGTCAACGGCCTGCCCACCGCCTTTATCTGTCAGGCCGGCAACTGTTCGGACGGCGTCACCGACAGCGCCGTGCTGGACCATGTGCTGACCCTGCCGCTGCAGCTGCGCCAGGAACGGCAGAAGCAGCAGGCAAGCTGACAGAAATGGGCCAAACCATCGCCATCGCCGACGGCAGCTTCAACGGCTATCTCGCCGCCCCGGCGAGCGGCAAAGGCCCGGCCATTGTCGTCATCCAGGAAATCTTCGGCATCAACGCCGTGATGCGGGACGTCGCCGACCGGCTGGCGGCGCAGGGCTATTTCGCGCTCGCCCCGGATCTGTTCTGGCGGCTGCAGCCGGGCACCCAACTGACCGACAAGACGGACGCGGAGTGGCAACAGGCTCTCGACCTGATGAACCGCTTCAATCCGGACACGGGCGTGCAGGACATCCAGGCCACCATCACCCATCTGCGCAGCATGGCAGGCGTCACCGGAAAAGTTGGTGCGGTCGGCTATTGCCTGGGCGGGCTGTTGGCCTATCTCACGGCGGCACGCACCGATTGCGATGCGTCGGTCGGCTATTACGGCGTGAACATCCAGAACAAGCTGGAGGAAGCCGCCAAGATCCAAAAACCCCTGATGCTGCATATCGCGGGCGAAGATGGTTTTTCGGACAAGGCGGCACAGGCCAAGATCCTGGACGGCCTGAAGGACAACAGCAAAGTCGCCTGCCACGTCTATCCGGGCGTGGATCACGCCTTTGCGCGGCCCGGCGGCAAGAACTTCGACGCCGATGCCGCCGCGCTGGCCAATTCCCGCACCGACGTCTTTTTCAAAGAGCATCTTTCATGATTGGGACGTGGGCATGATCAAGGCCATTCGCTTCGAAAAGACCGGCGGCAGCGATGTGCTGCAATATGTGGACTATGACCTGCCGGCGCCGCCCGCAGGTCATGTGCGGGTGAAACACACCGCCATCGGCGTCAACTTCATCGACACCTATCACCGCACCGGGCTCTATGCCCTGCCGCTGCCGTCTGGCCTGGGCTCGGAAGCCGCGGGTACGGTCGAGGCGCTGGGCGAAGGCGTCACGCGGGTCAAGGTTGGAGACCGCGTCGGCTATGGCTCAGGCGCCATCGGTTCCTATGCCGATGCCGCCAACGTGCCCGCCGACAAGCTGGTGAAGCTGCCCGACGGCATCAGCGACGAAATTGCCGCCGCCGTGCTGCTGAAGGGCATGACCGCGCAATATCTGCTGCGCCAGATCCATCCCGTGAAGGCGGGCGAGACCATTGTCTTCCACGCTGCCGCGGGCGGTGTCGGCCAGATCGGCGTGCAATGGGCCAAGGCGCTGGGCGCCATCGTGATCGGCAGCACCACCTCGCCGGACAAGATCGCGCTGTGCAAGGCCAATGGCTGCGCCCATGTGCTGAACACCCAGGAAGAAGGCTGGGAAAAGAAGGTGCGCGCCATCACGGACGGCGTCGGCGTGCCTGTGGTCTATGACTCCATCGGCAAGGATACTTTCCTGCCGGGGCTCGACTGCCTCGCCGTGCGCGGCATCATGGTGACCTATGGCAATGCGTCAGGCCCCGTCGCGCCTTTCGCGCCGTCGCTGCTGGCGGCCAAGGGTTCGCTGCTGGTGACGCGCCCGACTTTGGCGTCGTTCACCCGCACGGCGGAAGAAACCCAGGCCGCCGCCGATGACCTGTTTGCGGTGATCGCCTCCGGCGCGGTGAAAATCGCCATCAACCAGCGCTTTGCCTTGAAGGATGCCGCAAAGGCGCATGACGCGCTGACCTCCAAACAGACCACCGGCGCCACGATCCTGGTGCCCTGACATGACCCGGCTGACAGCAATCTATCACATCACCGACACGGCCGACCGCGTCGCGGCGCGGGCCACCGGCATCGCGGTCGAGCAAAGCGTGGAAATGCCGGTCGCCGCCATCACCGACCCCGCCGTGCTGGAAGAAATCGTCGGCAAGGTCGAGGACATCCGCGACCTGGGCAATGGCGTGTTCGAGGCGCGCATCGGTCTCAGCGTCGCCACCACCGGGCTTGAAGCGGGGCAGCTGCTGAACATGCTGTTCGGCAACAGCTCCATGCATCCCGACATCGTGCTGCACGATGCGGAATTTCCCGACGAAGTGTTGCAGGCCTTTGGCGGCCCGCGCCACGGCATCGATGGCCTGCGCGCCCTGGCGGGTGCTGGTAAGCGGGCGCTGACCTGCTCGGCGCTGAAGCCGCAGGGCCTGCCGTCGCAGGGCCTTGCCGATGTCGCCGCCAAGATGGCGCGCGGGGGACTGGACTTCATCAAGGACGATCACGGCCTGGCCGACCAGCATTACAGTCCTTTTGCCGAACGCGTGCCGCGCATTGCCGAAGCCATGGCGGCAACCGGCAGCCGCACGGTCTATCTGCCGTCGCTGTCCGGGCACCTCGAACAGATGCGCGCGCAAATCGCCATCGCCCGCCGCTGCGGCCTGCGCGCGGCGCTGGTCGCACCCATGATCGCTGGTGTCGCCACTTTTCACGCGCTGGTGAAGGACAATCCCGATTTCGCCTTCATGGGTCATCCCGCCTTGACCGGCCCCGGCTATATCGCCCCACCCTTCCTGTTCGGAAAGCTGTTCCGGCTGCTGGGCGCCGACGCGGTGGTGTTCGCCAATCATGGCGGCCGCTTTGGCTACACCCCCGCCACCTGCACGGCGCTGGCCCACACGGCGCTAAAGCCTTGGGGTGATTTGAAAAGCGCAATCCCGGTTCCCGCCGGCGGCATGACCCTGGCCCGTGTCCCCGAAATGCTGCAATTCTATGGGAAAGACGTGATGCTGCTGATCGGGGGCGACCTGCTCAGCGCCGGCGACCGCATGACCGAGGAAGCCGCAAAATTCCAGGAAGCGGTGGCGTGATGGACAAGCCCGGCAACAAGACGGCCGACGAGAAACAAGCAGCGCTGTTTCGCGCCTTTGCGCAAGACTTCCGCTGGGACGAGGTTTCCCTGCTGGCCTACAAGGAAGAAGGCTCCGCCCCCTTCAAGTCCATCACCCGTCAGGTCCTGTTCCAGGATGCCGAGCTCAAGTGCGAGATGCGCTATTTCGAAGTCGCAGCCGGCGGCTATTCCACCCTGGAGCGGCACGAACACACCCATGGCGTGATGATCCTGCGCGGCGCCGCCGATGTGATGGTGGGCGGCGAGGTGAAGCCGGTGAAGCAATTCGACCTGGTGCGCATCCCGCCCATGACCTGGCACCAGTTCCGCACCAGGGGCGACGAGCCGATGGGCTTCCTCTGCATGGTCAATGTCGAGCGCGACAAGCCGCAGCTTCCGACGGCCAAGGAAGTTGAGCAGTTGAAGAATGATCCTGCAGTGGCTGCGTTTTTAAAGCCTCCTGCGTAAAATCACTCAATGGTTGACAATAATTTTCGCTTCAAAATCACAGGCATGCTTGGCCATGAAGCAGAAATGGCAATCGTTGGTCGATTGCTAGCAGGATATGGTGAATTAGAATATGCGTTGGGACTGCTACTTGCCGCAGTCCTGAACGATATTCCGACCATGATCAGAGTACTGTTTAGGGCTAGGGGCGAAGAGGCTCGAATTCAAATAGCCGATGCCTTGATGCGGCATAAATTCGAAAATACTGCGCTGAAGCATTTGTACAACGAAACAATTTCCGACATGCAACATTGCAAGACCATTCGCAATCAATTTGCACATTGCATGTTTGACGGGTTCTCAAGGACTGGAACACTCTGCTTCGTGGACCTCGAAAAGACTGCTCGAGAAACGACGAAAAGCAAAGTCAAACCAGTTTCCGTGGAGCTGTCCCTTCTAGAAAAGCACGAAGAATACTTTGGCTACGTGCAATGGCGGCTTTTCTATTTGGCTAGAGAATACGAACGCCTGATAGACGAGGCGAAAAAGCACAATCTGAAGCTACAAAAAGCTGTTCCTCGACCGCCCCTGAATAGTGACAGTTAGCTCTACCCAAGAACGATAGGCCCTCGTGGATGACAAAAAAGGCCGGACTCGCGTCCGGCCTTTTGCGTTCTGCCTCGCAGCCAAATCAGGTGTTCATGCTTTCGAAGAAGTCCGCGTTGTTCTT
>JBBQHU010000040.1:0-22270 GCA_038324265.1 Micropepsales bacterium | reverse complement strand
TCTGCGCTGCTGGCGCCTTGCAGGCTTCGCCGCTACGCTTTGCCCCAAGTCTCGTCCAAAAGAGGCAGCAGGGGGAAGACCATGACCGTCAACCGTCGCCATTTCCTTGAGATCTCGGCGCTCGGCACGCTGGCCGCAACGCCCGCACAGGCGACAAAGCCCGCCATCCAAAAACGCAAGCCGATGAAGGTGCGCATTGGTCACCAGATGCAGGGCATTCTGGCGGACCGGGACGCCGCCTGGCTGGGACGCTTCGGTGTGAACGGCGTGGGCGCGTCCGCCGTGATCGCGGATCCGGCGCGCATCTATGCCACGGTGGACGAACTGAAGCGCACCCGCGATATCGCGCAGAAGCACGGCCTGACCTACGACATCGCCGAATGCGCCTTGCCCACCACCAATGTCGACCAGCAGGAGCATCCCGCCATCAACCTGGGCGAAAGCCCGCAGCGCGATCGCGACATCGAATCCTTCCAGACCCACATCCGCAACGTCGCGGCGGCCGGCATTCCCTGCATCAAGTATGCGCTCAATCTGCTGGGCGCGATCCGCAATGTCGCGGTGCCTGGGCGGGGCGACGCCATCTATCACGGCTGGAAGCTGGCGGATGCCCCCGATCTGCCTTTGACCCGTGCTGGCACCGTGCCGGCGGAAGTCTTCTGGGAGCGCATCACCTATTTCCTCGACCGTGTGGTGCCGGTAGCAAACGAATACAAAGTGAAAATCGCCCAGCATCCCCACGACCCCGGCATGCCGCCCAGCGGCTATCGCGGCATCCAGCGCGCGCTGGGCACAGTGGAGGGCATGAAGCGCTTTGTTGCCATCCAGGAAAGTCCCTTTCATGGCCTCAATTTCTGCCAGGGCACCGTGTCGGAGATGCTGCAGAATCCGGGCGAGGAGGTTTACGACGTGATCCGCTGGTTCGGCGAGCGCGGCAAGATTTTCAATGTCCATTTCCGCAATATTCGCGGCCACCGCGACGATTTCATCGAGACCTTTCCCGACGAAGGTGATGTGGATTTCGTCAAGGCGCTGAAGGTCTATCGCGATGTCGGCTATGACGGGCTCCTGATGCCCGACCATGCACCGACCTTCAAGGACAACCCGAACGGACCGCGTGAAAGCTACTCCTTCGACTTCGGCTACATTCGCGGCTTGATCCAGGCAGAAGCACACCTGACATGAAACGACTTTTGGGTCTTGCATTGCTGACGGCGCTGGCCGCTCTGGCGTTTGAAGCGCGCGCCGAAACGCAATGGCCGGGCTGGGGCAACGGCCTGCGCTTCGACCGTTTTTCGCCGGCCGAGCAGATCAACACTGCGACCGTGAAAGACCTCAAACCCATCTGGCAGAAAACATTGCCCCAGCGCGGCGCCTGGGAAGTCACCCCCATCGTCATCGATGGCGTGATGTACCTGCTGGACCTGCAAGGTACGGCCTATGCGCTGGACGCAGAAACCGGCCGCGAGCTCTGGCATTTCGACAGCGGCGTACACGCTAAGAACCGGGGCGTGTCCTATTGGCCGGGCGATGGCGCGCACAAGCCGCGCATCTATCTGCCGGTCAATGACCGCATCTATGCCCTGGACGCTGCGACGGGCGTGCAGATCGCCGACTTCGGCGGCGCGCAAAATTACATCGACATCCGCGAGGGCTTTGCGGACAAGGGGGTGCCTTACCGCCTGTCCTCGCCCCCCACCATCTATAAGGGCCTGCTGATCACCGGCCCCGCCACAGCCGAGTTCGGCTCCAAGGGACCTTCCGGCGATCCGCGCGCCTATGATGTCGTCACCGGCAAGCTGAAATGGCGTTTCCACATCGCGCCGCGACCAGGCGAACCCAATGCGGGAAGCTGGGGCGCCGACGGCTGGAAGGATCGTCAGGGTCCCGGAACCTGGGGCCTGATGTCGGTGGACGAAGAAACCGGATTGATCTTCATTCCCGTGGCACAGCCGGGCGACAATTATGTCGGCATCGATCGGCCCGGCGACAATCTCTATTCGGATTCGGTGGTGGCGCTGGATGCAGCGACCGGCCGGTACCGCTGGCACTTCCAGATGGTCCATCACGACTTGTGGGACTATGACGTCGCGTCCGCACCGGCGCTGGTGGACCTTACCGTCAAGGGCAAGCGCATTCCGGCCCTGGTGGAGGTCACCAAGCAGGGCCTGATGTTCATACTCGACCGTCGCACCGGCAAGCCGGTGTTCGGGGTCGAAGAACGCCCCGTCGCGCCCAGCACCGTGCCGGGTGAGCGCGCGTC
The DNA here is from genome assembly GCA_038324265.1 of Micropepsales bacterium. GTDB lineage: Bacteria > Pseudomonadota > Alphaproteobacteria > Micropepsales > Micropepsaceae > Rhizomicrobium. Next base: position 20,007 of record JBBQHU010000040.1, on the reverse strand, counting down.
GCCGACCCAGCCTTTCCCGATCAAGCCGATACCGCTGGCAAAATTGGGCGTCGCCCGCGCCGACATCACCACCATCACGCCCGAGGCAAACCGGGCCTGTACCGATTTCTGGAACCGCATGGGATTCCGCGACACTCCGGTATTCACGCCGCCATCGCTGAACGCCCCCAACCTGTTCGCGCCGTCCAATATCGGTGGGCTGGGCGGGGTGTGGGGCGGCGTTTCCATTGACCCGCGCAGCGGACACATCTTCGTCAATGTCACCAACCAGGTGGGCTACAACCGACTGGTGCTGGATGACGGCAAGACCAAGGGCCCGTCCACCAGCGGCATCGTGACGGACGAGGCCTTCACCAAGTTTCTCGATCCCAATGGCATGCCCTGCATCCAGCCGCCCTGGGGCGAGATGGTGGCGGTGGACGGCAATACCGGTGATGTGCTGTGGCGCGGCACCCTGGGCGCGGCGGAAATTTATGGCGCGCTGGGCGCGCATACCGGGCTGATCAATCTCGGCGGCTCTATGGCGACGGCCGGCGGGCTGGTGTTCATCGGCGCCACCAGTGCCGGCTTCAGCCAAAGCCAGCATGACGAGCCGGTGCTGCGGGCGCTGGATGCCAAGTCGGGGCTGGAACTGTGGCGCGGCCGTCTGTCGGCCGGCCTGGACTCCTCGCCCATGACATTCGTGGGCAAGAGCGGTCGCCAATATGTGATGGCCGTCAGCAGCGGTCGCCCCGATGTGGATATTGCGCTAACCGCTTTCGCCCTTCCGCGCCCCGGTGAAGCACCAGTGGATGTGCATCCCGCGCCCCCGGCAAAGCTCGCCGTCGCGTCGAAACCAGCAAACCACATAGTGGTGACGCGCGCCGAAGACCTGCCGCCGGGCGAGGGGCGCGCCGATGTGCTGAAGGTCTGCACCGCCTGCCATTCACTGGGTACGGTCACGTCATCGGCGCGTGGCCGGGGCGGGTGGAGCAATGTGGTGGAAGAAATGCGCGGGCGCGGCGCAAAGGCCGACGACGCCACGGCGAAGCGGATCACCGATTACCTGGCGGCGCATTTCGCGCCATGACTATTTCACTTACTATTTTACGGGCGCCAGCAGCAGCGAGGTTTCGGTCGCATCAATTCCGGCAATCAGCCGGATGGCGTCCAGCGCCCGGCTGAACTCGGCCAGGTTGGCAGTGTTGAGATTCGCCACCAGGTCCCAGCGGCCATTCGTGGTGAATATGCTTTCCACCTCGGCAAAACCCTTCAGCGCCTTGACCACCTTGCCGCTCTGCTCGCCTTCGATGGCAATGCTCATCACGGCCCGAACCCGGTCTTCGCCATCGCCCGCCGCGCGCACCGTGAAGCCCAGGATGTGCCGCTCCGCCAGCATCCGGGCGATGCGGTTCTGCACGGTGCCGCGCGAGACTTTTAGCTTGCGGGCGAGCACCACCACCGACTCCCGCGCATTGTGGCGCAAGAGGGTCAGCAGCCGGCGGTCCAGGTCATCCATCATAATGTCATATTATACTGGCAGTATGACATAATGCTAGCGAAATCCAGCAATCTGCTGGCTTTTCGCTGGCCAAGCTTTGCCGCATCTGAATCAAGTTTTTCTTCCGGTGGATTCGACCATGCGCTTTCTGATGACCGACCCAGGCCATTTCAATGTCTCCTACCAGATCAATCCCTGGATGGAGCCGGCCGCCTGGACCACCGAAGCCGCGCAAGCCGCATCGCAAGGCTCGCGCGCCCTGCGCGATGCGATCACTGCCGCCGGCGCGGTGGTCGAGACTGTGCCCGCCGTTGAAGGCCTCCCAGACCTGGTCTTCCCCGCCAATGCCGCGATCGTGCTGGACGGCAAGGTGCTGGTGGCGCGCTTCCTCTGCGCCGAGCGCCAGGGCGAGGAGGCGGTCTTCCGCACCGCCTTTAATGGCCTGCGTGCGCGCGGCCTGGTGAACGAAGTCGTCGAATTGCCGGACGGTGTGCTGCAGGAAGGTGCCGGTGACGCAATCTGGGATATCGACCGCGGATTCTTCTGGGTCGGCCATGGCCAGCGCTCCACCCAAAGCTCCATCGCCGCCATCGCGGATACCTTCGGCAAGCCGACCGTGGCGCTGGAACTGGCGAGCCCGCGTTTCTATCACCTCGACACCTGCTTCTGCCCGCTTTCGGGTGGCAGGGTCATGTATTATCCGCCCGCCTTTACTCCCGAAGCATTGGCCACCATCCACTCCCATGTCGCGCCCGAAGACCGCATCGAGGCGAGCGACGACGAGGCCCGCGCCTTCTGCGTCAACGCCGTGAATATTGGCAATACCATCATCATGGCCAAGGCGCCCGGAAGCCTGCGCCACAAGCTGGCCGCCCACGGCTACAGTCTGCGCGAAGTTGATCTCGCGCCCTTCATCCTGTCCGGCGGTGGCGCCTATTGCATGACTCTCCGGCTGGATCGCAGCAGCAAAGCGGCGGCGCTGACGCTCGCGGCGGAATAGCCAGCCCTCAACCAGCTTGCTAGGTTGCCGGGATGCGCAATCCTGACGCAATCCTCATCGGCGGCGGCCATAACGGTCTTGTCTGCGCCTTCTACCTGGCGCGCGCCGGTTTGCGGGTGAAAATCCTTGAGCGCCGCAGCATCGTGGGCGGTGCGGCGGTGACCGAGGAATTCCATCCCGGCTACCGCAATTCCACCGCCAGCTACACCGTCAGCCTCCTCAATCCCAAGGTCATTGCGGATATGGGACTGGCGAACCACGGATTGCGAATCGTCGAGCGGCCGATTTCCAACTTCCTTCCACTGCAAGGCGGTTATCTGAAACTGGGCGGGGGCCTGGAACGCACCCAGGCCGAAGTGCGCAAATTCTCCGCGAATGATGCCGCGCGCCTCCCGCACTACTACGCAACGCTGGAATCGGTGGCCGATGTGCTGCGCGATCTCGCGCTGCAGGCGCCGCCCAATGTCGGGGCCGGATGGCCGGCGCTGGTCACAGCAGCGCGCCAAACCCGCAGGCTGGCGCATCTTTCCCTGCCGCAGCAGCGCGACCTGCTAGACCTCTTCACCAAAAGCGCCCGCGATTTTCTGGATGGCTGGTTCGAGAGCGACGCCTTGAAGGCCGCTTTCGGCTTCGACGCCGTGGTGGGAAATTTTTCCAGCCCGGACACGCCTGGTTCCGCCTATGTGCTGCTCCATCACGTCTTTGGTGAGGTGAACGGCAACAAAGGCAGCTGGGGTCACGCGATCGGCGGCATGGGCGCGATCACCCAGGCCATGCGTGCCGCCTGCCAGGCACAGGGCGTGGAGATTCACACCGACGCGCCCGTGGCCCGCGTGCTGGTGAAGGACAGCCGGGCCGTGGGGGTTGCCCTGGAAGATGGCAGCGACGTCTTTGCACGTATCGTTATCGCCAATGTCGGACCAAAGCTGCTGTACGAAAAGCTGATCGCGCCCGAACATCTGGATGCCGATTTTCGCCGCCGCATTGCCGGATACAAGATGGGCTCTGCAACCTTCCGCATGAATGTGGCGCTGTCGGAGCTGCCGCGTTTCACCGTCCTGCCCGAGCCCGGGGAACACCTTCGCAGCGGCATCATCATCGCGCCGAGTCTGAATTACATGGATCGCGCTTACATGCAGGCGCGGGAAGGGGGCATGTCGATGAAGCCCATCGTGGAAATGCTCATTCCCTCGACGGTGGACGATACGCTCGCACCCCCCGGCCACCATGTCGCCAGCCTGTTCTGCCAGCATTTTGTGCCGGACCTGGACTGGGATGCGCGCCGCGAGGAAGCGGCTGACTTGATTGTTGATACCGTCACAGCCCATGCCCCCAATTTCCGCGCCAGCGTCATCGCGCGGCAAATTCATTCGCCGCGCGATCTGGAACGCAAGTTCGGGCTCACCGGCGGCGACATTTTCCACGGCGCCTTGTCGCTGGACCAGCTATGGGCGGCACGCCCTGTCCTGGGCCATGGCAATTATCGCGGCCCGCTCAAAGGCCTCTATATGTGCGGTTCCGGCACGCATCCCGGCGGCGGCGTCACCGGCGCGCCTGGCCACAATGCGGCTCGCGAAATCCTGAAGGACAATTCTCTCCTGCGGCGAATATTTCGCTAGGGCGGCAAGGTCCGCGCTTCAAGCCCGGTCGAACCATTCAGTACCGGGGTCAGCGCCGATATGTTCACTGTTACGTCATAGCGTCCGGCCGGCACGCTCCAGCGATTGCGGCTCGTGTCCCAGTCCGCCAGCAGGCGCGGGTCGGCATCCACGGTCACGCGCGTGCTCTCGCCGGGCTTCAGATCGACATTGCCCCAGCCGATCAAACGCTGGCCCGGCTTCTTGTTGCGCATCGTGACATAGACCTGCGGCACGTCGCGCCCGGCGCGCGATCCGGTATTGGTCACCCGGAAACTGGCATGAATGGTGTTGCTTTCGCTGCGCAGCTGCAGGTCGTCATACTGGAAGCTGGTATAGGAAAGCCCAAAGCCGAAGGCGAACAGCGGCGTGAAGTTCTGCCGTGCATACCAGCGATAGCCGACATCGCTGCCCTCTATGTTGTAATTGACCCGCGCGCGCGACGGATCGCTGTCGGGACCGCCATCAAGCTGCGGCCGCGGTGTCTGTGCCAGCGAGGCGGGGAAGGTGATCGGCAGCCTGCCGCTGGGATTCACGTCGCCGAACACGATGTCCGCAATGGCATCCGCGCCCTTGATGCCGGGATACCAGGCCTCCAGCACGGCGGCGGTCTTGTCCAGCCAGGGCATCAGCACCGGACCGCCGGTCTCCAGCACCACGATGGTATGCGGGTTGGACGCCGTCACCGCCGCGATCAACGCATCCTGGGCATAGGGCAGGCTGAGGTCGGGTACATCCATCGCCTCGGTGGTCCATTGGGTGGCGAATATGATGACGGTGTCGGCCTCCTTCGCCAGGGCAGCGGTGGCAGCGGGATAGGCGCCGGTATCGAAGGTCACTGATGATCCTGCACTGGCGCGCGCCGCTATCGCCTTCAGCGGGCTGCCGGGATGCAGCGCCATCGCCTGCCAGTCGCTGCCATCCGCCAAGGTGGAAATGCTCAGCGCGGGACCGCCCGCAGGCGCCACCTGGGACGAGCCACCGCCCGACATCACCCCGATATTGGCGAAGCCGCCAACCACCAGGATATGGGAATGGGGCGCGTCGCCGTGCGCAAGCGGCAGGATGCCATTGTTCTTCAGCAGCACCGTGCCGGCCGCGGCTTGCGCGCGGGCGGCGGCTTCACCGGCTGCGATGTCGGGCGGCGACACCTTGGGCGGATCGTCAAAAAGATGATTGGCCAGCATGGAGCGCAAGATCCGCTGGTTCATATCGGTAATCCGGGCGGTATAGGCGCTGTCCTTGCCATCCAGTGCCTGCAGCGGCGCGGCCAGGAAGGCAGTGCTATCGAATTCTTGCCCGGATTCCCTGTCCAGTCCGTTCAGTGCGTCACTGGTGGCGTGGTTGGCGCCCCAGTCCGACATGACAAAGCCGGGATACTTCCAGTCCTGCTTCAGCACCTGGTTCAGCAGCCAGTCACTACCGCAGGAATAGGGCCCGTTGAAATGATTGTAGGCACACATGACAGCGCCGGGGCTGCCGCGCTCGATGGCGATTTCGAACGCCAGCAAGTCGCTTTCGCGCGCCGCACTTTGCGATATGTCCACCGCGATGCTGTTCTTCAGTGTTTCCTGCGCGTTCAGCGCATAGTGCTTGACGGTGGACAGGACATGCTGGTCCTGGATGGCGCGAATGCTCTCGCCTGCCAGCATTCCGGCCAGCAGCGGATCTTCGCCCAGATATTCGAAATTGCGCCCGTTGCGCGGCTCGCGCGTCAGGTTGACGCCGCCCGCCAACAGCACATTCATGCCGCTGGCCCGTGCATCGCGCGCAATGGCGGCGCTGCCGGCATAGGCGATCTTGAGGTCCCAGCTCGACGCCAGCGACAGGGCAGAGGGCAAGGCTGTAGCCGGCTGTGCCCGCTTGCCGTTGATCCAGGCCACGCCAAGTCCGGCATCGGTTTCCGCCAGCGCCGGAATGCCCAGCCGCGAGATTCCCGGCGTGTAGCCTGCCGCCCAGGGCGCGCCGGGCAGCGGGGTCGAGCGCAGGCGGTTGGCGCGCGAGAAATAGCCATGCAGCAGGATATTGCGTTCGTCCGGTGACATCTGCCGAACCAGGGCAGATGCCTGTCTATCCGGATCTGGCGCCTGTGCGGCAGCCGCGACGGGCAGCGCAAGTGCTGCGGTCAGCGCGAAAGGTTTGATCATGCCGGGAACCTAGCATGACTCGCGTGATTACTGGCGGTCCCGGTCGATACGGCTTTCCAGCCACATGGCGTTCAGCACCGCCAATGTCACCGCGAAACCCAAGCCCAGAACCCACGAAAAATACCACATGTCGCGTTCCTAATAAGAATGGCCGCCAAGGTCCTTCGCCCGCACCGGTCCGCGCATCACGCGGTAGACGAAAGCCGTATAGGCAATGACGATGGGCAGCAGCAGCGCCGTGACACCCAGCATCACAGCCAAAGTGAGCTTGCTGGACGAGGCATCCCACACGGTCAGGCTGGAGCCAGGATTGCTGGAAGAGGGCAGCAGGAACGGAAACAGTGCCAGCCCCGCCGTGGCAATGGTGCCGATCGGCACCATGGCCGAGCACAGGAAGGCCAGCAGTGGTCGCCGCCGCAGCAGGAAGGCCCCGGCCGCACCGGCCAGCGCTATCGCCACGGCCGGCATGGCATCGCCATCCACCCATCCGCCCGCGACGCGCGCCACGGTTTTCAAGGTGGGGTTGGAAGGCCCGTCATGCGCCAGCAGGCCGATGATGGCATAGCCGTCAATCCGCGCCAGCCACGCACCCGCCAGCAGGAACAGCACCGCGAAAATGATGGCCGCAAACGGCATTACGCGCCGCGCCCGCGCCTGGACCGTGCCGTCGGTCTTGAGGTTCAGCCAGGCCGCGCCGTGCAGCACGATCATGGCAACGCTTGTCAGTCCCACCAGCAGCGCAAAGGGGTTCAGCAGCGAGAACAGCGTGATGTCGGAATGAAACCGAAGGTCGCCGTCAAATCCGAACGGTACGCCCAAAAACAGGTTGCCAAAGGCCACCCCGAACACCAGCGACGGCACCACTCCGCCCGTAAACAGTGCCCAGTCCCAAAAGGCGCGCCAGCGCGGGTCTTCCATCTTGCTGCGAAACTTGAAACCGACGGGCCGCAGGATCAGCGATGCCAGCACCAGGAACATGGCGAGATAGAAGCCTGAGAAACTGGCGGCATACAAAGTCGGCCAGGCGGCAAAGATGGCGCCGCCGCCCAGGATGAACCAGACCTGGTTGCCTTCCCACACCGGTCCCACCGTGTTGATGACGATGCGCCGTTCCATGTCAGTCCTGGCGACGAAGGGCAGCAGCGCTGCCGTGCCCAGGTCAAAGCCGTCCATGACTGCAAAGCCGATGAGCAATATGCCCAGAAGCGCCCACCAGATCAGCCGCAGCGTTTCATAATCCATCGCGCTTACTCCGCCGCCACTTCAACATGCTTGTAAGACGCCAAAGCCTGGTCGGGCCCAAGCCGGATGTATTTGACCAGCAGGAAGAGGTCGACCACCAGCAGGCAGGAATAGAACAGCGCGAACCCGATCAGCGACAACAGTACATTGCCCGCCGCGATGGACGACACGCCCAGTGCAGTGGGCAGCACGCCCACGATCACCCAGGGCTGGCGACCATACTCCGCCACGATCCAGCCCAACTCTGCCGCGACCCAGGGCAGTGGCAGGGTGAGAAACGCCGCCCACAGATAGGGCCGCCAGCGGTCGAGCTGACGTTTGGCCGACAACCAGAAGCTGGCAGCGAACAGCGCGATGAACCACAGTCCCAGTCCCACCATGACGCGGAACGACCAGAACAGCACCGGCACATTGGGCACAGTGCTGCTGGCTGCGCGGGCGATCTGTTCCGGCGTGGCATTCTCGATATCGGGCCGGATGCTCTTCAGCAGCAGGGCATAGCCCAGATTGCCGACATGCGCGTCCAGCTCCGTGCGCGCGGCGTCATCGTGCGGGTCGCGCTTGATCGCCGCCAGGGCGCTATAGGCAATCAACCCATCGGCGATACTGGTGCGGGCTTTCTCCACCAGCTCGGCAATGCCGGGCACGGGTGTATCGGCGCTGCGCGTGGCGACCAGGCCCAGCATCCACGGCACCTTCACTTCATACTTTGTCGTGTGGCTTCCCATGCTGGGAAGCCCGAAAATGGTGAAACTCGCGGGTGCCGGTTCGGTTTCCCACATCGCCTCGATGGCGGCGATCTTCATTTTCTGGTTCTGGCCGGCGGAGTAGCCGCTCTCGTCTCCCAGAACCACCACCGACAGCGCCGATGCCAGTCCAAAACTGGCGGCCACCGTCATGGAGCGCTTGGCGAATTCCACATGCCGGCCCTTCAGCAGATACCAGGCACTGATCGCCAGCACGAACACCGAGCCCGTGACATAGCCGGCACTGACCGTATGCACGAACTTGGCCTGGGCCACCGGGTTGAACATCACCGCCATGAAGTCCGTGACTTCCATGCGCATGGTGTCGGCATTGAAGCGCGCGCCTACCGGATACTGCATCCAGCCATTGGCGATCAGGATCCACAGTGCCGACAGGTTGGTGCCCAGCGCCAGCGCCCATGTGGCAATCAGGTGCTGGATATTCGACAGCCGATCCCAGGCAAAAAAGAACAGTCCAACAAAGGTCGCTTCCAGGAAGAAGGCCATCAGGCCCTCTATAGCCAGCGGCGCCCCGAACACATCCCCGACATATTGCGAGTAATAGGCCCAGTTGGTGCCGAACTGGAATTCCATGGTGATGCCGGTGGCGACGCCCATGGCAAAGTTGATGCCGAACAGGATGCCCCAGAACTTGACCATGTCGCGCCATACCGCGCGCCCGGTCATCACATAGACCGTCTCCATGATTCCCAGCAGCACCGAAAGGCCCAGGGTCAGTGGCACGAAGATGAAATGATACAGGGCTGTGACGGCAAATTGCAGACGTGACAGTTCAACCAGATCCATCATTCACCTGCCATCACTTGTCCATAAGGTGCGCGCGCAGGCTTTCCGGCGTGACCGGAATGCGATGCGCAGGCGAGAAGAAAAGCACATAGAGCAACGTCAGCAGCGCGGCTTTTGCCAGCAGCAGGAGGATGATCTCGCGCCTGAGAATCGTGGGGAACATCGTGTCGCTTCCCTCGTTGCGGGCACCATAGGCCTATGTGCCAGGATCACAAGGCGACGGCCCGCCGCGCGTCAAACTGTACGCAATACCCCGGCGGCATCCGCTGTACACTTGCCGCATTGCGGCAAAAGTGCGAGCGGCGTAGACCGAGTGAATTGATCGGGTATCGCCAAAGTGTCACGCACCTCTCATCCGGACCTTGTCCATTTCGCGCTGGCTGTGGGCGGCTTTGCCATCGGGACGACCGAGTTTGCCACCATGAGTCTGCTGCCCTGGTTCGCGCGCGACTTGGGGATCAGTGCGCCGGTGGCCGGCCATGTCATCAGCGCCTATGCCCTTGGGGTGGTGCTGGGCGCGCCGCTGATTGCGGTCCTGGCAGCGCGTGTCGCGCGGCGCACATTGCTGATCGGTCTGATGCTGCTCTTCGCGCTGGCCAATGGCCTGACGGGTCTTGTTCCCTCCTATCACTGGATGCTGCTGCTGCGTTTTATCAGCGGCCTGCCGCACGGCGCCTATTTCGGCGTGGCCATGCTGGTGGCCGCCTCACTGGTGCCCAGAGAGCGCCGGGCCCAGGCCGCCGCGCGGGTGCTGCTGGGCCTCACTATCGCCACCGTCATTGGCGTACCCGCCGCCAGCTGGCTGGGGCTGGCGATCGGCTGGCGCTGGGGCTTTGTGGTCGTCGCGCTTCTGTCCCTGCTGACTGCCGCGCTGGTGGCGCTGTTTGCGCCGCACCAGCCGCCGGCGCAGGGCGCCAGCCCGCTGACCGAGTTGGGGGCCCTGAAGAACCGTCAAGTCTGGCTCACGCTGGGGATAGGCGCCATCGGCTTTGGCGGCATGTTCAGCGTCTACACCTATCTGGCGACCACCCTGCTGGAAGTTACGCAAGTGAGCGCCGCATTGGCGCCCATCGTGTTCTCTGTTTTCGGTGTCGGCATGACCGTGGGATTGATGACGGTCCCGCGCTTCGCCCATCGCGGTCTGATGCAGACGGCTGGCTGGTTGCTGGTCTGGTCTACCGTGATGCTGGTGCTCTACACCTTCGCCGCCGTGAACATCTGGACCATCACCCTGTCAGTCTTCACCATCGGGTTGGGCGGCGCGCTGGGGCCGGTGCTCCAGACCCGGCTTATGGACGTAGCGGGCGAGGCACAGACGCTGGCCGCCGCACTCAACCATTCCGCCTTCAATGTTGCCAATGCGCTGGGTCCGCTGCTGGCAGGTGCCGCCATCGCCGCAGGTTATGGCGTTCAGTCCAGCGGCATTGTCGGGGCAGGGCTGGCCCTGGCGGGGCTCGGTGTGTGGGCCGTGGCGCGCCGGACCTAATGACCGGTCCTAAAGATAAGGGCTCATCAGCCGCGCCGCCGCATTGCGAAGCCTGAGCCACTTCGGCTCCTGTGCCAGCATGTCGGGGGTAATTTCGCGGCCTTGCGCGATCTTTTCGTCAATCACCGCATCGATTTCGCGGGTGAAGTCGAGGTCCAGGCATTCCAGGTCAAATTCGAAATTCAGCCGAAAGCTGCGCGCATCCCAGTTGGACGACCCGATCAGACTCCATTCTCCGTCCACGGTACAAAGCTTGGAATGGTCGAAGGGCGGCGGCGTCATGATGAACTTGCAGCGCACATGGCGGAAGAACCGCAGCTGGCCGCGCGTGGCCCAGTCCATGATGCGCTGGTCCGAGACCCGTGGCAGCACGATCTCCACTTCGACGCCGCGCAGGCCCGCCTGCGCGATGGTGAATTGCAGCCTTGGGTCCGGCAGGAAATAGGGCGTGACGATGCGCACGCGTTTCCTCGCCAGTGTTAAGGCTGCGCCCAGCAGCAGTTCCAGCTTGTAGAGATCGCCGTCCGGTCCTGAACGCTGGCCGCGTGCGCACACCGCACCTGTTGGCTCCAGCTTCGGCCACCAGCAGCGCTGGTCCAGCACTTCCTCGGTGATGAAGGTCCAGTCGCGGGCAAAGGCTTCCATCACCACCCGCACCACCGGCCCGGTGACCCGGAAGTGGATGTCCTGGATGCTCTTATTGCCTGACGCGCCGGCGCAATTGCTGTCACTGATATTTATGCCGCCGGTGAAGGCCAGGGTGCCGTCCACCACCAGTATCTTGCGGTGATTGCGCATGTTGATGAACGGCATGCGCCAGGGCAGCCAGGTGTGCAGGAACTGCTCGGCCGGGATGCCCGCGGCGCGCAAACGGGTCAGGATGCCGGGAAAGAAATAGCCCCCGCCAACGCCGTCCAGCAGCACCCGCACCAAGACGCCCCGCTGATGCGCCGCGATCAATGCATCGGCAAAGGCGCGCCCGCTGGCATCATTGCGAAAAATGTAGGAGCAGAGCGCCACGCAGTGCTTAGCGCCCGAAATGGCCTCGATCATGGCGGGATAGGCCTGGTCGCCGCCATTCAAAAGTGCAAGGTCATTGCCCGCGGTCAGCGCGCTCTTGGTGATCCGCTCGCTGACATTGTTCAGCAATACGATATTGGGCTGGGCTTGCGGTTCAACATCCGGCGGCTCGCTGGCCTGGCGCCGGGTCCTGCGTCCCATCTTCAAGGCACGCCGCGTGACCCGATTGATGCCGAACATGTAATAAAACAGCGATCCCAGCACCGGCGCCAGCCAGACCGCTCCGATCCAGCCCAGCGCCCCGCGCACGTCGCTCTTTTTCAGCAGCACGTCTATGGTGACAATGCCCGCCAGAAGGATATGCAAAGCCAGAAACAGGCTTTCGACGACGGGTGACGACCATTCTATGGAAAAGGGAAACATATGTTCCTATGCTCTGAACGGTCGAAACCAGTTCTCGTCCAACTCGTTGTAAACACAGCATAGTCTTATCCGGTTTCCCATGGCACCCGCATTTCCTACTCATTCCTCCCCCGGCGGCCTTCGCGTCGTCAGCTGGAATCTCCTGCGACGGGTGGGGGCAGGGGTGGAAGATGTCGCCCGGCTGGTCAAAAGCCACCATCCCGATCTGTTGCTGCTGCAGGAATGTACCGAGGATATCGTGGGGCTGCCGTCCCTGGTGGGCGGGCATTTCTTCCGCCATCCCATGCAGTCGCGCATCTATGGCCTGGCGGCCTGGAGCCCGCATGTCTTTCCTCAATCCGTCGCGATTCGCCTTCCCGCCTCGATCCTGCCCGGCCGGGTCCCCCCGCGCCTGGCGCAGATCATCCAGTTCGGCGGTATCACCTTTGCCAATGTCCATCTCAGCCACGGCCAGTTTCTCAACCGCTTTCAGCTGCGCCACATCATCGAGCAGATGGAAGGCCCGTCCGCCATCATCGGCGACTTCAATGCGGTGGGACCGGTGGGACTGCAGGGCTTCGCCGACATCGGGCCCCGCGCACGCACGCACCGCGCCGGCAATATGATCGCATTGCGGCTGGATCGCTGCATCGCGCGCGGACTTTTGTGCAAAGCCAGCGAAGTCCTCGACAAGGGGCCCAGCGACCATCATCCCATGGTGCTGGACATGGCGGTCTCCGGCGCACTGCATGCGCCGGGCATCGAAGAGTGCGCTCTGTTCAGTGCGAGTTAGAGCGCCAGCGCTGCCGCCGTCTTCTCCAGGTTAATCGCCGTATTCGCCAGCATCTGTGCCAACGGGCGTTCTTCGCTGTTGATGGAGTAGGCCGTTTTCAGGCCAATGGCGGCAATCTGCTGCGGCGTCGCCGAAAGCTTGCCGCACAGGGCGATGACCGGCTTGCCCTGCGCGCGGCCGCACAGCCCCTGGATCAGCTTGCCCTGTGCACTCTGGCCATCCAGGTGACCCTCGCCAGTAATGATCAGATCTGCGGCTCGCGCCGCCGCGTCAAATCCCGTCAGGTCGAGCACGATCTCGATTCCGCGCCGCAAGGTTGCGCCGAAAAAGGCCATCGCCCCGAACCCTAGTCCGCCGGCTGCACCCGCGCCGGGCGTCTGGGCCACATCGCGCCCAAGCTGGTCTGCGACCAGCGCCGCAATGTGCTTCAGTCCCGCATCCAGTTCCGTCAGCGTTTCATCCGTGCCGCCCTTCTGACGTCCGTATATCCAGGCCGCGCCGGTCGGCCCGAACAGGGGATTGGTCACGTCGCACAACACTTCCATGCTCTCGAACGGCCCGTTGGGAAAATAGGCGGCGGGCACGATGGTCGCGATCTCGGCCAGGTGGCCGCCATCCGGCGGCAGTTCCGCCCCCGACGCGTCGCGGAATTTCCAGCCCAACGCCGCCGCCGCGCCGATGCCCGCGTCATTGGTGGCGCTGCCGCCGATGGCAAGGATGGCACGCTTGGCGCCGCGGGCCTTGGCGTCCGCCAATAACTGGCCGGTCCCAAAGGTGGAGACCTTCAACGGATCGCGTTCCGCCAGGCTCAAACGCTGCAGGCCACTGGCCTCCGCCATCTCCACCACGCAGGTTCCGTCCGCCGACAGGCCATAGCGCCCAATGACCGTTCGCCCCAGCGGGTCGCACACCTGCTGCTCGGCCCAGTCCAGTCCCAAGGGCACGCGCAGCACATCCAGCAATCCTTCGCCGCCATCCGACAGCGGCATTTGCGTGATGGTGGCGCCCGGATGGCTTTTGCGTAATCCGTCCGCGATGGCCCGGCACACCCCGTCGGCCGAAAGCGCGTCCTTGAAGCTGTCGCAGGCGACCAGAATGTTCATGCCGCTGGATACATGATTTGATGGCGGGATGAAATTCCGCATCGCCGCAATCCTGGCCGCCGCCCTGCTGATGGGCGCCGCTTCAACCTCCAGCCCGCCGCCCGACCGTAGCTTCAAGGAATGTCTCGACTGTTCGCAGATGGTCGCCATCCCCGCTGGCCGCTTCCTGATGGGCAGCCCGGCGCGTGAACCTGGGCGCTTCGATTCCGAAGGCCCGCAACATGTGGTCAGCGTGAAGGCCTTCGCGCTGGCGAAATACCCCGTCACCAGCGAGCAGTTTCTCAATTTCCTCAACGACACCGGCTATCAGCCACAGCCCTGCAACATGTTGCTGGGCCTGGGCTGGAAACAGATTCACAGGGGCCTTGCCGCCACGCCCACTGATGTCGAACCGCCGCGCTGGCCTGCCGTCTGCCTGGACTGGAAGGACGCGGAAGCCTTCATCGCCTGGATCAACGCCCGCGCCCGCGCCGCCCATCCCGCCATCGGCACCCGCAATCCGTATCGCCTGCCCAGCGAAGCCGAATGGGAATTTGCCGCCCGCGCCGGCAGCAATACCGCGCGCTGGTGGGGTGACGAGATCGGCGAAAACAATGCCAACTGCAACGGCTGCGGCAGCAAGTGGGACAACAAGCTGCTGGCGCCGGCGGATACCTTTGCGTCCAATCCCTTTGGCGTGTCGGGCATGCTGGGCAATGCCTGGGAATGGACGGCGGACTGCTGGCATTCCAGCTACAAGGGCGCGCCGGTGGACGGCAGCCCGTGGCGCGACAGCTTCTGCACCCGCCGTGTCATTCGTGGTGGCGCCTGGAACAATGTCCCCATCTTCATCCGCAGCGCCGCCCGCGCAGGTGCCAGCGAAAACGGCGCCGACCCGGACTATGACTATTCCACCCTGACGGGATTTCGTCTGGCGCGCGACTTGCCCTAATCGGCTTTGGACCCGGCGAAGGCCATCAACGTAGCACGGCCTTGGGATCAAGGCTGATGGTCAGCACCGTAACTGCTTGATAGTGCCCCGGCGGCAGCTGGATTGGCGAGGCCAGCAGGGCGGCATCCCGTGCGCTAAGCGCCATGTCGCGGAAGGGCGCGTCAGTGTGCATGCGCGCGGCGTCCACGATGGTGACGTCGTCGATCACGCCGTTCTTCAACAATTTGACACGCACCAGCACCGGCAGGTTGCGCGCGCCGGGAATGGCCAAATCCGGCAGCCAGCGCCGCAGGATCTGCGCCCGGATGAAGTCCTTCAGCGGATAATTGCCTTCGCCGCCGCCCCCAGCGCCATCACTCGCGGCCGCGCTGTTGTCGGCATTGGGCAGGGCGGTATCGTCGCTGCGCAATTGCGCCAGTGCCCGCAGCCTTGCCGATAATTCATCTTCGGGCTGCTTGGTCCCCGTGGGGCTGACGCCTTTCGGCACGGGCGCGCTCTCGTGATGGGGCGGCGCCACCTGCAGCCGGGCCACTGGGCGCGAGTCGTTCTGCCCCAGCGATCCGCCCAGCACCAGATCGACGGGCAGGGTGCGAAACACCGTCTGCTGCATCCGCGGCCGCTGGGTCATGTACCAGATGGCCGCAAGCACCAGCCCCAGGTGGAACAGCAGCGACAGTGCAGGCCCTTTCCAGTCCCGCTTTTCCGTCCTGGCTGTGAACAGTGCCTCCATGGCCCCACTCTAGGAATTAACCGGTCCGTGCGCTATTGAGCCTGCATGAAGATAAAGCTGTATCAGGGCGACCTGCCGGACGGGCTCGATCTCGGCCCCATCGTCGCGATCGACACCGAGACCCTGGGTCTGAACCCTTTCCGCGACCGGCTTTGCCTGGCGCAGCTGTCGTCGGGCGACGGCGTTTGCCATGCGGTGCAGTTCGCTGCCGGCGAATATGCCGCCCCGAACCTGAAAAAGATGCTGGCCGATCCGAACACCACCAAGCTGTTCCACTATGCCCGCTTCGACATCGCCATGTTCCGCCGCTGGCTGGGCGTGGACTGCAAGCCCATCTATTGCACCAAGATCGCCTCCAAGCTGGTGCGGACCTATACTGATCGGCACGGGCTCAAGGATCTGGTGCGCGAAATCCTGGGCGTGGACATTTCCAAGGAGCAGCAGTCATCCGACTGGGGCGCCAGGGATCTGACCGAAAAGCAGCTCGCCTATGCCGCGGGCGACGTCGCCTATCTGCATCAGCTCAAGACCGCCCTCGACGCGATGCTGGCGCGCGAAGGCCGCACCCATCTGGCCAAGGCCTGTTTCGACTTCCTGCCGTCCCGCGCCGAACTCGATCTTGCAGGCTGGGGCGAGGTCGACATTTTCGCGCATTAGGAGCGAAGCGAGCTTGGGCGAGCGGCCAGGCGTTACTGCTGTACCCGCCTGCCTTGCTCTCGGTGCCATTTCGCGCGAAACTTGGCACGAAATTCGCTTAACGCCTCTGTAATCTGAAGGGCGTAAGCTGCCAGCGCGACGATAGCGCATATAAAACAAAGGCTTACATGGCGCCTTCCCAGGCCAATCTGACCCCCGTGACGGGCGAAACCGCAGCGGCCGACCTGGCCGCGGCCCGCCGAGTCCTGACCACTGCCAGCGCCGCCCTCTACACCCTTGCCGAAGCCCTGAACGGCGACTTTACCAGTGCCATCGGGCTCCTGCTGGCCACCAGGGGCCGGATCATTGTCAGCGGCATGGGCAAGTCCGGCCATGTGGCGCGCAAGATCGCCGCCACCCTGTCGTCCACCGGCACCCCGGCCCAGTTCGTCCACCCCGCCGAGGCGAGCCATGGCGACATGGGCGCCATCACCCCGGGGGATGTCCTGGTGCTGCTCTCCAAGGGCGGCGAAACGGCGGAACTGTCCGACCTTCTGACTTATGCCAAGCGCTTCCGCATCCCGGTGATCGCCATCGCCTGCAACGGCGACTCCACGCTGGCGCGCGCTGCAGATGTGGCGCTGCTCCTGCCCGATGCGCCGGAATCCTGTGCCATCGGCATGGCGCCCACCACCTCTACCACCATGATGATGGCGCTGGGCGATGCCATCGCCGTGGCGCTTATGGAGCGCAAGAATTTTTCGCCCGACCAGTATCGCGATTTCCATCCCGGCGGCAGCCTGGGCCGTGCGCTGATTCGCGTGTCGGACCTGATGCATGGCGGCAGCGAGGTTCCGCTGGCGCGCGAAGACGCACCGATGCGCGACGTGCTGCTTACCATGGCCTCGGGCCGCCTGGGCTGCGTCGGCATCGTCAGCGATGCCGGCGCGTTGGTCGGCATCGTCACCGACGGCGACATCCGCCGTCATATCTTCGATGAATCGGGTGACGGCATCGAGACGCGTACCGCCGCGCAAATCATGACCCGCAGTCCCAAGATCGCCCATCCCGGCCAGCTCGCCGCCGAAGCGTTGGCGCTGATGACGGAAAAGAAGATCACCCAGCTTTTCGTGCTGGAAGAAGGCTCGGCCGCGCCGCTGGGCGTGCTGCACATCCATGACTGCCTTCGGGCCGGGCTTTTATGATGGCAGTGGACAAGAATCTGCCCGGTTACGACTGGTCGGCGCGCATCCGCACCACCGCCAGCGAAGCGCTGCGCTACTCGCGCTTCGTGGTCGTGATGAAAAAGCTGCTGTCGCTGGGCGCTTTCCTGACCATCGCTGCCGTGCTGGCCTTCTTTTTCGTGGCGCGCCAGCCCAAGCAGCTGCAACTGGCCTATGAAAAGCTGGGCCGAGTGGAAAACGATCTCTCCATGGTCAAGCCGCGCCTTACGGGCACCGATACCAAGGGCAATCCCTTCGTGATCTCCGCCGACATGGCGGTGCAGGATGCCCACAATCCCAGGAAGGCCAGCCTGAAAAACCTGGAAGCCGACCTGTCGCTGGGCAAGAAGGGCTGGCTCAACGCGCGCGGCAAGACCGGCATGGTGGACATGGCGGCCGGCCGGCTCGAACTGGCAGGAGGCATCGATGTCTTCACAGACACCGGCTACGAACTGCATTCGAACAGCGCCTCGATGAATTTGAAGCAGAGCGTCATTCACGGCCACGAGACCGTCACCGGGCAAGGCCCCGACGGCACCCTGCGCGCCGACACCTTCCACGCCGATCGCGCCACCAACATCCTGACCCTGGACGGGCATGTCCATATGACGCTTTTTGGAAAGCACACATGAAAAACCTGTTCCTCACGGCTTTCTTGCTGGGCGCGGTCATCACCGCCGCCCACGCCGCCCCGGCGGCAAAGCCGGCACCGAAAAAGGATTGCCCCATCAACGTGGCATCCGACAAATTCACCGCCGACCTCAATGCCAAGACGGGCACCTATTCCGGCAATGTCATGGTCACCCAGTGCGACACCAGGTTGCGTGCCGACACGGTGCGAATCTCCACCCTCAACAACGAGGCCGACAAGGTCATGGCATCCGGCAATGTCGTGGTGGACTCGCCCAAGTCCGGCACCGCCACCGGCCAGAACGGTGTCTATGATGTGCCGAAGAAAACGGTGGTGATGACAGGCAATGTGGTGCTGAAGAAAAACAAGGACGTGATGCGCGGCGCCCAGCTCACCATCAATCTCGCCACCGGTCAGGCTAGCCTGGGCGGCGGCGTCAAGGGCACGGCCGGCGGCCGCGTGCAGGCGGTATTTACCCCCAGCGGCAACAGTCAGTAATTCATGGTTCCTTAAACACAAACGGGCATGGTTTTTGCCAGCGACGCGAGCGCCAAGAAAAATGAGCACTGAAAGCACAGAAAACGAGCAGGACGAGGGCTTGCGCCTTGTGGAAGGCGGCAAAGGGCTTGTCGTTACCCGCATCGGCAAGAGCTTCAACAAGCGTCCCGTGGTGCGTTCGGTTAGTCTTTCGTTAAAGCGCGGCGAAGCCGTGGGCCTTCTGGGTCCCAATGGCGCCGGCAAGACGACGTGCTTCTACATGATCACCGGCCTGATCCCCACCGACACCGGGTCAATCGAAGTCGACGGCCATGACGTCACCCGCCTGCCCATGTATCGCCGCGCCCGCCTGGGCATCGGCTACCTGCCGCAGGAAGCCTCGATCTTCCGCGGCCTCACTGCCGAACAGAATATCCGCGCCACCGCCGAATTGCTGGAGCCCGACGGCGCCCGCCTCGAAGCCATGGTGGAAGCGCTGCTGGCCGAATTTGGCATCACCCATATCCGCAACACGCCTGCCGTGGCGCTTTCGGGCGGCGAACGCCGCCGCGTGGAAATCGCCCGCTGCCTTGCCACCCATCCCAGCTACATCCTGCTGGACGAACCCTTTGCGGGCATTGATCCCATCGCAGTCGGCGAAATCCGTGACCTGGTCAAGCATCTCAAGGACCGCGGCATCGGTGTCCTGATCACCGACCACAATGTGCGCGACGCGCTGGATGTGATCGACCGCGCTTATATTCTTCATGATGGCCGGGTGCTGAAAGAAGGCACCCCTGCCGAGATTGTCGCCGACCGCGATGTGCGGCGCGTCTATCTCGGCGAAAAATTCTCGCTGTAGGGGCATCATGGCGGGGGTCGGTCAAAGATTGGAAATGCGTCAGGGCCAGTCGCTGGTCATGACGCCGCAACTGCAACAGGCCATCAAGCTGCTGCAGCTTTCCAATATCGAGCTGGCCGAATATTGCGAAGCCGAGCTGGAAAAAAACCCGCTGCTGGACCGCGACGACCGCGAAGCTGCATCCGTCACGGATTACGACGCCGGTGAAGCCGCCCCCATCAACGAGCGCGCCGACGAAGCCCTGTCGCGCGACGATTTCTCCAAGACCTCCGACATGGACCAGGCGGCCCATGAAAACATGTATGACGGCGACATCCCAACCCAGCGGGCTGCCGAAGGCCCGCAATCCGGATCGCTGACCGACTGGACCACCGTCAAGTCCGGCAACGCCTATGAAGGCGAGGACGGGCTGGAATCTACCATCGCCGCCACCCTGTCGCTGAAGGACCATCTGGAAAGCCAGCTCTCCATCGCCGCCCTGCTGCCACAGGATCGCCTGATCCTGATGGCGCTGATCGATGCCATTGACGAAACCGGCTACCTGCGCGCCGATCTTCTGGAAGTCGCCAATCGCCTCGGCACCGACCTGGAAGATGTGCAGGCCGTTTTGGGCGTGCTGCATGGCTTCGAACCGGTCGGCGTTGGCGCCCGTGA
>JBBQHU010000039.1:0-22564 GCA_038324265.1 Micropepsales bacterium | reverse complement strand
TCCGGCAATGCCCATGACCTGGGCCTGTCCTATGCCTCGGCCATCGGCGGCGGCCGCGCCGGCATCATCGAGACCAGCTTCAAGGAAGAATGCGAAACCGATCTGTTCGGCGAGCAGGTTGTCCTGTGCGGCGGCCTGGTCGAACTGATCCGCGCCGGTTTCGAAACCCTGGTGGAAGCCGGCTATGCGCCGGAGATGGCCTATTTCGAATGCCTGCACGAAGTGAAGCTGATCGTGGACCTGATCTATGAAGGCGGCATCGCCAACATGAACTACTCCATCAGCAACACCGCCGAATATGGCGAGTATGTCACCGGCCCCCGCATCATCACGCCCGAGACCAAGGCCGAGATGAAGCGCGTCCTGACCGACATCCAGCAGGGCAAGTTCGCCCGCGACTGGGTGCTGGAAAACAAGGCCGGCCAGGCCAGCTTCAAGGCCACGCGTGCTCTCGGAGATGCCCACCAGATCGAGGATGTCGGCGCCAAGCTGCGCGCCATGATGCCCTGGATCTCCAAGAACAAGCTGGTGGACGTCGCAAAGAACTAGGGCACTTGTCTATTGTCCGCTGGACGTCGTCGCGCGTGCTCACGTACCGACATACGTTCCGCGCGATGCTCCTGGCCAGCAGCCAAAATGCTGCGCGCGGATAGACCTTTCGCTTGCACAAAGAATACGCTGGCCAGCCCCGCCAAAAACGGGGCTGGCCGTCGTGTTTCAGACCTGATTTGCTCTCCCGCGAACCAGGAGAGTCCCGATGACCGTCCGCGCCGCGCTTGTCCAACGCTTGTCCGCCCCCCTTGGGCCCCTCGCGCACGCCAAGGGGTGGATAGGGGCGCGGCTGCTGCCCCGCCAAGCACTTGATACGGCTGGGTCCGGTGTCCCGGCAGGGGAGGGGGGCTCGCGCAATCGCGGTTCAAATGGGCAGCGTCACTATCCCCCTCTTGTCCTTCTCGGCCTGGCTTTCTGTCTCACCGCTTTCCCGGCCGCCGCGGACCCCGCCACCGCCGCCCGCCTGCGCGATGCGGCGCTGAAGGACGACACCGCCTGGTCCGTCCTGGAATCCCTGACCACCGAGGTCGGTCCCCGTCCCTCCGGCAGTCCCGCTGCGGCAATCGCGCGCGATTGGGGCGTGGCCAAGCTGAAGGAAATGGGTTTCACCAACATCCGCGTCGAACCCTTTGCCAAGCGCGCCTGGCTGCGCGGCGCCGAATCCGCCGAAGTCACCGGCCCGTTCCCGCACAAGCTGGCGCTGCTGGGCCTGGGCAACAGCATCCCGACGCCGCCGGGTGGCATCACCGCCCAGGTGGTGGTGTTCAAAAGCCTGGCGGCGCTGAAAGCCGCGCCCGATGACTGCTGCACCGGCAAGATCGTTCTGGTGAACCAGCCCATGACCCGCACCCAGGATGCCTGGGGTTATGGCCTGGGCGTGGCCGCACGCTCGGCGGCGCCCGAAGCGGCCAGGCACGGCGCAGTCGCCTATCTGGTGCGCTCCATTTCCACTTCGACCAACCGCTCGCCCCATACCGGCGCCATGCGTCCGGCCGACCCGGGCGTGAAAGTCGTGCCTGCCGCTGCGCTGGGCGTGCCGGATGCCGACATGCTCGAACATATGGCGACGCGCGGCCCGGTCACGGTGCATCTGGCGCTGCAGTCCCACTTTGAAGACACCACTGCCTGGAACATTTCGGGCGAAATTCCCGGCAGCGATCCGAAGGCGGGCCTGATCGTGATTGGCGGCCATCTCGACAGCTGGGATCCGGGCACCGGCGCGATTGACGATGCCGCGGGCATCGCCATCACGCTTGCTGCCGCCAAGCTGGTCACGCACCCCAGGCGCACCATCCGCGTGGTGATGTGGGGCTCGGAGGAAACCGGCGGCTCCGGCGACGCCTATCTCGCCGCGCATAAGAGCGAGCTGGGCAACATTGTCATCGCCGGCGAAAGCGACCTGGGCGCCGACAATATCTACAGCCTGCAACTGCCCGCCGGGTCCTGGGCCAAGCCCGACCTGAAACCGCTGGAAAGCCTGCTGGCGCCACTGAAGATCATGGCCTCGCCGATGCCCGCCGAAGATGGCGGTTCCGACGTGGAAGCCATCCATGGCGCAGGCGTGCCGGTCTTTGCGCTGAACCAGGACGCCAGCCGCTATTTCGATTATCACCACACAGCGGACGACACGCTGGCGATCGTGGACCCGCACCAGCTTCAGCAGAATGTGGCGGCCTGGGCGGCGGTGCTGGAAACTATCGCCAGCAGCGATGTGACCTTCCAATCGGAGAAAAAGAAATGACCCGTGCTCCCATTCCCGCACCACCCTATGACGGCGGCTGCCTGTGCGGGGCGGTGCGCTACCGCGTCAATGCGCGCCCCATGACCATGACCGCCTGCCACTGCGATGCCTGCAAGAAGCTTTCCGGCGGCACCAACCTGCTGGTCATCACCGTTCCGCAAGACGGTTTTGAGCATCTCCAGGGCGACCTCCAGCGCTTCCGCCGCACCGCCGAGTCAGGCCGTCAGAGCGATGTGGTGCGCTGCGCCACCTGCGGCACGCGGCTGTGGCACGAGCCGGTGGGCTTTGCGGTCAGGATCGTCGCCGCCGGGACCCTGGACGATCCCAGCTGGGTGGTGCCGGCCAGCGAGATCTGGATCGAACGCGCATCGCCCGCTGCGATCTTCCAGGCGGATTCCGAGAAATTTGAAGGCCATCCGCCCCGCGAAGCGCAGATGGATGCGCTGACCAAGTTGTATGGTCCCTTGCCGTGACGGTGCGCTCGTGAGTTTGGGCACGCCGCTCAGCCCGGCCGCCGTGAAGGTGATGCTGCTGGGCTCGGGCGAGCTGGGCAAGGAAGTGGTAATCGAACTGCAGCGGCTGGGCGTGGAAACCATCGCGGTGGACCGCTATCCGAACGCCCCCGCCGCCCAGGTCGCCCATCGCAGCCATGTCATCGACATGACGGATGCGAAGGCATTGCGGGCGTTGGTGGAGCAGGAAAAGCCGCATTTCCTGGTGCCGGAGATCGAGGCGCTGGCCACCGACGAACTGGTGCGGATCGAGGCCGATGGCCTGTGCACCGTCATCCCAACCGCGCGCGCCGCCCACATCACCATGAACCGCGAACGTATTCGCGTGCTTGCGGCGGAAGAACTGAAGCTGCCGACCTCGCCCTATGCCTTTGCGTCCTCGCTGGAGGAACTGCAGGCCGCCGCCGCGCGCATCGGCTATCCCAGCTTTGTGAAGCCGGTGATGTCATCGTCGGGCAAGGGCCAGTCGCGGCTGAAATCCGCGGATGACGTCGCGGGCGCCTGGGACAAGGCACTGAGCGCCGGGCGGGTGCGCGAAGCACGCGTGATCCTGGAAGGCGAAGTGAAATTCGATTTCGAGATCACGCAGCTCACCGTGCGCGCCAAGGACGGAACCCATTTCTGCGAGCCCATCGGCCATGTCCAGAAAGACGGCGACTATGTCGAAAGCTGGCAGCCCCAGCAGATGAGTGAAGTGGCACGCGCCAAATCGCGCGACATGGCGGCCAAAGTCACCGGTGCGCTTGGCGGGCTGGGCATCTTCGGCGTCGAACTGTTCGTGCAGGGCGATGACGTCTGGTTTTCGGAAGTCTCGCCGCGCCCCCACGATACCGGGCTGGTAACGCTGGTCACACAATACCAAAGCGAATTCGCCCTGCACGCCCGCGCCATCCTGGGTCTTCCGGTGGATACGGCGATGGCGACGCCCGGTGCCTCCGCCGTGATCTATGGCGGCGCCGACGCCAAGGCGATGACCTTCGACGGCGTGGACGAAGCGCTGAAAATTCCCGGCACCGATCTGCGCCTGTTCGGCAAGCCGGAATCCTTCATCAAACGCCGCATGGGCGTGGCCCTGGCGCGCGGCAGCGACACCGACGAAGCGCGTGCCCGCGCCAAACAGGCGGCGGGGCTGGTACAACCGCGCGTTAACCTGTCACAGTAATTTCACGCAAGGAAACTGCTGCGGTTAACTCCGCACTCACAGTGCCCCAATAGATTTGCGCCATCGGCAAACCCAAGTGGCATGACATGACCTTCGTGCAGAATGACCAGACGGCGGGGCAACTGGCCGCACGCATCCCCGCGCACAATGAACGCACCACCTGCGGCGAAATCTTCCAGTGGTTTCTCGCCAACCCCGCCGTTCCCGCCATCGCCATTCTCGACAGCAACAGCGGCGCGGTACTGGGGCTGGTGAACCGCTTCATCTTCTTCGCCCGCTATGCCCGCCAATATGTGCCCGAGCTGTTCGGCCGCAAAACCATCCTCAAGCTGGCCAACTGTTCCCCCCTGGTGGTGGATGCCGACGTCCTGGTGGCAGACCTGGGCGCCACGCTGCTGGAGGAACATCCCGAAGCGCTGGTAGAGTGTTTCGTGGTGACGCGGAACGGCCGCTATCTGGGCGTGGGCACCGGCGAGGCGCTGCTACAGGGCAAGGTCAAGTTGCTGCAGGCCAGCGAGGAGGCCCTGTCGCGCGCGCTGAAGTCCGAAACCAGCGCCAACTCCGCCAAGAGCGATTTTCTGGCCTTGATGAGCCATGAACTGCGCACGCCGCTGAACGCCATCATCGGCTTTTCCGAAGTGCTGGGCACCGAAATGCTGGGTCCGCTGGGTCATCCGCGCTACCGCGAATATGCCAATGACGTGCACGGTGCCGGCCGTCACCTGCTGGCGTTGATCAACGATATTCTCGATCTGTCCAAGGCGGCCGCGGGCAAGTTTGAACTGGAGTGCGAGGAAATCGTGGCTGCCGATGTGATCAACGAATGTCTCAGGCTGACGCGCGGCAAGGCGCTGGAAGGCGGGCTGCGGCTGGCTTGCGATCTGGCGCCGGGACTGCCCAACCTGATCGTGGACCGGTTGCGCTTCAAGCAGGTCCTTCTCAATCTGTGCTCCAATGCCATCAAGTTCACGCCGCCCGGCGGCCACGTTCATGTCATGGCGGATCAGGAAGAAGACGGGAATTTCGTGCTGACGGTGCGCGATACCGGCATCGGCATGTCGCCGGAACAGATACCCGTGGCGCTGGAGCCATTCCGCCAGATCGCCTCTCCCTTCGCACGGCACAAGGAGGGCACCGGCCTGGGCCTGGCGCTGGTCAAGTCGCTGGTGGAATGCCACGACGGCCTTATGGAAATCGAAAGTGCGCTGACCAAGGGCACGACCGTTCGCATCATCCTGCCACCCGAACGCACGGTGCGGCGGCGGACGGCGCTGTCGGCCTAACCCGCAAGCAGCGGAATGTCAGGGCGTGAACTAAGTCGGATTTTCCAGGCTGAAAGCCGACGAATCGTCGTCATAGGAAAACAGCTCGCCGAAACGCGCCCAGCTCACCACCGTCTTCAGCGTTTCTTCCGCGGTGTCCTCGGCCATGTGATCTTCCAGTTCGTCCAGGAAGCGCGTCTTGGGCGCCGAATGGCTGGCGCGTTCGTCCAGCACCTTCTTGATATGGGCGGCCAGCGGCACATGAGCCACCAGCGCGCGCGAGAAGATTTCCTTGCGCTCGTTCAGTTCGCCGTCGGCAAAGCGCTTGCCCATGTGAGTCAGC
Source organism: Micropepsales bacterium (assembly GCA_038324265.1). GTDB lineage: Bacteria > Pseudomonadota > Alphaproteobacteria > Micropepsales > Micropepsaceae > Rhizomicrobium. The sequence goes on along the minus strand of JBBQHU010000039.1, from coordinate 16,992 downwards.
TTGATGTCGCCGCCTTCCACATCTGCCAGCCGCAGCAGCTGCATCGCTTCTGCCACCGGAAACAGCTCATCCACTTCCAGTTCCTGGTCATAGGCGATGTCGGGAAGATCGGCCTTGCCGTCCGGCATCGCGGACAACGCTTCCACGAGGCCGGAAATCTGGTTGGGCGAGACATGAGTCAGCGGCATGTCGGTGCCGGTGGTGCTGAGCGCCTGCTGCTGGCGCATCCGTTCCACGCGCCGCGCCGTCATTTCCACGTAAATCTGGTCCACATACTGCTCGAACTGCGTGGTGGTGCGGTCACGCGGCTGGGGCAGGTCGATCTTGATTTCCGATGCTACCCGTCCAGGATTGGACGAGAACAGCAACACGCGGTCGCACATCAACACCGCTTCTTCGATATTGTGTGTCACCAGGATGATGCCCTTGATGGGCAGCTTTCCGTTGCCCCACAGCTCCACCAGGTCGGTACGCAAATTCTCCGCCGTCAGCACGTCCAATGCGCTGAAAGGCTCGTCCATCAAAAGGATATTGGGATGCACCACCACGGCGCGGGCAAAGCCGACACGCTGGCGCATGCCGCCGCTGAGTTCGCGCGGATAGGCGCTCTCATAACCGTCCAGACCGATCAGGTCGATCGCCGCCAGCGCCCGCTCGCGCATCTCCCGCGGCGGCAGGTTCAAGGCTTCAAGGCCAAGCTGCACATTCTCCAGCACCGTCAGCCAGGGAAACAGCGCAAAGCCCTGGAACACCATGGAGACGCCCTGCGTCGGGCCTTGGATGGGCGCGCCCATATAGGACAGCGAGCCGCCCTGGGGTTGCGACAGGCCGGCGATCAGACGCAATAGCGTGGACTTGCCGGAACCCGAACGCCCCAACAGGCCGACAATCTCGCCTTCCTTCAAGGTCAGATTGACGTCGTCCAGGACCAGCAATTCCTCACCGCCGCCGCGCGGAAAGGTACGGCGGACATTCGCAACTCTCAGAAGGTCGGTTGTCATGCCATTCTCATCTCAAGTGGCTCACGTTAGCCGGAATTTGCGTTCGGCGAACCAGTAAAGCGGCCGCCACAGGATGCGGTTCACCACCACCACGAAAAAGCTCATCACCGCGATGCCCAGCACCACGCGGTGGAAATCGCCGCCCCGCGTGGCATCGGCGACATAGGCGCCCAAGCCATGGGCATGAAGCGTCTTGTTGCCCCAGCTCGCCACCTCGGCCAGCACGCTGGCATTCCACGCGCCACCCGATGCCGTGATGGCGCCGGTGACGTAATAGGGAAACACGGCGGGCAGGGCGACACGCTTCCACCACAGCCAGCCCTTCACGCCGAAATTGTCGGCCGCGTCCTGCAGTTCGGACGGCATGGAGGAGGCGCCGGCAATGACATTGAACAGGATGTACCACTGGGTGCCCAGGATCATCAGCGGCGACAGCCAGATGTCGGGATTGAGATCGAAGATCACAATCATCGACACCACCAGCGGAAACAGGATGTTGGCGGGAAAGGCGGCCAGGAATTGGGCTACCGGCTGCACAATCCGCGTCAGTCGCGGGCGCAGGCCGACATAGACGCCTACGGGCGTCCATATGAGGCTGGCCAGCGCGATCAGTACCATCACCCGTACCAGGGTGATCATTCCCAGCCCGACGGCTTCCGCCAGATCGCGCCAGGCCAGGTTGCCATGCGCAAATCCATAGATGCGCCAAGCGCCATAGCCGCCGATCAGCCCCAGGATCGCATACCAAAGTGCATCGGCCAGGCGGCTGTCATAGTCGCGCGTTGCCGCCTTGATGCCGAAATGCGGCGGATGCCAGTAATAGCTCCAGCGCATCATCTGGTCGAAGGGCTTGGTCATCAGATCCAGCAGGCGCGAGCGGCGATAGACGGTCAGCGCCCAGGACTGGGGCTGGTCGCCCGACTGTTCGTTGCCGATGCGAAAGCGGTCGGCCCAGGCGACCAGCGGCCGGAACATCAGCTGGTCATAGATCAGGATCACCGCCAGCATCGCGAAGATCGCCATGAAGATGGCGGGCAGATTTTTCTGCGCGATGGCGACCGCGATCCAGCTTCCGATGCCGGGAAGGGCGATGTTGGTGTCGCCCACGCTGATGGCTTCCGCCACGGTGACAAAGAACCAGCCGCCCGACATGCTCATCATCATGTTCCAGATCAGGGGCGGGGTGGCATAGGGCGCCTCGATGCGCCAGAAGCGCGCCCAGGCATTCAGACCGAACATGCGTCCGGCCTCTTCCAGCTCCGGTGGTACGGTGCGCAGCGACTGGTAGAAACTGAATGCCATGTTCCAGGCCTGGCCGGTGAAGATGGCGAAAACACAGGCGAGCTCTGCGCCAAAGATGTAACCCGGCGTCAGCGACAGGAACCACACCACCGTCACCGACAGGAAACCCAGGATCGGCACCGACTGCAGAATGTCGAGCAGCGGCACCAACAGGCTGCCAGCGCGCGGGCTCTTCGCCGCCCAGGTGGCATAGGTGAAGGTAAAGGCCAGCGAGACGCCCAGTGCGAGCAACATGCGCAGTCCGGTCCGCAAGGCATAACCCGGCAGATTCCACGGATCGAGCACGAAACCGTGACCCGTGATGGAACTGAGGGGATGCACCAGATAGCGGCTGGCATCGGCAAAGGCGATGATGAAGCCAAGCACCAGCACCGCCGCCAGCAGGTCCCAGCGGCTGGGCAGCAGGCGGCGCGCTTCGATGGAAATGGGCGGCAGGATTTTCATGTCCGGCTTGGCCTTGCGAAACGATTGTCAGGTGGCACCACCGCTCCCGCGAAGGAAGCGCGAAATGATGCAGCAGTGAAGGGCTCTAATGTCCCGCTGGGACGGGTCTGTCAATGCGTTCCGCCAGCCATCTGGCGGCTTCGGCCGGCGTTTTGCTGTCGCGGTCCAACTGCAGGTTTGCGGCCTGCATTACGGGTAGCGCAATTGCGCCATTCAGCGACGCAATCGCCGCCATGAACCGGGCGTCATGGAGATGTTTTTGTGACACCAGCAGCAGCGCATCATAGGGCGGCAAGGCGCCCTTGGGATCGGCCAGCAGGGTCAGGCCATACTTCGCCACACGGCCATCGCTGGAAAAGGCGCTGATCACGTCCACGTCGCCGCTATCCACGGCGCGGTACAGAAATTCGGGCTGGTACTGCCGCTTCACCGCGAAGTCGGGGCCATAGGCGCGTTCCACCGATTTCCATTCCGGGCGGGAAAAGACTTCGAAATCCCCGCCCATCTTCATCCCCGGATGCGCCGCCAAATCGGACAGGCTGGCGATATGCAGCGCCCTGGCGCGATCGGCGCGCATCGCCAGCACATAGGCATTCTCGAACCCCAGCCGCGCAGCCACCGCCAGGCCGCGCTGGTTCAGCCACCGGCTGATTTCGGCCAGCATCTTTTCCCGGCCGGGCATGTCGGTGCGATGCATCTGGCTGGTCCAGAGCGTCCCGGAATAATCGACATAGAGATCGATTTCACCCGCCGACAAGGCGCTGAAGGCGATGGAAGAGCCGAGATTGCTCTTGGTGCTGGTCGAAAGTCCTCGTCGGTGCAGCCGATCCGCCAGCAGTTCGGCCAGGATATATTGTTCGCCGAAATTCTTGGCGCCGATCACCACGCCGCGTTCCTTGTGCCCAAGTGGCAAAAGGCTGGCGCCGATCACCAGTACCAGTCCGACAACCGACGCGATCATCCGCGGTCGCGAACGCAAGGCCAATCCGGCCCCTGCCAGCGCCAGCAACTGGTCCAGCACCAGTGCCAGCAGCGCCGCCGCAACGCAGCCGAACAACACGAACACCCAGTTTTCCGTCTGCAGGCCGGTAAAGATGTAATTGCCCAGGCTGGTCTGGCCGATGGGCGTGGAAAGCGTGGCAGTGCCCACCACCCACACCGCGCTGGTGCGCACGCCTGCCACTATCACCGGCGCCGCCAGCGGCAGTTCGACCAGCAGCAGCGACTGGCGCGGTGTCATGCCCACGCCCTTCGCCGCCGTCAGCACCGCGCGGTCCAGGCCGTGCAGCGCCGTCACCGTGTTCCGCAGGATCGGCAGCATCGCATACAGGGTCAGTGCCGCAAGCGCCGGCAGGAATCCCAGGGCGCGGAACGACACACCCAGCAGGTCCTGGCTCAACAGCGACAGCGCCAGCAGCAGGGGATAGAACAGCGCCAGCAGCGCCAGGCCCGGAATGGTCTGCACGATGGCCGCCAGTGCCAGCAGCGGCGCGGCAAGGCGCGAACAGCGCGCGGCGACGATTCCCAGTGGCAAGCTGACGCCTATGCCCAGTCCCAGCGCCGCGATGGTCAGCAAGACATGCTGGCCCAGATAGTCGGGCAACAGGGCCAGGGCTTCGTGGAAGCTGGTCATGTCGCCAGCGCCGCCGCCAGCGCCGCGGCCCGGCGACGCGGGGTTTCCAGCATGCTGGCGACGAAATCATCGGCCGGATGCGCAACCAGATCCTTCGGCGTTCCCACTTGCACCAGCCGCCCTTCGCGCATCACCGCGATCCGGTCGGCCAGCAACAGCGCTTCGGTCATGTCGTGGGTCACCATCACCGTGGTCAGGCCCAGTTCGACATGGATGCGCTTCACATCCTGGGCAATTTCGTCCCGGCTGAGGGGGTCCAGCGCCCCAAAAGGCTCGTCCAGCAGCAGGATCGGCGGCCGTGCCGCCAGCGCCCGGGCGAGGGCCACCCGCTGGCGCTGCCCGCCGCTCAGTTCATGGGGCATGCGGGCCGCGAACTGCCCCGGCTCTAGCCGCACCAGGCTCAGAAGCTCCGTCACCCGGGCCGCAATCTTGGCCGCTTCCCAGGCCAGTAGTCGGGGTGTCACGGCGATGTTCTCGGCCACCGTCATGTGGGGAAAAAGTCCAGCTTCCTGAAAGACATAACCGATGCTGCGGCGCAGCGAGGCGGGGTCTTTCAAGGCGATGTCAGCGCCCCCAATCCGCACCGTGCCGCTGCTGGGCTCCACCAGCCGGTTGATCAAACCCAGGGTGGTGGTCTTGCCGCAACCCGACGGGCCAATCAGGGCGAGAAATTCTCGCGCCTGGATAGTCAGCGACAGGCCATGGATCGCGGCATGGCCGCCCGCCGCATATCGCTTGGAAACATCGAGGATTTCGATCACCCGCCGGCCCCTCGGCTTTTTTGGGCGCGCCATCCAGCGCGCCCTTGCACCATAGCGCAAAATCGGCGTAAAACCATGCAAACGCAGGGAAAAATGGTGGTTTATCCGCCGCTTAGCCCGGGCGTCCAGGCACCGTAAAATTCCACGGGCGGAACGGCGACAAGGTCAATGACGCAGGGCGTGCACATCCTCATCGTGACGGGCGGAATTTCCGCCCGCGATGACGTGCGCGTCCACAATCAGCCCCGTCCTTCCCTCGGTTCTTCGCACGCGCTCCTTCTTCTTAGCTGCCCCTAGGCGCGCGCGTGCGAGATGGTCTCGCGCAAGTGCGGTTAGGGGATGAAGCAAAGGGAGAATTGAAGCCGCAATGCGGCGAACAGAAGGACATTGGTCATGACCAGCAACAGTAATACCCAAACGACGCCGATCCAGATTTTAGACACCACGCTGCGCGATGGCGAGCAGTCGCCGGGCGCCGCCATGACGCATGACGAGAAGCTGGAGATCGCGGCCCTGCTCGACGAAATGGGCGTGGATGTGATCGAAGCAGGCTTTCCCATTTCCTCGCAGGGCGATTTCCGCGCCGTGCAGGAGATCAGCAAGATCGTCAAGCGCGCCAGCGTCTGCGGCCTGAGCCGCGCTGGCTTCAAGGATATTGACCGCGCCGGCGAAGCCCTCAAGGGTGCATTTCGGCCCCGGATTCACACGTTTATTTCGACCTCGCCCGTCCACATGAAGCACAAGCTCAACATGGGCGAGAATGCGGTGCTGGAAGCGGTGGGCGCATCCGTCACGCGCGCGCGCAACTACACATCCGAAGTGGAATGGTCGGCGGAAGATGCCACCCGCACGGTGCCGGACTTTCTGTGCCGCTGCGTCGATGTCGCCATCCAGTCCGGCGCCACGGTGATCAATGTTCCCGACACGGTGGGCTATTCCACGCCGCAGGAATATTTCGAGATCATCAAGATGCTGCGCGAGCGCGTGCCCAATGCCGACAAGGTGATCTTCTCCACCCATGTCCACAACGATCTGGGCCTGGCGGTCGCCAACAGCCTCGCCGGCGTTCTGGCGGGCGCACGGCAGGTGGAATGCACCATCAACGGCATTGGCGAGCGCGCCGGCAATGCCGCGCTGGAAGAAATCGTGATGGCGCTGAAGGTGCGCAAGGACATCATGCCCTTCACCACCAATATCAACACCACCTTGCTGAACCGCGCCTCCAAGATGGTGTCCAACCACACCGGCATGCCAGTCCAGTACAACAAGGCGATCGTGGGCAAGAACGCCTTCAGCCACGAGTCCGGCATTCACCAGGACGGCATGCTGAAGAATGTCGAAACCTATGAAATCATGCGTCCGGAAGATGTTGGGGTTCACGCCACCAGCCTGATGCTGGGCAAACTGTCGGGCCGCCATGCCTTCAAGGACAAGCTGGAAAGCATGGGCTATGTGCTGGACGACACCACCTTTGAAGACGCCTTCCGCCGCTTCAAGGACCTGGCCGACAAGAAAAAACACGTCTTCGACGACGATATCGCGGCCCTGGTGGATGACGGCATCATGCGCGGCAAGGACACCATTTCCATCAAGGCGCTCCGGGTCGAGGCCGGCACCGGCATCGTGCCGGTGGCGTCGCTAACCCTGGAAGCCGAGGGCGCTGTCAGAAGCGTCACGGTGTCCGGCGACGGCCCGGTGGACGCCATTTTCATGGCGATCCGCGAAGCCTATCCCCACACCGCCACCCTGCAGCTCTTCCAGATCAATGCCGTGACCGAAGGCACCGACGCCCAGGCCACCGTGACGGTCCGGCTGGAGGAAAACGGCCGTACCGTCACCGGCAAGGCGTCTGACACCGACACCATGGTGGCGGCGGCCTATGCCTATGTGAATGCCCTCAACAAGCTGCTGGTAAAGCGCGAAAAGCACGCGCCCGAGGCACTGACTGTCGCAAGATGAGACAAAAGGGCCCCGGAGCGCAGCGCGCCGGGGTCTCTTTCACGGAACGGCGCTTGCAGGTTTTTTGTTTGGTCTTCCAGTAAAGGCACAGGTTTAAGCATGTTCGGCAGTCTTCTTGGCGCGCTTTCCAGCGATATGGCCATCGATCTTGGGACGGCGAATACGCTTGTCTATGTGAAGGGGCGGGGCATCGTCCTGAACGAGCCCAGCGTGGTCGCCACCATCACCGGGCGCAACGGCAAGAAGTCGGTGCGCGCCGTGGGCAACGACGCCAAGATGATGCTGGGCCGTACGCCCGGCAACATCGAGGCCATCCGCCCGATGCGCGACGGCGTCATCGCCGACTTCGAAGTCGCCGAAGAGATGATCAAGCACTTCATCCGCAAGGTGCATAACCGCCGCTCCTTCGCCAACCCCATGATCATCGTCTGCGTCCCCTCGGGCTCGACCGCCGTGGAACGCCGCGCCATCCAGGAATCGGCGCTGTCCGCCGGCGCCCGCCGCGTCTTCCTGATCGAAGAACCCATGGCCGCCGCGATCGGCGCCGGCCTTCCCGTTTCCGAACCCACCGGCTCGATGGTCGTGGATATCGGCGGCGGCACCACCGAAGTCGCCGTGCTGAGCCTCGGCGGCATCGTCTATTCGCGCAGCGTGCGCGTTGGCGGCGACAAGATGGACGAAGCCATCATCGCCTATATCCGCCGCCACCAGAACCTGCTGATCGGCGAAGCCTCGTCCGAGCGCATCAAGAAGGAAATCGGTTCCGCCGCCCTTCCCATGGACGGCAACGGCGTGACCATGGAGATCAAGGGCCGCGACCTGCTGAACGGCGTGCCGAAGGAAATCACCATCACCCAGCGTCATATCGCAGAAGCCCTGGCCGAACCGGTGGGTGCCATCGTCGAGGCCGTGAAGGTGGCGCTGGAAGCCACGCCGCCCGAACTGGCCGCGGATATCGTGGACAAGGGCATCGTGCTGACCGGCGGTGGCTCGCTGCTGGCCAACCTGGACCAGGTGCTGCGTGATGAGACCGGGCTTCCTGTCTCCATCGCCGACGACCCGCTCTCCTGCGTCGCGCTGGGCACGGGACGGGTGCTGGAAAACAGCAAGGGTATGCGGCACGTCCTTTCCACCGCTTTCTAACGACACGCGGGCAGGGGCCGCGTCAGCATGGCAAACGCCTGGAAGATCGCCCGCAAAAGCAATGCCCAGCTGCCGCTGGTCATTGTCATTGCGCTTGCGATTGTCCTGGTGCTGCTGGGGAAGGCGCAATCTGGGCTATTCGACCAGGCGCGCATGCGCGTCACCGACTGGATGGCGCCTGTCCTGACGAAAGTCCGTGCCCCGGTGCAGGGCTTCGACCGCTGGATGGGCTCCATCAGCGAGATTTTTTCCGTCTATGAGCAGAACCTCAAGCTGAAGGAAGAAAACGCCCGTCTGCGTCAATGGCGCAACGTGGCGATCGTTCTGCAGGGCCGCGTCGGTCGCTACCAGACCCTGCTGCATGCGGTGCCGGATCCCAAGCTCAACGCCGTGTTGGCGCGCGTGATCGGCCGGGCCAACCGCCCCTTCCTGCAAACCATGGTGCTGGATGCCGGTCGCGGCAACCAGGTACTGCCGGGCGAAGCGGTGGTGGATGCGCGTGGCATGATCGGGCGCATCTATCTGGCGGGGCAGCGCACCAGCTGGGTGATCCTGCTGACCGATATCAATTCACGCATTCCGGTGACGATCGCATCGTCCGCCGCCCAGGATGCGACCGCCGCTGCGGCGGGAAGCAGCCAAGGCAATATCCAGGCGATGATGACGGGGGACAACACCGTCCATCCGGCGCTGGAGATGGTCTCGCGACTGGTCACCCTGCATGCTGGCGACCAGGTCGTGTCGTCGGGCGATGGCGGATTGCTGCCGCCTGGGCTCCCCATCGGCACGGTGATGCCTGACGGCCATGATGGATGGCGTGTGATGCTGCTTGCCGATCCAGCATCCAGCCAGGATGTCGAAGTACTGAACTTCTCCAAGCCGCCAGAGGCGCTCCCCCCCAGCGCGCAGCTGCCGGCGGAAGCTGCGGGTCTTGCGCCGATGGAACCGCCGCCGCCGCCCGTCGCCGCCGCGCCCGTGACGCCCGCGCCCGTTGTCACCAAGCCCAAGCTCGCCGCGCCCAAGCCTGCCGAGACCGCGCCTGCCAGCGCCGAGGATGCGGACCGCTGATGGCAACCCTCGAACGCCCCGGCACGTCTGGCTCGCTGAAATTCTTTGCTGCCCTGGTGCCGCTTATCTGCGGGCTGTTCTGTGCCTTTCTGTCCAACATCCCGGTATCCATCCTGGGCGGGGTGGTGCCGCCGCCGCTGCTGGCGTTGGTACCGGTCTATTACTGGTGCCTGGTGCGCCCTGACCTGATGACGCCCGCCGCGGCCCTGGCCGTTGGTTTCGCCGAAGATGTGTTGTCGGGTGGTCCGCCCGGCGTATGGACGCTGGCATTCGTGCTGACCTATGCGCTGGTGGCGCGGCAGCGCGACAGCTTTGCCGGACTGTCGGGCCTCGCCGCCGTGCTGGGCTTTGCCGCCGCCGCGCTGGCGGCCTGCACCAGTGCCTGGCTCACTGTGGCCGTGCTGCACGCCCATTTGCCGCCGCTGGCGCCGATCCTCAGCGAACTCGCCATGACGGTGCTGTTCTACATCCCCACCGCCTATGTGATCGGCATGATCCATCACTGGCTGGTCGGCGCTGCGCGGGGGGACATCTGATGCCCCTGTTCGATAAGAAGGACAAAAGCCGCTACACCACCTTCACCCGCCGCTCGGTCGGCATGGGCGGCGGCATGGCAGCGGTGTTCGCGGTCTTGGCAGGGCGGCTGTACCAGCTGCAGGTCAAGGACGGCGACCAATACATGGTGGATGCGGAAGCCAACCGCATCTCCGAGCGGCTGCTGGCGCCGCCGCGCGGCCGCATTATCGACCGGTTCGGCGTCGAGCTGGCCACCAACCGCCGCAATTACCGCGTGCTGCTGGTGAGTGAGCAGGCCACCGAAGGTGTGGCCGCCGCGCTGGACCAGATCGGCAAGGTGATCCTTCTGTCGGACCAGCAGAAGAAGAAGGTGATGCGCGACATCGCCGCCAACAAGAAATTCGTGCCGGTGCCGGTGGTCGAGAACCTGACCTGGGATGAATTCTCCCGCCTCAACCTGCATCTGCCTTATCTGCCGGGCGTCCAGCCGGATGTGGGCGAGACTCGTGACTATCCCTTCGGCGGTGAGCTGGTGCACATCCTGGGCTATGTCGCCTCGGTGTCCGAGCAGGACCAGGAGCATGATGACGATCCGCTGATGCATTTGCCGGGCATGAAAATCGGCAAGCGCGGCATCGAAAAGGCTTATGAGCAGAATATCCGTGGCCGCGCCGGTGCCAGCCGGGTCGAGGTCAATGCCTATGGCCGCATCGTGCGCGAGCTGGGCAAGGATGACGGCGAGCCGGGCGAGGATGTCTATCTCACCATCGACCGCCAGGTGCAGGCCATGGCCGACCAGAAGCTGGGGCAGGAGAGTGCCGCGCTGGTGGTGATGGATGTGCACAATGGCGACGTCATCGCGTTGTCCTCTACGCCGGGCTTCGATCCCAACTGGTTCAATGTCGGCCTCAGCAACGCGCAGTGGCAGGGCCTCACCACCTCCGACCACAAGCCGCTCCTCAACAAGGTCACCAGCGGCATTTATCCGCCGGGCTCGACGTTCAAGACCGCGGTGGCGCTGGCGGCGATCGAGGCAGGCATCGCCACGCCGGACTATCGGGTCTCGTGCAGCGGCGTCTACAATTTCGGCGGCCATGCCTTTCATTGCTGGCAGAAAAGGGGCCACGGCAGCCAGGATGTCGAAGGCGGCATCAAGAACAGTTGCGACGTCTTCTTCTACGAGACTGCGCGCCGCGTCGGCATCGACAGGATCGAGGAAGCCGCCCGCAAGCTGGGCCTTGGCGAAGTGACGGGCCTGGAACTGCCGGGCGAACATTCCGGCCTGGTACCGTCGCGCGCCTGGAAGCAGAAGACCTACAAGTCGTCCTGGCAGCAGGGTGACACGCTCAGCGTCGGCATCGGGCAGGGCTATGTCACCGCCACGCCGCTGCAACTGGTGCAGCAGGCCGCGCGCATCGCCAGCGGCAAGGCGGTCAGCCCCCGCATGGTGCATTCGGTGGGCGGCAAGGTATTGCCGCGCGCCGAACCGGCAAAACTGGATTTTACCGACGAGGCGCTGACCAGGGTTCGCAGCGGCATGAACCGGGTGATGAACGAGGGCGGCGGCACCGCCTGGAGCTGGCGCATTACAGAGCCCGGCTATGAAATGGCGGGCAAGACCGGAACCGCCCAGGTGCGCGTCTATTCCAAGGAAGAACATCAGCGTGGCCTGACCAAGAACAGCGCGCTGGACTGGAAGCTGCGCGACCACGCCTTGTTCATCGGCTACGCGCCCGTCATCGACCCGAAATACGCCATCGTCACCATTATCGAGCATGGCGCGGTGACCGCCCATCCCCATGTTGCGATGGCGCGCGATGTGCTGCTGTTTTGCCAGCAACGCGATCCCGCCCGCTTGCCGTCGGCCTGGCCGGTGCGTTCTGCGGAATTGCCGGCGCCGGTGCGTCAGGCGGCGCTCGACAAGGAAAGTCGCTGATGGCGCTCAGGCCCTATGCCGCCGCCAAGCGCACGCTTTCGGTTGCCGAAAAGCTGCTGGAAGTGAACTGGGGCATGGTGCTGCTGATTACCCTGCTCGCCTGCGCCGGCTTCGCCATGCTGTATTCGGTGGCAAACGGAAACCTGCGGCCCTGGGCGCTGCCCCAGATCATAAAGTTCGCGGTAGGCCTGATGGTGCTGGTCGCCGTGGCCATGATCGATATCCGGGTTTGGATGAGTCTGGCCTATCCGGCCTATATCGTGGCCCTTTTGCTGCTGGTGGCGGTGGATGTGGCCGGTCATATGCGCCTGGGCGCCCAGCGCTGGGTCATGCTGGGCCCCTTGGAGCTGCAACCCTCCGAGTTGATGAAGGTCTCGCTGGTGCTGGCGCTATCGCGCTTTCTGCACGGCAAAAGCGTCGAGGACATTTCCAAACCGATCCCGCTGGCCATCGGTCTGGCGATGATCGGCATTCCCGCCGTTTTTGTTTTGCTGCAGCCCAACCTGGGCACCACGTTGATCATCGTGATGGACGGCTGCTCGCTGCTGTTCCTGGCGGGGCTGAGCTGGTGGTGGATTGCGCCGACACTTGGAGCCGTTGCCGCCGCCGTGCCGCTGGCCTGGCGGTTTGCGCTCCATGACTACCAGAAAGCCCGGGTAGAGACCTTTCTGGACCCGGGGTCCGACGCGCTGGGCAAGGGCTGGAACATCACCCAGGCCAAGATCGCCATCGGATCGGGCGGGGTATCGGGCAAAGGCTTTCTGGGCGGCACCCAGAGCCGGCTGAACTTCCTGCCGGAAAAGCAGAGCGACTTCATTTTCACCAATTTCGCCGAGGAATTCGGCTTTGTCGGCAGCATTGCGCTGCTGATCCTGTTCGGTGTGGTTCTGTTCTATGGCGTGAAAATCGCGACCGGCGCCCGCAGCCAGTTCGGCCGCCTGCTGGCCATGGGCATCACCCTGAACTTCTTCTTCTACATCATGGTCAACGGGCTGATGGTGATGGGCCTGATCCCGGTGGTCGGCATCCCCATGCCGCTGCTGTCCTATGGCGGCAGCGCCATGCTGACGGTGATGTTCGGATTCGGCCTCCTGATGAGCGTCCACATCCACCGCCAGGTCGAAATTCCCCGCCATTCCGGCGGAATAATTTAACCCACAGAAGGATTTAAGGGTTTTCTGGACAGGGGATAACCCCTCTGCTATTAGGCCGCTCCCCGGTGGTCCGCCACCGGGTCGTGGGTGATTAGCTCAGTTGGTAGAGCAGCTGACTCTTAATCAGCTTGTCGCAGGTTCGATCCCTGCATCACCCACCAATACCTTGAATAGGTTAGCTGCGTCACACGCAGACTCGTTCCTCTTCTCATCCCGATCTGGTCAGCCGTTCTAATCCAGCGGAAGAAATGTCCGCATTGCCAATAGCGGACATTCAAACAAATTTGCGCTGCGCGGGACCAATCACTTGCCCGCAATGTCCTGTTCCATGCGCCGGGCGATCTCGTCTTTCTGCAGGCTCGGCACTTTCTCGGGATTGGCCGAATAGACGCCCTTGAGATAACCCAGATCGTTGGCGGTGATTGCCGTCGCCGCCTGCGTACAGCCGCGCGCCAGCAAGCTGGTAATGCTGGGCAGGGCCTGGCAGGTATCCAGCGAATTGATCTGGGCCAGCGCAAGCACGGCGATATAATCGTCTATCGTCGCCATGCCCGCACCCACCCTCAAGGGGTCGGCGATAATCGTGACGTGATCGAAAGCGGCGCGCAGACCGTCCTCCACCCGCGAGCCCGTAACATAGGCTCCAATGGCATTGGGTATCACCTTGGTGCACATTTCGCTCGGATCAATCGAGCCTTTGCCGCCACGGGGAGTCCCGCCGCCCACCAGAATGCAGGGCGCGACGACCGTCAGTGGATTGCCGGTGGTACGAGGCCCATCGAGTTGGCGGTGGCCTTGCAGGTCCACGGTCGCGGTGCTGTACCAGGCCTGGATGGGCCGGGTAACCGTCGCCAGCCGGTCCAGTTGTTCGGAACTGGATTGATAGCCAAGCCATTCCGTATGGTCCTTGCGGATACTGTCCAGCAAATCCTCGGGCGTGCTGGTAAAAGCGATCACGATATTGGGTTTGCAGACGGGGTTGCTGCTGACCCGCGCGCCGGCTTGGACAGCCACCTCTTTCACCCGTTGCACGACATGGGCGATGACGTCGTTCGGCATTCCGATCGCAGCGGGGCAGATCGGCACGTCCCAGCGCGCAACTTTGCCGATGATATGCGTTGATGTGGCCGCTGCCTGGACGAAGTGATTGACAGTCTGGGAGCTCGCCCCGGTTACCACGACGTTTTCAACCGGCAGTGAAGCGGATGGCGTCTCAGGCGCCGGGGCTGGCTGCGCCGACGCAGCGGCTGCGCCAAGAACAAGAACAATTCCGCATCCTGTCAGGATTCTGGTGATGTGCACGCGTTTCCCAAGCACTCTGCGCAATCAGATGATAGCACCTTCCATGCTTCATTTGAAGACGGCGGGGACCCGCCTCACGGCTGGAATTACTTGTCCGCTTTGCGCCGTCAAAAGCGATCATTCCCACCGCTGGGGCAGGGCGCTGCTAAGGCGACGGGTGGGGGAACGCCCCGGCGCGCCAGGGGCTTGCAGGGATCGGCTTTCCGAAATTGGGGGAACGGATTGGCGGAATTCGGCCTTTCCGGGCTAACTCTTAATCAGCTTGTCGTAGGTTCGATCCCTACATCACCCACCAATTCTTTCCATGATTTAGAAGTGGCGTGCTTCGACACGTTCCTCCGATAGTTGGCTGCACCAACTGACGCATGGGCGAATGTCCGCTTTGCGCCAGAAGGGGCGTTTGCGATGCCAGCCGTGCTCCCGCCCCCCACCGTTCACATGCCATTCAGGTGGGTGACACCATGGTGACCGCAAGCAATTTTTAGCGATTCTATTTTAAACGACGGGGATCAGAAGTGCCAGAAAGCACGTTAGCAGAACAAAACACTCATCTCACCGAGATGCTTCGGCAAGCTGGGCTAGATGCGGAAGCGCACGTTATCTCTGCGCGAATCCAGACGGTGTTGACGAACGAAATTCATCACCGCATGAAAAACATGCTTACAATGGTGGCGGCTGTGGTGCGTCAAAGCCTTCGCGCCTCCAACAGTGTCGCGGACGCAGAAGCCGCAATTGGCACTCGGCTAATTGCTATGTCTAGAGCACATGATTTATTGCTGAGAACCGATTTGCACTCTGCTGATTTCGCTACGGTTATGCGAGGCGCTACGGAACAGCATGACACCGCCGTAGGACGCATTTCTTACGAGGGAGACAAAATCGATATAGGGTCAGCGTCGATTTTACCAATGTCGCTGCTGCTCAATGAACTTTGCACAAATGCTACAAAGTATGGCGCTCTATCCAGTGTAAATGGAAAAGTTGACGTTTCATGGGTAATGCATGCCGATGGGAAGTCGTTACAACTTAGGTGGGTAGAAACTGGCGGCCCTTCCGTGCCCCCGCCCGCCAGAAAGGGTTTTGGAACCCGTCTAATCGAGAACGGCATCCCTCGCCAAATGGGCGGGACTGGGATTCTGTCCTTCTTGCCTGGGGGGGTGGAATTTGAACTCACAGTTCCCACACAAAACCTGCAATTCTCTCGCAGTGCCTGATTGCTACGAGAGGCCACAAGTCTGCGACGTTGGTCTCAAACATTGGTCGTTAGTGTAGCAAAAATCTCGGCACATTAATGTCCGCTTCGCGCAAATATGCGGTCATTCCGTTCACCGCAGGAGTGAGCACGGCGAGGATACGAGTGTGGAAAGCCGCCGGCGCCGCGTTGGGGGATGCACCGGGATGGCGGCGCAGCCGCCCCAGAGCGTCAGGTGGCTCGATGTCCGAACAGCAGCGAGACATTGATCCGCTTGTTGAGGTACCCCTCGCGGAAATTGCAGTCGCTGGTTTTGTGAAAAAGGTCGGACTTGAAGATCACCGCGCGGTTGGCGCCATGCGGCACCCGCGTCAGGCGCGCACTCTTCAGGTAATCCCGCGTCAGCGCTTCATCGCAATTGTACCGGCGCATTTCCTCGCCGGGCGGCGCGCTCATATCCCAGATATCCATGCCGCCGCTGTCGGGATCCATGTTTGCTTCGTCTGGTGCAATGTAAAGGTTGACGTTCACGGCCGAATTGTCGGCGTGGGTGTTTGTACCGGTGGACAATTCACTGTCGTATTTGAAAGCACCCAGATACCGGAAAGCATGATCGCCGATAATCGCGCGGTAGGTGTTGGAGACTTCTTCCGCAATCTGCGCCATCAGCGGGCAGGCGAGCCCATCTTCCGGCGTCGCACCGATATACCCGGCGTCATAGTTGCGGCGCCAGATCGTCGATCCCGCGCAATAGCGGCGCAGCTTCTCCAATGCGGGCGGCGTGAGAAAATTCTCGATCACCACCATCCTGGGGTCACTGTGCTGCCAGCGTTGCACCAATTCGGCCGTGGCGTTTTCGGGATTGACGGCGGGCCCGGCCAGGCGCGCGCCGTCTTCCAGCTGATGAACCGGCGCCCGCTGGCGCTCGGCCAGATATTGCGCCTGTTCGCGGTCATGCTTGGTGCGGTGTGCGGGCTGCGGCTTGTCGTGCAGCCATGGGTGGCCATCATGCACAAGCGCGGCCCGCGTCATGTAATGCGCGAACCCTTCCGCAACATGCCCCGATTCCGACAGGACGGATCCCAGACGAAAATGCGCTTCGGCATGGTCCGGTGCGAGCGCGATCGCCTCGCGAAATTCGCCGATGGCGTCCGCAACTCGTCCTTGCGCCAGGTGTGCCGTGCCCAGCGCAACCTTCAAGTCCGCTGCGCTCGGCGTATGCGCAGCCTGCGCTTTGCGGGCAAGCGTGTCCATCGCAGGACCGGAAAATCCGCTCTGCTGCGCGCGCGCCAGCACCATCTGCGCCTCGCGTGGATGACCCGTCTGCAACAGGGCATTGGCATAGGAGAGCCAGTATTGGTCGGTCCGCGGCTGGGCGCGCAACGCGGCCTGAAAGAACCGCACGCTTTCAGCATGTCCGCCCCGCTCCGCCAGCAGCCGGCCAAGACTGTGATTGGCTTCGGCATGCGCCGGCTTGTCAGCCAGCACGGCGCGGTACAGCGGCTCAGCCGCCTCGGTATCGCCCTGGCGGTGCAGCGCGTTTGCCTTCTGCAGCATGACTTCGCAAACAGGGGACATGAC
>JBBQHU010000038.1:0-22998 GCA_038324265.1 Micropepsales bacterium | reverse complement strand
GGCGAGCGATCATGCGGTGCTGCTGAACATCGATCCGGCAAAGATCGCGGTGGGCGGAGACAGCGCCGGCGGCAACCTGGCGGCCGTGGTGGCGCAGATGGCGCAGGATTCAAAGGAATTCGCGGTGGCGCTGCAGGTCCTTATCTATCCCATGACCGACCAGAGCCGCGAATACCCATCCTATGCGCGCAACGAAAGCGGCTACATGCTGACGCGCAAGGCGCTGCACTGGTTCATGGACAATTACATTCCCGACCACGCCGACCGGCTGGATACCCGTGCGTCGCCCATGTTGCGCGACAGCCTGAAAGGGCTGCCGCCGGCGGTGGTGATCAGCGCCGAGTTCGATCCGCTGGTCGACGAAAATGAGGCCTATGCCAATCGCCTGAAGGAAGCGGGTGTTGCAACGGACTATGTGTGCTTTCCCGGAATGATCCATCCCTTCTTCACACTGGGCGGTGTCGTCGAAGACGCGGCGAAGGCCGAAGCCCTGGTCGCCAAGCATCTGCGTGGGTTGTCGGCATGAGACTTTACCCTGTTGCGCTGGCGCTTCTGGTGGCGCTGCCGGTCCAGGCCCGCAGCTTGAGCAGCACGGTGACGGAAAGCGACCGGATCGAGCATCTGCGTCCCGAATTCAAGACGCCGGATGAACCGAACCAGCTTTTCTATGTCCAGCGCTCGCCCAATTCCAATACCGTGATCTATGCGGCGAAGCTGGATGGGCATGGCGAGATCAATCGCAGTGACCCGGTGGAAGGCTTCTGGCGCAAGTTCAACATTGACGGCAGCCGGCAGCCGCTGAATTTCATCGAGCGGATGATGGCCTATGGCGTGAAGGCGGACCGGGCCCAGCCGGGCAAGCCCATCACCTTTACCGTCGCCGCGCTGCCGGAGCGCAAGCTGACCCTGTCGCTGGATGCCAATCACAAGCCCGAAGCGCTGATGCAGATCGGCACCCACACCGTGAAGCTTGCCTATGTCTATCTGCAGGTGGTGGAAGGCGGCTTGATGCCGGACGTGCCGGCGCTGGATGTCTTCGGCACCGACATCGCCAGTGGCAAGGCGATCCACGAGCATATTGTCAAGAAGTAAGGCGCGGGGCTTCGCGGAGCCGAAAGCCGAGGCCGCGCTTGTGCTGGATTCGTGCCAGCACGATGCCCGTTGCCGCCAGCAGCAGTCCCGGCACCAGCCAGGTCGCGGCAACGGATGAGATATAGCCGAATTCGCCAACCAGGTAGAACGCGCGGGATGCGAAATGGGCGAGATAGCCCACCAGCAACACTGTCACCAGCGCGGGCCAGCGGGTCTGGTAGGCAAAGAAGAGCATGGCCAGCGAGGCGCCCAGAAGCGCCATGGTCATGGTCAGCAGCGGTTCGGCATAGACCGCCTGGATGCGCGTGCGATAGCCATACTCGTCGCGCGACACCAGATGGGCGCGGGACAGCTTGCGCAGTTCACCCAGCCAGAGATATTGCGGCGACAGGCCCAGATTGTGCAGCCACTGGTCGTTCAGTGCCATCGGAATGGTACGGCTTTTAAAGGGTATCTCCGCTTCCTGATTGGTAGGTCCGGTGGACAGGATATTGCCCTGGTCGGAAAAATCGGCGCGCCAATAGTGCCCATCTTCGAGCTGCCAGCGGTCACCCGGCAGCGGAATGGCGACCGCGGCGGTATCCACTTCAAACAGGTGGCCCTGGCTGTCGAGCTTGTAGATGGTGACGTTTCGCAGCTTCACCGGCGGGCCGTATGCAATCTCGGCGCGCAGCAATCCGTCGCGCAAGGCTATCCAGTGATTGCCGCCGCTCTGGCTGCGGTCCAGCCTGATGCCTTCGCGGCCAAGCTTTTCTTCGATCTGAACATGGATTGCGGCGGGCCGCAGCAGGGCGTCAATCACAAACAGGCTTGCCCCCATCGCCAGGCCCACCAGCAGCGCCGGCACCAGGCAGAGCAGCGGAGAGCGTCCGCTGTTCCATATCAGCATGCGCTCGCGCGATTCGGTGAAGACACTTTCAGACCAGACCACGCCCAGGAATGTGGCAAAGGGCAGGAAGGGCGGCAGCAGGTCCGGCAGCCGCAGGGCCGTGAGGCGGATGATGCTCCAGATCGCCAGCGGGCCGCTACCCGGCAATAGCGCCACTTGCGGCCACAGGTCGATGGTCAGCGCGATGGTCATCAGCGCCGCCACCACCATAAGGAGGTGGCGCAGATAGGCCGTCAGCATGTAGCGGGTGTGAAGGCCCAGCGGCGTGAGAAAGATGGGGCGTGCGCCCCGCTGCAGGAGAAGCCTCATGACCGACCCAATTGCGGTCGGACAAAGTCATTGTGCCGCCAAACCATTACCGTCAGGACCAGCCAGGCGACTGCCGCATAGAGCAGGAAAACCGGCAGCAGTGCGCCCGCCACGCTGACCGGGGCGACGGCATTGATCAGCGCCTCCACGCCCAGATTGACCGACATCAGCGCCAGGCACGACAAAGGCAGCGCGAACCAGTTGGTCAGGCGCGTCGTGAAGGCCACACCCAACAGCGCCACCAGCGGCGCCAGGAATGACAGCAGACTGCGCGAGAAGCGTTCGGCCAGAAGCTTCATCTGGGCGGCGCGCGAATCCACGGTGTGATGGTCCGGCACGAACAATTGATCGTACAGGGTCTGTTCGTCCGTGTTGCTGCCACGGTCGCTGAAGGGCAGCAGCTGGTCCACCATCATCAACTGGCTCATGTCGCGCACCTTCATGTTGACGCGCGGGATTTTCAGGTCTTCCAGGCCAGCGGCGTTTTTTATCGCGTCGGTGTGGGTTGGAGCATCGCCGGCACTGGGCATGGGATGGGCATCGGCGAAGGTGTGCGAGGTGAAATCGTTCAGATTCAGTACGATCCGTCCCTTGCGGTCCGGACCGTCCATCCGCGCCTGGGCGGCGGTGACGACGCGCGAGGTGTGCGGCGCGATCTGCTGATAGACAAACAGCGTGCGGTCCTTGCCGGGCAAGGGATTGGAAGTGGGGCGCGCATCGATCACCGAAACATCGCCGGGCGCGGTGGGCGGCGGCGCGGCGCCCGTGACATGGTCCATGGCATAGGCGACGTAGGAGGGAAAATAATAGAACTCGCCCTTGGCCACGCCCTTTTTCAGCGAACGCAGCTCTGAACTGAAGAGAATGGAGCGCTGGGCATAGCGCGACATGGGATCGACCAGCCCAGAGCCAACGGTGCTGACCAGCTGCCCCGCCAGGGCCACCACCAGGATCAGGCTGGAGAGCTGCCACGGCCCCAGACCCGATGCGAACAGCACCAGCATCTCGCGGTTTTCGCGCATCCGCAGCAAGGTGAGATAGGCGGCCATCAGGATGGCGATGGCCAGCGCCAGGTCGAAGATCTCGGTCGAGGTGCAAAGCAGGATCAGCGAGATGCCGAACAGGTCGGCCTCGTGGCGCACCGCGTCCTTGAACACCCATGTGAAATGCTCGGCCAGGAAAATGGCCTCGATCAGCAGGATCACGGCAAAGGCCTGGCCCGCGACGCGCAGGAAAAAGCCGCGCGCATAGTCGCCGCGCACAAAACCGGCAAGGGTCGCCCGCAGCCCGGTGGCGGGCGTGCCGATCAGAGGCGTGTCGCTTGCCGTGCTCAAAGCCGGAATGCCTCGCCCAGATAGACGCGGCGCACCGCCTCGTTGCCGACGATGCTGGCGGCTTCGCCTTCCGCCAGCACGCGGCCGCTCTCGATCACATAGGCGCGGTCCACCATGCCCAGCAGTTCGCGCGCCTTGTGGTCGGTGATCAGAACGCCGATGTCATGTTCGGCCAGGTGGCGGATAAGCCCGATTATGTCGTCGGTATTGTTGGGGTCGACGCCGGCAAAGGGTTCATCGAGCATGGCGTAGCTGGGCTCGCAGGCCACCGTGATGGCAATCTCGCAGCGCCGCCGCTGGCCGCCGGACAGTTCGCCGACGCGCTTCTTCTGGACGGCCTCCAGGCGGAATTCCGCCACCAGCGCGTCCAGCCGTTCCTTGCGGCCGGCCGCCATGCGCGCTTCCAGAACCATCATGATGTTCTGTTCGACCGTAAGGGTGCGCGGCACGAATGGCGCCTGGGGCAGATAGGCAATGCCGAAGCGGGCACGATCATAGAAGGGCATTGTGGTGATGGTTTCGCCATCGAGCGTAATCGCGCCCGCGTCCGGCGCGATCATGCCGGTCAGCATCTGGAAGGTGGTGGTCTTGCCGGCGCCGTTGGGGCCCAGCAGACCCACGATCTCGCCCCGCTCCAGCGACAGGGTGACATCTTCTATGACCCGGCGCCCGGCGAAGGACTTCACCAGATGCTGCGCTGAAAGCATGGCTTACTCTTTGAATCGGCCTGGACTCTGCCGGGTTGGGTCCGCCGCTTTCGCGTCCGCCCACGCAGCAGACGAATCGGGCAGTTCCGGAGGTTTTGCCCTTGCGGAGATACTATGACGCAGCTTTTTGCCTGTACAGGCGCGCAGGCCGAACAAAAAAACCAAGGCCCGGATGGAATAGAAAGGGCGGTATACAGCCCAAATGCTACCGAATATTACGCGCTGCCGCCGCCGAAACCGGCAAATACGGCACTTCAGCCGCCTATTTTGTGAACCAAACCGGCTGGAAAACAGGGTTTTATGCGCCAGATACTTGGACTTACCGTATTGGCGAAGGTTGTGGCATATAGATTTCCGGTTATGCTCCGACGAAAGCCGGCCAGTCGGCCGCAGGGGCAATGCTTAGAGATTTAGTCCGAGGGGCAATGACGACCCATTTTGCGGCCGCCGAACAACCGGCCATTCTGCCCGAAACACCCGAGCGCAAGAGCGTTGTGGACGACTTTGCCGGCTATCGCGCCCTGCGCCGCCGCATTGAAGATTTGCAAGCCAGCGGTCACGCCATTCCCTTCTTCGCGCCGCGCGACGGGGTCAGCCACAGCGTCATCCGCCGCGATGGCCAGACCCTGATCAGCTACTCCGGCTACAACTATCTGGGCCTGAACGGTCACCCTGCCGTCACTGCCGCCGCCAAGAACGCCGTCGACAAGTACGGCACCAGCGCTTCCGCCAGCCGCATCGTGGCCGGCCAGATCGAGCTGCATGGGGAGCTGGAGCGCAAGCTGGCAAGCTTCCTGGGTACCGACGACGCCCTGATCTTCATCAGCGGCTATCTCACCAATGTGAGCGTCATCTCGCACCTTCTCGCCCGCCCCGATGCCGTCATTTATGACAGCGGCGCGCACAACAGCATCATCACCGGCGCACGCCTGTCAGGCGCCAAGACCTTCACCTATCAGAATGGCGACTGGGACGCGCTGGACGCGCTGCTGGAAAAAGAACGCGCCGGCTTCCGCCGCGGACTCATCGTTGCTGAAGGTGTCTACAGCATGGACGGCCAGATCCTGGACCTGCCCCGCCTGGTCGAGATCAAGAAGAAGCATGACGTGCTGTTGATGGTGGACGAAGCCCACAGCTTCGGCATCGTCGGCGATACTGGCCGCGGCGTCTGCGAAGGCGCCGGCATGCCGGTGGACTCGATCGACGTCTATATGGGAACCCTGTCCAAGACCCTGGCGTCCAGCGGCGGCTACATCGCCGGCGACGCCGGCCTGATCGAATATATGCGCTTCCTGTGCCCCGGGCTGGTGTTCAGCGGGGGACAGTCCCACGCTGATACCGGCGCCGCCATCGCGGCCCTGGACATTCTGGAGCGCGAGCCCCATCGCCCGCGCCGCCTGCGCGAGCGTGCCCGCTTCTTCCGCAAGGTCGCGCGCGAGAATGGCCTGGACATCTGCGGCGACGAGGAATCGCCCGTCGCCTCTCTGATCGTCGGTGACGACAAGCTGGCGGTTGCGCTGTCGCACAACCTGCTGGAATACGGCATCGAGGTGCAGCCCATCGTGCGTCCGGCGGTGTCGGCGACCACGGCGCGGCTGCGCTTCTTCCTCACCGCCAACCATACCGAGGAACAGATCCTGGAAACGGTGCCGGTGGTGGCGCGCGAACTGGAAAAGCTGCGCCGCAGCGCCGAGTAAGCCATCTTGGTGGATCGGCCGCTGCGTGTTGCGCTGGTCACCAGCTCGTACAACTTCATCGCTGACGGCGTTGCACTGACCCTGAACCGCCTGGTGGGATACCTGCTGGCGCAGGGCGTGGAAGTTCTGGTCTTCGCCCCCACCGCCGACAAACCCGCCTTTGTGCATCAGGGCCAGGTCGTGCCGGTGCCGTCGCGGCCCCTGCCCGCGCGGCCCGAATACCGGCTGGCGCTTGGCATGCCGGCGCAAGTGAAACGGCAATTGCTGGATTTCGCGCCCGACATCATTCACATCGCCGTGCCGGATCTCTTGGGCCGCGCTGCATTGAAGCTGGCGCAGCGGCACAACATTCCTGCAGTGGCGACCTATCACACCCGCTATGAGACCTATCTGCGGCACTATTGGTACCTGGCCTGGCTGGAACCGTGGTTGAAGCGGTATCTGCGCAATTTCTATGGTGCCTGCCGCGAGGTCTATGTGCCATCGCAGTCCACCCGCGACACGCTGCTGGCCGATGGCCTGCGGGACAATCTGAAGCCATGGCCGCGCGGCATCGACACAAAACGCTTCACCCCAGACAAGCGCAGCGCCGCCTGGCGCACCGGACTGGGCATCGGTGAGGATGAAGTGGTGGTCCTGCATGTCTCGCGCCTGGTGCGCGAGAAACGCCTGGACACGCTGACGAATGCGTTGAAACAGGTGCCGCACCGGGTTGTGATTGTGGGCGATGGTCCGGACCGCGCTTTTGCGCAGCGCGAACTACCCAATGCCCTGTTCCTGGGCTTTAGGGGCGGCGAAGGTCTTGCCGCCGCCTATGCGTCTTGTGACATCTTCATCTTCCCCAGCGACAGCGAAAGCTTTGGCAATGTCACGCTGGAAGCAATGGCGTCCGGACTGGCCTGCGTCTGCGCCGATGCTACCGGCAGCCGATCGCTGGTTGTGGAAGGCGAAACGGGCTTTCTGGTTCATGCCGACAATGCTGACGGCTTTGCCCGTGCAGTTAATCGCCTGGCCGAAAATCCCATGTTGCGCCAGCGCATGGGCGAAGCCGGCCGCAGCCGGGCGCTTACCTTCGGCTGGGACGAGACGCTGGCGCGGATGCTGGGCTATTATAGCGCGATCCTGGGGGAACGCCCGTGAAGATCGTGCCATGAAAATCGTGGATGTTTGCGAATTCTATTCGCCCACTGGCGGGGGCGTGCGGCGCTATATCAACCAGAAACTGGAATTCGCGCCACGCTTCGGCCACGAGCTGACCATCATCGCGCCCGGCACCGAAAGCCGGCGCGAAGAGGTCAAGGGCGGCACCATCATCTGGATCAAGAGCCCGCAGCTTCCGTTCGACCCCAACTATCGCATGTTCTGGCGCGCCCGCGATGTGTGGCGGGTGCTGGATGAGCTGAAACCCGATCTGGTGGAAGGTTCTTCGCCCTGGCGCGGCGGCTGGCTGACGGCGCGCTGGCACAGCAATGTGCCCAAGGCGTTCTTCATGCACATGGACCCGGTGGCGGTCTATCCCCAGACCTTCCTGGGCAACCTGTTGGGCGAAGAGCGGGTGGACCGCATGTTCGGCTGGTTCTGGACCTATCTGAACCGGCTGAACGGATTTTATGACGCCGCCATCGTCACCAACCCGGCCATGGCCCAGCGCTTCGGCAAGTTCGGACTGAAGAATATCGAAGTGGCACCGTTCGGCGTGGAGCGCGAGAAGTTCTCGCCTTTGTTCGCCGATGCCGCCATGCGCCGCGACATGCTGCGGGCCTGCGGGCTGGATGAAGACGCAACCCTGCTGATTGCGGTGGGTCGCCATCATCCCGAAAAGCGATTGAACGTGGTGATCGATGCGGTGACCCGCGCCCAGCCGCATCGCAAGATCGGGCTTTATATCGTGGGCAATGGATTGATCCGCAAATCCGTGGAGAAGTGGGCGCGGCGTGCCCGGCATGTGTTCGTGGCGGGGCAGATCAATGACCAGGCGCGACTGGCGCGGGTCATCGCGTCCGCCGACGCTCTGATCCACGGTTCGGCGGCCGAGACTTTTGGCCTGGTGCTGGCGGAAGCCCTGTGTTCGGGCACGCCGGTCATTGTGCCCGATGTCGGCGCGTCTGCGACTTTTGCGGGACCGGGCTATGCCGAGACCTATCGGCCTGGCGATGCGGCCGATGCAGCGGCGGCAATCCTGGCGCTGGTCGCCGGCGACCGCGCAGCGCAGGCGCGCGCGGCGCTGGCCGCAGCGGACGCGCGCGTCAACAGCGTGGAACAGCATTTCGAAGTGTTGTTCGGACTTTATGAACGGATCGTGGCGGAACGCTCCAGCCGGTAGAGCGTGTACCAGTGCAACGGCAGTAGCTTGAGGAACCGGGCTTTCGCCGCGAAGTCGGTATAGCCGCTGATAAAGCCTGCACCCGCCGGGCCATAGCCGAAACGGGCCAGCGGAAATTCCGAATAGAGCAGCGTGGCCTTGATGCCGGGGGGCGGCACGGGCGTTTGCGACATCAGCAGCACCGGGCCCTGGTCCAGCATCGCCGCCAGTTGCGCAGCGTTGACCTGGCGCGGGCGATAAGCCGTGGTCCGGTACATGGGATAGGATTCAAACGGCGGCGCCAGGGTGACCACTGCGCCGGCATCGTGACGATAGAGGTAGCGCGCCATAGGCATGTGGGGCCGTACCCCCAAGGGATAGACGGCGAGATACGCCATGAACAGGAGCGACATCGCAGTCGTCGCTTTCGCCGCCCAGGAATGGCGCCACTGCCAGATTTGTGCAAAGGCGCGGCGCCAGCGCGGCAGCAGCGGCGAAAATCCCAGCACCGGAAAACTTGTCGCCAGGATTGCGAGTGGGAACAGGAAGCGCGCCTCCTTGTGCGCGACGGCAACATGCAGCGCCACGAAGGGGAGTGTAGTCCAACTCACCGGATGGCGCGGATTGCGAAGCCACATCGCAGCCATGCCCGCCATCACGACCAGGGTGATGGCGAAGAAGCCCGTGGCCGGCAGGAGATAGAGATAGGCGATGGCGGGCTCGCGGCCGAAGGTGTTGGCGGCGACACCCTGCAGGATGTTCACGTTGAAATAGCCCAAAGGGGGAAACACCCAGGCGCCATAACCCCAGCGGTCCGCCAGCGCGCCCAGCGCCAGCGCCGCGAAGCCGCCTGCGATAAAAGCCAGCAGAGGCGCGCGGACCCGCGCAACGATCCCCAGCCAGGCGAACAGGCCCAAGGTCATCAGCGCGGTCTGGTAGCGACTTTCAAAGGCCAGCCCGCACAACAGGCCCGCAAGTGCCAGCCGGGTGATTGTGGCCGGACCCATTGCCACCGCCAGACCAAGCGCAAAAAAGGCAGCCGAAAACGTCTCGGACGAGGTACGCACGAACAGATAGGGCAGGAAGCCGAACAGCGGCAGGTAACGCAGGAAGGCATGCTTTTCGTCGTCGCCGGGCAAAGTTGGCAGTATTGCGCGCGCGAATGTGGCCAATGCTGCGAGACTGAACAGGCCGGTGAGCAGTCGCAGGATGAAGGTGATGGTGAAAAGATCATGCACCCCCAGCAGCAACAGCGGCTTGGCGAAGAGCCAGTAAATCAGCGGCTGGGTCCAGGGCCGGATGCGGGCGGCGAATTCCCACGGCAATGCCGAAGCGGGTGTAATGCCCAGCTTGTGGCTCATGAATTCCAGCACCTGGAAATGCTCATCCGGGAAATAGAACAGGTCGCTGAAGCAGGCCGTGACGATGGTCACGACGGCCAGAATGATCAGGCTGCGCTTCAGCTCCGCCGTCATAGGGTGGCAAACCAGTCCAGATAGGCGCGGGCACAGGCCCCGGCCTGGAAGCGCTCGGTCAAGGCGCGCAGCAGGGCAAGCGGCGGACGCGGGGCGTTGGCCACTTCCGTCAGAGCTTTGGCAAGGATGCCAGGATCGCGCGAAGGCACGATGCATCCTGCCTGCGGCAAGGTCAGCAATTCGTGCAACAGATAGGAGCAGTCGGTACTGACCACCGGCACGCCCTGTGCCAATGCTTCGACCGCCACGGCCGGGCCGCCCTCGTAGCGCGAGGTGATCAGCAATGCATCAGCCTGTGCGAGATAAGGCGCGATATCGGAAACCTGGGGGATGTGGTGCACGTCGGTGCCGGCCAGCAATCCGCGGTCCGCGCCGTCACCGATCACGGTCAGCCGCGCGCCGGGCATCTGCCGCATCACTGCCAGCGCCAAATCGATGTCCTTCTGTGGCTCCAGACGCCCGATCCACAGGATGTTCTTGCCGCCACCTCGCCCGGCGTGCGGTGCATCACCCATGCGCACAGGATCATAAAGAGTGCCCACCACGCGGCCCGGCATCAATGCGCGCATCTGGCGCGCCAGACCGGCGTTCATGGCGGCAAAGCCGTCCACCGTAGCGGTTGCGCGGCGGAAGAAGGGCGCCGCGATACGGCCCATCCATCCCGCCGGCACCGGCGGATTGGAAATCTTGAGCACGATCTTGGCGCGCGGCATCGCCTTGCGCAGATAGGGCGCCAGGAAGAAGTGGAAATTTCCGGGCAGGAAGATCACGTCTGGCGTGAGCCGCACCGTGGA
The DNA here is from genome assembly GCA_038324265.1 of Micropepsales bacterium. Taxonomy (GTDB): domain Bacteria; phylum Pseudomonadota; class Alphaproteobacteria; order Micropepsales; family Micropepsaceae; genus Rhizomicrobium. Next base: position 12,399 of record JBBQHU010000038.1, on the reverse strand, counting down.
CACCGCCTGGCCCATGGTGACGCGCGATGTCGGGGAGCGCGGTACGGGCGGGTCCAGCGCCATGACCTTGATGCCGGGCGCTACTTCGTCGCGGAGGCCGCCACCCCGGTCGCCGCACAGGATGGTGACGTCCGCGCCAAGCTTGTGCCACTGTGCCGCCAGCATCAGCGCCACGCGCTCGGTGCCGCCGCGATGGAAGTCGTGCAGGCAGATCAGGATATTCGTCATGGCACGCGCTCGTAGATGCCGATGGGTTCGTCCAGGCTGTCATGGATGTGCACCGCCGGCCAGAAGCGGCCCTGATAGCGCGCCACATGGGCGAGCCGGTAGGGGAGGCGCTCGCCGTCCAGCGCTGCGAAATAGCTGCGGGCGTCTGTGTTGCGGAAATCTTCTTGCTGCAGACGGGAATAGATGTGACCGGACTTCAAGGATCGTTCGGGGCGCAGGTAACGGCGGGCCCAGTTGCCGCTGACCACGATGAAGCGCGGCTGCCGCGGGGCGCTGAAGGGTTCGCGCAGTTCGGTGACGCCCGGCAAGGGATTGCGCAGCTTTAGCGCGCCCTGCCCCACCCGGCTGACATTGGCGGCTTGCGGGAAGCGCGGCAGAAAGCAGTTCTGGCCATAGGTTTCGATGGTGTCGCCGGGATGCACATGCGCCGCCATCCAGTGTTCGGCATCATAGCGCGGGTCCAGAAGCATGGCAGCTTCCACCGCCATGGCGCCGTGCAGCGACACCAGGCCGACCATCGCCAGGGCGGCCGCAGCGCCAATTCGCAACAGGGGGCGGGCCTGCAGGACATAAGCGGCGGCAATGCCGATATAGACGCAGGCCATCAAGGCCTGTGGCAGCAGGAAACGGTCATCGGTGCGAAGGGCCGCGAAGTTGAAGCAGAGCGTGAAGGAGATGGCGGCCAGCAGGGGCAGCAGCCCCGCGACGCGTAACGCGCCGTGTGCTCGCAGCAGGAAGAGGCTCGCGCCCGCCAGCGCCAGCACGACCGATGCCAGGCCGATGCCCTGAGTATAAAAGCGCAGCATGCCCCCCAGCAATGCCAGTGCACCAGCCAGGCTTTGTTGATATTCGGCATAGTCGTGACTGGCAGGGCCGGCCAGGAATGCCACGCGTTTCAGGAATCCGCCGGGATTGGTGATCGCACCATCCACCAGGAGCAACGCGACGAGGGCCACCACGGCGGCCGATGCCAGTGTGACAAGGACGGTGCGCGCATTCCTGCGCGGCCAGGCGTCGGCGGCAAACCACAAAGCGATCAGCAGCGGCAGGCTGAGCGCAAAGAGCGCATAGGCCTGATCCTTGGTGGCAACCGCGCATGCGGCGAACAAGGCCGCCCACCAGAAACGGCGGGGCTGCTGATCCACAATGGCGCGCATGCACATCAATAGTGAGAGCGTCGCCCAGAACAGGTAAGGCACATCAAGATTGGTGACCTGACCGTAATAGGTAAGCCCCATGTTGAGAGCACAGGCGCCGGCTGCGAACAGGCCGGCGCGGCGGCCCGCCATCAGCCGGGTCATTTCGCTGATGGTCCAGATGATGCCCAGCGACATGGCAACGCTCACCAGCCGCGCCACCACGGAAAAATAGGACATATAGACGGGCTTGGTGATTTCAGCGATCACGTCATGCTGGGACAGCGACGGCGCGTGCGCCAGCGCCCAGGCGGCGACCGGCAGGCTGGGCAATGCCAGCAGCAGGGCGTGCAACGGCGGATAGGTGAAATAGGCACCGGGCTTCCAGGTCAGCGCCAAGGCGGTGAGAAAATTGCGCGGCGCAGAGCCGTCATCATCCCAACCATCGCTGGCCGGCAGGCCCCAGAACAGTCCCGTCAGCCGCAGCCCTGCGGCGGCCAGCAGAATCCAGAACAACGGTTCGCGCATCCAGGCCTTCATGCGTGCTTCTTCCCGCACGCAAGATCGATCAGCCAGGGCACACTCGCAACGCCTGCGGCCAGAACCAGATCAGCCGCCGCCAGGATCACCAGCACGGTGGCCACCGGCGTCACCGCCGCATTCGCGATGCCTGCCGCGGCCATGCCCACGCCGACAAATATCAGGTCCTTGTTGGGCACAACCGGCAGGCGGGTGATCACCAGTCGCAGCGCCACGAACTGAAGACAGGCGATGGCGGTGGGCAACGCGCCCGACAATTCCCACAGCCCAAACTCGATCGCGAGCACAATGATGACCCGCAGAAAGTGGATGGCAAAGGTTGCGGCGAGCTGGCGGCGGCTCAGCACCGTCAGCTTGCGATGGCCCAGCACCAGACCGGCACAGAGGATCAAGGGAAGAACACCGACCGCCACATAGAGCCAGCGCTGCCCCGGCATGACCGGAATGTGCAATCCGCCCGTCACCAGCAGCACCAGCCCCAGCAGCCACACCATCACCAGCGCGGCGCTGGCTGACAGGATATTGGAATCCTTGATGCCATGCGCCAACATGCCGGGCGGCAGCTTCAGGTTGCGCTGTGCCCAGAAATAGAAAAACGCCTCGCCGGAATAATCCAGCATGAAGGTGTTCATCAGGCGCTTGCGCAGGATCACCGACATGGGCGGCGGATCGGGCCACAGACCGCGATAGACAAAATAGTCGCCGAAGGGCTGCATGAAGAACTGCGCCACCAGCAGGATATAGAAACCCCAGTGGGCGGGACGTGCCAGCCAGATTTCGCGCCAGCCCAGTTGACCCAGGCGTTGGGCGATTATCACCAGCAGCGCCAGTGGAATGCCCCAGCGCACCAGCAGGATCGCAAGCTTGCCGGTACGGCTTGCCTTCAATCGCGCCAGCAGACCGGATTCGGGGCCAAGGTCAGGCGTCATGCGCGCGACAGGATCAGCCGCAACAGCGCGCGCGGCAACAAGCGGGCCATGGCGCGCAGGGGAACAAACTGCCACGGCAACACGATGCGCCGCTTTCGGCGCGCAATGCCGCGCGCGATAATGCGCGCGGCCGTGTCTGCATCCATCAAGAAAGGTTTGGGCTGCGGCACCTGGCGGCTCATGGGCGTGTCAATGAAACCGGGAGATACCAAGGTGACGGCAACATGATGTTTGGTCATGCGGATGCCGAGCGCTTCGGCGAACATCGCAAGTCCCGCCTTGGTACCGGCATAGGTGGGGGCCATGGGCAAAGGAAAGGATTCGGCGATGGAGCCGACCAGCACGATGTGGCCGCTGGCCCGCCTTGCCATTGCATCAGCGATGGCGCTGGCACCGACGACAGGTGACAGAAAATTCACTTCGGCGGTAGCCTGCGCCGATTGCGGGTCCTCTGCCGGCGCATCGTCCGGCACCGAGCCACCCAGCCCGGCATTGAAAATGGCCAGATCAATCGGTGTTGCCGCATCGGCGGCGGCAAGATGGGCGGTCAGAGCCGCCATGTCGCGGATATCGAAGGCTTGGATGTGCGCGGTGGCCCCCATCGCGATGCACTGCGCCGCAGTTTTCTGAAGTCGCGCGTCGTTGCGACCCCACAGCAGCAGGAGCGTGCCGGGCGCGGCATGGGCGCGGGCCAGCGCCGCGCCAAGGCCGCCGGATGCGCCGGTAATCAGGATGGTTTTAGGGGCCATGACTCACTGCCGAAAACCGCGCAAGTGCGGCGGTTGTTACTATCAAATCGGGGGGCCCGAGGCTATGGTGCCGGCCGTTTCCGCAAGGGCCGCAGTCGTGAACGCAGCACTCAAAATCGTCCCTGTCGAGACCGCCGCCCAATGGCATGATTTCCACCATTTGCTGTTCAAGCTGTACCGCAACGATCCGCAATGGGTGGCGCCGCTGCTGCTGGAACGCAAACTGCACTTCCAGCCCAAGCACAATCCGTTCTTCCAGCATGCCAAAGCCGCTTTCTTCCTGGCCTATCGGGGCAGCGAGCCGGTGGGGCGCATTACGGCCCAGATCGACCAGCTGCACCTGGAGCGCTACAACGACGCCACTGGCCATTTCGGCTTCCTGGAAGCGGTGGACGATGCCGAAGTGTTCGCCGCCCTGATCGCAAGGGCCGAAGACTGGCTGTGCGAAAACGGCATGACGCGCGTCATCGGCCCGGTGAGCTTCTCGCTGTGGGATCAGCCTGGCCTGCTGGTGGATGGCTTCGACACCCCGCCCTCGGTGATGATGGGCCATCACCTGCCCTATTACGAAAAGCACATTCTTGTCGCCGGGTATCAGAAGGCGGAAGACCTGATCGCCTATCGATACGGTCACGACGCTTCAACGGCGACGCTCGACAAGCTGCTGGCGCGCAGCATGCGCAGCGGTGAGGTGACCTTGCGCAATATCCGCATGGACAAGGCGCATTTCGACTCCGAGATCGCCATGATGCTGGACATCATCAACGATGCCTGGTCGGACAATTGGGGCTATGTGCCCATGACCCGGGCGGAAATTGATGACATGGCGGGCATCCTGAAGGTGCTGTTGCGCCCCGGCGATGTCGCCATCGCGGAATACCAGGGCAAACCGGCCGCCTTTGCCGCCATCTTCCCGAACCTGAACGAGGCCATCCGCGACATGAACGGGCGGCTTTTCCCATTCAACATTTTCAAGCTGCTGTGGCGCATGAAGGTCACACGCACCAAGAGTGCGCGCATGCCCATGATGGGGGTGCGCAAGTCGCTGCAATCCTCGCGCATCGGCGCGGCGCTTGCTTTGTCGGTGATCAAGTCCGTGCGCCAGTTCAATCTCGAGCATGGCGTGCGCGACAGCGAACTGAGCTGGATCCTGGCGCGCAACACCCGCGTGCGCCATGTCATCGAGATGGTGGGCGGCGTTCCCTACAAGACCTATCGGGTTTACGAAAAGCCGCTTTAGAGTCTGTAGTTGCGGGGGCCTAAAGCTGGGCGCTATAAGGGCGCCGCAAAATTCGGGTCTGCGCATGTCATTCCAGGAAAGCCTCAAGGCGACGCGGCTGGTGCCGGTGATCGTGATCAAGGACATCGCGCATGCCGTGCCGCTGGCACGGGCACTGGTGGAAGGCGGGCTGAATATCCTGGAAGTGACGATGCGCACCCCCGCCGCGCTGGACGCCATTGCGGCCATCGCGCGCGACGTGCCCGGCGCATTGGTGGGCGCAGGCACCGTGATCAATGCCGGCCAGTTTGCCGCTGCCGTTCAGGCCGGGTCGAAATTCGTGGTCAGCCCCGGGCTGACCGAGGATGTGGTACAGGCCAGCCGCGATCACGGTATCCCGATCCTGCCGGGCATCGCGACGGCTTCGGACATCATGCGCGGTCTGGCGCTGGGCCTGGAGATTTTCAAGTTCTTCCCGGCGGAAACCAGCGGCGGCGCGCCCGCGATCAAGGCGTTCGGCGGACCGTTTCCGCAGGTGAAATTCTGCCCCACCGGCGGCGTTTCCACCAAGAATCTCGCGTCTTACCTGTCGCTGCCCAACGTGATCTGCGCGGGTGGGTCCTGGATGGTGCCGTCTGATCTGAATGCGGCGGATGCCTTTGCCAAAGTAGCCGAGATGGCGCGCGAAGCGTCCCGGTTGGCACACGCATGACCACCGCAATCTGCATTGGCGAATGCATGGTGGAACTGCGGCCCGTAGATGACGGACACCTGAAGCGGGGTTTTGCAGGCGATGCCTTCAACACCGCCGTTTATCTGAAGCGCAGCGCGCCGGAAGTGGATGTCGCTTTTCTCACTGCCACCGGTGACGAAGCGCTCAGCGATGCGATGGTCGCCACCTGGCGCGCGGAAGGCCTGAGCGACCGGTTGGTGTTCCGCATTCCCGGCCAGCGCCCCGCCTTGTACCTGATCGAGACCAATGAGAAGGGCGACCGGAAATTCCACTACTGGCGCGGCGAAACCCCTGCCAAGGAGTGGCTGCGACTATTGCTGGCGGCGGGCGGCGCCCAGCTTCTGGACAGCGCCGACCTGGTCTATGTTTCCGGCATCTCGTTGGCGATCCTTAGCTATGCCGATCGCCAGGCGGCCATTGAGTTGTTGGGCACGGTCAAGACCAAGATCGCCTTCGACCCCAACATCCGGCCCGCCTTGTGGAAATCGATGGACGAAGCGCGGCACTGTTTTGAGGCGATGGTGAAAATCTCGTCCATCGTGCTGCCGAGCCGGCAGGACTATCAGCTGATGTACAACATGGACGATCCCGACGAGCAGATCCATTTCACGGCCGGCTTGACCCAGGGCGAAATTGCGCTGACCTGCGACGAGGATGGCTGCCGACTGCGCGCCGGGGGCAAGACCATGGCGATGCCCACCCAGGCGGTGAAGGTGGTGGACACCTCCGGCGCCGGAGACAGCTTCAATGGTGCCTATCTGGCGGCGCGGTTGCGCGGCGAGGACGCCATGGCGGCTGCCAGGGCCGGCCTGGCGCTGGCGGCGAAAGTGGTGGCACTACCGGGCGCCATAATACCGAAGGTCTAGTTCTTCTCGTACTTCACGACCTGCTTTTGCTCGACCTGGGCGCTGTAGACCGTGCCCTTGCTGTCGGCCCAGACACCTTCGCCGCCGCTGGTGGTGCCGGCATCAGGGTTGGGATCGGTGTCAGGAATGAAATCGGTCACCACGCCGTCCGCAATGCGGCCGATGCGGATGCCACGCTTCCACCCCGGATGATGGCCATAGCCCGGTGCATTGCGGGATTCTGAATCCGTAACATACAGCACGTCATTCTTGTCGATGGCGATGCCGCTGGGACGGCCGAACTGGGTCAGTTGCCCAAGCAGCTTGCCGTCCTGGGTGAATATCTGAATACGGTTGTTGTCGCGGTCGCCGACATAGAGGCGGCCCTTGGAATCCATCGCCAGGCAATGCGGCATCTCGAACTGGCCGGGACCGCGGCCATGACTGCCCCACTGCTTCACGAATTTCCCGTTCTTGCCGAACTTGATGATGCGCGCGCTGCCCACCAATGGCAGATGGCCTTCCGCGACGAAAATGCTGCCATCGGGCGCGACCAGCACGGCGTTGGGTTCATGAAAGGTGTCACGACCGGCGACGGAAACGCCCGGCTTGCCCAAGGTGCGCAACAGCTTTCCGTCCGGGGTGAACTCCATCACCGTTTCGCCCTTGCCCTTGCCCTTGCCCTTGCCCTTGCCCTTGGCCACATGATTGTCAGTGATCCAGAGATGATCGTTGCGATCAATGAAGAAGCCGTGCGGAAACAGGAACAGCCCCGCGCCCCACGACCGCAGCAGGTTGCCGCGCGTATCGAACTCCATCACCGGGTTCAGCTTGCTGCCGGCACAGTCATTGGCGCCGCAGCGATCCACCACCCAAATGTGACCTTTGCTGTCGCCGGCCACTGCGCTGGAAGAACCCATGTTGCGGCCGGCCGGAAGCTTGAAGAATCCTTGGACGGTGGCGTAGCGATTGGTGGTGGGATTGGGCGCTGGCTGGGCGGTCGCGGCCAACGGCAACATCAGCGCCAACGCGATAGGAAATTTCATGGTGTCCTCCCATTTTTGACAAAGATAGCAGCTATTCCGCCCCTGCTAGCCAGTTTCGGTCTCTTAGGGTGGCGTTTTTGCGAATTACTCGCAAGTAACACGCGCGGAATGCCGCGACCTCGCCCCAATTCCGTGAAAAAACTTGCCTTGGGAAAGTCGAAACATTCTAATCCCGGCGAAGCCTTTGGCGGGCTTCGAGTTTTTCGTAAAAGAGGACGCGATGAAGATCAATCCGAAGAAGTGCGTCGCCTGCGGCAACTGCACTTACGTGTGCCCCATGGGAGCGATCTATATCGACCCCGTTCTGCAGCGCGCCACCATCAACCGTGACGAATGCGTGGAATGTTATGCCTGCTACAACGGGCTTTCCAAGGAAGTGCTGCCGCCTTCCACCGTGCGCTTCGTCCGCCGCACCCTGGCCAATTTCCGCGTCCGCTTTGAGCCGGAGCCCGATGTGTGCCCGACCACCGCGTTCGAACCCGACAAGCTGGAATGGCCGCGCGTTGTGCGACGCGCCTTCTCCGATCCGCGCGTGCCGCATGAATCCACCGGTGTTTCGGGCCGCGGCACCGAGGAAGTGAAGACCAACGACGTCACCGACCGCGTGTCGGTGGGCGAAGTGGGCTTCACCATCGAGCTGGGTCGTCCCGGCATTGGTGCCCGCTTCCGCGACTTCCAGGAAATGAGCCGCGCCCTGGCCAAGGTCGGCGTGGCGTTCGAAAAGAACAACCCCATCTCCACCCTGATGACCAATGTCGAGACCGGCGATATCCGCGAAGACATCCTGAATGAAAAGGTGATGAGCGCCATCATTGAGATCAAGGTGCCCGTGGAACGCACCGAGGAAATCATGCGCATCATCTGGGAAGTGGAAAAGCGTATTCCCACCCAGGTCGTGATCGGCGTCGGCGTGCGTTGTGACAATGACGGCGAAGAAAAGCTTGTGCTGCCGATCCTGGAGAAGCTGGGCTACAACCCGCAGCGCGCCAAGACCAATATCGGTCTGGGCCGCAAGGTGATCCGTGACCTCACTGCTGCCGCTCCGGTGGCCACCCCCGTCAAGGAGACGGTGAACGCATGACCAATACCCTGCATCGCTACGGCAAGTCCGAGACTTTCATCGACGATTACATCGTGTTTTCGCTGCCCGCCAAGAGCAAGGCCGCCGGCCAGACCGGCGACGCGCTGGCGGCGCAAAAGCGCTTCATGCAGATCGCGGCGGAATACAAGCCCGCCAGCCTGGGCGATGCCCTGCATGGCGGATCGCTGCGCCCCACCCGCAGCAAGTCCATCTTTGGCCATTGGGGCAAGCGCAACAAGCCGAACTTCAAGAAGGTTCTGGAAGGCATGAGCAAGGCCGGCACCATGGCGGCGGTGTTCGACAGCCGCGCCAATGCGGAAGCCTTCGTCAAGCGCATCACCGAAGAAGACCTGGGTCTGTCGGTCAACATCTCCTCCTCGATCGAAAACGCCAAGAATGCCTGCAAGAATGCCGGCATCCCGCGCCACTCAATCGCCTATTCGCTGGGCTTTGAGGATGTGGGCGACAACCTGCCGGGCAAGCAGGCCATCATGCTGTCCACCATGTGTGGCCACGGCATGCTGTCGATCAACTTCGCCCAGAAGATGATGAGCTTCGTGAAGGAAAACCGTCGCACCCCGAAGGAAGCCGCCGAAACCATGGCGCGCTTCTGCTCATGCGGCATTTTCAATACCACCCGCGCTGCGCGCATCCTGGAAGATGTCCGCGTCGGCGTTAAATAACGCTGATTTTATTGGATCAGATGAGCGCGCCGGGTTTCGCCCGGCGCGCTTTTTCTTTAGCCGCCCAAGGCGGCGAATTCCGCATCGGTCAATTCGATCTTCGCCGCCGCCGCGTTTTCTTCCAGATGCGAGACCTTGGAAGTTCCGGGGATAGGCAGCATCGCCGGCGAACGCTTTAGCAGCCAGGCAAGGGCCAACTGCCCCGGCGAGGCGCCCCTTTCCTTCGCGATCTTCGCCAGCTTTGCGCTGCGGGCCAGTTCGCCGCCGCCGCCCAGCGGGTAGTAGGGGATGAAGCCGATGCCATTGGCCTGGCAGTAATCCACCACATCGTCGCTGTCGCGGTCCGCCATGTTGTAGGCATTCTGCACCGTGGCGACGCGGAAGACCTGCGACGCCTGCTTGATATCATCCACCGAGACTTCCGACAGACCCGCATGGGAGATCACGCCTTCGTCCAGAAGCTGCTTCACGGCACCGAACTGTTCGGCGCGTGGCACCCGGCTGTCGATGCGGTGCAGCTGCCACAGGGCGATCTGGTCCACGCCGAGCTGGCGGCGGCTTTTGTGGGCCTGGGCAATCAGGTGTTCCGGACGGCAGTTGATGTGCCACATATTGGGGCCGCTGCGGGTAAAGCCGGCCTTGGTGGCGACCAGAAGGCCATCATAGGGATGCAGCGCCTCGCGGATCAGCTGTTCGGAAACGTCGGGACCGTAGGAATCGGCGGTGTCTATGAAGTTGATGCCCAGTTCCGGCAACCGCCTGAGCACGCGAAGCGCCTCGGCGCGGTCCTGCGGCGGACCCCAAACGCCCCGGCCGGTGATCTGCATGGCGCCATAGCCAAGGCGGTTGATCGTGATGCCGCCGCCGATCCGGAAAGTGCTGATCATGGGGTTTCCTATGAGGTCTGGCCGCGCGAACCACGCAACAACTGGCGGATGGATCGGGTGCGCGGGGTGTGGCCGCTGATTTCCCGGCCGGCCTCCTGGCTGAAACGGGCGTTCCAGATGGTGGCCGACAGCGAAACCGCGGCCACGACCCAAAAGGCGGCAGTGAAATCGGCAAACTGCGGCAGGTGATGCCCACGCAGCACCATCGCGCCCTGGAGCGCTGCGGCACCGGCGCAGATGCCGATCGACAGCATCAACTGCTGAAATGTGGTGTAGAAGCTGGTGGCCGATCCCATGCGCTCGGGCGGGATCTCATCATAGGCGATGGTGTTGTAGCCGGTGAATTGCAATGACATGAAGAAGCCGCTCAGCGCCATCATCGCGAACATCGCGGGCAGCGGCCAACCGGGTCGAAACAAGCCGCAGATGGCATAGGCTCCGCTGGCAAAAAAGCCATTGAGTACCAGCGTGTCGCGAAAACCGAAGCGGCGCAACATTGCGGGTGCGATTGGCTTCGCCGCGATGGCGCCGATGGCAGTTGCGAAGGTGAGCAAACCTGATTGCAGGGCCGAGTAGCCGAAACCCAACTGCATCATCAGCGGCAGCAGATAGGGATGAGCGCCCTGACAGACCCGCGTGATAGCCCCGGCAATGACGGACGTGCCATAGGTGGGTATCTTCATCAGCGAGATATCGAGGATGGGATCCTTCACGCGCCTTGCATGACGGATATAGATCAGCCCCAGCAGCGCGCCTGTCGCGACCAATGCCAGCGCGGTGAACAGTTGGCCATCGTGACTGGCCATCTCGAAACCGAACAGCAGCAGGCCCAGTGAAAGACTGGAGAGCACTATGCCGATGAAATCGGTACGTTCGGGAACCTCGCCGCGGCTGTCGGCGATAAAGATCGAGACCAGGATCACGCCCAGAATTCCGATGGGCACGTTGATATAGAATATCCAGCGCCAGTTCAGATAGGTGACGATGAAACCGCCCAGCGGCGGTCCCAGGATGGGGCCAACCACGGCGGGGATGAGCACCCAACTTGTGGCCGAGATCAGGTCGCGTTTTTCCACGCTGCGCATCAGGATGAGCCGGCCGACGGGCATCATTAACGCCCCGCCGATCCCCTGCAGAAAGCGCGCAGTGACCAGGAAGCCGACGCTGTTTGACAGGCTGCACAGGATGGAACCGGCAATGAAGGTGATGATGGCGCCGCGAAACACTGTGCGCGCCCCGAACCGGTCGGCAATTCGGCCTGACATGGGGATGAAGATGGCGAGGCTGATCAGGTAAGACGTCAGCGCAATGGAAAGGCTGGGCGCCGACACGCCCAACTCGCGCGCCATGCTGGGCAGCGCTGTGGCCAGGATGGTCGAATCCAGCATCTCCATGAACAAGGCGGCGCCGACGATCAGCGCGATGGTGCGGAAATGAGGTCGCGTGGCGCGGCCGGAATCGGACATGGGCGCTGTATACGGGATGGCCCGCCCCGTTTAGGCCCGACCTGCGCCACGCGCAAGGGCAGCACTTTGCTTCGTTTGGTTGCTCAATATATCCGTCGACCGCGCAACAAAAAGGGCTCCGGGAATACCCGGAGCCCTTTGGCGTTCAACGCAGATCAGTAGCCGTATCCGTAGCCATTGCCGTAGCCATAACCACGGTCATAGCCATAGCGCGGACCATAAGCCGGCGGCGGGGGCGGGCCGTATTCATAACGGTCGCCATAGCGATCATGGCTGGAAGCAGCGATCGCGCCGAGCGCAAACAGGCCAATTCCCAAGCCGATCAGGGCACCATCATTGCCGCCGCGACCATGCCAGCCGCGGCTGTAGCCGCCACCGTGGCTGTAGCCGCCGCCATGGCGGTAAGACTGGGCCGAAGCAGCCGCCGTACCCAACAGGGTCAGGGCGATCGCGGCAGATATCAGACGTTTCATGGCTTTTGTCCTTCCATTGCACGGCTTCCTGGGGCCGCGGCTGGACGTCAAGTGGCGTCGTTGGGGAGGACTATGGGACCTAGTGGCTGAACCGGTTCTGAGGTCAGCATTTATTCCCGGTTCATGTTGGTGCCGAGAAAGGGCCGAAATCCGGCTTTTCCAGCGGTGGACCAGACAAAGAAAAAGGGCCCCCGTTGCCGGGGGCCCTGATTCTTGACTGTGACTTTCGCTTAGTTCGCGAAGCGCACGCCGACGCGGAACATGCGGCCGACAACGTCGTACAGGGTGTTGTTGGCGTTCTGGCCACCCGTATCCGGCGGACGGATGTTGGTCAGATTGTCGACCTTTCCGTACAGCTGGGTCTTGTCGCTGACATTCCAGTTC
>JBBQHU010000037.1:0-24187 GCA_038324265.1 Micropepsales bacterium | reverse complement strand
AGCCGTCGAGCGCGGCGTTGAGCAAAGCGCGGGTCGCCTTGATCGGCATGCGCGAGCCTGTGCCGAAGGCGCCGCCGGTCCAGCCGGTGTTGACCAGCCAGCAATCGGCCTGGTGCTCAGCGATAAGGGCGCGCAGCAGGTTGCCGTATTCCGACGGATGGCGCGGCATGAACGGCGCGCCGAAGCAGGTGGAGAAAGTGGGCTGCGGCTCCTTGCCCAGGCCCTTCTCGGTGCCGGCGACCTTGGCGGTGAAGCCGGACAGGAAGTGGTACATGGCCTGCGACGGGGTCAGCCGCGCGATGGGCGGCAGGACGCCGAAGGCATCGGCCGTCAGCATGATGACATTCTTGGGATGGCCGGCGCGCCCCGTGGCGGACGCGTTGGGAATGAAGTCGATTGGATAGGCCGCGCGCGTATTCTCGGCATAGGTCGCGTCGTTGAGGTCCAGCGCGCGGGTGGCTTCGTCCATCACCACATTTTCCAGCACGGTGCCGAAGCGTTCGGTGGTGGAGAAGATTTCCGGCTCGGCCTCGCGGCTCAGCTTGATCACCTTGGCGTAGCAGCCGCCTTCGATGTTGAAGACGCCATGCTCGCCCCAGCCATGCTCGTCATCGCCCACCAAGGTACGGCTGGCATCGGCGGACAGGGTGGTCTTGCCGGTGCCGGAAAGGCCGAAAAATATGGCCGCTTCGCCGTTCGAGCCCACATTGGCCGAGCAGTGCATGCTCATCACCCGCTTGGCGGGCAACAGGTAGTTCATGATGGTGAAGACCGACTTCTTCATCTCGCCGGCATAAGAGGTGCCGCCGATCAGGATCATCTTCTTGGTGAAGTTGACGGCGATGACGGTGCCGCTGATGCAGCCATGGCGGGCCGGATCGGCCGTGAAGCTTGGCAAGTCAATGATGGTGAATTCGGGATCGAAACCCTTCAGCTCTTCGGCGGTGGGGCGGATCAGCAGATTGTGCACGAACAGCGAGTGCCAGGCATATTCGGTGACCACGCGCACGCTGATGCGGTGGGTGAGGTCGGCGCCGCCGAACAGGTCCTTGGCGAACAGCTCGCGGCCTTCGGCATGGGCCATCATGTCGGCATAGAGAGTGTCGAAATGCGCCGGGCTCATCGCCTTGTTGTTGTCCCACCAGATCTGGGATTCGGTATTGGCGTCCTTCACCGTGAACTTGTCGCCGGCCGAGCGGCCGGTGTGCACACCCGTGCGCACCACCAGCGGGCCGCCGGTCGCCACATGACCTTCGCCCCGGCGCACCGCTTCTTCATAGAGAGCCGGCGCGCTCAGGTTGAAATTCACAGCCTTAAGGTTGCGAAAGCCGTGGCGGCCCAAATCCTGGTTGGGGCCGAGTGCGGTGTCAGACATCGAGAACTCCCGTCGATTAGGCCCTCCCTATAGCGGTCCAGCACCCCCGTCACAAATGTATTCAGTTCTACCGCAACTGCGAATAAGCCAGAAAAATCAGCAGCTTGTGTATACAGATGCGGCGTCGCCCAGGCAGCGCCTTGTCACGTTGCCCCTCCGGCCTTCGCTGGGCCGAGGCCCAGCTACGGCCAACTCGCCTCTCAGGAGGGGAGGCAGACCGGGCTTTGCTTTGCTATAGGAGCCCATGCTTACGGATGAGGAACTGGACCGCTATGCCCGCCACCTGGTGCTGCGGGAAGTTGGCGGCACGGGCCAGGCAAAAATCCGCGCTGCCAGGGTGCTGATGGTGGGTGCGGGCGGGCTGGGCAGCCCCTGCGCGCTGTATCTCGCTGCTGCCGGCGTGGGGACAATAGGTCTGGTGGATGACGATCATGTCAGCCTGTCCAACCTGCAGCGCCAGATCCTGTTTCGCAGCAAGGATGTGGGCCGGGCAAAGGTGGAAGCCGGGGCCGAGGCCCTGAAAGCCTTGAATCCCGGGGTCCAGGTGAATCTGCATCCGGTGCGGATCGACAGCACAAACGCCGCTGCCCTGATCGGCGGATATGACATCGTGGCCGATGGTTCGGACAATTTCGCCACCCGCTTCCTGCTGAATGACGCCTGCTTTGCCGCGCAAAAGCCGCTGGTGTCGGCGGCGGTGACGGAGTTCGAAGGGCAGCTCGCCACCTACAAGGGCTACCTGCCGGACCTGCCTTGTTATCGCTGCCTGTTCCCTGCGCCCCCGCCGCCCGGCACGGTGCCGTCCTGTTCCGAGGCCGGGGTGTTGGGGGCCGCTGCCGGGGTGATGGGGGCACTGCAGGCGCTGGAAGTGCTGAAGGAGATCGCCGGCATCGGCACAGGGCTGGCCGGAAAACTCCTGACATACAAGGCACTTACGGCAGAATTTCGCACCGCCCGCCTGGCGCCGGACCCCGATTGCCCGCTCTGCAACACAGTTCCCGCAATTTAACCCTGTTTAAAGTGGACGTGCGGCAACATTCCGCCATGGGCAACCAGGTTCACTATGAAATTTTCCGCCGCGTCGGCGCCAAGGGCGGTTGGACCCTGCACGAAGCGCGCAACACCCGCGATGACGCCATCCGCATGGCGCAGGAGCTGATGGCGGGCGAGAAGGCCACCGGCGTCAAGGTCGTCAAGGAAACCTATAACGACGACACCGGCGATTTCATGTCGCTGAAGATTTTCGAGGAAGGCCACAACAAGGTCAAAGTGGATGTGAAGGCGGAAGACGCGCCCAACGCCCTGCCCTGCTTCAAGCCTGATGACCTGTATTCCTATCACGCCCGCGCCACCATCGCCCGGCTGCTGTCGGACTTCCTGGCGCGCTGCAAGATCACCGTCACCGAACTGATCCATCGCGCCGACATGCTGGAAAAGCTGGAAGCCACCGGCACGCTGTTCCAGCACGCCATCCAGAAGATCGCGGTTGCCCAGGCCGCCTCGACCAATATTTCGGTGCAGCAGATCGTCAAGAATCTGAACGAGCTGACCACCAAGGCGATCCAGAAGGTCTATCGCGACCAGCGCAGCGGCGCCTTTCCCAATCCCAGCGCGGAACATATCGCGCCGCTGGCGATCAGCCTGGCCAGCAATCCCAACAGCCAATATCTCTTCAACGGCGCGCTGGCGCGCTATCTCAGCGAAACGGTCGGCTGGGACGACAAGGTTGAACGCCTGCTCAAGCTGATGGACCTGAAGCTGGAAGATCCGGCGGCGCGCAAGCTGCTGCTGTCGGCTGTCGACAGCATCATCGCCGAAATTCTTAGCGGCTCGGCCGCCCTGCACGACCTGATGGGCAAGAGCGAAAACCTGGCGGGCGCGCTGAACAATCTGGTGGCGCTGTTCCTAGGCAAGGCGCCGGAAGGCGCCCGCGAAGGCCTGGGCTCGCTGAGCGCGCATTTCGCCAAGGATGACCTGCCCGCCGCCAAGACGGCGATCGCCAACCGCATCATTGCCGAGATAAAAAGCAATCGCCGCCTGTGCCCCGATTCCATGGTCGAAGAGCTCAAGGCGCTGCGCGGCATAGCCAACCGGCTGGTGATGGGCGTGGGAAAATATCTGGGTCACGAGGAGCTGGTGACCGCCTTCACCCTGCGCGCCAAGCGGTTGGTGGCGCAGGAAGCGCTGGGACAGTATATCGCCGAAGCGGCGCAGGACGAAAAGCTGGAACGCATCCTGTTCGTCGAAGACAATATCATCGGCACCGAGAACAAGCGGCAGCTTTCCAGCTACATCATGCCGATCCTGAATTCGGCGGCCTTCGAATCCCATTTCCACAATCCCAAGCTGCCATTGTTGCCCCGCCTGCAGCGGTTGGCGCAATTGCAGACGCGGGTGCGCCGCTCGGGCTTCATCGATGTGACGCGCGAGGAAATCTCGGTGCGGCTGGACGCGCTGGCCAATTCCATGGAGATGCGCGGCAGGCTGTTTGAGTCCATCGAGGCGCGCACCACCAACCCGGTGGAAAAAGCGCAGACCCTGATCCGGCTGGCGGCGGGCGGCATCCTGACCGAAGGTTTGCTGGCGGAACGGGCGCGCGAAATGATCCTGGGCTATCTGTCCCGGCCAGGCTTCCTCTCCGGCTATATGGCGGCGCAGGCGAAGGATGGCGTCACGCCGGACGGCGAAATGGTGATGACCGAGCTGATGGACACCCTGGGCAAGGCCGGAATTACGGCCGAAACCGGGCTCAAGTCGATCGCTGCCTGAAGCCGTCAAGCACCAGCAGCATCACGCCGACCGTGATTGCGATGTCGGGTCCGTTGCAGACGAACAGGAACAGGCTGCCCAGATGCAGCGATAAAAAATCAAACACCGCACCATAGATCGCACGATCCGCCAGGTTTCCCAGCGCCCCGCCCAGGACCAGTCCAAGGGCAATTGCCGTCAGCGTATCGGCAGCCCGCCAGGCCATCACGACCACCACCACGGTGATGACGGCCAATGCACCCATCAGCATCAGGCGGCCGCTGTCATTGTCCTGGGTAAACAGGCTGAAGGAAACGCCAGCGTTCCAGGTATGGCGAAAATCGGCGAGACCCGGAAGAATAGTGAAATCATAATCGATCGGCATCAGCAGGCGCTCGGCCACGACATTCAGCCCGAACACGGTGGCAGCAATGCCAAATGCCAGGGCGCGCCTGTTCAATGCGCCGCATCCCAGTTGTCGGCGCCGCGCGCTTCCACCACCAGCGGAACACTGATGTCCACCGCGGGCAGCGCCGCCATTTCCATGACCGACTTGATGAGCGCCGATGCCTTGGGGACTTCCTTGTCGGGCGCTTCGAAGATCAGTTCGTCATGCACCTGCAGCAGCATGGTCGCTTTCAAGTTCGCATCTGCCAGCGCGCCCGGCATGCGCACCATGGCGCGGCGAATGATGTCGGCTGCTGCCCCCTGGATGGGCGCGTTGATGGCAGCACGCTCGGCGCCGGCGCGGAAGCCCTGGACCTTGGAATTGATCTCGCGGATATGGATGCGGCGCCCGAACAGGGTTTCGACAAAGCCGTGGGTGCGCGCGAACTGCTTGGTGTCTTCCATATAGTCGCGGATGCCGGGAAAGCGCGTGAAGTATTTCTTGATATAGTCGCTGGCTTCCTTCTGCTCGATGCCAAGCTGGTTGGCGAGGCCGAAGCCGGAAATGCCATAGACAATGCCGAAATTGATCGCCTTGGCGCGGCGGCGCACTTCGGCGGGCATGCCTTCCACCGGCACGCCAAAAATTTCGGACGCCGTCATGGCATGGATGTCGAGGCCTTCGGCGAAGGCTTTCTTCAGTTCGGGGATATTGGCGATATGGGCCAGCAGTCGCAGCTCGATCTGGCTGTAGTCGGCGCTGATAAGCTTGTGGCCCTTTTGCGCGATGAAGGCCTGGCGGATGCGGCGGCCTTCTTCGGTGCGGATGGGAATGTTCTGCAGGTTGGGATCGGTGGAGGCCAGCCGCCCGGTGGTGGTGGAGGCCATCGCATATGACGTGTGCACGCGGCCGGTCTGCTTGTTGATGTAGGTGGGCAGCGCGTCGGTATAGGTGCCGCGCAGCTTGGCCAGGCCGCGCCATTCCAGCACCTTGGTGGCAATCGGGTGGCCCTGGGACGCGACATATTCCAGCACATCGCTGTCGGTGGACCAGGCGCCGGTCTTGGTCTTGCGGCCGCCCTCGATCTTCATGCGGCCGAACAGGATCTCGCCCAACTGCTTGGGCGAGCCGATGTTGAAATCACTGTCGGCCAGCTTGTGGATGTCGGTTTCCAGCAGCACCTGTTGCTTGGCGAAGTCGTTGGACAGCTTGCGCAGGAGTTCAGGGTCGATGGTGATGCCGGCCCGCTCCATGTCGGCCAGCACCATCACCAGCGGGCGTTCCAGGGTTTCATAAACCGTGCGCTTGCCGGTCTGCATCAATCGGGGCTTGAGCAGCAGGGCGAGGCGCAAGGTGACGTCGGCATCCTCGGCGGCATATTTGGTCGCTTCGGCCACGGGGACGCAGTCGAAGGTGATCTTGTCCTTGCCCTTGCCGGTCACTTCGGTGAACGTGATCGGGGTGTGGGAGAGGTGCAGGGTGCTGAGCTCGTCCATGCCGTGGCCATGCAGGCCGCCTTCCAGCACATAGGACATCAGCATAGTGTCGTCGATCGGATGCAGGCGGATGCCGCGCTGCATGAAGACCAGCGCATCATATTTCAGATTCTGGCCGATCTTCAGCACGTCGTCGTCTTCCAGCAGCGGCTTCAGCCGCGCCAGGACGTCAGCCTCGGTCATCTGGACAATGGCATCGCCGCCATCCTGCGCCTGGGACAGGTCGAGGGTCAGCCCGCTGCCGCGCCGATGGCCGCAGGGAATGTAGCAGGCCTCGCCCGGCGCAACCGCCAGGCTCACGCCGCACAGCCCCGCCACCATGGCGTCCAGCGAAGTGGTTTCGGTGTCGACGCAGACCAGGCCCACGTCACGCGCCCGCGCGATCCAGCCGTCCAGGTCTTTCGCTGCCGTCACGGTGACATAGGCATCGTGGTTGATCGGCGCACGCAGGGCGGCATCTTCCTGCGGTTTTTCGCCATGCAGTTCAGGAAGTTCGGGCCTGGGCGGCAGCACGTTCGCCACGCTGGGCGCGGCGTCAATCGCACCCAGATCGTCGACATTGAAGTGCGCGGCGACGCGGCGGGTGATGGTGCCGAACTCCATCGCCTTGAGGAAGGCGATCAGTTCTTTGCAGTCGGGTTCGTGTACCGCGAATTCGTCGGGTGTTTCTTTGAAGGGGACATGATCGTCCAGGGTCACCAGCTTCAGAGAGATGCGGGCATTCTCGGCATTCTCGATCAGGGTTTCGCGGCGCTTGGGCTGCTTGATCTCGCCGGCGCGGCTGAGCAGGGTTTCCAGGTCGCCATAGGTGTTGATCAGCTCGGCCGCGGTCTTGATGCCGATGCCGCGGACGCCCGGCACATTGTCGACGCTGTCGCCAGCAAGTGCCTGGACCTGGATCACCTTGTCAGGCGGCACGCCGAATTTCTCGATCACCTCGGCGGTGGCGAGACGCTTGTTCTTCATGGTGTCGAGCAGTTCGACTTCGCCGTCCACCACCAGCTGCATCAGGTCCTTGTCGGACGAGATGATGGTGCAGCGGGCCTTGGCCTCGCGCGCCAGGCGCGCATAGGTGGCGATCAGGTCGTCGGCCTCGTAGCCCGCCATCTCGACGCAGGAGATGCCGAAGGCGCGGGTGGCATCGCGCACCAGCGGAAATTGCGGGACCAGGTCTTCGGGCGGCGGCGGACGGTTGGCCTTGTAAGCGGCATACATGTCGTTGCGGAAAGTCTGGGACCCGGCATCGAAGATCACCGCCAGATGGGTGGGCTGGTCGGGACCCTTCATGTCCTCCAGCAGCTTCCACAGCATGTTGCAGTAGCCGGATACGGCGCCGGTGGGCAGGCCGTCAGACTTGCGGGTGAGCGGGGGAAGCGCGTGATAGGCGCGGAACAGGTAACCTGAACCATCCACCAGATAGAGATGGTCGCCCTTTTTCAGAGCGGTCAATGGCTTTTACTCAATGGAAGTGGGCCGCGCCGGCCTTCAGCACAAAGCGCTTGTCACAATAGGGGCATTCGACCGAGGTTTCGTCGCCCATTTCCAGATAGACACGCGGATGGCCCAGCGCGCCGCCATCGCCATCACAGGCAACGCGGGTGTTGTCGGTTTCGACGGTTTCGGGGGCCGGGGCGGACATGGAAACTCTCAAATTCGCGGGACGCGGTGGATCATAGCCGCTAGGATTTGCGGAGCAAGACCCGGATATACGGACATGGTGACGCTCAGCAAAATCTATACGAAAACGGGCGATTCCGGGGAGACCGGGCTGGGTGACGGCAGCCGGGTTTCCAAGGCGGGGCTGCGCGTGGCGGCGATGGGCGCGGTGGACGAATGCAACAGCGCCATCGGCATTGCGCGTCTTGACGCCGAAGGGGACAGCGACACGATGCTGGCGCGCGTCCAGAATGACCTGTTCGACCTGGGCGCCGATCTGTGCGCGCCGGAGGATGGGCGCAAGGCAGAGGGCCGCCTGCGGATCACGGAAGCACAGGTCGAACGGCTGGAACGCGAGATTGATGCGATGAATGCCGGTCTCGCGGCGCTGACGTCTTTCATATTGCCCGGCGGCACCGCGCTGGCGGCGCACCTGCACCTAGCCCGCGCCATCGCGCGGCGGGCGGAGACCGTGATGGTGGCGCTGGCCGCGCATGAAGCGATCAACCCAGCGGCGCTGCACTATGCCAACCGGTTGTCGGACCACCTGTTCGTGATGGCGCGCACGGCAAATGACGGCGGCATGGGGGATGTGCTTTGGGTGCCTGGTGGTAGTCGCTGACGCCGCCGATTGTCGTCGCGGCCGCTCGCCCAAGCGCGCGGCGTTCGTCGCTTGAAACCGTCCACCGGACAGTTTCATCGCCTTCGGCGACCGCTCCTCACTATTCCGGTCCCAGCTTGCGGCCGAAGATGAAGGCCAGGATCACGCCGATCACGCCCGTCACGCCCCAGCCCGGCGAGGCGAGGAACGAATAGACCGGCTGGGCGGCAGCGGGCGCGTGGTCGTGCAGCCAGGTCTTGAGCCAGAACAGGCTTCCGGGATTGACCAGCTGCCACACCATATCGAGGCTGCGCACCGTCAGCTCGCCGCCTTTTTCCAGGCTCGTCACGGCATCCGCGCCCAGCAGCATCAGGGCGGTGACGATGAGGATAAGGCTGATCAATCGCATGGTTACGGCCATGGCATTGGTTTACCGCGCGCGGCGCATCGAAACAAGAAACGCGGGCCTGCGCCTTAACCAAGCCATCAAAGAAAAACCGCCCGCGCATTTCTGCGCGGGCGGCTTTGTTTCGTGACGCGGGACCTATTCGGCCGGCGCGTCGGCCTTCTTGGCGGACAGGTCTTCGCCGGTGGTCTGGTCCACCTGCTTCATGGTCAGGCGCACCTTGCCGCGATCGTCAAAGCCGAGCAGCTTGACCTTCACGGCCTGGCCTTCCTTGACCACGTCCTTGGGGCTGGCAACGCGGCCCTGGGCCAGTTCGCTGACATGCACCAGGCCGTCCTTGGGGCCGAAGAAGTTCACGAAGGCGCCGAAGTCCATGACCTTGACGATCTTGCCGTCATAGATCTGGCCGATTTCCGGTTCCGCCGTCAGGCCGCGGATCCACTTGATCGCCGCCTTGATTGCTTCGTGATCGCTGGACGCCACCTTCACGGTACCGTCGTCTTCCACGTTGATCTTGGCGCCGGTCTTTTCCACGATCTCGCGGATCACCTTGCCACCGGTGCCGATCACGTCGCGGATCTTGTCGGTGGGGATCTTGATCTGTTCGATGCGCGGGGCATGTTCGCCCAGCTCGGCACGGGCGCCGGTCAGCGCCTTGTTCATTTCGCCGAGAATGTGCATGCGGCCGCCCTTGGCCTGGTCCAGCGCGACCTTCATGATTTCCTCGTTGATGCCGGAAATCTTGATGTCCATCTGCAGGCTGGTGATGCCGTCTTCGCTGCCGGCGACCTTGAAGTCCATGTCGCCCAGGTGATCTTCGTCACCCAGGATGTCGGACAGGACGGCGTAACGTTCGCCTTCCAGGATAAGACCCATCGCGATACCAGCGGTGGGACGCTTCAGCGGGACGCCCGCATCCATCAGCGCCAGCGAGGTGCCGCAAACCGACGCCATCGAGGAGGAGCCGTTGGACTCGGTGATCTCCGACACGACGCGGATCGTGTAGGGGAATTCGTCCTTCTTGGGCAGCATCGGGTGAATGGCGCGCCAGGCGAGCTTGCCGTGGCCGATTTCGCGGCGACCCGGAGCACCCATGCGGCCGGTTTCGCCGACGGAGTAGGGAGGGAAGTTGTAGTGCAGCATGAAGGTCTGCTTGCCGGTGCCTTCCAGGCTGTCGACGAACTGCTCGTCCTCGGCAGTGCCGAGGGTGCAGACGACCAGCGCCTGGGTTTCGCCGCGGGTGAACAGTGCCGAGCCATGGGTGCGCGGCAGGATGCCGACTTCCGCCACGATCGGACGCACGGTGGTCAGGTCGCGGCCGTCAACGCGCTTCTTGGTGTCGAGCACCGCGTTGCGCATCACATCGGCTTCGATGTCGTGCAGCAGGCTGCCATAGACATTGGCGGCAACCTTGCCTTCGCCTTCGCCGACGAATTCGGCGGCGAACTTCTTCTTGATGGCGCTGAGCGCATCGCGGCGTTCAAACTTGATCGGCTTCTGGAAGGCAGCCGACAGTTCAGCGGTGGTCGCGGCGCGGATCTTTTCGCGCATCGGGCCATTGGTGTCCTGGGGAACCGGACGCGGGTCCTTGGCGGCCTTTTCGGCCAGGCGGATGATGGCGTCGATCGCCGTCTGCATCTGCTTGTGGCCGAACATCACGGCGCCCAGCATCACGTCTTCGCTGAGTTCCTGGGCTTCGGATTCCACCATCATGACGGCGTCGCGGGTACCGGCGACGACGAGCTCCAGCTTGGAGTCCGGATACTGGTCGATGGAGGGGTTCAGGACATATTCGTCATTGATGTAACCGACCCGGGCGGCGGCGATCGGGCCCTGGAAGGGCAGGCCCGAAATCGTCAGCGCGGCCGACACGGCGACCATGGCAATGACATCGGGGTCATTTTCCAGATCGTGGCTCAGCACCTGGGCGACGACGAGGACTTCGTTCTTGTAGCCATCGGCGAACAGGGGACGGATGGGGCGGTCGATCAGGCGCGAGATCAGGGTCTCGCGTTCGGTCAGACCACGCTCGCGCTTGAAATAGCCGCCCGGGATCTTGCCGGCGGCGTAATAGCGTTCCTGGTAATTCACGGTCAGGGGGAAGAAGTCCTGGCCTTCCTTCGGGTTGGCGGCGCCAACGACGGTGGCGAGGACAACGGTCTCGCCATAAGTGGCCAGCACCGAACCATCGGCCTGGCGGGCAATCTTGCCGGTTTCGAGGGTCAGCTCGCGGCCGCCCCAGTCAAACGTCTCTTTGTGGATCGTGAACATCGGTTTTCTTCTCTCATTGCCCACCGCCATATTGCGTGTGGGCTTTCCTAAAATGGCCCCCCATGGGGCCTTCCTGTGCGGAAGCTCATCCTCCGCCCAAGCAAAAACACGGCCTCAGGCTTTTGCCCGAGACCGTGCCAATTCTGTTTGCTGCGAACTCAGCGGCGCAGGCCCAGCTTCGCGATGATCGCTTCATAGCGCTTCACGTCGCGGGACTTCACATAGTCCAGCAGGGTACGGCGGGTCGACACCATGCGGATCAGGCCGCGGCGCGAATGATTGTCCTTGGCGTGGGTCTTGAAGTGATCGGCCAGGGTGTTGATGCGTTCCGACAGGATCGCGATCTGCACTTCGGGAGAACCAGTATCGTTCTTGCCGGTGGCGTTGTTGTCGATGACTTCTTTTTTGCGTTCAGGAGGCAGCATTTCATTTCTTTCCGGGCATCAGGACGTTGCGAAGTTGAAGACGCGAAACGGACGAAGCTCACCCTCGGCAATTTCGGCCAGTGCTACGGGCGAACCGTCTTCTTCCTTGAGAAAGACGGTGAGACCGGAGAGTTCGCCTCCGCCGATTCCGTCGCTCAGGCTCGCGAACAGCTTCGCGCGGATGAGAACGGGATTGCCGGATCGGATGCGAACCGTATCGGGACCACTGACCGCCAGTGCCGGGATGCCGTCCAGCGCGGTGGAAAGGGGCCTCAAATACCCAAAAGCGGCGGGACTATGCATAAAAGGGGTCAGGGTATCCAGTGAGACCGCGTCTTTTTCTTCCCAGCTGCCCAGCCGGGCCCGGCGCAAGGCCGAAACATGGCCCAGAGTGCCCAGGGCAAGAGCGATATCGCGGACCCAGGAGCGGACGTAAGTGCCTTTGCCACAACGGATTTCGAACTCCGCACTGTCCTGAACGGCGTTCAGCAGGCGGGCCTCGAAGACCTCGACATTGCGGGGTTCCAGCACCACGGTTTCGCCCTCGCGGGCCAGGTCATAGGCCCGCTCGCCGGCGACCTTGATGGCGGAATAGGCCGGGGGAACCTGGTTCAGGGTGCCGGTAAAGCGGGGCAAGACGGCCTCGATCTCCGCGGCGGTGGGGCGGTGGGCGCTGGTGCCGGTGACCGCACCTTGCGCATCGTCGGTGTCGCGGCTTTCGCCCCAGGTGGCGGTGAAGCGGTACACCTTGTCGGCATCCATGGCGTAGGGGACGGTCTTGGTCGCCTCCCCCAGCGCAATCGCCAGGATGCCGGTGGCCATGGGATCAAGGGTGCCGGCATGGCCGGCCTTCTGGGCGTCAAAGATGCGGCGGATCGCGGCGACGGCCTGGGTCGAACCCATGCCCAGCGGCTTGTCCAGGATGACCCATCCATGGACCGGGCTGCCTTTTTTACGGCGTCCCATTACTCGCCTTCTTCTTCGTCTTCGTGGGTTGCCGCCAGATCGCGCTGGACCACGGGCGAACGCAGGATGGTCTCGATCTTCAGGGCTTCGGCAAAGGACTCGTCTTCGACAAAGCGAAGCTCGGGGGTGAATTTCATGGTCAGGCGGTGTCCCATCTCGCCGCGCAGGAAACCCTTGTGCCGGTTCAGTGCCGCCACGATCACCTCGCCGTTCTGGCCGCCCAGAGGTTCGCAATAGACGGTGGCATGGCGCATATCGGGCGACGGCTTGACCTGGGTCACCGTCACCGAGATGCCGGCAAGATCAGGATCCTGGATTTCATTGCGGAACAGGACCTCGGCAAGCGCATGGCGCAGCGCTTCGCCGACGCGCAGCTGGCGCTGTGACGGACCGGTGGGTCCGTCATTGCGCCCGGTACGGCGACCGCCGGAGCGGGTAGTGCGGTCATTGCCAGACGAACGGCGGGACATCGGTTGATCCTCAGGCGGTGAGGATTAAAGGGCGCGCTGAATGGTTTCGACGTCGAAACATTCGATGACGTCGCCCTTTTGCAGGTCCTGATAGCCAATGAAGCCCATGCCGCATTCCTGGCCGTTCTGGACTTCCTTCACTTCGTCCTTGAAGCGCTTGAGCGTGGAAAGCTCGCCTTCATGGATCACGACATTGTCGCGGATCAGGCGCACCTTGGAACCACGGCGCATGACGCCTTCGGTGACCTTGCAGCCGGCGACCTTGCCGACCTTGGTGATGTTGAAGACTTCCAGGATCTCGGCATTGCCCAGGAACTTTTCGCGCGTCTCGGGCGTCAGCATGCCCGACAGCGCCGCCTTCACGTCATCCACCAGGTTGTAGATGATGTTGTAGTAGCGGATCTCGACGCCGTCGCGTTTGGCGCGCTCGCGCGCCTGGTTGTTGGCACGGACGTTAAATCCAATTACGGCAGCGCCGCTGGCATGCGCCAGGATCACGTCGCTTTCGGTGATGCCGCCGACGCCGGACTGCAGGATCTGCGCGCCCACTTCGTTGGTGGCGAGCTTGCCCAGCGCACCCTGGATGGCTTCGGATGAGCCCTGCACGTCGGTCTTGAGCACCAGCGGCAGCAGGCGCTTTTCGCCGGCTTCGCGGGTCTGCAGCAACTGGTCCAAAGTCTGGCGCGAGGACGAGGCCTGGCGCTGTTCGCGGCGCTTGCGGGCGCGGTATTCCGCCACTTCGCGGGCACGCGCTTCGTTTTCGACCACGACCATTTCGTCGCCGGCTTCCGGCGCGGCCGAAAGGCCCAGCACTTCGATGGGCGTGCTCGGACCGGCGGTCTTGACGGATTCGCCGCGTTCATTGGCAAGCAGGCGCACACGGCCCCATTCCGAACCGGCCACGACAATGTCGCCGATCTTGAGCGTGCCGCGCGAGATCAGCACGGTGGCGACCGGGCCACGGCCCTTGTCGAGCTTGGCTTCCACCACGGCGCCTTCGGCGGCGCGGTCGGGATTGGCCTTGAGGTCCAGCACTTCGGCCTGCAGCAGGATGGCTTCTTCCAGCTTGTCCAGGCCAATGCCCTTGGTGGCGGAGACTTCGACCACCTGCACTTCGCCGCCCATGTCTTCGACCTGGACTTCGTGCTGCAGCAGTTCGGTTTTCACGCGGGTGGGATTGGCGTCGCCCTTGTCGATCTTGTTGACGGCGACGATCATCGGAACGCCCGCCGCCTTGGCATGGGCGATGGCTTCCACGGTCTGGGGCATGACGCCGTCATCGGCGGCCACCACAAGGATGACCAGGTCGGTGACCTTGGCGCCGCGCGCACGCATCTGCGTGAAGGCGGCATGGCCCGGCGTGTCCAGGAAAGTGATCTTCTGGCCCGACTTGAGCTGCACCTGATAGGCACCGATATGCTGGGTGATGCCGCCGGCTTCGCCCGCGACCACGTCGGTCTTGCGCAGCGCGTCGAGCAGCGAGGTCTTGCCGTGATCAACATGACCCATGATGGTGACGACCGGGGGGCGCGAGACCAGGGTCTCGTCGCTGTCCTGTTCGCCGGTCAGGCCTTCCAGCACGTCGCTTTCGGCAACGCGCTTGACCACATGGCCATATTCGGTGGCGACCAGTTCGGCAGTGTCGGCATCGATGATGTCGTTGGCGGTGGCCATCATGCCGTTCTTCATCAGAACCTTGATGACATCCACGGTGCGGCGCGCCATGCGGTTGGCCAGTTCGCTGACCGTAATGGTTTCCGGCACGATGATGTCGCGCGGACCGGCGGGACCGGCGGGCTGCTGGTGGCCCTTGTGGGCGCGCTGCAGGTGGCGGCGATAGCTGGCGACCGAGCGCACGCGCTCATCATCGTCGGACAGGGCCTTGGTGACGGTCAGCTTGCCGCGGCGGCGCTCGCCTTCGGGGACCTTTTTGGGCGCAGGCGCCTTGGGAGCGCCGGGCTTGCCCAGCACGCCCTTCTTGCCACTGTCGCCTTCTTCTTCGTCATTTTCCAGCTTGCGGCGCGGCGCGTCGCTTGGAACGGTCGAAAGCGGAGTTTCGGCGCGGCGGGCGGCTTCGGCTTCAGCGCGCTTCTTGGCGAGGTCGTCGGCGACCTTGCGGGCCTCTTCCTCGGCCTTGCGCTTTTCCGCGGCAAGACGTTCGACCTTCAGCAGTTCTTCTTCCTGGGACCGGCGCTTGGCATCGGCTTCGGCAATCTTGCGGGCTTCGCTGTCGGAAACGCGCGCATCGGCCAGGGCGGCGGCGCGGCGGGCTTTTTCTTCGTCTGACAGCTGGCGCAGCACCACGCCGCGCGGCGCGGCAGCGGCGGGCTTTTCGGGCGCCTTGGCTTGCGGCGCAGCAGCGGGCTTGGCAGGCGCGGCCTTTGCGACAGGCTTGGGCGCGGCGGCGGCCGGCGGCGCGGCAGAGCGCTTCTTCTCGACCACCACGGCCTTGGTGCGGCCATGGCTGAAGCTCTGCTTGACGGTCGACGTTTCCGTCTTCTTCAGCGAGAGCGTCTTGGCCGGGCGTTTGGTTTCGTCAGTATCGCTCATGAATCTCTTCCGGTCCGGGCCCATTTGGGCAACTGGCGAAAGCCCGAAAGGCGTTCCGCATCAAAGGTTAGACGTTCGGCCAAACCGCCCGGCTGGACGGCGGCATGTATCACATTCTCGCGTCCCAAGGCCAAGCCCAATTCGGCGCTGGTCAGGGTCTCGATCACCACACAATTCAGTTCCAGCCGGTGTGAAGCTGCGTAGAGCTTGCGCTTGCCGTCCTTGGAACCGTCCAGCGCCTCGATCAACGCCTTGGGCGGCTTGGCGCTTTCCAGGGCCCGCAGGACATTGTCAAAGCCCAGCACCAGGGTGCCGGAGCGCCGCGCAATGCCCAGATCGCCCACCATGCGGGCGAGCAAGGCTTTTTCCGCACGATCAGCAAGGTCTTCGGTCGCGGTCACCGGCGCCTTTGCGGCACGGGCAAACAGCTTCTTGGCCACCGCGATGTTTACGGCGTCGCGCGAGGCTTCGACCCACAAACCGCGGCCCGGCAGCTTGGCGGCGGCATCGGGCACGACATTGCCGTCGGGACCGGCCGCGAAACGCAGCAGGCGGCTTTCGGGCAGAACTTCGCCCGAGACAATGTCACGACGCTGGCGCAGGCCGTCATCGTTCACGATCACGGCATCGAAAGCCGCGTCGTCACCGTCGATTTTTGCCGCCGCTGTCATCAGGCTTCGCTGTTCTCCGTTTCGCCTTCGTCGGCGATTTCTTCTTCCACGACTTCGGGGTCGGCTTCGATCCAGCCGATGGCGACGCGCGCCTTCATGACGATGGCATTGGCGTCGTCACTGGTCAGGTTGAAGCCGTCGAGCGCGCCGGGAATGCGGACACGTTCCTTTTCCTTGTTCACTTCGTAATAGCCGATCAGGTCGTCGGTGGCGCAGCCGGCCAGGTCTTCGAGCGTCTTGATGTCATGCTCGCCCAGCGCAACCGCCATCGGCGCGGTGACACCGTCGACCGACATCAGGTCGTCGGTGACGCCCAGGGCCAGACGCTTGTCGTCCAGTTCCTTGTTGCGGGCTTCGATATGCTCGATGGCGCGGTTCTGCAGTTCCTGCGCGGTCTCTTCGTCAAAGGCGTCAATCTGGGCCAGTTCGCCAAGATCGACATAGGCGACGTCTTCAATGGAGGCGAAGCCTTCCGACGCCAGCAACTGGGCCACGGTTTCGTCCACGTCCAGCGCGCCCATGAACAGTTCGGTGCGGGTGGTGAATTCCTTCTGGCGGCGTTCGGATTCTTCCGCCTCGGTCAGGATGTCGATCTGCCAGCCGGTGAGCTGGGAGGCGAGACGCACATTCTGGCCACGGCGGCCGATGCCGAGGCTAAGCTGTTCGTCCGGCACCACCACTTCGACGCGGTGGGTGTCTTCGTCCAGCACCACCTTGGTGACTTCGGCGGGCGCGAGAGCGTTGACGATGAAGGTGGCGGCTTCGCCGTTCCACGGAATGATGTCGATGCGCTCGCCCTGCAGTTCCTGCACCACGGCCTGAACGCGCACGCCGCGCATGCCGACGCAGGCGCCGACCGGATCGATGCTGCTGTCCTTGGAGATGACGGCGATCTTGGCGCGCGAACCCGGATCACGGGCCACGGCGCGGATCTCGATCACGCCGTCATAGATTTCGGGCACTTCCTGGGCAAAAAGCCGGACCATGAACTGGGGATGGCTGCGCGAAAGGAAAATCTGCGGGCCGCGGGCTTCGCGGCGCACGTCATAGATATAGGCACGGATGCGGTCGCCGGCGCGGAAGGATTCGCGCGGGATCATCTCGTCGCGGCGCACAACGCCTTCGGCCTTGCCCAGATCGACCACGACCGAGCCGAATTCCGAACGCTTGACCACGCCATGCACCACTTCGCCGATGCGATCCTTGTATTCGTCGAACTGGCGCTCGCGTTCGGCGTCGCGCACTTTCTGGACGATCACCTGCTTGGCGTTCTGGGCATTGATGCGGTTAAAATCCACCGGCGGCAGGGTCTCGGCGATGATGTCGCCGATCTGGGCGTCGGGATTGCGCTTGCGCGCATCGCTCAGCGAAATCTCGGTCTTGTCATTGTCGACCAGCTCGACGACATGCAGGTAGCGCGAGACATGGGTCTCGCCGGTCTTGGGGTCGATATCGACCTTGATGTCGTTCTCGGTGCCGTAATGGGCCTTGGCAGCGCGCTGCATCGCCTCTTCCATCGCGGCCAGCACGACCTGCTTGTCGATGGACTTGTCGCGCGCGACCGCGTCGGCGATCTGCAACAGTTCAAGGCGGTTCGCGGAAATTGCGGTAGCCATAACTTACTCCTAGGTGGTTTTTTGAAGATCGCTCCGGCTCTCGCCTTCGCTTTCGCGCACGGCGCGCGTCTTCAAATCTTCGTTGATGAGCTTGTCGGTGAGCACGAGCTTCGCGTTTACAAGGGCGCGAAACGGAAAGCGGATATCGTCATTGCCAAGGCTGGTGTCGCGGATCACGACATCGGCGCCGTCCAGGCCCAACACGATGGCGCGGAAGCGCTTGCGGTCGCCCTTGGACGTGGGGACGAATTGATTGAGTTCGATCTTGGCCTCATGGCCGGACCAGCGGGTGAAATCCAGCGGGCGGGTGAGCGGACGGTCGATGCCGGGCGAGGAGACTTCAATCTCATACTCGCCTTCGATCGGGTCCTGCGTCTCGATGAAGTCCAGCAGGGCGTGGGAGAGGATGGCGCAGCCTTCGACATCCATGCTGCCGTCGGGACGTTCGGCCATCACCTGGAGCGTGCGCGCGGCGCCGCCCATCATGCGCAGGCGCACGAGATGGAAGCCCGCCTTTTCAATGACGGGTTCGAAGATCGGTTCGAGATTGGTGACTGCCGATACTGCCAACTTGATTCCTGTTTCGGCCATCAGCCGAATGCAATGCTTCTTGCCCGCGGCGATCCTTTCGGACCGCCACACAACGCGTCTTGTTGTCTGGGATGGCGGGGATATACG
This sequence comes from Micropepsales bacterium, assembly GCA_038324265.1. Taxonomy (GTDB): domain Bacteria; phylum Pseudomonadota; class Alphaproteobacteria; order Micropepsales; family Micropepsaceae; genus Rhizomicrobium. The sequence continues at coordinate 5,870 of JBBQHU010000037.1, read as the reverse complement.
CCCCAAAAGCGGTTATTTCAACCCTCCCCCGCGCGCGCTAGCGCGCTTGCATAGGGGGAGGTGGCCGTAGCTGGCCCTTGGGCCAGCGAAGGCCGGAGGGGGTTACTTCTTCTTGTCGTCGTAAATCATCATCGGGGTTTCACCCTTGCGGGCGGCGGGTTCCGGCTGGGCCGGGGCCGCGCCGCCGGCGAACAGGGTGCCGAAATTCTGGGGTGTCAGCAGCAGATAGATGAAGCCAAAGGTGATCAGGGCGGCGATCAGCACCACGCCCAGGTCGCCGGGATGGGTGCCGTAGATGGGCCTGTCGTCGGGGTCTTTTCTGCGAAAGATCATGAGGCTTTTTACCGCTTTCGCGGGGCGGCGCGAAGGCTAGAGCCGCACAAAACGCAAAAAAGTCGGCAGGCCCCGGATCTGCTTGGCTTCATAGCGGGTCGGCGGCCAGTCTGAGACCCGGTTTTTCCAGTCGGAGGGACCCTCCGCCAGCCAGCGGAACTTTGGGTGGGCCATCAACCGCTCCAGCGCATAGGGCAGGTAGGATTTGTCGTCGGTCGCAAAGCGCAGCTCCGCCCCCGATTTCAGCACCCGGGCGAGCTGGTCCAGCATCTCCATCTGCAGGAAACGGCGTTTGTGATGGCGGGTCTTGGGCCAGGGATCGGGGAATAGCAGGAAGAAGCGGCCCAGGCTGGCATCGGGCAAGGCCTCGATGATTTCGCGGCCGTCGCCTTCATACAAACGAACGGTGTTCAGTGGCATTTCTTCGATCTTTGTCAGTAGCTTGGCCATGCCCATCTCATAGGGCTCGGCGCCGATCAGGCCGACATGGGGTTGGTGCTGCGCCTGCCAGACCAGATGCTCGCCGGCGCCGAAACCGACCTCCAGCCAGACCTCATTAACGGTGTTCGGAAACTGCAGAAGCGGATCGCCGCCCGGCACCCAGGCCAGCTCCCCTAACAGTGTTTGGCGCAGCCCCGCCTGCCGCGAGGACAGCTTGGGGCCCTTGCGGCGGCCATACAGCTTGCGGCGGTTGCGGTCGGGGTGGTCCCCCGCCCCCGAAGGGGGCAAAGCATCGGAGTCGGACATCTGCGCCTTAAATAGCATTTCGCCCCCACGCGCGAGCGTGAGGGCGAAGAATGCGCGTCAGAAAAAGTCGGCTTACAGCGCCGCCTTGATCTTGTCGGCCAGGTCGGTCTTTTCCCAGCTGAAGCCGCCTTCGGCATCAGGCTCACGGCCGAAATGACCGTAAGCGGCGGTGCGGGCGAAGATCGGCTTGTTGAGGTCCAGATGCTCGCGAATGCCGCGGGGCTTCAGGTTCATCATCTGGGGCAGGATCAGCTCAAGCTTGGCTTCGTCCACCTTGCCGGTGCCGTGCAGGTCAACATAGACCGACAGGGGCTCGGCAACGCCGATGGCATAGGCCAGCTGGATGGTGCAGCGATCGGCAACGCCGGACGCCACGACATTCTTGGCCAGATAGCGCGCGGCATAGGCTGCCGAACGGTCAACCTTGGTGGAGTCCTTGCCGCTGAACGCGCCGCCACCATGCGGCGCAGCCCCACCGTAAGTGTCCACGATGATCTTGCGGCCGGTGAGGCCGCAGTCGCCGTCCGGACCGCCGATCACGAAGCTGCCGGTAGGATTGATGTGCCAGATGGTCTTGTCGGTGATCCAGTCCTTGGGCAGCGCGGTGCGGATGTAGGGCTCCACGATGGCGCGGATGTCGGCGCTGGTCTGGCTTTCCAGGCTGTGTTGGGTCGAAAGCACAATCTGGGTCGCTTCCACCGGCTTGCCGTTCACATAGCGCAGGGTGACCTGGCTCTTGGCGTCGGGCTGCAGGGTCGGTTCCTTGCCGGAATGGCGGGCGTCGGCCAGCAGCTTGAGGATCTTGTGGCTGTAATAGAGCGGCGCCGGCATCAGGGCCGGGGTTTCGGTGCAGGCATAACCGAACATGATGCCCTGGTCGCCTGCGCCTTCGTCCTTGTTGCCGCTGGCGTCAACGCCCTGGGCAATATGGGCCGACTGGGCATGCAGCAGCACTTCGACCTTGGCGGTCTTCCAGTGGAAACCATGCTGTTCGTAGCCGATGTCCTTGATGGCGGCGCGGGCGGCTTCTTCCACCTCGGCTATGCCAACCTTTTCGGGACCGCGGGTTTCGCCGGCGATGACGACGCGGTTGGTGGTGCACAGGGTTTCGCAGGCGGCGCGGATGGTCCAGGGGTCCATGCCTTCCTTGGGGCCTTCGCGGAAGTACAGGTCCACCACTTCGTCGGAAATGCGATCCGACACCTTGTCGGGATGGCCTTCCGAGACACTCTCGGAGGTGAACAGATAGTCGGAACGCGCCATGCGGGAGCCCTTAACTTTTTTAAAGCGGCCCTCTGTTTACAGGGTTTGGGCAAGCGGTCAACAGGATATGCCAATTTTGACATATGCTCTGGCTTTGTAAGGGTTTCTGCCTTAAGGGTCAGGCTGCTATACAGCGGGAAACCTAGGAAAAGCCCCATGCGCACTGCGACAGTGGAACGCAAGACCCGCGAAACCGAGATCGCGGTCTCCCTCGACCTGGACGGGACGGGCGAGGCCGACATCGATACCGGCATCGGCTTCCTCGACCACATGATGGAGAGCTTTGCCCGCCACTCCATGATCGACCTGAAAGTGCGCGCCACCGGCGACCTGCATGTCGACTATCACCACACCACCGAGGATACCGCCATCGTCATCGGCCAGGCAGTCAAACAGGCACTGGGCGATTTTTCCGGCATCACCCGTTTTGGTTCGGCGCTGATCCCGATGGACGAGGCGCTGACCCGCGTGGCACTGGATATTTCCAATCGGCCCTACCTGGTCTGGAAGGTGACGATCCCCAAGCCCAAGCTGGGCGAGATGGACACCGAGCTGTTCAAGGAATGGTTCCAGGCCTTCGCGCAGAATGCCGGCGTGTGCCTGCACATCGAAAATCTCTATGCCGAGAACAGCCACCACATCGTCGAGACCTGCTTCAAGGGTCTCGCCCGTGCGCTTCGCCAGGCGATTGCCCCTGATGAACGGCTGGACGGTGCCAGTCCATCCAGCAAGGGCAGCCTTTAAACGCTACGCCGCCTTGAGCGCAGTTGTGGCCTGCAGCGCGGTTTCGATCGCCGTGGCGCGCGCTTCCGGTCCCATCATCACGCCTTCGGCAATGATGAATTCCAGGTCGGTGACGCCCAGAAAACCGAACACGCCCTGCAGATAAGTCTGCAGATGTTCGAAGGCCGCGGCCGGCGCGCCGGGGCCGTAGAGGCCGCCGCGCGAAATGGCGATGATGATGCGCTTGCCGCCCAACAGGCCTTCCACGCCACCCGGGCCATAGCGGAAGGTCTTGCCCGCCACTGCGATGCGGTCGATCCAGGCTTTCAACTGGCTTGAGACGCTGAAGTTGTACATGGGTGCGCCGATCACCACGATATCGGCGGCGAGAAACTCCTCCAGCACGGCCTGGCTCTGCGCCACGTCTTGCTGCACGGCCTTGGTTTCCGGCGATGCGCCTTGGGCGGCCGCCAGATGGGCCCCCGACAGATGCGGCAGCGGCTGTTCGGCCAGGTCGCGGTAGGTGATTTCCAGGCCGGGGGTGCTTTTGCGCAGCCGGTCGACGGCAGCGGTCGATAGCTGGCGGCTGACGGAATTGGCGCCGAGGACAGAGGAGTCGAGATGCAGGAGCTTCATGGCTGATTCCAGTATAAAATTGTTACCTGGACACAATTGGGTACCATTGATAAACCCTGCAAGAAGGCACAATTCTGATACCGGAGCACACCCAGGTGACTGCCATTCCCCACAAAAGCGCAGAGTGTCTCGCCGTAAATTCGGTGCTGGCGCGGGTCGGCGACAAATGGAGCGTGCTGATCATCGTGCTGCTGGGCGACGGCAAGATGCGGTTCAACGAACTTCGCCGCATGGTCGGCGGCATTTCCCAGCGCATGCTCACCCTGACCTTGCGGGGACTGGAGCGCGATGGGCTGGTGACGCGCACCGTCTTTCCAACCATCCCGCCGCGGGTGGATTATGAACTTACCGCGCTTGGCCGCTCGCTTTGGACAGCGGTCGAGCCGCTGGGTTTTTGGGCGCGCAGCCATGTCGGCGACATCCATAAGGCCCGCAGCACATTCGACGAGAAGAGCAGTTGAGGGACAACCTGTTTCCCATCCCCGATGCCGAACGCCGTGCGGCGCTGGAAGCTGCCGAAGCGCGTGCGCTGCAGATGTTCACCGCCATTGAAAATGCCGGGCTGGTCCGCGCTGGTGTCAGCGAGCGCACGATAGAAGACGAAATCAAGGCGCTGGCGCTGAAGGATTTCGGCGTGACGACGCACTGGCACAGGCGCATCGTGCGGTCTGGTCCCAACTCCATCACCATAGCGGGCGACCATCCGCCGGTGCGCGATATCGAAGCCGGCGACGTCGTCTATCTCGATCTGGGGCCCGTGTTTGAAGGCTGGGAGGCTGATATCGGCAAGAGCTATGCGCTGGACGATCATCCGCGCAAGAACGCGCTTGTTGCCGAATTGCCGAGGCAATTCGAAAAGATGCAGCTTCATTTTCGCAGCCACCCCGACATCACCGGCGCGGCGCTGTACGCGTTCGCGGTGGCGTCGGCGCAAGCGGCGGGCTGGAAATTCGGCGGCACAATTGCTGGCCACATCGTTTCGGAATTCGCCCATGCCCAGATTCCGGGCCCCAAGGACCTGACGCGCATTTCTCCGCTGAACCCCGAACCAATGAGCAATCCCGACGGCAACGGCAATCCGCGCCACTGGATCGGTGAGATCCTGCTGGTGGAGCAGGACGGCAGCTTTGGCGGATTCTACGAACGGCTGCTCTGAGGGAACTTTTTGCGCCGCGCCCGCTTTTCCTTTTCACAAATGCGGGAGAAGACATGCGCACATTGGAAGTCATTGCCGCCCTGATTGCTGCGCTGCTTGTCTTCGTGGCGCTGAAGTTGATCGGGCTTGTCCTGCAGGTGGCGATCTGGGGCGCGGTCCTGGGCCTGGTCGCAGGATTTGTCATCGCGCGCCTGTTTTCGAAGCGCTAAATCCGGTTGAAATTCTGTTCTTCTAATGTTCCAGTGGGGAATGATCAGTTCCTCCTCCGCTCTGGATGTTGCGCGCGGCGTTTCGCGCCTGCTGCTGGGGCAAGGCTATTCCCCGATCCTGGAATTCACCTTGCCCAATGGCCGCAGGCTTGATGTCGCCGCCATCGGGCCCGGCGGCGAGATGCTGGGGGTGGAGATCAAGGTGGCGTTGGCCGACCTCAAGGGCGACGGGAAGTGGCCGGAATATCTGGATTATTGCGACCTGTTCTATTTCGCGATCCCGCCGGATTTTCCGGATGAGCATGTGCCGCCGCAAACGGGGCTGATCGTGGCCGATCGCTATGGCGGCGCCATCGTGAAGGAAGCGCAGGCCCAGGCGCTGCATGCCAGCCGCCGCAAGGCCGTCACCGTCAGCTTCGCCCGCACCGCCGCCGAGCGGCTGTCGCGCACCCTGGAAAATATCGCCGTAGCGCAAACTCCCAACCTGGTCATTCCCGATGCCGCTGAGCCGCGCTGACGCCCGCAAGATCATGCTGGCCCTGCCGGGCACTGATGAGCGGCCCTGGTTCAACCGGCCCTCGGTCTTTGCCCATGACCGCTTCCTCAGCAAGGTGCATGAAAAGGAAGAGGCGGTGGTGCTGCAGGTCGGCTCGATGGAAATGCGCGACATGATGCTGGAGGCAGAGCCGAAGCTCTTCTACATCACCGATCATTATCGCAAGTTTCCCTTTGTGCTGATCCGGCTGAAGGCCCTGACGGCGAAAACCCTGAAGGAAATCCTCACCGGCCGCGCCGCGCAGCTC
>JBBQHU010000036.1:0-25325 GCA_038324265.1 Micropepsales bacterium | reverse complement strand
AGGACCTGCAGCGCCACCGCGAATTCCTTTGAATCCTGCGCCATCTGCGCCACCACGGCCGCCAGGTTGCCGCCGGCGCTGTCTCCGCCCACCGCGATCTTTGCCGGATCGATGTTCAGCAGCACCGCATGATCGCTCGCCCAGCGGGTCGCGGCATAGGCGTCCAGCACTGCGCCGGGAAAAATCGTCTCCGGCGCCATGCGGTAATCCACCGACAGCACCGCGCAATTTCCCTGCACTGCCAAACGGCGACAGGCGGTGTCGTAAAGCGCCAGCGTTCCCAGCATGAAGCCGCCGCCATGGAAATAAACCAGCAGCGGGCAGGGCGCGCCGCCTTTGGTGGCGCGATAAAAGCGCGCCGGAATGGGGCCATAATCGCTGGGAATGGACAGCGCATAGGCCACCGCCACCGGCGGCTTTTCCGGCAACAGGGTCAGCCGCTGCTTCTCGTACGCCAGGCGCAATTCGTCCGGCGTCAGGTCGGTGGGCAGATCGCCTGCGCGCTGTATGGCCAGCGCCGCCTGGGGGTGCAGAGGCATCGCGTTCTTGTTACCAGTTATACAGGGTTCCGTCCTCCAGCCGGTTCACCGGCAGGAAGGCGCGCTTGTAGGGATATTTGGCGGCAAGTTCCTCGTTGATCTCCACCCCAAGTCCCGGCACATCGCCCGGATGCAGCGCCCCGTCGCGAAAGCTGTAGGCATGCGGGAACACTTCGTCGGTCTCCTTGGTGTGGACCATATATTCCTGGATGCCGAAATTGGGAATCGAAACGTCAAAATGCAGCGCCGCCGACATGCAGACCGGCGACAGGTCGGTGGCGCCATGGCAGCCGGTGCGCACATTGTGCAGGTCGGCCAGCGCCGCGATGCGGCGCAGATGGGTGATGCCGCCGGCATGGACCACCGTGGCGCGGATATAGTCGATCAGCTGTTCTTCGATTAGCTGCTTGCAGTCCCAGATCGAATTGAAGATTTCGCCCACCGCCAGCGGCGTGGTGGTGTGCTGGCGGATCAGGCGGAAATTGGCCTGGTTCTCCGCCACAACCGTGTCCTCCAGCCAGAAGGGCCGATAAGGCTCCAGGTCCTTGCCCAACCGCCCCGCTTCGATCGGCGTCAGGCGGTGATGCACATCGTGCAGCAGATGCACGTCCCACCCCAGCGCGTCGCGCGCCGCCTTGAACAGCCCCGGCACCGAACGCAGATACTTCTCGCTCGACCAGACATTCTCGGTCGGCAAATCGGCATCGGCCGGCTCATAGAAAAGCCGCTCGCCCGAAACGCCATAGGTGGATTTGAGGCCCGGCACCCCGGACTGCAGCCGGATCGCCCTGTACCCCATCTCCCTGTAGGAGATGGCCTGTTCCAGCGTCTCTTCGATGGTGGTGCCGTTGGCATGGCAATAGACCATGGCGCCGTCACGGCAGCGCCCGCCAAGCAGCTGGTACAGCGGCAGGCCGGCAGCCTTAGCCTTGATGTCCCAAAGCGCCATGTCCACCGCGGCGATCGCCGACATGGTGACAGGCCCGCGCCGCCAATAGGCGCCGCGATACAGGTATTGCCAGGTGTCCTCGATATTGTGGGCGTCGCGCCCGATCAGACAGGGAATGACATGGTCGGTGAGATAGCTCGCGACCGACAATTCGCGGCCGTTCAGGGTCGCGTCGCCGATCCCGGTCAACCCGTCCGAGGTCTCGATCTTCAGGGTGACAAAATTGCGCCCAGGACAGGTGACAATGACCTTGGCGGAAACGATCTTGAGCAAAGCACAATCCCTTTGGAGCCGACCCGTCTTATAGCGGCGGCGCCGGAAAATCGCGACGCCTTTGCCGGCACTGTTTTACGCAGTTGCGAAAGGAACACGCTTTGCGTTGGCCGCCCTGATCTGGCCTAATACCCCCAGATAATTCCAGGCATTGCCGGGGGGAAAACAAGATGGCCGCTACCGCCACGCCGCTTCGCCGCGGCCGGATTTTCATCGTGACGCTGCTGGCGCTGTTCACCGCCGGTGCCGCCGTCTCCTTGCGCGCCGTCACCGCCGTGCACATGCGCACCGATTTCCTCGACGCCATCGACAAAGTCCGCGCCGGCGAAATGCTGGGCACGGTGCTGGGTGCCGCGTTCATTGGCTTCGCCCTGACTCTCTTTTTTGTCAGCCCCGTGCTGGCGGCCATCGGTTTTCGCCGCGCCCTGATCGCGGCGGCGGCCCTGCTGGTGGCAGGTTTCGTCATGGTGGGCCACGCCGCGTCGCTGGGCGTATCGCCCTATACAGGCTTGCTGGTCGGCATGGTGGTGCAAGGCCTGGGCTGGGGGCTGGTCGAGACGGTCATCAACCCGCTGACCAGCGCGCTGTATCCCGAAGACCGTGTCGGCCGGCTGGGCATCCTGCACGCCTGGTATCCGGCCGGCGTGGTGGGCGGCGCATTGCTGGGCCTTGCGGCCGACAATTGGGGCTGGCCCTGGCGGTTCGAGTTCGTGATCGTGGGCGCCTTTGCCCTTCTGTTTGCGGCCCTCGCCTGGATCGAAAGCTTCCCGCCCGTCAGCGCCTCCACCGATGCCCCGGTATCGCCGGGCGAGATGATCAAGGCCACTCTGCACAGCCCGGCTTTGATCTTCTGGGTGGTGCTGATGATGTTCACCGCCTCCACCGAGTTCGCGCCCGGCCAGTGGGTGGACGTGGCGCTCAGCCAGATCGTGGGCATGCGCGGCATCTGGCTGCTGGTTTTCGTCAGCGCCTTGATGTTCGTGCTGCGCCACTTTGCAGGCCCGCTGGCCCATCGCTTCGGCAATATCGGCCTGCTGGTCTTTTCGTCCGTCTTCGCGACCCTCGGGCTCTATGCGCTCAGCTTCGCCAACAGCCCGACCACCGCGATCCTGGCCGCGGTGCTGTGGGGTCTGGGCGTCGCCTATTTCTGGCCCACCATGCTGGCCACGGTGGCCGAGCGCTATCCGCGCAGCGGCACCATCGTGTTCGGCACCATGGGCGCAGCGGGCGCAGCGTCCACCTTCGTGGTGCTCCCCTATATCGGCGCCCTGTCCGACAAGGCCAAGCTGGCGGCCGCAGCAAATGGCGCAACGGCGGAACAGGTTCTGCAGTCCGCGGCGACGGTGTCCTTCCAGACCATCGCCCTGATCCCGCTATGCCTGATCGTGATCTTCGCCGGCGTCGCCATCGCCGACCGGATGCGCAAGAAAGCTTAGCGCTTCAGGCCCTGGGCGGTGAGGTAGCGCAGCATCAGCTCGGCGCCCTGCACGTCCACCTTGCGAAAATCGATCAGCGGCAACGCGGCAATGTCGTCCTGCCCCCTCCCCCCGAAACTAGGTGCCCGATCTCACCCCGTCAAACATGGTGCAGCGCACCGTCGCAGAACGGGCTTGGACTATCCCGATATTTGCGACAGCATCGCCGCAACAAGAAAAAACCGGGGAGGATAGGATGAGCCTTAACAAGCGGGAGTTGCTGGGCGTGGGCCTGGCGGGTTTGGCCGGCATCGGCGCAGCCGCGGCACAGACCACGGCGACGGTGACATACGGCCCCCAAAAGTCCGGCGTGTCGCACGGCATGGTCAAGACCACCAGGCTGTTCCAAGCGCCGCCCGGCTTCGTCAATGCACTGGCAGTGGCGCCGGAAGGCCTCTGGTTGGGGCAGCAGAAGCTGTCAGGCAAGGCCGCGCAATCCTATCACATGGCAGAGCCCGCCGACCTGCGCGAGGCCGCTTGGCTGGTGGACTGGAACGGAAAGCTGCTGAAGACGGTGATGACCAACTCGCGCAACTGCTCCGGCATGGCCTATGGCGATGGTTGCGTCTGGATGATGGCGAACCAGGAACCGCAAGGCGTCGTCCAGCACGATATGACCGGCAAGCAGATCAGCCACCGCCAGATTCCGCTTGGTCTGCCGGGTCAGGACGGCGGCGGCAGTCACGGGGCACAATGGCGCGATGGCAAACTGTGGATCGTCGCCAACCGTCCGCGCCTGATGCTGAGGGTCGATCCCAAGACCTGGGTGCCGGAAGTGGCGATTCCGATCTATGTCACGCCAGAAAAGCCCCGCTGGCACGACATGACCTTCGACGCCAATGGCGATATCTGGATGGTCACCGGCAATGACAGCAAGAGCTACAAGCAAGGCAAGCCAGGCCTGGTCAAATATGACGGCAAGACCGGCCAGGTCTTGATGACTTATGACTTTGCACCGGGCTCGTGTGATCCGCACGGCCTGGAATTCCACCATGGCACGCTGATCAGTTGTGACGCCGGCATCCATCCCGGCTGGCCAAACTATGACAGCCCCAGCCACGGCTGGATCTTCAAGATCGAGGTGGCGTGATGCTGAAGCGCAGACATTTCCTTGCCGCCGCTGCAGCGTCACCCATGTCCTTGCCCGCTTTGGCGCAATCGGCCCATCCGTCCTGCCTGCCGGCCGATGGCGCGATCAAAACGCGCGCGGCCAGCAAGATTGAGATTCTCTACAAGACCAAACATGGCCAGCCCAACGGTCTGGCGTTGAGCGACAATCCCGACCGGATCTGGATCGTGGACCAGGGTGCCGAGCACTGGATTTCGCTGATCGACATCCATACCGGCGAGACCGCGCGCGAATTCCAGGCCGATGTGGTCGGTCCCAGCGGCCTGGTGCAGGAAGGCGAAACCATGTGGATCACCTCGACCCACAATTCCATCATCCTGCATTGCGACCTGAACGGCAAAACCATTGCCAAGTATGTGACGCCCGGTGCGGGGCGCATCTACGAGCGCGAGGATGATCCGCCGGGCCGCCGTTCACCGCTTAAGCCCGCCTGGCCCGACAAGCCGCGCGGCATCGGTCCCGCCCAGGCCGGCAATGTCGGCAATGATACCGGCAAAGGCCTGCCGCCCGGACAATTGCCGATTGCAGAAGAAGAAGGCTCCGGCGGCACCGGCGCCCATGCCATCCTGGTGGACGGCGACTATCTGATCACCGCCGTGCCGCCGGCGCGGCAGATATTCTGGATCAACAAGAAGACCTGGAAGGTGAAGGCAAGCTGGCCGGTACCGGGCAACCGCACCCACGGCATGAGCTGGGGCAAGGGACGAAAGACCATCTGGTCATCGGATTCCAACCTCAACGCCTTTTTCCATCACGATGTGGCGACGGGGAACATCTTTGAAAAAGTGCAGCTGCCGCCCGACTCGCCCGTGATCCACGGCGCCAAGCTGGTGGGCGATCACATGTATATCTGCGACGATATGGGCTGGATGGCGCGGTTCCGAATCTAGATCGCCGCCACAGCGCCGGTCTTAGTGCCGGTATCAGTGCGCCGCATGCGGATCGCGTTCCCCCGCCTGCATCGCCAATGCGATATCGTCGATTGCCACCGGGCAGGTATAATGCGCCGAGCGGGCGCAGTTGGGATTGTACGCAAAGTTGAAATCGATGGTCACGGCAGCGGGCGGAAATTTCCCAAAGCCGTCCACGTCGATATAGCGCCCGGCGCCATAGGCCCCTTTGCCGGTCAGCGCGTCGGTGAAGAAGGCCGACATATCGCTGATCTCCGCCGGGTTCTGGCTGCTGGTATAGAAGGGCAGGGTGATAACCTTGCCCTTCAGGCTGAAGGTGGCATCACCGGCATGGAAGAACTGCTTGTCGGTGCCGCGCGATGTGCGAAAAACGCGCGGTGGCAGCTTCTTGTCCGGCGTGAAACGCGCCGTCACCCGCCAGGCCGCGTCATACGGATAATAGGATACGCCGGTGAAGCCCTTCGCCGCCGGGTTCTGCTGGTTGTAGATAAAGATGCGCCAGCCCGGAACGCCGGGTCCGACCTGGGTGGGATGGCCGGCAACATCCACATCGGTATCTATCGCCACGCTTTTTTCCAGCTGCGCCGGATCAACCGGCTTGCCATCCTTCAGCGCCGTGATCTTGTCGCCCTTCACCGAAATGCGCAGCACCCCTTGCGCCCTGGGATCGTGGTTCCAGCGCCAGCTTGCGGGCTGACCCTTGCGCCCCTGCAGCACCGCGACCTGGCCATCGCCCAGATAGGCGGAATCCTGAATTTTCAGCATGGCGTGCGGGATTTGCGCATAAGCCTTGTTCTGGTCGGCAATGCCGGCCTTCCAGACCGCTTCGGGCGACGGCATCGGCGCCGCTGCGCCAAGCAGCAGGGCAGGCAGGATGGCGATACAGGGGCGCATCTGTTGATCCATATGGAAAAAGTCGCGTAATCATAGGCGCCGGATTTGCCGTTTACAATTTCCGCACCGCGCGGGACCAGAATGCGCCCACAAATTGCGGTTGCAAAGCCGCGGCGGTCCCCCCAAAAAGAGACCCGCCATAACCGCGCGAAGGGCCCGATGAAACAGCTGCTGATCTATGACGATATCATACCCCTGACCCGTCAGGACCATGGCCACCTGTCGCTCCAGAAGGTGGAAACCTTCGAGTTCGCGCGCCAGACCAATGCCGTGCCTTTGGTGGCGGCGGAATTTCCCCAGGCGGCGGTCGATTACGCCATCGTCTTCACCGATACGGCCGAAGGCATCGTTCCGGCCGTGATCCTGGGCATTCGCAACAACGAAAACCTCTTTGTCGATGAAGACGGCAAGTGGAACGCCACCTATATCCCGGCCTTTGTGCGGCGCTACCCCTTCGCTTTTGCCACCGACGACAAGGGCGAAAATTTCACGGTGATGATTGACCGGTCCTATTCGGGCTTCAATGCCGGCGGCAAGGGCGAAAGACTGTTCGACGTCGACAATAACAACACGCCTTTCCTGGAAAACACCCTGGCCTTCCTGCGCGACTATCAGGGCCTGTTCGCGCGCACCAAGACCTTCGGCGACCGGCTGAAGGAGCTGGGCGTGCTCGATCCGGTGGAAGCGAACATGCCGCTGCCCTCTGACCCCCAGCGCAAGCTGACCGGCTTCAAGATCGTCAACCGCGACAGGATCAAGACCATCCCCACCAAGGTCATGGCCCAGATGCTGCGCGAGGACGAGCTGGAACTGATCTATCTGCACCTGTTCTCGCTGCGCAACATTGGCCGGTTGCAGGAAAAACTGGTGCCCTTGCCCACCGGGGCCTGAGCGTCCCGCACGGAACCACCTGGGCTTCCCGGCATTGACGATGCGGGCAAGTTCAGGAGCGAGAATGCGCAGTGCAGCCGCCTATGGCGATTTTCTGCGGGGCTTGGTCAGCAATCCCCGCGCCGTTTCCGCGCCGACCCCCTCAAGTCCGACCTTGGCCCGCGCCATCGCCGCCGAGGTTGACCTCTCCCGCGACGGTCTGGTGATTGAACTGGGGCCCGGCACCGGCGTGGTGACCGAGGCGCTGCTGGATCATGGGGTCTCGCCCACCCGCCTGGTGGCCATCGAGCTGGAAGCCGGCTTCGCCAACCTGATGCGCCATCGCTTTCCGCAGATCACGGTCCATCACGGCGATGCCGTCCTTTTCGAAAGCCAGATCACCTTTGATGCGCAGGTGGCCGCCATCGTCTCCGGCCTGCCGCTGCTGCAATTTCCCATGGCGACGCGCCGCTCGCTGCTGCGCCGGGCGCTCGCCTGCCAGGGTGCTGGCGGCGTCTTCATCCAGCTTTCCTACAGCTGGCGTCCGCCTGTCCTGCCGGAAACGGGGATGACGCTCACGCACAAAACGGTTTGGCGAAATTTCCCACCCGCGCATATCTGGACCTATCGCGCGGCATGAGCGTCGCCAGATAGCGCTGGATCGACCGGTGGCGATGTCTTAGCCTTGTGTTCTGCTGATACAAACGGTCAGGCCACATGACACAGCGCAAGTCTGCGACACCCACCAAGTCCTCCTTCGAACCCGATGTCGTGATCGTCGGCTCCGGCGCGGGCGGCGGCATGGCGGCCTGGGCGCTGACACGCGCAGGGGTCAAGGTTCTGGTGCTGGAAGCGGGGCGTGATTACGACCCTGTCAAAGAAAACGCCATGCTGAAATGGAATTACGACGCGCCCCTGCGCGGGTCCTCCACCCCCGACAAGCATTTCGGCTATTACGACGCCACCGCCAATGGTGGCTGGGAGGTGCCGGGGGAGCCCTATACCAACGCGCCCGGTTCGACCTTCAAATGGTGGCGTTCGCGCATGGTGGGCGGCCGCACCAACCATTGGGGCCGCCATGTGCCGCGCTTTGGCCCTTACGACTTCAAGGCCTATAGCCGCGACGGACTGGGCATGGACTGGCCGATCTCCTATGCCGATATCGCGCCCTGGTATGATCGTACCGAAAAACTGATCGGCGTCTCCGGTGCCAATAGCGGGTTGGAAAACCATCCGGACTCATCTCCCGGCGTGCTGCAACTCGCATCGCCGCCGCGCATCAACGAGCTGGCGATCAAGGCGGGGGCAGGGGCGCTGGGCATTCCCTGCGTGCCGTCGCGCTACGCCGTGCTGACGCGCGATATCGACGACCCCAATGCGCCGCGCCAGGCCTGCTTCTATGCCAGTCCGTGCGGCCGCGGCTGCGCCATTGGCGCCGCCTTCCAGACCACCACTTCGCTGCTGCCCATGGCGATGTCGACGGGGCGGATGCGCATCATCAGCAACGCCTTTGCCGCGCGCGTCGTGGTCGGCGCCAACGGCAAGGCGACGGGCGTGGAATATTTCAAGGACGGCGCGCTGCACCTGGCCAAGGCGCGCGCGGTCGTGCTCGCCGCCAGCGCGGTGGAAAGCGCACGCATCCTGCTCAATTCGAAAGATGGCGGCCTGGCCAATTCCAGCGGCGAGCTGGGCAAGAACCTGATGGACACCACCGGCACCAACATCACCGGCCATATCCCGTCACTGGAAAATCGTCCGCGCTACAACGAAGACGGCAAGGATGTCGCGCATCTCTACATCCCCTGGTGGCTGTACCCCGAACAAAAGGCCGGCAAGCTCGATTTCCCCCGCGGCTACCACTACGAAATCGGCGGCCGCTTCTCCACGCCCGGCGGCAATCCGGCGGCCGGTCTCGAAGACGGCTATGGCGCATCGCTGAAGGAAGACGCGCGCCGCTATTACGGCGCCCAGATTTCCCTCACCGTGCGCGGCGAGATGATCCCCAACAGCGACAGCTATCTGGATCTCGACCCCCAGGTGAAAGACAGGTTCGGCCTGCCGGTGGCGCGTTTCCACTGGAAATGGTCGGCCCATGAAATTCGCCAGGTCGCGCACGGCATCAAGACCGCGCGCGACATCGTGCACAAGCTTGGCGGTACCGTGCTGACGCCGGAACTGCCCCCGGAGCAGGCCATCGCTGTTGGCGGCTGGATCATCCACGAAGTCGGCGCCGCCCGCATGGGCAGCAAGGCATCGGACTCGGTGACGGACCAGTATGGCCGCACCTGGGATGTCGACAATCTGGTGGTGGCCGATGGCGGCGTCTTTACCTCCAACGCCCACAAGAACCCCACGCTCACCATCATGGCGCTGGCCTGGCGCAGCATGGATCACCTGGCGAGCCGCATGAAGAAGGGCGAGATATGACCGAGATTTCGCGCCGCACGACTTTGGCCTGGGTGGCCGCCGCCGCGGCCAG
This sequence comes from Micropepsales bacterium, assembly GCA_038324265.1. Lineage (GTDB taxonomy): Bacteria > Pseudomonadota > Alphaproteobacteria > Micropepsales > Micropepsaceae > Rhizomicrobium. The sequence continues at coordinate 15,806 of JBBQHU010000036.1, read as the reverse complement.
CCCCTGGGCAGTTTCCGGCGCCGAGGCCCAGCCCGGCGCCTGGCCGCAAGGCGAACTGCCGCCCATTTCGGCCGCCGGCTATGGGCAGGACCCCAACCTGGTAAAGCCGGTGGTGCCGTGGCCACTCACCCTTACGCCCGCCCAGCGCACCGACCTGAAGGCGATCGCCGGGCTGATGCTGCCGGCGGACCCGCATTCGCCCTCTGCCGCCACCTTGCCGATCGACGCCTTCCTGGATGAATGGGTCAGCGCGCCCTATCCCCAGCAGCAGCATGATCGCACGCTGATTTTGCAAGGTCTGCACTGGCTGAATGCCGAAAGCCAGGCGCGATTCCATCACGATTTCGCTGCGGCAAGCGAACCGGAACACCGCGCCATCTTTGACGACATCGCCTTTCACGCCAAGGTGAAGCCCGGCTACGAACGCCCCGCGCTGTTTTTCGGCCGCTTACGCGCGCTGATGATGGCCGGCTTTTATTCGCTGCCCGAAGGCATGGCCGATATCGGCTATATGGGGAACAAGCCCACGCTGGAACCGTATCCCGGCCCGCCCAGCGAGGCGCTGGCGCATCTGAATGCCGCGCTCACCAAGCTGGGTTTAAAAACCGCCGGTTGAATCGCTTACGGGTTTTTCAGCCGCCGTATCCAGATATTGCGGAACGAGACATGGCTGTCGGGATTGCCATGATCCTGCAGCGCCAGCGGCAGTTCCGCCGCATGCGGCGCATAGGTGGCGACCTTGCCATGCACAGTCGCACCGATCAGCACCGTATTGTCCTGCACCAGCACGCCGTTCAGCGTCACCGTCATGCGCGCCGGCCGTGTGACCGTGTCGCCCTCGAAATGCGGCGCATGAAAGACAATGTCATAGCATTGCCAAACGCCCGGCGGACGCCCCGCATTCACCAGCGGCGGCTGCTGGCTATAGATCGCACCCACCATGCCATCGGGATAGGTCTGGTTGTTGGTGCCGTCCAGGATCTGCAATTCATACAACCCCATGGGAAACACGCCGCTATTGCCATGATATTGCGGGTTCAGCGGCGGATGCGGCTGCTCGGGCTCGCGGAATTCCACATGGATCTGCGCATCGCCATAGGACGCCTTGGTCTTCAGGAAATTATAGACGCGCGCCCCGGTGGTGACGACGCCATCCTTCACCGTCCACTCGTCCACATGCTCCCCGGTCCATTTGTCGAGGGTTTTGCCATCGAACAGTTTGTCGGCATCCCCGGGCGGCGGTGCGGCGCACTCGGTACCGGTATCCACCGCCACTGGCTGCGGCCGCCGGATGTCATCAGCGCGCCAAGGTGAGTTCGGCATCTTCGGCCCGGCCAGGGTCAGCTTCGCCAGCTTGGGATCGGCCAGCCAGGGCGCCCAGCCCGGATGCTCCGCCATGACGCGCTGCAGTTCGGCCGGGTCCACGGCGTCCTGCGCCCGCGCCGCAAGACCGCACAGGCCCGCCGTCGCCAGTACCAGAATGATTGTTTTTTTCATTAGTCTCTCCCCGCAACCGACCGCACCCTAACCCATTCGGCGGGTGGACCGGAACAGGGGCCGGGTTCTATTTCCGGCTGGATTCGTGCTGCTGGGTGCCGCGATGAAGCACGCGGTCATCTGCCAGCACCGCCTCGGGCGCGATGTCGCTCTGCCCGGACAGGCGCGCATAAATGGGCGCGAAATCGGCATCGGCGGTCTGGTGGCGCAATTCCTCGAAGCCGTCGATGACGAAATAACTCTGCTGATAATCGTCGATCCGATAATCGGTCCGCATCACGCGGTCCAGGTTGAAGGCGATGCGGTTGGGGGAGGGATCGTCCAGTGCAAAAATCGACTCGCCGAAGCTGGAGACAATCCCCGCACCATACAGCTTCAGGTCCCCGCGCTCGCGAATAAGACCGAACTCCACCGTATACCAGTAAAGCCGCGCCAGCTTTTCCAGCGCGCCAAAGCTGATGGCGCGCAAACCGCCCGCGCCATAGGCCTGCATGTAATCGGCAAAGGCAGGATCGCTCAGCAGCGGCACATGCCCGAAGACATCGTGAAAAACGTCGGGCTCTTCCAGATAGTCCAGCTGGTCGGGTCGGCGAATGAACCGTCCCGCCACGAATCGCCGATTGGCGAGATGGTCGAAGAACACGTCATCGGGCACCAGCCCCGGAACCGCCACCACCCGCCAGCCGGTCAGCGCCGCCAGCCGCTCCGACAGTTCCTCGAAATCGGGAATGCCGGCCTTGGACAGACGCAGCACGTCCAGCCCCCGCAGGAAGGCATCGCTGACGCGGCCCTTCAGCATCGCGGCCTGGCGCGCAAACAGGGTGTCCCATACGCCATGTTCCTCAGCCGTATAGCTGTTCCAAGCCTGCGGAATTGTCCAGTCGGGGCGGGCGCCTGGCGGCGGAGAGACGTCCATTTTCACTCCATCTTGACTCCAGATAGTTACATATGAAACCATATTGGACAAGCCGGGAGAAACGCAAAATGGAACTGTGGGAAAACCCCATCGGCACCGACGGTTTTGAATTCGTCGAATATACCGCGCCCGATGTGTCACAATTGCAGGCGCTGTTTGAACGCATGGACTTTCGCGCCGTGGGCCGCCACCGGTCCAAGGCGGTGACCCTGTACCGCCAGGGCGACACCAGCTTCATCGTCAATGCCGAACCCGACAGCCAAAGCGCACGCTTCGCCCAAGAACATGGCCCCAGCGCCTGTGCCATGGCATTCCGCGTCGCCGACGCGGGCGCGGCTTACCGAGAACTGATTGCGCGCGGCGCCACGCCCTTTGCGGGCACCGTGGGTCCGATGGAATTGAACATCCCCGCGATCGAAGGAATCGGCGGCAGCGTGATCTACCTGGTGGATCGCTACGGCCCCCAAAGCATCTATGACGTGGATTTCCTGCCCACCGATCCCGCGCTGGGCTTTTCGCATCCCGGCGCCGGCCTGACGGCAATCGACCATGTCACCCACAATGTCTTTCGCGGCAACATGGACAAGTGGGCCGGCTTTTATGAAAAGCTCTTCAACTTCCGCGAGGTGCGCTATTTCGATATCGAAGGCCAGCTCACCGGCTTGAAGTCCCGCGCCATGACCAGCCCGGACGGCAAGATTCGCATTCCCATCAACGAATCCTCCGACGACAAGTCCCAGATCGAGGAATATCTGCACGCCTATCACGGCGAAGGCATCCAGCACATCGCGCTGGCCACGGGCGACATCTATGCCTCGGTCGAAGCGCTGCGCCGCAACGGCGTCGACTTCCAGGACACGCCGCAAACTTATTACGAGCGCCTCGACAATCGCATCCAGGGGCACGGCGAGGATATCCCGCGCCTCAAGGCCAACAACATCCTGATGGACGGGGCCAGGGACGATCTGCTGCTGCAGATCTTCACCCAGAACGCCATCGGGCCGATCTTTTTCGAGCTGATCCAGCGCAAGGGCAATCAGGGTTTTGGCGAAGGCAACTTCAAGGCCCTGTTCGAAAGCATCGAGGCCGACCAGATCCGCCGCGGCGTGCTGGCCTGACCATGCGAAACTGGATCGAATTCCCCCGCATCGAAGGCGAAACCTCGCGCCAGGCCCATGCCGACCTGCCGGCCGGCACCTATGAGCGCGAGATCGGCCGCGACGGCTTCTTCGGCCCCGCCGCCCATATCTATCACAAGCATCCCCCAACCGGCTGGACCAGCTTCGAAGGCCCGCTTCGGCCGCGCGCGTTCGACGCCGTCGGCACCTTGGCAAACGCTGAGCCCTACAAATTCGTGCCGCTGCTCAGCAACGCCAATTGCAAGATCGAGATCTGGCATCTGCCGCTCGCCATGCCGGTGCTGGCGCGCAACGCCGATGGCGATCTGCTGATGTTCGTTCACCAGGGCGCCGGCGACCTGTTCTGTGATTTCGGCCATATGACCTATCGCGACGGCGACTATCTGCTGCTGCCGCGCGGCACCATGTGGCGGCTGGAGCCGAGCGCGCCTTCGACCTTCCTGCGCATCGAGGCGACCAATGGCAGCTACAAGCTGCCCGAACGCGGCATCCTGGGTCCGCACGCCATCTTCGACCCCGCCGCACTGGAAACGCCCAGGCTGGATGAAGCCTTCAAGGCGCAACGCGATGGTGAATGGCAGGTCAGCGTCAAGCGTCGCGGCCAGCTCTCCACCATCACCTATCCCTTCAATCCGCTGGACGCGGTGGGCTGGAAGGGCAATCTCTCCGCGCTCAAGCTCAACTGGCGCGACATTCGCCCGGTGATGAGCCATCGTTATCACATCCCGCCCAGCGTCCATTCCACTTTCGTGGCCGACCGCTTCGTGGTCTGCACCTTCGTGCCGCGCCCCATCGAAAGCGATCCGGGCGCGTTGAAAGTGCCTTTCTTTCATTCCAACGAGGATTTCGACGAGGTGATTTTCTATCACGCCGGCGAATTCTTCAGCCGCGACAATATCAAGCCGGGCATGGTGACGTTTCATCCCAATGGCTTCACCCATGGCCCCCACCCCAAGGCCTTCGCCGCCGGCGCCAGGGCGGCCAAAACCATGACCGACGAAGTGGCGGTGATGATCGACGCCCGCGATCCGTTCGACATGAGCGATGCGGCGGCGGCCACCGAAGTGCCGACCTATGCCGAAAGCTGGACGCCGAAATGAAACTCGCATCCCTCAAAGGTGGGCGCGACGGTCGCCTGGTGGTGGTGTCGCGCGATTTGACCCGTGCCGCCATGGCGGGCGTTCCCACCCTGCAGGCGGCGCTGGATGATTGGGCGCTGCACGCGCCCGCTCTGGAAGCGCTGTCGCACAAGCTGCAGCAGGGCACCGCGGCAAATAGATTCGCCTTCGATCCCGCGCAATGCGCCAGCCCGCTGCCGCGTGCCTATCAATGGGCGGACGGTTCGGCCTATGTCACCCATGTCGAACTGGTGCGAAAGGCGCGCGGCGCCGAGATGCCGGCCAGCTTCTGGACCGATCCCCTGATGTACCAGGGCGGCTCGGATGGTTTTATCGGGCCACAGGACGATATCCTGGCGGGGGACGAATCCTGGGGCATCGACCTGGAAGGTGAAGTCGCGGTGATCACCGGCGATGTGCCTTATGGCTGCAAGGCGGATGATGCCGCGCACCACATCCGCCTGGTCATGCTGTGCAATGACGTCTCCCTGCGCAATCTGATCCCGGGCGAACTGGCGAAAGGCTTCGGCTTCTTCCAGTCCAAGCCCGCTTCCGCATTTTCGCCCGTGGCGGTGACGCCCGACGAATTGGGCGACGCCTGGCAGGACAACAAGCTGCATCGGCCCTTGCTGGTGGAACTGAACGGCGCGCGCTTCGGCGCGCCTGATGCGGGCACCGACATGGTGTTTTCCTTTGCCGACCTAATTTCCCACGCCGCCAAAACAAGAACCTTGGCCGCCGGCACCATCATCGGTTCCGGCACGGTGTCGAATAAGGATCGCAGTGCGGGTTCGGCCTGCATCGCCGAGCGACGGATGCTGGAGACCATCGAATCCGGCGCGCCGGCGACTCCGTTCCTGAAATTCGGCGACCGTGTCCGGATCGACATGCAGGGTGCCGATGGCCACAGCATTTTTGGAGCAATCGACCAGCATGTCCGCCGCGCCTGATTTCGCACTCTATGGCTATTTCCGGTCTTCGGCCGCATTCCGCGTTCGGATCGCATTGAACCTCAAAGGCATCACGCCCGAATTGCACTTCATCCACCTGCTCAAGGATGGCGGGCAGCAACATGCGGATAACTACAAGACGCTGAACCCGCAGGCACTGATACCGGCCCTGGCCCATGATGGCCATGTCATCGGCCAGTCGCTGGCTATCCTGGAATATCTCGACGAGGTGGCACCGCAGCCACCGCTGCTGCCACCCGATGCTGCCGGCCGGGCGCGCGTGCGCCAGATCGCGCTCGCCATCGCCTGCGATATCCATCCGCTGAACAATCTGCGGATAATGCAGTATCTCAAGACGCAACTGGCAGCTGACGATGCAGCGCGCGCGGCTTGGCAACAGCACTGGATCGCGGACGGCTTCGCCGCGCTGGAAATCCTGCTATCGGGCACCGCCGCAACTTTCTGCCATGGTGACACGGCCACCATCGCCGATATCTGCCTGATCCCCCAGATGACCAATGCCCGTCGCGCTGGCCTGGACCTGTCGCCCTATCCCACGCTCCTGCGAATCGAAGACGCCGCCTACCGATTGCCCGCCTTCACCGAGGCCCGGCCCGAGAACCAGCCCGATGCCGAGTAAGGCGCAGCTCGACCTCGACGCCTTCACGCCCTACCGGCTGTCGGTGCTGACCAATCGCGTCTCCGGCGCCATAGCGCGGCATTATTCCGATCGCTTCGGCCTGACCATCCCGCAATGGCGGGTGATGGCGGTGCTGGGCCAAATCAAGGCTGGGGCGCCCGGCCTGTCGGCGCGGGAAGTGGCGGACCGCACCGCGATGGACAAGGTGCAGGTCAGCCGCGCCGTTGCCACGCTTCTGGCCGCGCGCCGCATTACCCGCGCCGCGCATGCGCGCGATGGCAGGGTTGCGCATCTTGCGCTGTCGGCTCAGGGGCTTGCGATCTACAACCAGGTGGTGCCGTTCGCGCTGGCGCTGGAAAAACAGTTCCTGTCGGTGCTGACGGCCAGCGAGTGCAAGGCGTTCGATGCCCTGCTGGCAAAACTGTCGGGCGGCATTACCGATATGACATCTTTCACCTGACCGGAGTTTTCATGTCCGACGATTTTTATGCCCGTGTCCGCGGCACGCTGGACGAGATCGACGCCGGCGGCCTGACCAAGCCCGAACGGGTGATCGCCTCTCGCCAGGGGGCCGAGATTACGGTGGGCGGCAAGGCCGTGCTGAATTTCTGCGCCAACAATTATCTGGGTCTTGCCGGTGATGCGCGCGTATCGGAAGCCGCTGCCAAAGCCGCGCGCGATTTCGGCGCCGGCATGGCCTCGGTGCGCTTCATCTGCGGCACCCAGACCCTGCACAAGGAACTGGAAGCCGCCATCGCCGGTTATCTGGGCTACGAAGACGCCATCCTTTTTCCCGCCGCCTTCGACGCCAATGGCGGCTTGTTCGAGCCGCTGCTGGACGACAAGGACGCTATTATCTCCGACAGCCTGAACCATGCTTCGATCATTGACGGCGTGCGGCTTTGCAAGGCCAGGCGCTACCGTTTCCCCAATGGCGACATGACAGCGCTGGAAGACAATCTGAATCAGGCGCGGGCCGATGGCGTGCGCAGCATCGTCATCGCCACCGACGGTGTCTTTTCCATGGACGGCCACATCGCCGACCTCGGCGCCATCACCGCACTGGCGAACAAATATGACGCACTGGTGATGGTGGATGACTGCCACGCCACGGGATTTCTCGGCCCGCAGGGCAGGGGCTCCGCTGCCTTTCGCAAGGTGGAAGGCCGCATCGATTTTCTCAGCGGCACTTTCGGCAAGGCGCTGGGCGGCGCGATGGGCGGCTTTGTCTGCGCAAAGAAGGAAGTTGTGGCGCTGCTGCGCCAACGCGCCCGCCCCTATCTTTTTTCCAATGCCCTGGCCCCGTCCGTCTGCGGCGCGGCGCTGGAAGCAATCCGCATCGCACAATCGGGGGAAGGCGACGCCCTGCGCGCCCGCCTTACCGAAAACGCCGCCCGCTTCCGCGCCGGCATGACCGCCGCCAAGTTCGACCTGGTACCGGGCGAACACCCCATCGTGCCGGTGATGCTGGGCGATGCCCGCCTGGCCCAAAGCATGGCGGCGCAACTGCTGGACGAGGGGATCTATGTGATCGGGTTCTCCTTTCCCGTGGTCCCCAAGGGTCAGGCCCGCATTCGCACGCAACTGTCGGCAGCCCATAGCGTCGAACAGGTGGACCGCGCGGTCAGCGCCTTCACCCGCGTGCGCGACCGGCTGGAGAATACCAAGTGAAAGCCCTTTCCAAGACCACCGCCGGCCCCGGCCTCACCATGATCGACGCCGACATGCCGGCGCTCGGTCCGCAAGACGTGATGATCCGCGTCCGGCGCACGGCGATCTGCGGCACCGATCTTCACATCTACAATTGGGATGAATGGGCGCAGCAGACCATCAAACCCCCCATGATCACCGGCCACGAATTTTCCGGCGAGATCGTGGAATTGGGCAAGGGCGTGACCCGGCCCCTGTTCGTCGGCCAGCGTGTGTCCGGCGAAGGCCATATCGTCGATCCCAATTCCCCCGCCGCGCGGGCAGGCCAGTTCCACCTCGATCCCCACACCCAGGGCATCGGCGTCAACCGCCAGGGCGCCTTTGCGGAATATCTGGCGCTGCCCGCCTTCAATGTCGTGCCGCTGCCGCAGTCCGTGGATTTCGAAATCGGCGCCCTGCTCGATCCCTTCGGCAACGCCGTGCACACCGTCCAGCAGTTCGACTTGATGGGCGAAGACGTGCTCGTGACGGGCGCGGGGCCCATCGGCATCATGGCCGCGATGGTGGCGCGCCGCGCCGGCGCCCGCGCCGTGGTGCTCACCGATCGCAACGATTACCGCCTGGCGCTCGCCGCGCGCTTGGCCGATGTCCGCACCGTCAATGTGAGGCGCGAAGAGCTGAAAAGCGTGATGGCGGAGGAAGGCGTCGACAACGGCTTCGGCGTGGCGCTGGAAATGTCGGGCGCACAGGCCGCCATCTCCCAGTGCATCGCTCATCTCGCCATGGGCGGCAAACTGGCCATGCTGGGAATTCCGTCCAGGGCGATGGAGGTCAACTGGTCCGACATCATCCTCAAGGCGCTGACCGTCAAGGGCGTCTATGGCCGCCAGATGTTCGAGACTTGGCGCAAGATGCTGGCGCTGCTGCATGCGGGGCTGGACCTGACGCCCCTGATCACCCACCGCGTTGCCGCCAACGACTACAAAAGCGGCTTCGACGCCGCGCTGTCAGGCGAATCCGGCAAGGTCATCATGGACTGGTCCTAGACCAGTTCGATGGCAATCGCCGTGGCTTCACCGCCGCCAATGCACAATGACGCCACCCCGCGCCGCCCGCCACTGCGCATCAACGCATAAAGCAAGGTGACAATGATGCGCGCGCCGGTGGCCCCGATCGGATGCCCCAGCGCACAGGCCCCGCCGCCGACATTCAATTTCTCCCGCGCTATGCCCAGTTCCTTGGCAGCCGCCATCGGCACAACGGCAAAGGCCTCGTTGATCTCGAACAGGTCCACCTCCGCGATTGTCCAACCGGTCTTCGCCAGCAGCTTGCGGATCGCCGGGATCGGCGCGGTGGAATACCAGGCCGGTTCCTGCGCGTGCGTTGCATGGGCCTTGATCTGCGCCAAAATCGGCAGGCCCTCGGCCTGCGCTGCCGACCGCCGCATCAATATCAGCGCCGCCGCGCCGTCCGCATTGGCGCTGGCGCTGGCCGCCGTGATGGTCCCGTCAGTCCGGAAGGCTGGCTTCAGGTTGGGAATCTTCTCCGGCGACACCTTCATGGCATGTTCGTCGTCCGCCACCAGTCCGGCCTTGGTCTCCACCGGCGCGATTTCCGCGCGAAAGTCACCGCCCGTGATCGCCGCACGGGCGCGCGTCAGTGTTTCCATCGCATAGCCATCCTGGTCGGCGCGGCTGAAATGGAACGCCTGGGCGCACATCTCGCCGAAATCACCCATGGACCGGCCGGGCGCATAGGCGTCTTCCAGCCCATCCAGCATCATGTGATCGAAAATGCGCTCATGCCCTGCGCGATAGCCTGTGCGCGCCTTGGCCAGCAGGTAAGGCGCGTTGGACATGGATTCCATGCCCCCCGCCACCACCCGCGCCGCCGAACCGGCCAGGATCAGGTCATGCGCCAGCATCACCGCCTTCATCCCTGAACCGCACACCTTGTTGACGGTGGTGGCGCCCACACTGTCGGGCAGACCCGCGCCGCGCGCCGCCTGCCGCGCCGGGGCCTGGCCTTGTCCCGCCGGTAGCACGCAGCCCATCAGCACTTCGTCGATGGCACCGGGGGCCACGCCGCCGCGCGCCAGCGCCGCGGCAATCGCATGGGCGCCCAATTGCTGCGCCGGCACCGACGACAGGCTTCCTAAGAAACGCCCCAGCGGGGTGCGAACAGCGGAAACAATGACGACGGGATCATCCATCATATCGGCAGACGTGTGGTGTTCTTGACGCATTTCAAGGCGAAGTGGGAATTGACCGACGCGACGCCCGGAAAATGCAGCAAGACTTTTTTCAAAAGCTGCTCGTAATCGTCAATGCTGCGCACCACGATGCGTACCGCGTAATCGCTGTCGCCGCTGGTGACAAAACATTCCACGATTTCGGGCCGCTCCAACGCGCACCTTTCAAAGGCTTCCAGAGTCTCCTCGTCATGGGCTTTCAGCTTGATGTTGGCCAGCACATTGACCGACAGGCCCAGCTTGGCGGGGTCGAGCAATACCGCGCGGCGCATGATGGCGCCGGATTCCTCCAGCTGCTTCACCCGCCGCCAGCAGGGCGTGTGCGAAAGCCCCACCCGAAGCGACAGGTCCACCATCGAGATTCCGCTGTCCTCCTGCAGGATTCGCAGGATTTTCAAATCTGTCTCATCCATAGGATTTCATCCTACCAAGGCGCCTGTTCTTGGAATTCTATCATAATCGGGGGCTGAACACTGCAAGAAATGGCAATTTCGTCCCGACAGGCCTGTGCCATGCTGCCTGCCAAGGCGTTGTGAAAACGCCAGTCACGGGACGAAAAACAGGTGGCACGCATGACGCATGGTCTGACGCTGCATATTCCCGAGCCGCCGACCCGCCCCGGCGACACCCCGGATTTCAGCCATCTGAAAATCCCGCCCGCCGGCGCCATGCCGCGCCCGCCCATCGACGCCCCCGCCGATTCCCTGCGCGACATGTCCTATGGCCTGGTGCGGGTGCTGGACGAGGCGGGTCAGGCGGTCGGTCCCTGGGCGCCGCAGATTTCCCCCGAACGGTTGCACCAGGGCCTGACCGCCATGCTGCTGACCCGGCTGTTCGAAGACCGCATGTTCCGCTCCCATCGCCAGGGCAAGACCAGCTTCTTCATGAAGTCCACCGGCGAGGAAGCCATCGGCGCGGCCCAGTCCATGGTGCTGGGCAAGCGCGACATGTGCTTTCCCACTTACCGGGTGCTGAGCTGGCTGATGGCGCGGGGCTATCCGCTGATCGATCTGGTCAACCAGATATTCTCCAACGAACGCGACCCACTGAAGGGCCGCCAACTTCCCATTCTCTATTCGGCGCGCGATTACGGCTTCTATTCCCTGTCCGGCAATCTGGGCTCGCGCTTCGGCCACGCGGTGGGCTGGGCGATGGCCTCCGCCTACAAGAATGACGACAGCCTGGCGCTGGCCTATATCGGCGAAGGCTCCACCGCCGAAGGCGACTTCCACGAGGCGCTGACCTTCGCCTCGGTCTATCACGCCCCCGTCATTCTCTGCATCACCAACAACCAGTGGGCAATCTCCTCCTATGCCGGCATTGCCGGCGCGGACGAAACCACCTTCGCCGCCAAGGCCGCGGGCTATGGCCTGCCGGGCCTGCGCGTGGACGGCAATGATTTCCTGGCGGTGTGGGCGGCGACGCAGTGGGCGGTGGCGCGCGCCCGCGCCAATCTGGGCGCCACGCTGATCGAATTCTTCACCTATCGCGCCGCCGGTCATTCCACCAGCGACGACCCCACCCGCTATCGTCCCGTGGACGAAGCCGCCGGCTGGCCGCTGGGCGATCCCATTGCGCGCCTGAAGCAGCACCTGATTCATCTGGGCGCGTGGGATGAGGCGCGCCACACCCAGTTCGAAGCCGAACTGGTGGAGCGGGTGCGCGCCGCCGCCAAGGAAGGCGAGGCGGTCGGCACGCTGGGAAAATCCAAGCCGCCGGTGAGCGAGATGTTCGAAGGCGTGTTCGAAAAGCCCGACTGGCGCGTGCTGGAGCAGCGCCGGGAGCTGGGGATCTGACCATGCCGTCCATGTCCATGATCCAGGCGCTGAATTCCGCACTCGACGTGATGCTGGCGCGCGACCCCGATGTGCTGATGTTCGGCGAGGATGTCGGCTATTTCGGCGGTGTCTTCCGTGTCACCGAAGGGCTGCAGAAAAAGCACGGCCTGAAACGCTGCTTCGACACCCCGATCTCGGAAGGCGGCATCATCGCCACCGCCATCGGCATGGGCGCCTATGGCCTGCGCCCCGTGGCCGAGATCCAGTTCGCCGATTATATCCTGCCCGCCTTCGACCAGCTGGTGTCGGAAGCCGCGCGCCTGCGCTATCGCTCCAACGGCGAATTCTGGGCGCCGATCACGGTGCGCGCGCCCTATGGCGGCGGCATCTTCGGTGGCCAGACCCACAGCCAAAGTCCCGAAGCGCTGTTCGCCCATGTCACGGGGCTTTGCACGGTGATCCCCTCCAATCCCTATGACGCCAAGGGGCTGTTGATCGCCAGCATCGAAAGCAACGACCCGGTGATCTTCCTGGAGCCCAAGCGCATCTATAACGGGCCGTTCGATGGCCATCACGAGCGCCAGATGAAGACCTGGGCTGATCATGCCAAGGCCGATGTGCCCGATGGCCACTACACCGTGCCGCTGGGCAAGGCCGCAACGGTGCGCGAAGGGCGCGACGTCACCGTGCTGGCCTATGGCACCATGGTGCATGTGGCGCAGAGCGCGATCGAAGAATCCGGCATCGACGCCGAGCTGATCGACCTGCGCTCCATCGTGCCCCTCGATATCGACGCCATTGTGCAATCCGTCACCAGGACGGGGCGTTGCGTCATCGTGCACGAAGCCTCGCGCTTTGCGGGCTTTGGCGGTGAATTGTCGGCGCTGGTGCAGGAACGCTGCTTTTTTCACCTGAAATCCCCCATCCAGCGCGTTGCAGGCTGGGACACCCCCTATCCGCACGCCTTCGAGTGGGATTACTTTCCCGGACCGGGGCGCGTCATCCGCGCCCTCGGCCGCGTGATGGAGGACTGATGGGCCAGTATCTCTTCCGTCTGCCGGACATCGGCGAAGGTGTTGCCGAGGCCGAAATCGTGGCCTGGCACATCAAGCCGGGCGATCATGTGCGCGAAGACCAGCCCCTGCTGGATGTGATGACCGACAAGGCGACGGTTGACATGACCTCCCCGGTCGACGGCACCGTGGTCGCGCTGCACGGCGAAATCGGCGGCATGGCCCCCGTCGGCTCCGTTCTGGTGGAGATGGACGTGGCGGGCGAAGTCACAACCAAGCCCGTCGAAAAAGAGGTGATCGAAACCACAGGCGAGCCCGCGCGGCAGCCCTCCAAACAGGCCGCAGCCCCCATCAATGATGATCCCACCGCCTCGCCGGCCACCCGTCGCCGCGCCATGGAATGGGGCATCGCGCTGGAAGATGTTCTGGGCACCGGCCCGCATGGTCGCATCCTCACCGAAGATCTCGAACGTCACCGCGCTGGCGATGCGAAGCCGCAAGCGGCCAGCGAGAAATTTCGCATCACCGGCCTGCGCCGCCGCATCGCCGACAAGATGCAGGAATCCAAGCGCCACATCCCGCACTTCACCTATGTCGAGGAATTCGACCTCACCGAACTTGAAGCCCTGCGCCAAACCTTGAACAACAGCCGTGGCGACAAGTCCAAACTGACGCTGTTGCCCTTCTTCATGCGGGCCATCGTCCGGCTGGTGCCGGACTTCCCCAACATCAATGCCCACTATCACGAAGCCGAAAGTGAGCTGGAACGCTTTTCCGCCATCCATATCGGCATCGCGGCCCAGACCTCGGGTGGCCTGATGGTGCCGGTGGTGCGCGACGCGCAGCAGCGTGACCTGTGGGACTGCGCCCGCGAACTGGCGCGCGTCACCCAGGCCGCCCGCGACGGCAAGGCGACCCGCGAAGAACTGAGCGGCTCCACCATCACCCTCACAAGCCTGGGCCCGCTGGGCGGCATCGCCGCCACGCCGATCATCAACCATCCCGAAGTCGCCATCATCGGCCCCAACAAGCTGGTGGAGCGGCCGGTGATAGACGGCGCCTTCGTCACGCGCCGCAAGCTGATGAACCTGTCAGCCTCCTTCGACCATCGCATCATCGACGGCTATGATGCCGCCCGTTTCGTGCAGCAGCTCAAACGTCTGCTGGAACAACCCGCCTTGCTGTTTCTGGAGTCCCCATGACCACCCCGCCCAAAGAACAACCCGCCATCCGCGTCACCGCCATGCCGGCCGACGCCAATTTCAATGGCGACATCTTCGGCGGCTGGATCATGAGCTGGATGGATCTTGCAGCCGGCAACACCGCCAGCCGCCGCAGCAAGGGTCGCGCCGTCACCGTGGCGATTGACGCCGTCAGCTTCCACCATCCCGTCCATATCGGCGACGAGCTCTCCGTCTGGGCCAGGGTTACCTCGGTCGGCCGCACCTCCATGAAGATCGCCGTGGAAGCCTGGCAGCGCGCCCGCGACGGCGACAGCACCTCCAAGGTGACCTCCGCAACCTTCACCTTCGTCGCCATTGACCTGCAGGGTCGCCCGCGCCCCGTCCCGCCGGAGAGTGAGCAATGACCGCAACCCTCGATTTCTGCCTGGGCGAGACCGCCGACATGTTGCGCGACACCGCCCAGCGCTTTTGCGCCGACCGCATCGCGCCCCTGGCGGCAGAGATCGACGCCAGCAACAAATTCCCCCGCCACCTTTGGCCCGAAATGGGTGCGCTGGGCCTGCATGGCATCACCGTCGAAGAAGACTATGGCGGTCTTGGCCTGGGCTATCTTGAGCATGTGGTGGCGATGGAGGAAGTCAGCCGGGCCAGTGCCTCGGTGGGCCTGTCCTACGGTGCCCACTCCAACCTTTGCATCAACCAGATCCGTCGCTGGGGCAACGAAGAGCAGAAACAGAAATATCTGCCGGCACTGATCTCCGGCGCGCATGTCGGCTCCCTCGCTATGTCGGAAGCCGGCTCCGGCTCTGATGTCGTCTCCATGCGCCTCAAGGCCGAGAAGCGCGGCGACCGCTATGTGCTGAACGGCACCAAGTTCTGGATCACCAACGCCCCCGGCGCCGACGTGCTGGTGGTCTACGCCAAGTCCGACCCGGAGGCGGGCGGCCGGGGCATCACCGCCTTCCTGATCGAGAAGGGCATGGCCGGTTTCAGCGTCTCGCCGAAGCTGGACAAGATGGGCATGCGCGGCTCCGACACCGCCGAGCTGGTGTTCGAGGACTGCGAGGTGCCGGAGGACAACATCATGGGCCCGGTCGGCGGCGGGGTCGGGGTGCTGATGAGCGGGCTCGACTATGAGCGCGCCGTGCTGGCGGCGGGGCCGCTCGGCGTCATGCAGGCCTGCCTCGACGTGGTGCTGCCCTATGTCCGGGACCGCAAGCAGTTCGGCAAACCCATCGGTTCCTTCCAGCTGATGCAGGGCAAGGTGGCCGACATGTACGTCGCGCTGAATTCGGCCCGCGCCTATGTCTATGCGGTGGCCCGGGCCTGCGACGCGGGCCTGACCACCCGGTTCGACGCGGCAGGGGCGATCCTGCTGGCTTCGGAGAATGCGGTTAAGATGTCGCTGGAGGCGATCCAGGCCCTGGGTGGGGCGGGCTATACCAAGGACTTCGCCGCCGAGCGCCTGCTGCGCGACGCCAAGATCTACGACATCGGCGCCGGCACCAACGAGATCCGCCGCTTCCTCATCGGCCGGGAACTGGTCGGGGCGCAGACGTATTGCTCCTCCTCCGCGCAGCGGGGGAGGGGGACCGCGAAGCGGTGGAGGGGGCGGGTGAGCAACGCGCGTTGCTGCCCTTCGCCTCCTTCCCCGGCTTCGCCCGGCGGAA
>JBBQHU010000035.1:0-25790 GCA_038324265.1 Micropepsales bacterium | reverse complement strand
GTTCGCTATGTCGATTGCGGGACGTCGGGCGGCGTGTGGGGCATGGAACGCGGCTATTGCATGATGATTGGTGGGCCGAAGGAGGCCGTTGAATATCTGGATCCGGTCTTTGCTGCTCTCGCGCCCGGCCTGGGCACGATTGCCCGCACGCCGGGACGCAATGGCGAGAGCTTGCGGGCCGAGCGCGGCTATATCCATGCCGGTCCCACGGGCACGGGGCATTTCGTCAAGATGGTGCATAACGGCATCGAGTACGGGCTGATGCAGGCCTATGCCGAGGGCTTCGACATCCTGCGCCACAAGGATGCGGCGGATCTGGCCGAGGACGAGCGCTTCACGCTGAATCTTCCCGAGATAGCGGAGGTATGGCGTCGCGGCAGCGTGATTTCCTCCTGGCTGCTCGACCTTGGTGCAGCGGCGCTGGTGACGGATCCGCAGCTTTCGAAATTCTCCGGTTATGTGCAGGACTCAGGCGAAGGGCGCTGGACGGTCGAAGCGGCGCTGGAAGAGGCGGTGCCGGCCGATGTCATCAGTGCGGCACTTTACGCCCGTTTCCGCTCGCGCCGCGAACAGGGCTTCAGCGACAAGATGCTGTCGGCGATGCGCTTTGGCTTTGGCGGGCATATTGAAGGGATGGAGCCGCTAGACCCCAAGCCGAAAGAAGCGGCGGTCAGGGTTGCTGCAGATTAATCCGCTATCGACGCGGCTCAGGCTTGGCGGTGCATCTGTGCGGAACCGGAGTCTTGCGGTTGGCTGTGCTTGACCAGCAGACTGTCGGTCTTGGCATTGCCACCCTTGAACAGGCGCGCCACGCGCCGCGCCAGCTTGAGCGGCAGGTTGAGCAGGGGCGGCAGCGGGTTCTGGCAGACCGCCAGTTTGCGCACATGCTGGTCCACCCGCCAATGGGCGACAACGCCAGCCGGGAAGAAGATCACATCGCCGGGGCCGAAGGTTTGCGGCGCGCCGCCGACCAGGGTGATGGTGACGCTTCCTTCCAGGAAATGGATGGTCTCGTCGAAGCTGTAGTGCCAGTGGAATTCGCCGGGTGAACAATCCCACAGCATGGTCCAGGAGGACTTGTCGGTGCTGGTGAACAGCACGCGGTTGCGTGCCCGCGGGCGGCCCTTGACGATCCAGGACTCCTGGATGGGGGAGTCCTGCAGTTCCTGCTGGGTGTCGAAAGCGGCGATGCTTGGCATTGCGAGTTCCCTTGTGCTCCCCTGCATAACCTGAAAATCCTTACCGAAAAGTCATCCGACCCTGTCCCCCGCTGTCCCGGCGCGCGAAACATGCTAGAAAACCCTCGTTAACCGGCGGAAAAAAGCCGGACGGGAGGGGTTTTGCGGCATTCCATCATCGGATCATGCATTGGCTTTGGCCTGTGTTTGCTGGCGTTTTCGCCCGTATCGGCGCAGGCCTTTGATACAAGGCTGGGCCCGTCGCCGTTGACGGAAGGCACGCGCAGCAATGTCACGGGCGAGGGGCGGGCGGCTGCAACCCTTGATGGAAGCCGGCTCGCGGTCAGCGGCGATTTCCATGGGCTGGCGACGGCTGCCACCAAGGCGGCGCTGTATGACGGCATCCGCATCGGGGCGATGGGGCCCAAGCTAGCCGACATCACGGTGACGCCGGGGCAGGCGGGGACCATCTCCGGCGATGTGACGTTGAGCGCGAAACAGGCGGCTGAGCTTCGTGCCGGCCATATCTATGTCCGCATCGACAGCGAAAAGGCGCCGGATGGCAATCTCACCGGCTGGCTGATGCCGCCACATCCCTTTGCGGGCGAGGATGTGCCGGTGCCCGGTCATGGCTTCCTGCCGCAATATGATGTGCCGTCAAGATGAGAAAAAGGATTCTGGTTTCGGTGTCGGTCAGTGCGCTGCTCAGCGGCAGCGCCGTGGCGCTTGAGAATGGTCCTTTCACCGCGCCGCAGGCCAATGCGGGGCGTTCCCAGTATGTGGCGAACTGCGCCGGCTGCCACAAGTTCGACCTGAAGGGTGCGGGCGAAGCGCCGGCGCTGGCGGGCACCGGATTCATGGGCGCCTGGGGCAATCGCGGCGCCCGGGAGCTGTACAGCACCATCCAGGCGTCCATGCCCTACAACAACGGCAACAGCCTGGATGTCTCGACCTACCAAAACATCACTGCCTATCTGCTGTCGGCCAATGGCGCGCAGCCGGGGGCCATGGATTTCACCGGCCGGGAAACCGTGAAGATCGCCGCCATCGCCGATGGCAAGGGACCGGCCATTGCGCCGCCCCCGGCCACCGCGAGCGTGGCTGCCCCCGCCACCTCCTATCCGCCGGGGCGGTTCGGCGTGACGGTGGCCGGCGCCATCAAGACCTATCAGCCTGTCACCGACGACATGCTGGCGCATCCCAAGGATGCCGACTGGCTGATGTATCGCCGCAATTACCAGGGCTGGAGCCATTCGCCGCTGAAGGAGATCACGCCGGCCAATGTGAAGGGCCTGCAACTGGTCTGGTCCTGGGCGATGAATGACGGCGGGGCGAGCGAAGTGACGCCCATCATCCATGACGGGGTGATGTTTCTGTCCAATGTCGCCAACACGGTGCAGGCACTGGATGCGAAGACCGGCGAACTGTTGTGGGAGAACCGTATTGGGCCGGCGCCCAAACGCGCCTATGGCGCGACGCGCAGCCTCGCGCTGTATGGCGACAAGGTGTTCGTGCCCACCACGGACGCCAAGCTCTATGCACTGGATGCGAAGACGGGAGAGATCGCCTGGCAGACGGTGATCGAGGATGGCAAGGAAGGCTATTCCAACACCGGCGGCGCCATTGCCATTCACGGCAAGATCCTGGTGGGGCTGACCTACTGCAACCGCTACCAGACCAAGCATTGCTTCATCAGCGCCTATGATGCGGCCACCGGCAAGGTGGCGTGGCGCTTCAAGACCATCGCCGAAAAGGGCGAGCCGGGCGGTGACACCTGGAACGACCTGCCCAACGAATTTCGCCAGGGGGCGGAGACCTGGATTGCCGGTACCTATGATCCGGACACCAACACGACCTATTGGGGTACGGCCCAGGCAAAGCCCTGGACGCGGCCCACGCGCGGGAGTGCCGCGGGCGCGACGCTCTATGCCAATGCCACGCTGGCGCTGGACCCGGACAATGGCAAACTGAAATGGTTCTACAGCCACGCGCCGGGCGAGGCGCTGGACCTGGACGAGGTGTTCGAGCGCACCGTCATCAATCACGGCGAACAGAAGGATGTGCTGACAGTCGGCAAGGCGGGCGTCTTGTGGAAGCTCGACCGCGTCACCGGCAAGTACAAGGACAGCGTCCAGACCGTGTTCCAGAATGTCTATGACAGCATAGACCCGAAAACCGGCATTCCCACCTATCGCAAGGACATCCAGGAGGCCAAGGTCGGCGAGTGGGTGGCGTCGTGTCCCGGTCCCGCGGGCGGGCGCGACTGGCCGGCGACCAGCTATGATCCGGGCAATGACCTGATGCTGATCCCGATGCACCAGTCGTGCGTCTTGATGCGCGGCGATCCCATGGAAAAGAAGATCGGGCCCGGCGGCACCAATGCCGGTTCGCAGCAACTGTTCGAGATGCCGGGCACCGACGGCAACCTGGGGCGGCTGGCGGCCTACAATACCAGCACCATGAAGCCGCTGTGGAGCCTGCAGCAGAAGGCGCCCTTTATCACCAGCGTGCTGACGACAGCGGGCGGCGTGGCCTTTGTCGGCGATTATGACCGCCGCTTCCGCGCCATCGAGACAGTCACCGGCAAGACCCTGTGGCAGACGCGGCTGACCACCAGCGTGCAGGGTCATGTGGTGAGTTATGCGGTGGATGGCCGCCAGTATATTGCGGTGGAAACCGGCCTTGGCGGCGGCAGCCCGGTCGCCAAGCCCACGGCGCTGCTGCCGGGCCTGCATCATCCGGGCAATGGCAATGCGATTTTCGTATTTGCGTTGCCGCAGAATTAACAGGAGTGGAAACATGACCTTGCTTCGAACCACCACTGCCGTCGCCGCGCTGGTCGCGGCGCTTGGCTTTGCGCTTCCTGCCCAGGCGGGACGTGCCTATGTCGGGACCTATACGGCTGACCCGGCCGAGCCGCGCTCGGCGATGGGCAATCACGGGGAGGGCATCTATCTGGTCAATATCGATGATGCGACCGGCGCGCCGTCGAACCCCAAACTGGTGGCCAAGATATTGTCGCCGTCCTGGATCACATTGTCGGCGGATCACAAGTTCCTGTATGCCGTGAGCGAAGTGGCCAGCTATGGCAAGGACAAGCACGGCTCGGTGACGGCGTTCGCGGTCGAGGCCAACGGCAATCTCAAGCCGTTGAACACGGTGGATTCGGGCGGCGCCATTCCCTGTTTCATCAGCGTGCATCCCTCGGGAAAATTCGCGATGGTCGCCAACTATACCGGCGGAAGCTATGAGATCATCCGCCTGAAGGCCGATGGCAGCCTGGGCGAAATCACCGATGTGGTGAAGCCGTCCGGTCCGCTCAGCCCCGCCACGGCCGCAGATACCCAGCCCGGCCAGTTTGTCGGCAGCAGCCATGAAGGTTCGCGCGGCCACATGATCGGCGCGGATCGCAGCGGGCAATATGTGATCGGCGACGATGCCGGACGGGACCAGATTTTCGTCTGGAAGCTGGACCAGGCCACGGGAAAGCTTTCGGAAATCTCGGTCAGCAAGTCGCTGCCGGGCTCTGCGCCGCGCCACTTCGTCTTCAGCCATGACAACAAGACCATGTACCAGCTGCAGGAACAGGATTCGCGGCTGGCGAGCTATGACTTTGCCGGCGGCAAGCTGATGGCGAAAGGCCCCACGGTTTCTGCCTTGCCCAAGGGTTACCAGGGCAGCAATACCGGGTCGGAATTGCGGATCGATGATGCCGGCAAGCATTTGTATTTCGCCAACCGCACCTATGACGGCATTGCCACCTTTTCCATCGGCGCCAATGGCGCGACCCTGCAGGGCAATGTGCATACCGAGGGCAACAATCCGCGCAGCCTGACGCTCGATCCCAGCGGCAAGTTCCTGTATTCGCTGAACCAGGGTGCGAACAATATCGTCACCTTCCGCATTGGGGAGAACGGCATGCCCAAAGCCACCGGCAGTTATCTTGGCCTGGGCACGCCCGCCGTGATGGTGTTCCTGCCATGAACATCAACAAGCGGACATTCCTGACGGCAGCAGCGGCGATGGCGGCGACGCCGGCACTGGCGCAGACGCGTGCGCCGGGTACCGACGACCTGGGCCGACGCGGCAGCGAGGCGCCCAAGGCGGTGCCGCGGCGCAAGGCGAAGACCACCAAGATGTTCGTGGTGCCGCCAAGCTGGGCCAACGCCATCTCGGTCGAGCCGGGCAAAGGCTTCTGGGTGCAGGAACAGCGCCATGACGGCGAAACGGAAAAAGCCTGGCTGCTGGATTTTCAGACCGGCAAGGTGCTGAAGACCGTCGTCACCAATTCCAAGAACACATCCGGCGGCGTGTGGGGCGGCGGGTATCTGTGGAGCGGCGCCAACGGCATCTCCATCCGCAATCATCCCAATCCGCCGGTGAACGGCATCTTCCAGACCGACATGGACGGCAAGCAGATCAGTTGGCGGCAGATTCCGTTTGGGCCCAAGGACGATGGGGGCTCGTGCCATGGTATGGCCTGGGATGGGTCAAAAGTGTGGGCCTATGCCAACCGGCTGGAGTCGCTGGTGCGCTTCGACCCGAAAAGCTGGGCGGTGGACTGGATGTTCCCGGTGACCAAGGAAATTGGGCGCCTGCACGGCATCACCTATGACAATGGGTTTATCTGGCAAGTCTGCGGCACCCAGGATCCCAAGGTGATCGGCTATGACGGCTATGTGCCGGGGCTGGTGAAGTACGATATCGCCACCGGCAAGGTGGTCGAGATCGTCGACTTCGTGCCGGGAAGCTGTGACATGCATGACGTCACCATCAAGGACGGCCAGCTTTACGGCGTTGACGCGGGCGAGCATCCGGGTTGGCCGATTGATGCGAAGTATGAGCGTCCGGGCTTTCCCGGCCTCAACAGTCCGAGTGCGGGGTACGTCTTCAAGATCGACCTGATCTGAGACTTTATTTAAGGCGGGCATATTTTGCGGCGCGGCAACCGATTGGGGTTGCCGATTCTGGGCTGGCCGCCATACTCGCATGACGTATCGTTCATAAGGGGCAGGTGACATGGCGGCGTTGGACGCAATCAAGGGCTGGACGGCCAAGCAGAAGCACGTGGTGACGGCCAGCTATCTGGCCTGGACCTTCGATGCCTTCGATTTTTTCGTCCTGACCTTTGTGATGGCGGATGTCGCCAAGCAGTTTGATGTCAAGATTCCCGCCATCGCGCTGGCGCTGACCTTGACCCTGGCGGTGCGGCCGCTGGGCGCCTTCCTGTTCGGGCGGCTGGCTGACGATTACGGCCGTCGCAAGGTGCTGATCTTCAACATCATCTGCTATTCGCTATTCAGCTTCGCCACCGCCTTTGCCACCAGCCTGGACATGTTCCTGATCATCCGCGCCTTGTTCGGCATTGCGATGGGCGGCATCTGGGGCATCGGGGCGTCCTTGGCGATGGAAACCGTGCCCACCAAGGCGCGCGGCTTTGTCTCCGGCCTGCTGCAGTCCGGTTATCCGTCCGGTTATCTGGTGTCGTCATTGGCCTTCGGTGCGCTGTATGCGGCGTTCGGCTGGCGCGGCATGTTCATGGCGGGACTGGTGCCGGGCCTGCTGCTGGCCTTCTATGTCTGGCGCAAGGTGCCGGAATCCCCGACCTGGCGCAGCCCGGCGACGGTGAAGGCCAGCAAGCATCTGGTGCATCTGGCGGTGGTGCTGGCGATCGTTGCGGCCATCATGACCACGCTCATTACCTTTGGCCGCGAGGAAGGGCTGCTCTATGTGGTAGCCGTTTTGGTGCCGGTGCTGGTGGTGGGCGCGTTCATGACGCCCTTTATCCGGCAGCATTGGAAGCTGGCGGTTTATGCCATCCTGCTGATGACGGGCTTCAACTTCTTCAGCCACGGCACCCAGGATATCTATCCCACCTTCCTGCGCGAACAGCATCACTTCGATACCGCGACGGTGACCGGGATCACTGTGGTCTTGAACCTGGGCGCCATTGTGGGCGGGCTGTTCTTTGCTTCGCTCAGCCAGTCGCTGGGGCGGCGCAAGACGGTGATCATGGTGACGTTGCTGGCATTGCCGGTGATTTATTTCTGGGCCTATGCACCGACCGCGATCACGCTGGCAGCAGGCGCCTTCCTGATGCAGGTTTGCGTCCAGGGCGCCTGGGGCGTGGTGCCGGTGCATCTCAACGAACTGTCGCCGCCGCAGGTGCGCGGCACCTTTGCGGGCACGGTTTATCAGCTGGGCAACCTGATCGCGTCGGTGAACGCCGTATTCCAGACGGAACTGGCGCAGAGTCATGGCGGAAACTATTCCATCGCGCTGGCGGTGGTGGCCGGTTTCGCGGCGCTGCTGATCGCCACCATGATGTTCCTGGGACCGGAAGCCAAGGATGCCGATATGGGGCGCACCGCACCCGTATCGGAATAACAAGAACGGGAGATATGCATGCGCAAGTTGCTGCTGGGCGCGGTTGTCGCGCTTCTGGCTTCGCCGGCCTTGGCGCAGACGACCGAGCTGAATGTGCTGGCACCGGGCGTCGTTTATAATGCCGGGCTTCAGGACCTCGCTGCTGCCTATACCAAGGATACCGGCATCAAGGTGACGGTGAAGGCCGCCGGCATGGCGGCCATCGTCAACGAGATCAAGAAGGGCACGCCCATTGCCGATGTGATCGCGCTGCCGGTCGCGTTCATGGACGGCATGGAGACGGAAAACACCATCGCGGCGGGCAGTCGCGCCAAGCTGGGCCGGGTCTATGTCGGCCTGGCGGTAAAGAAGGGTGCGGCCCATCCCGATATCTCCACACCGAAAAAATTGGGCGACGCGCTGCGTGCCGGCGGCGTCATCCTCTATTCCAATCCGGCCTCGGGCAGCATGGTGGCGCGCATCATCAACGACATGCTGTATCGCTATCCTGAACTGAAGGGCGTGCACTGGAAGATTGCGGTAGGCCATGAAGGCGGCGAGGGGCTGATCAAGGGCGAAGGCGACATGGCGCTGCAGCTGATCTGCGAGATCGTCAATCACCCGGAACTGGAGCTGGTGGGCAAGGTGCCGGTCGCGATGGGCGGTTATATCGATACGGCGGTGGCGGTGTCGGCGCGTTCGGCACAGGCCGATGCGGCCAAGGCTTTCGTCACCTACATCACGCAGCCCGAACACAAGGCGCTGTGGATGGCCAAGGGCCTGGAGAGGGAGTGATCATGATGGCACGACGCGATTTCCTGGCGGGGGCCGCCGCCGCATCCGTGGCCGCCAATGCGGCCGAAGCGGCAAGCCTGAACGACATACCCATCGTCGATACCCATGTTCATCTGTTCGATTCCCGCCGACCGCAGGGTGTGCCCTATGCCGGCTCGCCCGAATGGGCCAAGGAGATGAACGGTGTGGCGCTGCCTGCCACCTATCGGCCTTATGCCGAGCCGCTCAACATCGTCGCCGCCATCGAGCTGGAAGCCAGCCCCTGGGTGGAGGACAATCTGTGGGTGCTGGAGCAGATGGAGACCGACACGCTATTCGTCGGCACCGTCGGCGATCTGGAACCGGAAAAGCCCGACTTCGCAGAATTGTTCGACCGCTTCCGCAAGAACCCGATGTTCCTGGGAATCCGCTGCGGCAATATCTGGGGCCGGGATGTTTCCAAGCAGGTGCCCGATCCGCGTTTCATTGATGGCCTGAAACGTGTCGCCGATGCCGGGCTGGTGATGGACACCGCCAATCCGACGGTGGAACTGATGCAGGCCATGCTGAAGATCAGCGACAAGGTGCCGAACCTGCGCATCGTGCTGGATCACCTGCCGTCCTTCGACCCGTCGCCGGCCCAGCAGAAATCCTATGAAGCCGTGCTAAAGGAAATCCATGGCCGCCCGCTGATCGCCGCCAAGCTGTCGGAGATCGACCACAAGGGCAATCCGGGGCGCGGGCTTGCCGCGCACAAGGACCGTCTGGACCTGCTGATGGAAACCTTCGGCGAGGACCGGGTGGTGTTCGGTACCGACTGGCCCAACAGTTGGGGTACGGCCACGCCGTCCGAGATCGTCGCCATTGCGCGCGCCTATTTCGCCACCCGCACACGGGCCGCGGCGGAGAAGTATTTCTGGAAAAACTCGCTGGCGATCTACAAGTGGAAGAAGCGCGCGGCGAATCAGCCGGGGCTGTGATGTCGGGATCGAGCGACATGAACAGCATGCTGACGGGACGCGGGCTGGGGCTGTGGATTCTGGGCACTTTTTTGTGTGCCGGGGTAGCCCTGTTTTCCTATCGCTATCTGACGGGCAGCTTCCTTCTGTCGCCGGAAATCCTCGCCAACCTGTTTGCCCGCCCGTGGCTGCTGTTGCATGTGGCAGGCGCGGCCACGGCGCTGCTAGTGGCGCCGGTGCAGTTTCTGCCGGTGGCGCGGCGGCGGCGCGGGCTGCATCGCTGGCTCGGCCGCATCTATGTCACGGGTTGCAGCCTGGGCGGCGTCGCGGGACTGGTGCTGGCCTTCGGCTCGACAGCAGGGCCCATCGCCATGGCGGGCTTTGGCAGTCTGGCACTGGCCTGGCTGGTCACCACCATTCTGGCCTGGCGTCACGCGGTGGCGCGGCGCCTTGTGCAGCACCGCGCCTGGATGATCCGGTCCTTTGCTCTGACTTTTGCGGCGGTCACGCTGCGCATCTACCTGCCATTGCTGGGACCGCTGCACGTGGATTTTCTGGCAGGATACCGCGCCATCGCCTTCCTTTGCTGGCTGCCCAATCTTGGCGTGGCCGAGTTGTGGCTGCGGCGTCGTCCAGGCTTGGCTTGATCGTCCGGTAGCTGGGAAACAGCTTTGCCGCGTCGTCATTGCTCATCGCGCCGGGCCGAAGGCGGTGCGGCACAGCACCAAAGACAGTTGACGGCGGCACCCCGGCTGGCGCAAAACCCGCATTGACGTGCAAGGTTAGGGAACGCGGGAACTGATCCGCGGCTGCCCCCGCAACTGTAGCCGGTGAGCGATCGTCCAAATGTCACTGACCTCAGGCGGTTGGGAAGACGGGCGAAAGTGTTGACCCGGCAAGCCAGGAGACCTGCCTCGCACCGTCGTCTTGTATCCTGCCGGGGTGTGCGGGATGCAGCGGGAGAAACCGCAGCGGCGACAGTGTAGGAGTCGCATGCTGCGGGGGCCAAAATCCCTTCTTGAAAATACCGTTGGCAGGCGCCTCCTGAGCCAGGAGACGTTTATGTTGAAGTGCGTTCTTTATACCTCGGCCGCTTTGGCGGCTTTGACGGTTGCGGCCCATGCCGCGCCGTTTGACGATGAAAATGTGGTGGTCAGTGCCACCCGCATCGCGACGCCGATCGCCCAGATCGCCAGCAGCATCACCGTAATCACGGCTGCCGACATCGAACGGCGACAGGAGCGTTCGCTGCCGGACGTGCTGCGCCAGGTGCCGGGGCTTTTCATCACCCAGACCGGCGGCGCCGGCGGCCAGACCTCGCTCTTCATGCGCGGCACCAATTCCAGCCATGTAAAGCTGCTGGTGGATGGGATCGACGTAGCCGATCCTTCGACGCCCACGGGTGCGGCCGACATCTCCAAGCTGCTGACGGGCGATTTTGCGCAGGTCGAAGTGCTGCGCGGACCACAAGGGGCGCTGTATGGCTCTGACGCCATTGGGGGCGTCATCAATATCATCACCAAGGTGGGTGAGGGGCCCATGGCCATCAATGCCAGCGCCGAGGGTGGTTCGTTCGACACCTTCAACCAGTCCGCGTCGGTGTCGGGATCGGAAGGGGCCTTTCATTACAGCGCCACGGTGCAGCATCTGCATGCGGCTTCGACGCCGGTGACGCCGCTGAACCTGCTTCCTGTAGGCCAGCGCCGCAATGACGACTTCTATGACAATATCTCGGCGACGACCAAGCTGGGCTATGACGTTACGGACAATTTCCAGCTGGGCGTGGTGGCGCGTTACCATGACAGCCTGGGCAAGATCACCGGCGATGCCTTCGATTTCGTGACCTTTGCGTCCTCGCCGTCGCCGAGCCGCACTCGCATTCGTACCGGCAACTACCAGACCCGTGGCACGGCGCACCTGGTGCTGTGGGATGGTCGCTTCGACCAGACCTTGGGGCTGGCCTATGGCAGCAACGTCCTGTCCACCCAGGACCCCAACAATGGCGATGGCCGCCAGAAGGGCGACCGGCTGAAGCTGGATTGGCAGGGCAATGTCGCGGTCGTCGAGGGTCAGACTTTGGTGCTGGGCGCGGAAAGTTATCGCGATGCGCTGCATCCGGGGATGTCGTTTGGCTTCCCCGCCCCCCTGTCGCGCGGCATCAACACCAATGCGGGCTATGCGGAAGTGCAGTCGGATTTCGGCAGCGGGCTCTATAACAGCGCCTCGATCCGTTATGACGACAATAGCCGCTTCGGCAGCCGTGCCACCTGGCGTGTCGCGCCGGCCTGGGTGATCGAAAGCACAGGTACGAAGCTGAAGGCCACAGCCGGCAGCGGTTTCAAGGCACCGTCGCTGCAGCAGCTTTACGGCACCTTCGGCGGCAATACCGCGCTGAAGGCCGAGACGAGCTTTGGCTATGATGTGGGTGTGGAGCAGGCCTGGGGCGCGGTTTCGGGGGGCGTGACATGGTTCCACAATGACATTCGCAACCTGATCACCTCCGGCCCGGCGCCAAAATATCTCAACATCAATATCGGGCGGGCGCGGACTCAGGGTGTGGAAAGCTTCGTCAGCTGGAAGCCGCTGGATACGCTGACCCTGCGCGGTGACTATACCTATACCGACGCCATCGATGGCGGCACCAGGCTGGCGCTGTTGCGCCGGCCCCGCCACAAGGCCAGCCTGAATGCCGATTGGCAGGCGACCGATGAACTGTCGCTGTATGCCACGCTGCTCTATGTCGGGCCGCAGATCGACGGCAACCGGGATTTTTCCATTCCGCGCCTGAAAATGCCCGGTGTGACGACCCTGGATCTGGCAGCCAGTTATCGGCTGAGCGAGAAATGGTCGGTGTTCGGGCGGCTTGAGAATGCCTTTGACACCTCCTATCAGAGTCCCGATGGCTTCCTGCGCCTCGGCATCGGTGCCACTGCGGGCCTGAAGGTGAACCTGTAATGAAATGGGTTGTGGCCGCCGCTCTGCTTTTGATGCTGCCGGCGGCGGCTGCACCTTCGTCACGGCCCCAGCACATCATGTCGCTGAAAATCTGTACCGATGCGCTGCTGCTGGACCTTGTGTCGCCGGACCGTATTGCCTCGGTGACATTCCTGGCGCGGGAGAAGGCGGCGCTGAAATACTGGCCGCAGGCCGCAAGCGTGCCCGTCAATCACAACACGGCGGAAGAGATATTGGCCACCAGGCCGGACCTGATCCTCACCGACACGTTTACCGCGCCATCGCTGCGGCCGCTGCTGGCCAAAAGCGGGGCACGGGTACTGGAGGTGCCGCCGGCGGAGAATTTTGAACAGATACGCGCCGTCACCCGCATGGTCGCGCATGCCGTGGGCGAAGAGGCGCGCGGCGAGGCGCTGATTGCAAAGATGGATGCCGATCTGCGCGAGATGGCGGCGCTGCGTCCGAAGCGCCCCCTGACGGTGGCGGGCTGGGGCGGCGGCGGCTATGTGCCGGGCAGCGGCGGATTGTTCGACGCCATGCTGGCCAAGGTCGGTGCGCGCAATGTCGAGCGTGGCGCCTTTGGCTATTATGATGTCGAGACCTTGCTGGCGAAAAATCCTGATGCGCTGGTCTATGGCGACAATTACAGCGGCACCGCTTCGTTGCGCGATGACCAGAACCTGCACCCGGCGCTGTTGAAGCGTTATGCCGGGCGACGGATCAGCTATGACTCGCTATACGGCTGCGGCGTGCCGCAAACGGCGTTGGCGGCGAAGCGTTTGCAGGCAAGCCTGCTGGCGGTGCCGCGATGAAGCTGAACCTGTCGCTGCTGATGCTGATCGTGCTGGCCTTTGCGGCGTCGTTGCTGGCGGGGCGGGTATGGTTGCCGGTTTCGGCGCTGCTGTCGCCGCATGACGCCTTGCCCGGCCTGATCCTGTTCGACATCCGCCTGCCGCGCGCGGTGCTGGCGGTGATGGTGGGGGCTGTGCTGGGGCTTTCCGGCGCGGTGCTGCAAGGCTTCACGCGCAATCCGCTGGCCGAGCCGGCGCTGCTGGGTGTCTCTACCGGCGCGGCACTGGGTGCCATCATCGCGATCTATTTCGGGCTGGCGGCATTGTCGCCCGTTACCGGCCCGCTGATGGGCATGGTGGGGGCGCTTGTCGCCTGCGGACTCACATTTGCGCTGGGCCGGGGCGGCACGGTGGCGCTCGTGCTGGCGGGTGCGGCGGTATCGAGCCTGATGGCGGCTGGAATCGCGCTGGCGCTGAATTTCGCGCCCAATCCCTATGCCGCCTATGAGATTATGAGTTGGCTGCTCGGTTCTCTGGCGGACAAGAGCTGGACGCAGGTGGTGCTGGTGCTGCCGTTTGTGATTGTCGGCGGCGGGTTGCTGACGCTGACGGGCCGGGCGCTGGATGCGCTGGCGCTGGGCGAGGCGCAGGCCGCCAGCCTGGGCATCAACCTCACGCGCCTTGCGATGCTGGTGGTGGCTGGCACGGCGCTGAGCGTAGGTGCGATCACATCTGTCGTGGGCGCAGTCGGATTCATCGGACTGGTCGCGCCGCATCTGGTTCGCCCCTTCGTCGGCTATTCGCCGCGCCGGGTGCTGCTGCCCGCGACATTGGCGGGCGCGCTGCTGCTGCTGTGCGCCGATATCGCCGCAAGGCTGGTCCACACCAATCCGGAACTGAGGCTGGGCGTGTTCACCAGCCTGTTGGGCACGCCCTTCTTTTTCTGGCTGGTGGTGCGAATTCGCAAGGTGGCGCCATGACCATGCTGACGGCCGAGCATGTGAGCGTTGCGCGGGGAGGCCGGACCATCCTGCGCGATGTCAGCGTTCAGGCCCATGCCGGCGAGTTCATCGCCGTGCTGGGTCCCAATGGCGCGGGCAAGTCCACCCAGCTGAAGGTAACGGCGGGTTTGCTGAAGCCTGATAGCGGGCAGGTGATGCTGGATGCGCGTGCGATCACCCGGGTGCCCGAGCTGGCGCGGCTGCGCGCCTACCTGCCGCAGAATCCGCATCTGGAATGGCCCATCAGCGTGGAGCGTCTGGTGGCGCTGGGGCTGACACCCAGGCTGCCTGCGACGGGCGGCCTGCCGGAACGTTACGCGCCCCTCATTACACGCGCGTTAGAACAGTGCGACCTGCTGGACAAGCGCGATCAGGTCGCCACCACTTTGTCGGGCGGTGAGTTCGCCCGCGCCATGCTGGCCCGCGCCATCGTGGCGGAGCCGAAAATCCTGATCGTGGACGAGCCCATCACCGGTCTGGATCCGCGCCATGCGATGGCTTCGATGCGCTTGCTGTCCGATATCGCACGCACCGGCACCCTGGTGATTGCATCGCTGCATGACCTGACCTTGGCCGCGCGCCATGCGTCGCGCGTCGTCGTACTTGTGGATGGAGCGGTGGCGGGGGACGTGGATTCACTCACAGACGAACTTATCCACAGGGCCTTCGGAGTACGCAGCATGGTTACCGGAAAGGGAGATTCGCAGGTATTCACACTTCTGTCCCCAAGCGAAAAATGACGTCTGTGTGAAAGTATTTCGGCTTGACGGAGTCCCCGAATGGGCCACTAGATGTAGTCGTTCACGGTGCTTCGGATGCTCTAAGTTGGGGATTCCAGGGAACTCCGGGACCGGTCTGGTGGGGCCGGAATCCGGGGCAAAACCCCCGAAAAAGCTAAAGGCAAAACCCGGCAGGGCGGATTTACGTCTGTCAGCCGTCGGGGAACTGCCAGCAGACGGAGCCGGTGGACGACGGATTTGAGACTTATGGGGCGGGGCGTCCCGGGGGCAGAAAGGAGCGGATGTGATTCGCGCCAATGTCTTCCGATTCCCCAGCGCCCTGACCAAAGGAAGCACTGCGATGTCGGCACTTGGTAAGCACGTTCTGGAAGGCGATTTCGACACGGACGGCCAGATGGTCGTTCAGACGCCCGCCGATCACGTGATCGAGCGATCGGTTGTGGTCACCCGCACGGTCGAGACCAAGCTGGTTGAGCCTGCCCCCAAAGCCGAGAAGAAATCCGCTCCGGTCACCCAGGACCTGTTCGAGAATGGCCCGCAGCCGCCCTTGCCCTATCCGCTGGGCCCCAAGCCCAAGCCGTCGGACCTGGTGCTGGATCATGGCCGTGACGCACTGCTGACCCCGTTTGGCAAGGCGACCTTGACCGACCGCTATCTGATGCCGGGCGAGAGCTTCCAGGACATGTTTGCGCGGGTTTCCTGCGCCTATGCCGACGATATCAAGCATGCGCAGCGGCTGTACGATTACATGAGCCGGTTGTGGTTCATGCCGGCGACCCCGATCCTGTCGAATGGCGGCACCAAGCGCGGCCTGCCGATCTCCTGCTTTCTGAACGACGTGCCGGACTCGCTGGATGGCATTGTCGGCGTCTGGAACGAGAATGTGGCCCTGGCCAGCAATGGCGGCGGCATCGGCACTTACTGGGGCAAGGTCCGCTCCATCGGCGAAAAGGTGAAGACCGGCAAGACCAGCGGCATCATTCCCTTCATTCATGTGATGGACGGGCTGACCCTGGCGATTTCCCAGGGTTCGCTGCGCCGGGGTTCGGCGGCGGTCTATCTCGACATCACCCATCCGGAGATCGAGGAATTCCTGGAAATCCGCAAGGCGTCCGGCGACTTCAACCGCAAGGGCCTGAACCTGCATCACGGCATCAACATCACCGACGAGTTCATGGAATGCGTGAAGGAGGGCAAGATGTTCGCCCTGCGCAGCCCGAAGGACCGCGAAGTGATGCGCGAAGTCGATGCCCGCCAGCTGTGGCAGCGCATCCTGGAAACCCGCCTGCAGACCGGCGAGCCTTATATCCTGAACATTGACGCGGTGAACCGGGCCCTGCCCAAGCACCAGCGTGAGCTGGGGCTGAAGGTGAACACCTCCAACCTGTGCAGCGAGATCACCCTGCCGACCGGCATGGACCATGACGGCAAGGAACGCACCGCGGTCTGCTGCCTGTCGTCGCTGAACATCGAGACCTGGGACCAGTGGGCCGAGGAGGAGGGCTTTGTCGAAGACGTGCTGCGCATGCTCGACAATGTGCTGACCAGCTTCATCGAGGAAGCGCCCGACTCCATGCACCGCGCCAAGTATTCGGCGCTGCGCGAGCGGTCTGTCGGCCTGGGCGTGATGGGCTTCCATTCCTTTCTGCAGCTGAAGAACATCCCGCTGGAAAGCGCGATGGCCAAGTCGTGGAATCTTCGTATTTTCAAGAAGTTGCGCCGGGAGGCTGACGCAGCGTCTTATCATCTGGCCGAAGAGCGCGGCGCCTGTCTGGATGCGCAGGAAAAGGGCATGAAGGCCCGCTTCAGCCACAAGATCGCCATTGCGCCGACCGCCTCGATCTCGATCATCTGCGGCGGCACCAGCGCCTGTGTGGAGCCGATCCCGGCCAATGTTTACACCCACAAGACCCTGTCGGGCGCCTTCTCGGTCCGCAATCCATACCTGCAGGCGCTGCTGGAAGAGAAGGGCCTGAACACCGACGCCACCTGGCAGTCGATCGTGGAGCAGGAAGGTTCGGTCCAGCATCTCGATTGCCTGAGCGACGAGGAAAAGACCGTCTATCGCACCGCCTTCGAGATGGACCAGCGCTGGATCATTGAGCTGGCGGCCGACCGCACCCCCTATATCTGCCAGAGCCAGTCGCTGAACCTGTTCCTGCCGGCCGACATCGACAAGTGGGACCTGCACATGCTGCATTGGACGGCGTGGGAGCGCGGGATCAAGAGCCTGTATTACTGCCGCTCCAAGTCCATCAGCCGCGCCGGTTTTGCCGGCCAGCTGGAGAAGAAAGACAAGGGCGCGATCGCCGCTGCCCCTCAGACCGACTATGAAGAGTGCCTCGCATGTCAGTGAAGAATATAGGGAATGTTGATCCGCGCACGCTGATCGGCAAGGGCACGGTCGGTCTTCTGAACGCCACCGGCACCTATGACATTACCCGCTATCCCTGGGCCTATGAATGCTGGAAGCGCCAGCAGCAGACCCACTGGATGGGCGAGGAAGTGCCGCTGGGCTCCGACATCCGCGACTGGCAGTCCGGCCACCTGTCCGACGCCGAGAAGTCACTGCTGACCCAGATTTTCCGCTTCTTCACCCAGTCCGACGTGGAAGTGGGTGACAATTACCTCAAGCGCTACATCCCGATCTTCCAGCCCCTGGAAGTGCAGATGATGATGGCCGCCTTCACCAACATGGAGACGGTGCATATCGACGCCTATGCGTTGCTGCTGAAGACGCTTGGCATGCCCCAGACCGAGTTCGAAGCCTTCCGCGACTATGACGAGATGAAGGCCAAGGCCGACTATATGCACACCTTCGGGGTGGGCACGGTGTCGGACGTGGCGCGCACGCTGGCGATGTTCGGGGCCTTTACCGAGGGCATGTCGCTGTTCGCCAGCTTTGCCATGCTGATGAACTTCCCCCGCTTCAACAAGATGAACGGCATGGGCCAGATCGTGTCCTGGTCGGTGCGCGACGAAAGCCTGCACTGCGAGGGAATCGTCAAGCTGTACCACGCCTGGAACGACGAGACCGGGGCAGTGACCAAGAGCGTGCGCGACGATATCCGTGAGGTCGCCAGCACGATGGTCGGGCTGGAAGAGAATTTCGTCGACCTGGCCTTTGGGCTGGGCGACGTGCAGGGCATGACGCCCCAGGATATCAAGTCCTATATCCGCTATATCGCCGACTGGCGCCTGACCCAGCTGAAGCTGGAGCCGGTGTTCGGCAATTTCGAGGCGACCCAGAGCGGCTACAAGCAGCTTAAGGCCCATCCGCTGCCCTGGCTGGTCGAGATCCTGAACGGGGTCGAGCACGCCAACTTCTTCGAGCAGCGGGCCACCGAATATTCCAAGGGTGCCTCCAAGGGGTCATGGAACGGCGATGCCGGGGTCTGGTCGCAGTTCGACAAGCGCAACAACATCGCGGCCGAGTAACGGCGTCGCTTTAAGTCTTATCTCTGGCGCAGCAGGCTGCGGAAGGCGCGGTCGTTCTTCAGCTTGAATTCGCGCTTCATCGCGCCCTTCCGGGTGCGGTGTTTTTCGGCATAGACCAGCGCCCATTGGCGGCCGCGCGTGGATTTTGCGCCCTTGGCGCCGCCATTGTGCTCGGCCAGCCGGCGATCAAGGTCCAGCGTCCATCCGACATAGGTGAGGACGCGGCCGCCGGGCCTGTCGGCCATCAGGACATAGACGAAGGACGGCATGGCTCATGGCAAACAAATTGCTAATCCAAGGGGCCAAGATTTCGCCCATGGGTCAAGCGAATATTCAGCCCCATTTCCTAGGATGGTGACCTCGGCGGAGAGGTTTTCATGGACATCGGGCAGGACGAGCGACGGACCTGGCGGCGCTACAAAGTGCCGGTTGCCGGCAAGCTGTTCGGCATCGCGAGCAGCGCCGTGGACTGCGAAGTGCTGGACCTGTCGCCCGGTGGCGCCCGAATCCAGATCGCGCAGCGTGTGCCGGAAGGTCCGGCGACGCTCTACATTGATCGCATCGGCCGCATTGAAGCGGAAATCTTCCACCAGCAGGACGGGGAAGTGCATTTGCGCTTTGTCTGCAACGAGGCGCGCCGACAGGCCATTTCCGAAGTGCTGGGACAGATGCTTCAGGGCGGCGTGGCCAAGATTACCCGGCTGCGGCGGCAGAACCGCCTGCCTTTGTCCAACTTCTTTCTGGTCTGCGACAACGGCATGATCGTGCCCTGCGATGCCCTCAACATTTCCCAGCGCGGCATGTCGCTGCGATCCAATGTGAAGCTGCCGGTGGGGGAGATCGCCACGGTTGGGCAATCGCGGGTGCGGGTGGTCCGGCACCATGACGAGGGCATGGCCGTCGAATATATCCAGCCCGGCGCCGGATCCGTGGTGACGTTCCGCGGCGGCTATGACCCCGCCGGCAACCCCCGCCCAGGCCCACTGGCTTAGGCCGCGCCGCCACCAGCAGCCCGCCTGCGGGGGTGGCCTTGCGAATTTTGCAGCCCTGCCCATTCCCAAAATGCATCTTGCGGCGCGACGTCGCCGGGTCTATATGCTTGCTCAAGCAAGTATTGTCCTGGCAATAATTGTCCGCACACGGGGTTTTGATGAAGCCGTATTACACCGCCAAGAATTACGCGATGCGCAATTCGGTTGGTTATCTGATGCGCATCTGTTCCAACCGGCTGCTGCCGCAGATGGAAGCCCTGTTCGAAGACCAGGAGCTGACCTTCTCGCAATGGACCACGCTGGTGGCGCTGCATGACGGCCGGATCGCCACGGCCGGCGACCTGGCCCACAATATCTGTCATGACGCGGGTTCGCTGACCCGTCTGATCGACCAGATGGAAGAGCGCGGTTTTGTGACGCGCAGCCGCAGTGAAACCGATCGGCGTGTCGTCACGCTGGGACTGACGGCGCAGGGCCGCAGGCTGGTGGAGGCGCAGGCCCCCAAGGTGATGAATTTCTGGAACGGCATGCTGGCGGGGTTCAGCCATGCCGAGATCGACACGCTGATCGCGCTGCTGACCCGGCTGGTGATCGCGGCCGAGACCAAGACAGGCAGGAAGCTGATGATTTCCGACGCCCCCATCGTCAAGGCCAGGGTCAAGACCAGGGTCAAGGCCAAATCCAAAGCAGAGAAGACGTCATGAAGAAACCCCTCTCGCTTCTTTCCGCGCTGCTGTTGTCGACCCCATTTCTCAGTGCATGTGTCGCAACCCCGCCGACCACGCCGCAGGTGGCGGAAGTGAAGACCGAAAATCTCGGCCTTAGCGGCGCGGCCGCGCCGCATTTTCCCACCGCCTGGTGGAAAGCCTTTGGCGATCCGCAGGTGGACCGGCTGGCCGGGCAGGTGATGCTGGGCAACCCGACCCTGGCAGGGGCAATGGCGCGGATGCGTGCTGCCCAGGCGCAGCTTGCCGTCAACCATGCCGAAGACCT
Organism: Micropepsales bacterium; assembly: GCA_038324265.1. Taxonomy (GTDB): domain Bacteria; phylum Pseudomonadota; class Alphaproteobacteria; order Micropepsales; family Micropepsaceae; genus Rhizomicrobium. The sequence continues at coordinate 5,603 of JBBQHU010000035.1, read as the reverse complement.
GCCGCAGGTGACCTTGGAAGGCAGCGAGCAGCGCACCTTGTTCAGCAAGAACTACATCATCCCGCCGCCCTATGGCGGCAACTATTCCTGGTACGGCTCGCTTACCACCAATTTCCGCTGGAACCTGGATTTCTGGGGCAAGCAGGCTGCCCTGATTGCGCAGGCGCGCGCCACGGCTGACGGCGCGGCGCTGGATGCGCAGGCGGCGCAACTGGCGCTGGGGGGCAGCTTCGCCCAGACCTATATCAACCTGCTGCTGAACTATCAGAATGGCGACATTGCCGATCAGGCGGTGGCCGAGCGTGCCGAGATCCTGAAAATCTCGCAGGGCCGTTTCGATGCCGGGCTGGAGAATGGCAGCGCCGTTGCGCAGGCCAAGGCATTGCTGGCACAGGCCAGGTCAGACCAGTTGCGGTTCGCCGCCGCGCGCGAGGGCGACGTCCATGCCCTCGCGGCGCTGGCGGGGCAGGGCGCCGATGCCTATCCCACCATCACCCGGCCTACGCCCAACCTGGACGTGGCACTACCGTTGCCGGAAAAACTGCCAGCCGATCTGCTGTCGCGCCGCCCTGACATTCTGGCGGCGCGGGCGAGGGTGGAGGCGGCTGTACAGGGCCGCGCTGCGGCCAAGGCCGACTTTTATCCTGACATCAACCTGGCGGCACTGGCGGGCTTTCAGTCGCTGGGGCTGGCCAATCTGCTGACGGGCGGGTCCTTCACCATGGGACTGGGCCCGGCGATCCATCTGCCGATCTTCGATGCCGGCAAGCTGAAGGCGCAATATGCCGGCGCCACCGCAGGCCTCGATATCGCCGTGGCCGATTACAATGGCGCGGTGCTGGGCGCGATCCGCCAGACCGCGGATGCCATGACCCAGGTCAAAAGTCTCGCGGCGCAGGCGGCGCAGCAGCGTGAAGCGGTTGTCAACGCCGAGAAGGCATTCCGCATTGCCGAGGACCGCTATCGCAGCGGGCTTGCCACTCAGCTTCCCATGCTGACGGCGGACGCCACCTTGCTGCAGGCGCGCTCTGCGCTGGCGGCGGCGGTGGCGGCATCGGCCCAGCAGCGCATCACCCTGCTGCTCACCGTGGGCGGCGGCTTTGAATATGAACCCCCGGCGGCGTTCGCCGCCATCGATAATAACGTGATGATTGCCAAGGATGTTTCCCATGACTGATACAGCGCAGACCCCGAATGGAAATCGCCGCTTCTGGTTCATCATCCTGGGCGTCGTCGTCCTGGTCGGGGCGGTGGCTTACGGCGTTTATTGGCTGCTTTACTCGCGCTATTTCGAGGGCACCGACGACGCCTATGTCGCCGGCAATGTGGTGACCATCACCTCCAAGGAAAATGCCACGGTGCTGGCGCTGCATGCCGACAACACCCAATCGGTGCGACGCGGACAGCTTCTGATCGAGATGGACCCGGCCATCGCCAAGGTGAATCTGGATGCTGCCCAGGCCAACCTGGCCCGCGCGGTGCGCAGCGTGCGCGGCACCTTCTCGCGCTCCGACGCCGGCAGCGCACAGTTGAACCAGGCGCGCGTGGCGCTGGCGCAGGCGCAAGGCGACTATCAGCGCCGCCTGAAGGCGTTCGCCACCGAATCTGTTTCGGGCGAAGAACTGGCCCATGCCAAGGACGCCGTTGCCGCCGCCCAGGCGGCCGTGAACACCGCGCAGGGCGGGCTGGAGCAGACAAATTCGGCTATCGCCGGTACCGACATCGCCCACAATCCCGATGTGCTGGCGGCGGAAGCGCAGTTGCGGGCTGCGGCCATCGCCTATGGCCATATGCGCATCATCGCGCCCGTGGATGGCGTTGTTGCCCAGCGCACGGTGCAGGCTGGTCAGCAGGTTGCCGCCGGCACGCCGCTGATGGCGGTGGTGCCGCTGAGCAATGTGTGGATCGATGCCAACTTCAAGGAAGTCCAGCTCGCCCGCATGCGGGTGGGCCAGCCGGTGTCGGTGACGGCCGACATCTATGGCGGCGGCGTCACCTATCACGGCCACATCGAGGGTCTGGGCGCGGGCAGCGGTTCGGCCTTTGCGCTGCTGCCGCCGCAAAATGCCAGCGGCAACTGGATCAAGGTCGTGCAACGCGTGCCGGTGCGCATTGCGCTGGACCCGCAGGAGATCAAGGATCATCCGCTGCGCGTGGGGCTGAGCGTGGCGGTGGACGCCGATGTGCGCGACCAGTCCGGCCCGTTGGTCACCCACAAGATCGGCGGCGGCACCAGCCGCGCCAATACCGGTGAAGACAGTGGCCCCGCGGCCGACGCCACGATCGCGCGTATCCTGCGCCAGAATGGTGGCGCGCGGTGAGTTCAGACGGCGCCACGATGAAGCCACTGGCCGGTGGCCTGCTGGCGGTGACCGCCATCGCGTTGGCAATGGGCACCTTCATGCAGGTGCTGGACTCCACCATTGCCAACGTCTCGCTGCCCACCATCTCCGGTAATCTGGGCGTTTCGACCAACCAGGGGACCTGGGTGATCACGGCCTTTGCCGTGGCCAACGGCATTGGCGTTCCCATGACGGGCTGGCTGATGGGCCGCTATGGCGTGGTGCGAACCTTCGTGGTGTCGGTGCTGCTGTTCACCATCGCGTCCTTCCTGTGCGGCATCGCCTGGAATCTGAATTCGCTGATCTTCTTTCGCGTGCTGCAGGGCGGCGTGTCCGGGCCGATGATCCCCGGCAGCCAGGCGCTGCTGATTTCGATTTTCCCGTCGGACAGGCGCGGCACCGCGCTGGGCATCTGGTCCATCACCACGCTGGTCGCGCCGATCTGCGGACCTATTCTGGGTGGCTATATCTCCGACAATTATCACTGGGCCTGGATTTTCCTGATCAATGTGCCGGTCGGGCTGGGCGTGACCTTTTTCAGCTGGCAGAATTTGAAGTCCCGCGAAACGCCGACCCGCAAGCTGCCGATCGATACGGTGGGACTGGGCCTGCTGGTGGTGTGGGTGGGCGCGTTGCAGGTGATGCTGGATACCGGCAAGGACCTGGACTGGTTTGCCTCGACACAGATCGTGATCCTGGCGCTGGTGACCGTGGTCGGATTTTTGGCCTGGCTGATCTGGGAGCTGACCGAGAAGCATCCCATCGTCGATCTGTCTCTGTTCAAGAACCGCAACTTCGCGCTGGGCACCTTGGCCTTCATGCTGGGTTATTCGGTGTTCTTTGCCTGCAACCTGCTGATGCCTTTGTGGCTGCAAACCCAGGTCGGCTATACCGCTACCTGGGCGGGACTGGTGGCGGCGCCGACCGGGGTGATCGCGGTGCTGCTGACGCCGCTGTCGGCCAAGATGATGGGCAAGGTCGACGCCCGCATCATCGCCACGATCGCCTTCCTGGCGTTCGCGGTATCGTACCTGATGCGGGCGCGCTTCACCGCCGATGCCAGCTTCGTGGATTTCATGCTGCCGCTGCTGGTGCAGGGCATTGCGATGGCGACCTTTTTCCTGGCCATGATCACCATCCTGCTGGACGGCATTCCACCACAGCGCATTCCGCTGGCGTCGGGCCTGTCGAATTTCGCGCGCATCACCGGCGGCGGCTTTGCGGCCTCCATCGTCACCACCCTGTGGGACCGGCGCGAGGCGCTGCACCAGTCGCGGCTGGCCGACAGCGCGACCATCTACAGCCCGGTCCTGACCAAGGCGCTGGCGGGGCTGCATCGGCTTGGCTTGCCGGACCTGCAGGCCAAGGCGGCGTTGACCCGCAACATGACCAGCCAGGCCTATCTGCTGGCGGCGGATGATATCTTCTGGGCCTCGGGCTGGATCTGTATCGCGCTGATCGGGATGGTGTGGCTGTGTCGGCGCGCCGTTTCGGGCGGCGGAGCACCTGTGGCGGCCGACTGACGCTATACTCGCCGCCATGAACCGCGAGTCTCTGATTCGGCGCTTGCCTGATGTTGCGTTCGTGGCGCTGCTGGGTGCCGGACTGTGGCTGGGCGGTGGTGCTGCCTGGGCGGGTCTGCCGCGCTTCCTGGAAGCCGCAGTACCCGGCATGGCGGCGCAAGCCCGGCCCGAACCCGGCGTGCGCATTGCGCGCTTTGCGCTGACGGGCTTTGACCCAAGTTCACATGCGCCGCAGGTGCTTTATCCCGTGCCGGAAAGCGGCTGGCCGGACTGGCTGAACCAGGCTGTGCGGATGGCGCGGCTGGGCCGGCCGCCCGCGTTGCGCAATGTGCCGGTGGTGGCCGCGGCCCATCCGGTGATCGCCATCTGCATCGACGATCTGGGCGAGGACATCGCCGGCACCGACAAGGCGATGGCGCTGCCCAGGGAGGTCGCGCTGTCCTTCCTGCCTTATCCCGACACCACCGCGTTTTTGGCAACGGCAGCGGCCAAACGTGGGCACGTGATTTTGGCGCATGTGCCGATGCAGGCCTTCAGTGCCCGCGATCCCGGACCGATGGCGCTGAAGCCCGGCATGTCGGCGGAGGAGGTCACGCGGCGGCTGGCGTGGAATCTGGACCGGGTGCCCGGCATCAGCGGCATCAACAACCATGAAGGCAGCCGCTTCACCGCCGACGCGGCCGGGCTGGCGCCGGTGATGGCGATGTTGAAGGCGCGGGGGCTGTTCTTTTTGGATTCAAAGACCTCAGGGGCGTCGCAGGGCGAGTTCGCGGCGCGGGCGGCGGGCGTTGCCACCATCGGCCGCGACATTTTCCTGGACGACGACCAGAGCGCTGCGAGTGTGGCGATGCAGCTGGAAGCGCTGGCCCGCGAAGCCAGGCGCACCGGCGTCGCCATCGCCATCGGCCATCCGCATGACGTGACGTTGAAGCTGCTGGCGGCGTGGCTGGCGCAGGATCATGGTGTGACGCTGGTGCCGCTGGATGAAGCGATGCGGATGAAAACCAGCCGCGCGGTACTTGCCGCCTCTAAATGATATTCGTCTAAATCTGTGGTCGAATGCTTTCAGGAAATAAATCCCTCAGAAGCCTTCCACTTTCGGTTTGGATCGTCTTCCAATGGATGTCGTTTATGACGTTGTAAGGATTTAGAGGGGCATGTGAATTTCCGCCAAAAGATTTAAGGCGTCTTACAAGATCCATGGCGATTTGCTGTTGACGCTCTGATAGCTCAGCTTTTTCTGAGCTAATAAACCCCTCAAAGTTATAGTCATCAAGGATTTGGCAAATCTGTTCGCCAGGATCAGTTTGTTCTTCGTGTTTATCGAACCATGCGCGCATCTGGTAGTTTTGGTCCGAAAGTCGCCAAAGTGCTCCTTCAATCAATAACTTCCATTCATCCGCTGGAATTGGCATAAGAACATCCTGCCGAGAACTATTGGCCCTTCTTCGCCGCACTCGCAAACCGCACCGCTTCTTCCGCCGCTGCCAGCAGGGCCTTCGACTTGTTGACCGTCTCCTGGTACTCGGCTTCGGGCTGGCTGTCGGCGACAACGCCGCCGCCGGCCTGCACATACATGATGCCGTCCTTGACCAGGGCGGTGCGCAGCACGATGCAGGTGTCCATCGAGCCGTCGGCGGCGAAATAGCCGACGGCGCCAGCATAGGCCGCCCCGCGCTTTTCCTTTTCAAACTCGTCGATCAGCTCCATGGCGCGGATTTTTGGCGCGCCGGTGAGC
>JBBQHU010000034.1:0-26213 GCA_038324265.1 Micropepsales bacterium | reverse complement strand
GGTCAAGCACCTGGGCAACCTGGTGGGCTCCATGCTGCCCGCCGACATCTTTGCCCGCTATTGCCGCAGCCGGGGCTACGACACCCTCGCCATCTGCGCCACCGACGAACATGGCGCACCGGTCGAGCTGGCGGCGCTGGAAGAGGGCCTGCCGGTGGCCGAATATGCCGCCAAGTGGCATGCGGTGCAGAAGGACCTGGGCGACAAGTTCGGCCTGAGCTGGGACAATTTCGGGCGCTCTTCGTCGCCGCAGAACCACGAGCTGACGCTGCACTTTGCGCGGGCGCTGTGGAAGAACTGTTTCCTGGAAATCCGGGTCACCAAGCAGGCCTACAGCCCCACCGACAAGCGCTTCCTGCCCGACCGCTATGTCATCGGCACCTGTCCGCATTGCGGCTATGACCGCGCCCGCGGCGACCAGTGCGAAAATTGTACCCGGGTGCTCGACCCCATCGACCTGATCCATCCGCGCTCTGCCGTATCGGGCGCGCAGGACATCGAGATTCGCGACTCCACTCACCTGTTTCTCAAGCAGTCTCTGTTCGCAGACAAGTTGCGGACCTGGATCGACAGTCACAAGGCGGATTGGCCGTCGCTGGTGACGTCGATCGCCTACAAGTGGCTGGACGAGGGGCTGCACGATCGCGGCATCACCCGCGACCTGGAATGGGGCATCCCGGTGCCGGACGACATCGCGGACGGCCAGCTCAAGGGCAAGGTCTTCTATGTCTGGTTCGATGCGCCCATCGAATATATCGCCGCCACCAAGGAATGGGCTGACAAGAACAACAAGGGCGATGCCTGGAAAAGCTGGTGGTATGGCGACGCCGCCAAGGACGTCACCTATTGGGAATTCATGGGCAAGGACAATGTGCCTTTCCATACCGTGGGCTTTCCCGTCACCATCATGGCGTCCGGCGAACCGTGGAAGCTGGTGGACCGGCTGAAGGGCTTCAACTGGCTGAACTATGACGGCGGCAAGTTTTCCACCTCCGGCAAGCGCGGCATCTTCATGGACAAGGCGCTGGAAGTCGCGCCGGCTGATTACTGGCGCTATTACCTGATCGCCAATGCGCCCGAAGGCAGCGACAGCAACTTCACCTGGGAACAGTTCGCCGGCATCATCAACAAGGACCTGGCGGACGTGCTGGGCAATTTCGTCAACCGCGTCACCAAGTTCTGCGTCGCGCGCTTCGATGGCGTGGTGCCGGGCGAGGGCGAGTATGGCGAGGAAGAGCACGCGCTGATCGCCGATCTGGATCGCCGCATCGCCCAGTATGCCGAGTTCATGGAAAATGCCGAATTCCGCAAGGCGATGGGCGAGATGCGCGCCATCTGGGTGGCCGGCAACGAATACATGACCAAGGCCGCGCCCTGGACCCACATCAAGACCGATCGCGCCAAGGCGGCGGTGGGCGTGCGCATGGGCCTGAACCTGATCCACCAGTTCGCGCATCTGGTGTGGCCGGTGATGCCGGACTTTGCCAAGACGATCCACGAATGCATCCAGCCGGTCGGCTATCGCGGCGGCGTCATCCCGTTCCCCGGCGCACCGATGCTGGAACTGCTCAACGATCTGGAGCCCGGCCAGCCCATCAAGGCGCCGGAAGTCCTGGTGGCTAAGATCAGCGAAGAGCAGATCGCCGAATGGAAAGCCAGGTTCGGCGGCGGCGCGTGACAACGGCCCGCCGCATCCTGCCTGACGACTGGGAGCGCTTTGCCGATGTGCGGCTGGAATCGCTGCGGCTCTACCCGGAAGCTTTCACCGCTGATCTGACTGTCGAATCCGCACTGACACTGGATGACTGGCGCGCTCGCACCGGCGAAGCCTGGTTCACCTGCGAGATCGGCGGCGTGTTTGCGGGGACCGCCAAATACTGGCGTGACACCTGGTCCGCCAAGACCGCGCATGTGGGCCATCTGGGCGCCATGTATGTGCGCAGCGATTTTCGCGGGCAGGGTGTTGGCGATGCCTTGATCGAAGCGGTTGCAGCCATGGCGCGCAGCGAAGGCGCCGAATTGCTGATACTTGGCGTGCACACCAAAAACCTGTCGGCCCAGGCGCTGTATGGTCGCCACGGCTTTGCGCAGTTCGGAATGCTGCCCGGCGCCCTGAAGGTGGACGGGGAATACTGGGACGAGATCCACATGGTGCGGTCGCTCGCGCCCGCTGCTTAAGCCAGCCACTTTTATCATAGCGGTCTCATAAAATGGCTTGTTGTCGCCCAGCTACCGTGTTATGCAAGATATCAGGTGTTGCAAGAGTCTCTCATTTAATATACATCGTATGACATATATAGCTGGGATGCCGCCAACAGGGTCATCCAGTCGAATTTTTGAAAAAGGGGAGCGCGCATGTCGTCCGCCATTTCGCTGCGTCACGTGGTCAAGCACTATCGCCGGGGCAAGGAATCCGTCGAGGTCCTGCACGACCTAAGCCTGGAAATTCCCGCCGGGGAATTCGTCTCGCTGATGGGGCCGTCAGGCTCCGGCAAGACCACCATCCTGAACCTGGTGGGCGGACTGGACAGTTGCAATTCCGGCGAGGTGATCGTGGGCGGCGAGCATCTGGAGACGCTGTCGGGCGGCCAGCTCACCAAATGGCGCGGTCACAATATCGGCTTCGTCTTCCAGTTCTACAATCTGATGCCCATGCTGTCGGCCGCCGCCAATGTCGAGCTGCCGCTCCTGCTCACCAGCCTGTCCAAGTCCGAGCGGCAACGCCGGGTGGCGGTAGCGCTGGAGATCGTGGGTCTGAAGGACCGTGCCAGCCACAAGCCCGGCGAAATGTCGGGCGGCCAGCAGCAACGCGTGGGCATTGCCCGCGCCATCGTCGCCGACCCCGCCATCCTGCTCTGCGACGAACCCACCGGCGACCTGGACCGTGCCAGTGCCGATGAAATCCTGACCCTGCTGCAGCAGCTCAACCGTCAGCAGGGCAAGACCATCCTGATGGTCACCCATGATCCCAAGGCTGCCGATCACGCCACCCGCCGCCTGGAAATGGACAAGGGCCAGTTGATCGAGCGCGTGCTGGTGGGGGCATGAAATATTTTCCGCTCGTCTGGGCCGCGATCATGCGCAAGCCCGCCCGCGCCATCCTGACGCTTTTGTCGGTGATGATCGCCTTCACCCTGTTCGGCCTGACCATCGGCATGAATGCCACCTTCACCACCATGGCCAAGAACGCCCGCGCCGATCGCGTCTATGTCGGCGCACGCTTCGGCGGTGACATGTCGCTCGCCATGGCCGCCCAGATGGCGCAGATCCCCGGCGTCTCGATGGTGGCCTACACCAACGGCCTGAACGGCTATCACCAGGAAAAGAAGAACAAGGTCTATGCCATGATGGCGGATGCCAAGTTGGCGGACACCTTGACGGAATGGCCGATCACGCGGGCGCAGTGGGACATGCTGCAGAAGAACCGTACCGGAATCCTGATCAGCAGGCAGCAGGCCACGCTGTGGCACCTCAAGCCCGGCGATGATTTTGTTATCGCCTCGCCCCAGCATCCGCGCGGCGACGGCCAGCCTTGGAAGCTTCGCGTTCTCGATATCGTGGGCGATGTCGGCTACATGAGCGGCGGCTATATCCTTGGCAACTACGATTACTTCAACAAGTCGTTGCCGCTGGCCAAGCAGGACAAGGTCGACCAGTACTTTGTCCAGGCGGGCGATCCTACCCATTCTGCCGACCTGGCGCAGAAGGTCGACGATCACTTCGCCAATTCCACCATTCCCACCCAGTCCATCACCGAAAAGGCGGCACTGGATGTGAGCAATGTCGGCATCGACATTTCGGCAGTGGACCGCGACATCGCACTGGCCGGCATGTTCATGGTGCTGTTCCTCACCGCCAATGGCATCGCCCAGTCGGTGCGCGAGCGTTTCGCGGAATTTGCCACCCTCAAGACCATCGGCTTTTCGGATAACGGCGTCATGGCGCTGGTCTTCCTGGAAGCGGCGATCCCGTGCCTGCTGGGCGCGGCGCTGGGCGTAGGCCTGGCATCCTGGATCACCACCGTCCTGCCCAGGCTGTTTCCCCCGGGGCAGGGTGTGCCGATCCCGATGATGACCCCGTCGGTCTATCTGTGGGCAATCTTCTCGGCCTCCGCCGTCGCCCTGATCAGCGCCGTCCTGCCAGCCATGCGGCTGAAGCGGATGGATATCGCAACCGCCTTGTCGGGACGCTAGAACATGATCCGCCAGATATTCATTGTGTGTGCCCTGAACTTCAAAAGCCTGCCGCGGCGCTTCTGGACTTCGATGGTGATTGTGGTCGGGCTTGGCGCCACCGTCGGCGTACTGCTGTCGATGCTGTCGCTCACCACCGGCATGCAGCAAGCCATTCTGCATTCCGGCGATCCGGGCCGCGCCATCGTGGTCTCTGCGGGATCTGACAGCGAAGGCCAAAGCGTGATCACCCGCGCCATGGCGCCGCTGATCGTGGACGCGCCGGGCATCGCCAAGGACAAGGACGGCAAACCCCTGGCTGACAAGGCTGCCACCATGGGCGTGCCGGTGCTGCGCAAGGACGGCACCAAAGGCTACACCACCATGCGCGGTCTCGGCACCAAGGGCCTGGCGTTGCGCCCCGAGCTGAAGCTGGTGGCGGGACGGTTTTTCCAGCCCGGCAGGCGCGAGATGATGGTGGGGCGGGGCGCCCAGAGCCTCTACAAGGGCATGAATATCGGCGACAAGGTGATCCTGCCTGGCGGCGAATGGCCCATCGTCGGCGTCTTCTCCACCGGCGACCTCATGGAAGGCCAGCTGGTCGGCGATGCCGACACGCTGATGACCGCCACCCATCACGCCAACTACAATGCGGTGCTGGTGCGGCTGAAGTCGATGGACTCCTTCGACACCTTCAAGAAGGCGCTTTCCACCAATCCGGCCCTGTCGGTGACGGCGCAGCGCCATTCGGACTGGTACAAGCGCGTGAGTTCGGAAAGTACCATCGGCCTGGTGATCCTGGCCTATATCGTGGGCGCGGTGATGGCCATCGGGGCGCTGTTCGGCTGCCTGAACACCCTGTATGCCGCCGTCAGTGCGCGGGGCCGCGAGATCGCCACCCTGCGGGCGCTGGGCTTTTCCGCCTTTCCGGTCGCGGTGTCGGTGATCATTGAGGGCGTGGTGCTGGCAGTGGCGGGCGCGGCCATCGGGGCCGCCATTGCCTGGACCCTGTATGACGGCAAGCGCGACGCCTTTGGCAATATCATCTTCTTCCTGACAGTCTCGCCGGCGACCGTGGGACTGGGTATATTTTGGGCCATGCTGGTGGCGCTGCTGGGGGGGCTGCTGCCGTCCATCCGCGCCGCGCGCAGGCCTGTCGTTGATGCGCTCAGAGCAACGTGAAGGGCGACATAAAGGGCAACATGACCGACAACAAATCTTCCTTGCTCGCCTCTCTGAAGATCGAGCGGGCGCCCGTGCGCCGCAAGACCGGGCCGTCGCCGGTGATGCTGGGCGCCGCTGCCGTGGCGCTTGTGCTGGCGGGCGGCGCCGCCTGGTATTTCTGGCCGGACAATCGCGTGCCGGTGCATGTCATCACCGCGCAGGCGGAAGGCGCGGGCGGCACCAGCACGGGACTTGATGCCTCCGGCTATGTGGTGGCGCGGCGCAAGGCGACGCTGTCGGCAAAAATCCTGGGCAAGGTCGTCGAAGTGAATTTCGAGGAAGGCCAGACGGTGAAGGCCGGCGACATTGTCGCGCGCCTGGACGATTCCAATTATGAAGCGTCATTGCGTCAGGCGCAGGCCCTGGCGCGCCAGGCCAAGGCGGCAATGGACAATACCACGCCGATCTATGCCCGTTACCAGCACCTGAAATCGCAAGGCGCCATCTCCACCGACGCGGTGGAAAACCAGCGCCTCAGCTATGACAATGCCCGCACCGCCTATGACGTGGCGCTGGCGCAGGTGGGGCTGGCGCAGAGCAATCTGCGCGACACGCTGGTGCGCGCGCCGTTCGATGGCGTGGTCACGGTGAAGGTGGCGCAGGTGGGTGAGGTGGTGGCGCCCTCGGCGGCCGGCGGCGGCGATACCCGCACCGGCATTGTCACCATCGTCGACATGGACTCACTGGAGGTGCAGGTCGATGTTGCGGAAAATTATATCGAGCGGGTGGAAGTGGGCGGTCAGGCCGTCATTCACCTGGAAGCCTATCCCGAACTGGAATTTCCCGGCTCGGTGATAGCCATCATCCCCACCGCCGATCAGAGCAAGGGCACGGTGCTGGTGCGTGTGGCGATCAAGGGCAAGGACAGTCGCATCCTGCCGCAGATGGCAGCGCGGGTGTCGTTCATGACCGCGCCCGACAAGGGGCCTGCAGTGGCCCGGGTGGCAGTGCCGGTGACGGCGGTGCTGGTCCAGGGCAAGACCGGCACGGTCTTTGTGATGAAGGATGATGGCACGGTGGAAAAGCGCGACGTGGCGCTGGGGCTGAAGACGCAGGCCTCGGTGGTGATCCTGTCGGGCCTTACCGCGGGAGACCGCCTGGCTGGCGACAGCCTCGACAAGTTGCATGACGGCGATCGCGTGAAGGTTGTCGATCAGCCCTGACGCAGCGCGCTATACCGCAACCTATCGGCCCCGGCTTTCCATCCACTGTGCCCAGGCCAAGGCCCCGGCAAACACCGACAGCGCGCCGATTACCATTGCCAGAAATGCGATTTCGCCAGACGACATTGTTTGCTCCCTCGACTGTTTTTCACAGCTGGAATCTAGGAAGCGCGGCGCCTTGTGATGATGTGGCATAAAGCCACAAAATAATTGTGGGAATACCTTAGGGCGTTTGTCGGGGATTTCGCAATCGTCTCTGCGCGGCAGCAGGCAAACACCGCCAAGGCGGCGGCGAAAGCTGTGCGCGCAATGGCGCGGCGCTGCCGCGAATATCCGACGGTTACAATTCCGAGAGTTTCAGGAGGTTGTTTTTTCGCAAGCCTGCGCAAGCGGTGTTGCGGCGCAATGCGAGGGAAATCAGACCTTGAGGTCTTCCCAGCCATTCTGGCCCAGCGCTTCCAGCGGCGAGAAGCGCACCTTGTAATCCATCTTGTCGCTGCCGCGCACCCAGTAGCCCAGATAGACATAGGGCAGACCTGCGGCCTGCGCCGCGCGCACATGGTCCAGGATCATGTAGGTGCCAAGGCTGCGCGCATCCTCGCCGGGATGAAAGAAGGAATAGACCATGCTGAGGCCATCCTTCAGTCGGTCGGTAAGGGCGCAGGCGGCCAGGGTGCCGTCTGCTGCGCGATATTCCACGATATGCGTGGAGACCGGGGTTTCCTCGACCATGGCGACATAGTCGAACAGTCCCATGTCGCTCATGCCGCCGCCGGGGTGGCGCGAATCCAGATAGGTGCGCAGCAAGGCAAACTGTTCGCGCGTCGCTTCCGCGGCGACTTCGGCACGGGCCAGATCGTCACTGCGGCGCAGGATGCGCTTCTGATTGCGGCTGGGAGCAAACGCGCCAGCGCGAATCCGCACCGAGACACACGCCGCACAGCCCTCGCAGGCCGGGCGATAGGCGATGGATTGGCTGCGGCGAAAACCGGAATGGGTGAGGGCCTCGGACAAGGGCTGGGCCAGGTTGCCGCCCAACCGCGCGAACACCTTGCGTTCCGTCTTGCCCGGCAGATAGGGGCAGGGCCCCCCGGGGGTCAGGAAGAATTGCGGAACGCGGGTATTGCGCTGGTCGGTCACGTCGAAAGCCTGCCCCTCTCAGGCAGAAGTATGACAAGCCCGCTGCGCCGGCGCAGCCGGTTTATTTGCGGCCAGGGGAGATTTTTCGCTTTAAAGCCCCGTATTTGACGGTGCAGGCGGGGCTTCGCGCATCAATACGATGCTGAGGCGGCGGTTGGCCGAGGCGTTGGGATCTTCCGGCAGCAGCGGTTCGGACCCGGCCTTGCCCGCGACTTCATAGATCCGATCACTGCCCAGGCCGCCGGCCTGCAGCATGGCGCGCGCCTGGTTGGCGCGGCTGGCCGACAATTCCCATGCGCCCCCGCCGGCATTCACATCATTGCCGCCGGTATGGCCGGCGATGGAGACGCGGTTGGGCAGGCGCGAGACGATGGCGCCCACGGCGGCCAGCAACTTCCTGGTATAGGGCATCGGCTCGTTGGAGCCCTGCTGGAACATGGGGCGGCCATCCTGGTCCACAAGCTGGATGCGCAGGCCCTGCGGCGTGTTCTCGGTGATGACCTGATGCGACAGGTTGGCGATGTCGGGATTGTCCTGCACCGCCTGGTGAATGGCTTCGGCGGCATGGGCGAATTCGCCGTCCTGCGCCGAATGGGCATCGTTGGCATTGGCATTGTCGCCCGCACCCTGGCCGCTGCCGTCGGCCAGCGCCTTGGTCTTGGAATCAGGGGCAGGCGGGGACTGTTTCTGCATCACCGACTGGGCGCCGCCGGCATGGGCGCTATCTTCGCCCATCACCTTGCCGCCCAACACGCCGCCGGAACCGGAGACGGTCTGGGCAATGGACTGGGGCGCGAAATAGTCGGCAATGCCGCGCTTCTGTTCGGGGGTGGTGGTATTGATCAGCCACATCAGCAGGAAGAAGGCCATCATTGCGGTCACGAAGTCCGCATAGGCGACTTTCCAGGCGCCACCGTGATGGCCGCCGTGACCGCCCTTCTTGATCTTCTTGATGATGATTGAACCGTCGCGGGCCATGGCCTGCTACCCCAAAAAATCCCATTCACCCGGTTATGGCTTGCGGTCTTTTCGCCGGGTCGCCTAACCTTTAAGCGATCATGCACACCCCCTCTTAACCGAGTGTGAAACGGGGGCGGTTAGGATGGCTTATGAGTTTTGATTCCCGCGCCTTTCGAAATGCCCTGGGCTGCTTCCCCACCGGAATTGCGGTCATGACCGCGGCGGGGGACCCGTCGGCGGATGCCGACAAGGAACCCATGTCCCATATCGGGATTACGGTGAATTCCTTCACCTCGGTGTCGCTGGATCCGCCGCTGGTGCTGTGGTGCATCCACAAGGCCTCGCGCCGCTTCCAGGCCTTTGCCGAAGCGCCCGGCTTCACCGTTTCCATCCTGGGCAGCGGCCACAAGGCGGTGTCGTCGCGACTCGCCGGGGCAGGGGAACACAGCCTGGACGGCATCGAACTGATTCCCACCGAGCTGGGTCCGCCGGCACTGGCCGATTCTCTGGCGATCTTCGAATGCGCCCGCGAAAGTGTGCAGGATGCCGGCGACCACGCCATCCTGCTGGGCCGCGTGCTGCGCTTTGCCCAGCATGACGCGGCGGGCGCTCCCTTGGTCTATTTCAGGGGCCGCTATGGCGCCCTGGCGCAGGGCGAGCCGCCGCAAGGCGTGCCGGGCCGCCGCACGACCGACGGCGAATAAGCGTGGCCTAACGGCCACGTTCAAAACAATCCACAAGTGCGGCATTTACCGCAAAGCGCGGATTCCGCTGCATCCGCGAAGTCAGTCACATAACCGTCATGGAACCTTCATCCGGCTGTAGTCCCGCGCTGCGAAAGCCAGCGCGCGCAAGATTGCGCGGGATACACAGAGGGACTGAGGGTAATGAAAATCGGGAAACTGGCGCTGATGTCTGGCGTGTGTGCCTTTGCGGCGCTGGGCGCTGCGGAAGCGAAGACCGCCTCGGTCGCTGCCGGCGATGCCGCGGCGACGAGTGCTGTGACGATGGGCTATGACCGTGGTCAGAAGCCGCTTGTTCTGGCCCAGAACTATTCGCCGGCTGCCAGCACTTCGGAACTCGAAGCGCGCATCTCGGCTCTGGAAGAAGAACTGCAGAACGCCGAAGTGAACATGGCCAAGGTGGCCAATACGCCGCCGACCGCGCCCAGCGGCTGGTGGAGCAACACCTCGATCAGCGGCCGCATGTATTACGACGTCACCAACATCAACAACAAGGCCAATGGCGTGCGCGTCAATGGCGGTGGCAACGGCACCAATTTCGACATCAAGCGCTTCTATGTCGGCATTGATCACACCTTCAACAGCATGTTCTCGGCCAACGTCACCACCGACACCACCTATGACAGCGGCAGCTCGACGGGCCAGATCTATCTCAAGAAGGCCTATCTGCAGGCCAAGATCGACCCGGCGCTGACGATCCGCGTTGGTGCGGCCGACCTTCCCTGGGTGCCGTATGTCGAAGGCCTGTACGGCATGCGCTACTTTGAAAATGTCATGGTCGACCACAGCAAGTTCGGCACGTCGTCCGACTGGGGTGTCCATGCCATGGGCACGCTGTTCGACGGCATCGTCAATTATGACGTCGCGGCCATCAATGGCGGCGGCTACAAGAAGACCCCGATCGGCGGCGGCACCAACCGCTTCGACTCGTTCGACTTCGAAGGTCGCGTCAGCGCTGTCTATGAGGGCTTCAACCTGGGCATCGGCGGCTATACCGGCAAGCTGGGTACCGCCTATGGCACAAAGACCTACCACACGGCGGAACGCTTCGACGTTATCGGCGCCTATGTCGCCAACGGCCTGCGCGTCGGCGTGGAATATTTCAACGCCAACGACTATTCCGCGGCCCTGGTGGCTTCCAATACCCCCGGTGACAAGGGTGAGGGCGTGTCGGCCTTCGCCTCCTACTACTTCCTGCCGCAATGGGCTGCGTTCGCCCGCTATGATACCGTGGACACCAACCAGACCACGGCGCCGAACAAGAATGACGAATACTACACCCTGGGCCTGACCTGGAGCCCCACCAAGATCGTGGACTTCTCGCTCGCCTACAAGCATGAAGCGGTTCGTGGCGGCAGCTTCGGCAGCTCGAACGGCACCATCGGCTCCAACACCGGCGCCATGAAGGGCAGCTACAACGAAATCGGCATCTGGGGCGACTTCCAGTGGTAGCCCAAACATCCTTTAGAAAGGGAAACAGAATGAAATTCCAAGTAAAGACGTTCTTCGCGGCGGCACTTGCCGGCATGCTCATGTCGGGCGGCGCCATGGCGGCCGATATCACCGGCGCGGGTTCCTCCTTCGTCTATCCGATCCTGTCCAAGTGGTCGGCTGCCTATACCGGCGGCAGCCACATCAACTACCAGCCCATCGGTTCGGGCGGCGGCATTGCCCAGATCAAGGCGAAGACCGTCACCTTCGGCGCCTCCGACAAGCCGATGTCTGTTGCCGATCTCAATGCCGCGGGCCTGACGCAGTTTCCGCTCATCGTCGGCGGCATCACGCTCGTCGTCCATGTGCCGGGCGTCCAGGCCGGCCAGATGGTGCTTGATGGCACCACCGTGGCGGACATCTATATGGGCAAGATCCGCAAGTGGAACGACCCCGCCATCAAGAAACTGAACCCCGGCCTGTCCCTGCCGAACATGAACATCCTGGTCGTGCATCGTTCCGACGGTTCGGGCACCACCTTCATCTTCGCCAACTATCTGTCGAAGGTCAGCCAGGAATGGGCCGACAAGGTCGGCGCTGACACGGCCGTCGAATGGCCGATGGGCGTTGGCGGCAAGGGCAATGACGGCGTCGCCGGCTCCGTGAGCCAGCTCGCCGGTTCGATCGGCTATGTCGAGTATGCCTATGCCATGCAGAACAAGCTGGCCTACACCAAGCTGATCAACCGCAACGGCAAGACGCTTGAGCCCAACATCGAAACCTTCCGCGCTGGCGCGGCCGGTGCCGACTGGGCCGGTGCTTCCAAGCAGGAGTTCAACATGGTTCTGGTGAACCAGCCCGGCGACAAGGCCTGGCCGATCACCGGCGCCACCTGGGCGATCATGTACAAGAACCCGTCCGACAAGGCGGCTTCCGCCGCTGCGTTGAAGTTCTTCAAGTATGCCTATGAGAGTGGCGACAAGGACGCGATCGCTCTGCAGTACGTTCCGCTGCCGGACAACGCCATCAAGGCCATCACGGCCAGCTGGAAGGACATCCAGGGTTCGGGCATGTAAGCCCGGTCTTCGGACCATATCGGGAAAAGCCGGCGGTTTCCGCCGGCTTTTTTCGTTTTTGGCATGGGTGCATTGCACAAAATAGCTGGCTTATTATATTGCGGGATAACATAACGCTGCTTATCGTATTGCCATGAAAATCGAAATGCTGGTGGAACTCTACGACGTCGCCCGGTTGATGCGGATCCGCTTCGACCGCTGGGCCCGGACCTATGGCATGACCCGCGCCCAGGGGGTCATCCTGGCAAGGCTCTCGCGGATGCCGGGCATGACCCAGAACGAAATGGCCTCCATCTGCGAGGTGGAGCCCATCACGGTGGGCCGCCTGGTGGACCGGCTGGAGGCGCGCGGCCTGCTGGAGCGTCGCCTCGACCCCGCCGATCGCCGCATTCGCCGCCTGCACTTGCTGCCGGCCGCGCAGCCCATCCTAGCGGACATCCATCTCTACAAGGAACAGCTGCTGGGCGAGATCACCCACGGACTGGATCCCGCCACGATCGAGATCGTCACCAAGGCGCTTTTGCAGATGAAGGCCCAACTGACCATGGACCAGCCTGCGGCCAAGGCCGCGGCGGCGGGAGAATAGAATGTCCGCAGTGAATTCCGCCTACAGCACCGCTCCCCAAGGCGGCACGAAGGGCCTGTGGGCCGACAAGGCGCGTTTGCGCAAGATCCTGATGTTCGGGGGCGTCGGCATCTTCCTGGCCATCGCCACCTTCTTCTATCTCCATAGCGGGCGCTATATGTCGTCGGACGACGCCTATGTCCATGCCAACAAGCTGATGGTCTCCACCGATGTGTCCGGCCTGGTGCAGTCGGTCAATGTGCATGAAGGCCAGCATGTCGAGCCGGGCCAGATTCTCTTCACCCTGGATCCCCAGCCGTTCCAGATAGCCCTCGACACTGCCAAGGCGGCACTGGCGTCGACCGCGCAGGATGTTGAATCCACCCGCGCCATGTATCGCGCGGCCGTGGCCCAGATCGGTGCCCAGGCCGCGATGGTGAATGTCGACCGCCAGACCTATGCGCGCTATCAGTCCCTCCAGAAGCAGAACGCCATTGCCGCCATGCAGGTCGATACCCAGCGCGCTGCACTGCTGAGTGCCCAGGCGACCATGGCGTCCCTGCAACAGACCGCCGCCACCCAACTGGCCAAGCTGAACGGCGATGTGAACATCGCGGTCGAGAAGACCCCCGCCTATATGAAGGCCAAGGCCGCAGTGGACGAGGCCCAGCGCCAGCTGGATCACGCCACCGTGCGTGCGCCCTTTGCCGGCACCGTGGGCGAGGTGGACAGCCTGCAGCCCGGCACGCTGGTGATCTCGGCCATGTCGGCCTTCACCACTACCAGCGCGGTGGGCCTGATCGGCAACAAGCTGTGGATCTCCGCTGACCTCAAGGAAACCGAGCTGACCCATGTGCGCAACGGTCAGCCGGTGGACATCACGGTCGATACCTATCCGGGCTGCGACTGGACGGGCCATGTCGAGACGGTCAGCGCCGGCTCGGATTCCAGCTTCTCGGCGCTGCCGGCGGAAAATGCCAGCGGCAACTGGATCAAGGTGGTGCAGCGCATTCCCGTGCGCATCGCCATCGACAAGGCCGAATGCGACCGCCCGCTGCGCGCCGGCATGAGCACCGTCATCACTATCGATACCGGTCATCGCCGTTGGTATCGCCTGATGCACGGTCTGTAAGTGACCGACCAGCCGCACGCCGCCCATCAGTATGACAGCAAGGTGGCCGAATGGGCCGTGCTGATCGGCAGCATGGCGGGCGTGCTGATGCAGGCGCTGGACACCACCATCGTCAATGTGGCGCTGCCCTATATGGAAGGCAGCCTGTCGGCGTCGCGCGACCAGATCACCTGGGTCCTGACCAGCTATATCATCGCCGCCGCCATCATGACCGCGCCGGTGGGCTGGTTGGCGGCGCGCTTCGGCAAGAAGAACCTGATCGTCACCTGCATCGCCGGCTTCACCATCGCATCCATCCTGTGCGGTGCGGCGCAGTCCCTGGAGCAGATGGTGGTGTTCCGCATCGTCCAGGGCATGTTCGGTGCGGCGCTGGGCCCGCTCTCCCAGGCCATACTGCTGGACATGTATCCACCCGCCAGGCGCGGCAGCGTGATGGCGATCTGGGGCATGGGCGTGATGCTGGGCCCGATCCTGGGCCCCACCTTGGGCGGCATCCTCACCGACGCCTACAACTGGCGCTGGGTGTTCTACATCAACGTGCCCTTCGGCATTGCTGCTTGTGCCGCACTGTTGATCTTCTTCAAGGACACCGACCGCGACAACAGCCTGAAGTTCGACTGGTTCGGTTTCGGCGCGCTGTCGGTAGGGCTGGCGGCGCTTCAGCTGCTGCTGGACCGGGGCACCACCAAGGACTGGTTCTCTTCTTCCGAAATCATAGTCGAAGGCATCGTTGCGGCCATCGCTTTGTACCTGTTCGTGGTCCACATGATCACCGCGAAGAAGCCCTTCATCCCGGTGGTGATCTTCAAGGACCGCAACTTCATCAGCGGCCTGATCCTGATGTTCGTGATGGGGCTCATTCTTCTGGCGTCCTCGGCACTGCTGTCGCCCTATCTGCAGAACCTGGCCGGGCGCAGCGTCACCCAGACCGGCTTCCTGATGGTACCGCGCGGTTTCGGCGTGATGTTCGCCATGATGTTTGCCGGCAGGCTGACCATGAAGATGGATCCGCGAATCCTGATGTCGGCCGGCGCGGCCCTGCTGTGCTGGTCGATGTGGGAGATGACATCCTGGACGCCGCAAATCGGCGTCGGGGCGATTTCCTGGGTGACGTTCGTACAGGGCATCGGCATGGGCCTGGTTTTTGTCCCCATGAACATGGTGGCTTTTGCGACACTTTCGCCCCAACTGCGCACTGATGGGGCCGGCCTCAGCAACCTGATGCGCAATATCGGTAGTGCCTTCGGTGTTTCAATCACCACCACGGTGCTTGCCAACAGCGTCCAGACCATTCACGCCCAACTGGCAGGCAATGCTTCGTCCTTCAACCGGGCGTTGGGGGTCAACGGTCCCTCGCTGATGATGAACCCACAGATACCTTTTGGGTTGGCAAATCTGAATTCTCTCATAGAATACCGCGCGCAGGTGCAGGCCTACGCGAACGACTTCCTCTTCATGTTCCTGATTTCCCTGCCTGTGTTTGCCGTCATCTGGCTGATGAAACGTCCAAGCTTCGCGACTGGCGAAGCCCCAAAGATAGAAGTGGTGGAATAAGACTATGAAAATTGCATTCATCGGCCTGGGCGTGATGGGCTATCCCATGGCGGGTCACCTGAAAAAGGGCGGTCACGACGTCACCGTCTACAACCGCAACCCTGCCAAGGCGGCGCAGTGGAAGGCCGAATATGGCGGCGAGACCGCTGCCACGCCGGCCGAGGCCGCCAAGGGCCAGGAAATCGTCTTCTGCTGCGTCGGTCGCGATTCCGATTTGCGCGAAGTGACCCTGGGTGCCTCCTCTAATGGAGGTGGGGGCGCCTTTGACGCCATGGCCAAGGGTTCGCTGTTCGTGGACCACACCACCGCTTCCGCCTCCATCGCGCGCGAGTTGGCCGAAGAAGCGCAGAAGCGCGGCTTTGATTTTGTAGATGCGCCGGTGTCCGGCGGGCAGGCGGGCGCCGTGAACGGCAAGCTGGGAATCATGTGCGGCGGCAGCGAAGCTGCCTACGCCAGGTGCGAGCCGGTCATGGCTGTCTATACCAAGCTGGCCAAGCGTCTGGGCCCGGCCGGTTCGGGCCAGCTCACCAAGATGGCGAACCAGATCTGCATCGCGGGCATTGTCCAGGGCATGGCGGAAGCCTACAGCCTCATGCGCGCCGCCGGTCTCGACATGGAAGCGGTGACGGATGTGATCTCCAAGGGCGCGGCGCAGAGCTGGCAGATGGAGAACCGCTACAAGACGATGAATGCCGGCGAATACAATCACGGCTTCGCGGTGGAGTGGATGCGCAAGGACCTGAACATCGCGCTGGACGAAGCGCGCAGGCAGGGTGTCAGCCTGCCGGTGACAGCACTGGTCGACCAGTTCTATGCGGAAGTGGAGAATTTGGGGGGGAAGCGTTGGGATACATCGAGCCTTTTCGTGCGCCAGGAGACCGCGCGGAAAGGGAGCAAGGAATAGCACACGAGGTTTGAGTATGAATGAACGCGACACCGTTGGTTCGGCACTCCCGCCGAAGCCCGGCGGACGGGGTTATCATCACGGCGACCTGCGCAATGGTCTGCTGGATGCGGCGCGCGCGATCTTGGAAGAGGAAACACTGGCCGCGCTCACATTGCGCGCGGTGGCCCGCAAGGCGGGCGTCAGTCATGCCGCGCCCTATCGCCATTTCCCTAATCACGAAGCGCTGCTGGTGGAACTTTCCATCGAGGGTTTCGACGAACTGCGCGAAGCGCTGCGCGAAGCCGCCAAGGCCCCAGGCACCGAATCCGACAAGATCGCCAATATCGGCGCCGCCTATATGCGCTTCGTGGCGGCGCGGCCCGCCTTGGCGCGGCTGATGTTCGGCGGCCAGCTTCCCAACCGCGACAAGTTTCCGGCCCTTGGCCTGAAGGCGGATTCCATCGGCACCGAGATTGGGGATGCCTTGCACGACAGCGGACTGGGATTGGCGGTGTGGGCCAGCGTCCACGGCCTGGCGATGCTGGTTCTGGAAAACGTGATCGATCTGGGCCAGCGGCGCTCGGGCCTGCATGTGCTGCCGGCGCGTGCGGAGATTATCCTGCGCAGCCTGTTCGCGACGCGCGAGTAGCGCCTAGTCCTTGAGGAAGCTTTCCGCCATCGCGTGATACAGCGACTCCCGCTGGATCAGACGGCTGACGCCATAGGCGATCATCGCCGCCAGAAGCAGCGGCAGGCGCATGCCGCTCGCCGCGGTCATTTCGCCGATAATCACGGCGGCGGTGATGGGCGCCTGAACCACGCCCGCGAAATAGGCGCACATGCCCAGCAGCACAATCGCGCCGATGGCGTGAACGCCCATCAGGTGGGCGATCACGCTGCCCATGCCCGCACCCACCGACAAGGATGGCGCAAACAGTCCGCCGGGAATGCCGGAGAGGGTGGAGGCGAGGGTGGCAATGAATTTGAGCGGCGCGAAATACCAGACCAGCGCATGGCCTTCCACGGCTCCGCGCGCCGTTTCATAGCCGGTGCCATAGCTGTCGCCGCCACTGATAAAGCCGCACAGCGCCACGATCAGCCCGCAGGCCCCCGCCACGATCAGCGCGTGACGCATAGGGGCGGGCACCAGGTGTTTGCGGATAAGGGCGCCGCCGACGATCACGATACGCGCGAACAATCCGCCCAGGATTCCGCCGGACACGCCGCATACCAGAACGGCAACCCAGTCGATCGTGACGATCAGCATGGAACTGCTGCTGCCGAAATAATTGTAGTTTCCCACCAGCCCCAGGCTGGCGATGCCCGCCAGGATAACGGCGATCAGCACCAGCGCACTCGACTTCTGCTCGAAGGCGCGGCCCATTTCCTCGATGGCAAATACGATACCGGCGAGCGGGGTGTTGAAGGCGGCGGCCACGCCGGCGGCCGATCCTGCCAGGATCAATCCGCGCGCCTTGCCCATGCCGCCCCATTTGCCCGCGGCCAGCATGATGGCGGCGCCGATCTGCACCGTCGGTCCTTCGCGGCCGATCGAGGCGCCGCCCGCCAGCCCCAGCAGGGTCATGACGACCTTGCCCATGGTCAGTCGCGGCGAAAGCAGGATATCGCGCCGATGCCGCGCCCGCCGCGCGGCGATGGCCTGCGGAATGCCCGAACCCTGGGCACCGGGAAAATACCGGCGTGTCAGCCACACCGAGAGCATGAACAGGCTCGGCGTCAGCGCGAATGCGACCCAGGGATAGACCAGCAGATGGTGAAAAAGGTCCGTGGCGCGATTGGCGGCCCAGGCAAAAGCAACGCTGACCAGTCCCACCGCGATGGCGCCGCCCCAGAAGACAAACCGCATCCGCCAGCGCTGCCCTGAAAGCAGGTGGCGACGACGGATTTGGGGCGCGAAACTCATGATCGGCTTGTCAGTAGCCTTGCTGCTTCCACGGCGAAATAGGTCAGGATGCCGCTGGCGCCGGCGCGCTTGAATCCGGTCAATGTTTCGATGACAGCCCTGTCACGTTCCAGCCATCCTTTTTCGAAGGCCGCTGACAACATCGCGTATTCGCCCGACACCTGATAGGCGAATGTCGGCACGCCAAAGCGGTCCTTCACCCGGCGCACGATGTCCAGGTAAGGCATGCCGGGCTTGACCATGACCATGTCCGCGCCCTCGGCGAGATCGAGCGCCACTTCGCGCAGGGCCTCATCGCCGTTGGCTGGATCCATTTGATAGGTGCGCTTGTCGCCCACCAGCGCCTTGGCGCTGCCGACCGCATCGCGAAAGGGACCATAAAAGGCGCTCGCATACTTGGCGGCATAGGCCATCAGCAAAATATTGTGATCGCCATTCTTCTCCAGCGCGGCGCGGATGGCGCCGATGCGGCCATCCATCATGTCCGACGGTGCGATGATGTCGCAACCGGCCGCCACCTGGACCAGCGCCTGCTGCACCAGAATTTCCACGGTGGCATCATTGTGCACATCGTCATCCTTCAGCACGCCGTCATGGCCATGGCTGGTGTAGGGGTCCAGCGCCACGTCGCACAGGATGCCGATCTGGGGCACCGCCGCCTTGATGGCGCGCACGGCGCGGCACACCAGATTGTCGGGATTGATGGCTTCGCGCCCGTCTTCGGTTTTCAGCGCGGCAGGCGTCTGGGGAAACAGCGCAATCACGGGAATGCCAAGTCCGGCTGCTTCCTTCGCGGCGGCGACCACCAGATCTACCGACAGCCGCTCCACCCCCGGCATCGAAGCGACAGCTTCGCGCCTGTTTTCGCCTTCGATGACAAAGACGGGCCAGATCAGGTCCGCGGGCGACAGGGTGTTCTCGGTCACCAGGCGGCGCGTCCAGTCGTGACGGCGCAGGCGGCGCATGCGGATCTGGGGATAGCTGCTCATGCCGTTCTCCTTGCCAATTCGCTGCCTTCTACGCAAGTCTTTGGCCATGGACATCCATGTAATTGCCGAAAAACGCGGATCCCTGGGCCTGCTGACCCTGAACCGGCCACAGGCGCTGAATGCCCTGACCCACGGCATGATCAAGGCGCTGGCGGCAGCCCTGTCGGACTGGGCCGCAGACGATCACATCAAAGCCGTGGCCATCCGCGGTGAGGGCAGGGCCTTTTGCGCGGGCGGCGATGTGCGGGCGGTGCGCCAGGCGGTGCTGGATGGGTCGAACGCGGGCGCGGACCTTCTGCGGGACGAGTATCGTCTCAATGCCCTGATCGGTTCCTACGCCAAGCCGTACATTGCACTTCTGCATGGCATTACCATGGGCGGCGGCGCGGGCGTCTCCGTGCATGGCACCTACCGGCTGGCTGATCCCGAACTCGCCTTTGCGATGCCGGAGACCGCCATCGGCTTCATACCCGATGTCGGCGCCAGCCATTTCCTGTCGCGGCTAACGGGCGCCTTCGGCATGTACCTGGCCTTGACCGGCGCACGCATCGGCGCAGGCGACGCGGGCCGCCTTGTCACCCATGTCGTCGCAAAGGAGCAATTCGAGGATGTGATCGAAGGGCTTGCAGGCGGGGCCGACCCGGAAAAACTGATAGAGCCGCTGGCGCGCAAACCCGCAGCCGGCGCGCTGGCGCCGCATCGCCGCCGCATCGCGACGATTTTCTCCGCTACGTCCGTTGAAGCGATCCTGGAACGCCTGGATCGTGACAGCAGCGAATTTTTCCGCGACACCGCCCAGACCATCCGCGCCATGTCGCCGACATCGGTGAAACTCACATTCCGTTTGCTGCATGAAGCGGCAAGCCTGAATTTGAATCAGTGCCTGGCGCTGGAATACCGGCTGGCGCAGCGCGTGATCGTTTCGCACGATTTTGTCGAAGGCGTGCGCGCCGCATTGGTGGACAAGGATCGTTCGCCAAGGTGGAATCCGCCGTCTTTGGCAGCAGTGGGAACGACGGACAGCTTATTTGCACCATCCGGGGACAATTTGTTCTGATTGTCGTGTGCGCGTTAATCACTTGTTTGCCATGGTGATACAAGATCCCTGCCGATGGGTAAGTGTTGCCGTGCATGCAGCGCATTTTACGCGTCTTTAAGACATCGCGCCTACTCTGCCTGTAACAACAGGTGGGCTCTGCAAAAAGCAGGGAAATTAGATGACGGCGATGACCAAACCGCAGACCGCGGTGGCGCTGGGTAGCGCGCCTGCGGTACGCAAATATTATCTCGAGACTCTCAATCTCGTGGAGCGACTTCATCGTCAGCTCCTCGATGTGATCAAGGACGAACTGGATCGCCGCGACGAGCGCGAGATCAATTCGGTCCAGGCGCTGCTGCTGTTCAATGTCGGCGACCAGGAGCTGACGGCGGGCGAGCTTCGCACGCGTGGGCATTATCTGGGCTCGAACGTTTCCTACAATCTCAAAAAGCTGGTCGAGGGCGGATACATTCATCACGAACGCTCGGAAGCCGATCGTCGGTCGGTGCTGGTGCGCCTGACCCGCAAGGGCGAGGCGGTGCGCGACATGCTGCGCGAACTGTTCGACCGGCATCTGGGTTCGCTGGAAGCGGTCGGCAATGTCGGTGCCACGGACCTCGACAGCCTGAATGTCACCCTGAAGCGGATGGAACGCTTCTGGATTGACCAGGTTCGTTTTCGCCTCTAGCGCGGCGCGGGTCTTTTGCCCTTCGGGTTCGTCGCGTCGTCGCTCACGGGCTTATGCCCGCATCGCTCCTAGCTCCTGCCCGGCGGGCAAAATCCCTCGCGCGGCGCATTATCAAGGCGACTCAGCTATCGTCGCGTCATGAAGGCACCCGCGGCACTGACGCGCCATATCCGCTTCTACATAGCGTTGGTCTGCGGTGTTGTCGCCTGGGCCGCATGCCGGCAGTTTGAAGTCGATGCCGCGCTGCTTGCCGGCGGCGACGTCTTCTACCTGGCTTTCCTCCTGGCCTGTATTCCGGTGATCGGGCAGAAACCCGCCGCCCTGAAAAAACGCGCCAAGAGCCAGGACGAGGGGATCGTCGTGGTGGTTTTTGTGACCCTGGCCACCGCGGTGTTCTTCATGGTCGCGGTCTTCATGGCCCTCAACAAAAAGCAGGGCATCGAAGTCCTGCCGCTTGCATTGGCAGCCATCGGCGCGCCGCTGGGCTGGTTCGTGCTGCATACGGTGATGGCGTTCCACTATGCCAACATCCATTATTTCGATGATCCCGAATGCGTGGGCGACGAAAAGGATCTCGATTTTCCGGGACGCAAGGAGCCGGGTCCCTGGGATTTCCTATATTTTTCCTTCGTCATCGGCATGACGGCCCAGGTCAGTGATATCGAGGTCAGGACCAGCATGATGCGCCGTGCGGTGCTGCTGCATGGCATCGCGTCCTTCTTCTTCAACACGGTGTTCATCGCCATGGCCGTGAATGCGGGCGTGGCGCTGGCCAGCTAATCGCGGGGCGGCATCGGTACGAAGGCGCTGACCCGTCGGCGATAGGCGGCATAACCGGGGCGGCGATCCTCCATCCTGTCTTCCATCAGCGTGACGCCCGAGACCTGCAACAGCAGGAAGGTGACAAGCAGCGGCGACAGCACCAGCCACCATTGATGGGCGGCAGAGAAGCCGATCAGGAAATAGCCCCACCACATCACCGCTTCGCCGAAATAGTTGGGATGGCGCGACCATCCCCAAAGGCCCCTATCCATCACCTTGCCCTTGTTGGCGGCGGCGCCCCGAAAGCTGGCCAGCTGGAAATCCGCCACCGCCTCGAACAGCAGCCCGGCGGCGGCAAGGCCAACGCCCAGATACCCCAGCGACGTCAGACCGGACCGACTGGACAGCATGGCCGCCACCAGCGGGGCAGGGATGAACCAGATGAGAATCGCTTGCAACAGGAACACCTGCACCAAGCTCCACCACCACCAGCGGTTCCCGAACTTTTGCCGCATGGCGGCATAGCGGTGGTCTTCACCCTGATGACGTGCCCAGATATGGGCAGCCAACCGGACGGCCCACAGATTCACCAGCAAAAGCGAGACTGAGGCCCGTTCACCGCTCGCGTGGCCCATCAGGGCGGCGATATCCACCACGCCGGCCACCCCCGGTCCCCAGAAGATATCGACAATGGAGACATCGCGGATGCGAAGCGAAAGCAGCCACAGCAAGCTGGCGCAACCGACCGCGAAAATCAGACCGACCATGGGAGGGGGAAGCATGTTCATGTGACAAATTGCGTGGAATCAAAGACTTCTTTCGGGCTATCCTGCCCTATCACGACGAAAACCGGCGCACAGGCCCAATTCCAGGCAAGGTTCATGGCGTTTTCCTACAAGTCCAGTTTCCAGGACGCATTGTCGGCGCTCAAGCGCGAAGGTCGCTATCGCGTCTTTGCCGATATTTTGCGTGAATGCGGCGGTTTCCCCAAGGCCAATCACCATACGGACGAATCCGGTCGCCCGATCACCGTCTGGTGCTCCAACGACTATCTCAACATGGGCCAGCATCCCAAGGTCCTCGCAGCGATGCACGAGGCTGTGGACGCCGTGGGCGCCGGTTCGGGCGGCACGCGCAACATCTCCGGCACCACCCATTATCATGTCGAGCTGGAGCGCGAGCTCGCCGACCTGCACGGCAAGGATGCCGCCCTGCTTTTCACATCGGGCTTCGTTTCCAACGACGCGACCCTTTCCACGCTATCCAAGGTGTTGCCGGGGCTGATCATCTTTTCTGATGAACTGAACCATGCGTCGATGATCGAAGGCATCCGCCATGGCGGCACGCCCAAGTATGTGTTCCGCCACAACGACATGGCGCATCTCGAAGAATTGCTGGCCGCTGCCAATCCGGCCGCGCCCAAGCTGATCGCCTTCGAAAGCGTCTATTCGATGGAGGGCGAGTTCTCGCCCACCGCCGCCATCTGCGACCTGGCGGAAAAGTATGGCGCGCTGACCTATATCGACGAAGTCCATGGCGTCGGCCTCTACGGCCCGCGTGGCGCCGGCGTGGCTGCGCGCGACGGCACCATGCACCGCATCGACATCGTGGAAGGCACGCTTGCCAAGGCCTTCGGTGTCATGGGCGGCTATATCGCCGCCAGCGCCGAGCTGGTGGATTGCATCCGCAGCTTTGCGCCCGGCTTCATCTTCACCACCTCGGTAGCCCCGGCCATTGCGGCCGGTACGCTGGCCTCCATCCGCCACCTCAAGTCGTCGGATGCGGAGCGCGAACGGCTTGCCGAACGCGCCGCCAGCCTGAAGGCCCGCTTCGTCGCCGCCCGTCTGCCGGTGATGGAAAGCCCCAGCCATATCGTGCCGCTGATGGTGGGCGATGCCGCTTTGTGCAAGGCGGTGTCGGATACGCTGCTCAAGGATCACGGCATCTACGTGCAGCCGATCAACTATCCCACCGTGCCGCGCGGCACCGAACGCCTGCGCTTCACGCCCAGCCCCGCGCACACCGATGCGATGATGGATGCGCTCGTCGAGGCGCTTGTTGTGGTGTGGGACGCGCACAAGCTGGCGCGCGCCGCGTGAGCGACCGCTCAGCGGAGGGAAGCGCAGCGTTAGGCGGCGCGACCCCATAAAATGGCGGGCAGCATCTACGTTGAATTCGTCATTCAGGGAAATGTGGTCAAGGCGACCGCGATTGATCCGGACACCGGTCTTGAAGCCAGCGTGATGGGCCCCGCCAATGCGCCGCAGGCCGTGATGGCCGATGCGGCGCGGCGCAAGCTGGAATATCTGCGGAAGAAAAAGCCTAGCTAGGCCTACTTCTTCCTGCCCTTGGGGCTCGCGCCCTTGCCCAGTCCGATCTTCTTGGCGAACTCGCTGCGCCGCGCGGCATAGTTGGGCGCCACCATCGGATAGTCGGGCGGCAGGTTCCAGCGGGCGCGATATTCGTCGGGCGAAAGCTTGTAGCGCGAGCGCAAATAGCGCTTCAGCATCTTGAGCTTCTTGCCGTCTTCCAGGCAGACAATGTGATCGGGCGTCACTGACTTCTTCACCGGCACCGCCGGGGGCCGCGTGGCGGTGCCACCGCTGGCGGGGGCACCCCCAAAGCTGCCCAAAGTGGCGTGCACATTGCGGATGATGCCGGGCAGGTCCTTGGCATCCACGACATTCTTGCTGAGATAGGCCGCGACGATTTCCGTCACCAGCTTGAGGATGTCCTCATCGCGTTCCTTGCCCATCATTTCCGCCCCACAACGCTCCCAAAACCGTTTTGGGCAAGGATCGCGGCGTAATTGCGGCCATGGCCCGCCACTGCCCCGTCTGCACCGCGGTCAAAGGCGCGAAAATCCCAAGGTTTTCCCGACATTTTTGCCGGCGTCACAATTTCCCCCGTGACCCGCTAGATTTGGTGCGGGGGAAGGCGTAAATCCGCCATTCCTGCGCGGGCACGCTACATCCGGCCATGCGCGTTCCAGTTGCAAGAGGACCTTCGATGTCGGCCGCTGCCACCAAGACCAACCCGACCGACGCATTCTTTACCCAGGGCCTGGAAGCCGCCGATCCGGCCGTCTTCGCCACCATCAAGGACGAGCTGAACCGCCAGCGCGAAAAGATCGAGCTGATCGCCTCCGAGAACATCGTCTCCAAGGCGGTGCTGGAAGCCCAGGGCTCGGTGCTGACCAACAAGTATGCCGAAGGCTATCCGGGCAAGCGCTACTATGGCGGCTGCGAATATGTCGACGTCACCGAGCAGCTCGCCATCGACCGCGCCTGCCAGCTGTTCGGCGCCAGCTATGCGAACGTGCAGCCCCATTCCGGCGCCAATGCCAATCAGGATGTATTATATGCCCTGCTGCAGCCGGTTGACACCTTCATGGGCCTGGATCTCGCCGCTGGCGGCCATCTCACCCACGGTCATCCCGCCAACTATTCCGGCAAGTGGTTCAAGCCGATCCCCTACACGGTCAAGAAAGACGACCAGCGCATCGACATGGACCAGGTCGCCGCCTTGGCGCGCGAGCACAAGCCCAAGTTGATCCTGGCCGGCGGCTCCGCCTATGCCCGCCAGATCGACTTCGCCGCCTTCCGCAAGATCGCGGACGAGATCGGCGCTTACTTCATGGTGGACATGGCGCACTTTGCCGGGCTTGTTGCGGGTGGCGCGCATCCCAGCCCCATTCCCCACGCCCATGTGGTGACCACCACTACCCACAAGACCCTGCGCGGCCCGCGCGGCGGCATGATCCTGTCCAACGACGCGGACCTCGGCAAGAAGTTCAACTCCGCCGTCTTCCCGGGCCTGCAGGGCGGCCCGCTGATGCATGTCATCGCCGCCAAGGCGGTCGCCTTCGGCGAGGCGCTGAAGCCGGAATTCAAGACCTATGCAAAGAATGTGGTGGAGAATGCCAAGGCGCTGGCCGAGGTGCTGAAATCCAGCGGTCTCGACATCGTTACCGGCGGCACCGACACCCACCTGATGCTGGTGGACCTGCGACCCAAGGGCGCCAAGGGCCGTCCCACCGAACATGCGCTCGATCGCGCCGCCATCACCTGCAACAAGAACGCGGTGCCCTTCGACACCGAGAAGGCCGTCATCACCTCCGGTATCCGGCTGGGTTCGCCCGCCGGCACCACCCGCGGCTTCGGCGTCGCGGAATTCCGCGAGATCGGCAAGCTGATCGTGGAAGTGGTGGACGCGGTGGCCAAGAACGAAGAAGGTGATGCCCAGGTCGAACAAAGCGTGGCGCGCCGCGTGGGCGAACTCTGCGCCCATTTCCCGATCTATCGTTAGGAGCCACGATGCGTTGCCCCTTTTGCGCCCATGAAGACAGCCAGGTGAAGGACAGCCGTCCTTCCGAGGACAATTCCGCCATTCGCCGCCGCCGTCATTGCCCCGAATGTGGCGGGCGTTTCACCACCTTTGAACGCGTGCAGCTGCGCGAACTGGTCGTCGTCAAGAAGAATGGCCGCCGCGAGTCCTTCGACCGCGACAAGCTGGAGCGCTCCATCAACCATGCCCTGCGCAAGCGCCCGGTAGAGCGTGAGCGGGTGGACCGTACCGTCACCGGCATCGTGCGCCGCCTGGAATCCATGGGCGAGAACGAGATTCCCGCCAATGTGATTGGCGAACTGGTGATGCAGGCGCTGGCCAGCCTCGACAAGGTCGCCTATGTGCGCTTTGCCTCGGTCTACAAGAATTTCCGCGAGACCCGCGACTTCGAGAAGCTGATCGGCGATCTCGAAGGCGA
>JBBQHU010000033.1:0-26642 GCA_038324265.1 Micropepsales bacterium | reverse complement strand
GGATGTGCTGGAAACGGTGCTGAAAAGCATCGGATTTTCCACCCATCGGCTGCCGTTTGGCGATGTGGACAATCTGTATGCCCGGCTGGGAACGGAAGCGCCGCATTTCTGCTTTGCCGGCCATACCGATGTGGTGCCGGTCGGCGAAGGCTGGAACACCGATCCGTTTGCGGCCGAGATCAAGGACGGCATGCTGTATGGTCGCGGCGCCGCCGACATGAAGTCGGCCATCGCGGCATTTGTTGCAGCGGCGGCACGTGTGGGAGAGCCCGCCGGCTCGATCAGTCTTCTGATCACTGGTGACGAGGAAGGCGTAGCCGTCAATGGCACCGTCAAGCTGCTGGAATGGCTGAAGGCGCGGGGCGAGACGATCGACCATTGCGTGGTGGGCGAACCCACCTCGGTAGGTCATACCGGCGACACACTGAAGATCGGTCGTCGCGGCTCGATCAATTTTCGCGTCACGGTGACGGGCGTGCAGGGGCATGTCGGGTATCCGCAGAAGGCGAAGAACCCCATTCCCGTGCTGGCGGAAGTGGTGACCCAGCTGGCGGGTCACAAGCTGGACAAGGGGACCGATCATTTCGACCCTTCGACCCTGGCCTTCACCACCATAGACACCGGCAATGACGCCACCAATGTGATCCCGGGCGAGGCGCGGGCCGGGTTCAATATCCGCTTCAATGACCGACATACGCCCGACAGCCTGATCAACTGGGTCAATGACCGTGTCGCCCAGATCAAGCGCCAGTCGGGCTGCGAGATTGCCGTGACCTCCAAGACCAGCGGCGTCGCGTTCCTGACGGCGCCGGGGAAGTTCACCCAGCTGGTCAGCGATACTGTGTCGGGAATCACCGGCCAGTCGCCTTTCTTTTCCACCAGCGGCGGCACGTCGGATGCGCGCTTCATCAAGGACATGTGCCCTGTGGTGGAGCTGGGTTTGGCGGGCGACACCATGCACAAGGCCGATGAGTGCGTGCCGGTGGCGGAGATTGCCGCCCTGACCGACATCTATGCCGCACTGCTGGCGGCCTATTTCGCCAAGCCCCCGCTTTGAAGCCGATTGGCATCTTTGACTCCGGCATGGGCGGATTGACCGTCATGCGGGCGCTGAAGGCGCGGCTGCCCCATGAGAGCTTCGTCTATCTGGGCGATACCGCGCGTCTTCCTTACGGCACCAAGAGCGCCGACACGGTGACGCGCTATGCCGTGCAGGCGGCGGCGGCGCTGATGACATGCGACATCAAGCTTCTGGTGGTGGCGTGCAACACGGCAAGTGCCGCTGCGGTGCCGACCTTGCGGGAGAGCCTTTCGGTGCCGGTGGTGGGTGTGATCGAGCCGGGAGCGCAGGCGGCTGTCGCGGCGGTGCCGCAAGGACCGATCGCGGTGATTGCCACCGAAGGGACGGTGCGGGGCGGGGCTTATGTGCGGGCCATCGAGGCGGTAGCGCCGCAGATGCCGGTGGTGCAGCAGGCCTGCCCGCTGTTCGTGGCGCTGGCCGAGGAAGGGCTGACCGATGGGCCGATCGCGGAGATGATTGCCCATCGCTATCTGGACCCGTTGCTGGCCACCATGCCGGCGCCGCGCGGGCTGGTGCTGGGCTGCACGCACTTTCCGGTGCTGAAGTCGGTGATCGCGCGCTGCGCGCCGGGTGTCGTGCTGATCGACAGTGCGGAGACGACGGCGGTGGCGGTGGAAAAAATTCTCCGTCAACAGGGTTTGTTGAACCCGGGTGGGGCGGGGGCTTCGCGGTTTCTGGCCACTGACGCGCCGGGGCGCTTTGCCCATCTGGGGGAGATATTCCTGGGCGAGCCGATTGATCCCGGCGCTGTCACGCAGGTCGATCTCTAATAGTCGACGCGCACGAGATACAGGCCTTCGGGCGGCGAGACGGTGCCGCAGGCGGTGCGGTCGCGGGCTTCCAGCGCCTTCTTCACGTCCAGCGGGGTCCATTTGCCTTCGCCCACCAGTTTCAGCGTTCCGGCGATGGAGCGGATCTGGTGATGCAGGAAAGAACGCGCGCTGGCTTCGATATGGATTTCGTCGGCGCGCTGGCTGACGTCGAGGCGGTCCATGGTCTTGACCGGCGACGGTGCCTGGCATCCCGCAGCGCGGAAGGAGGTGAAGTCGTGGGTGCCGATCAGGAATCGCGCGGCTTGCTGCATGGCGTCGACGTCGAGCTTTGGCGAGACATGCCAGACGCGGCCCTGTTCCAGCGCCAGCGGTGGGCGGCGGTTGAGGATGCGAAACAGGTAATGACGCGCCTTGGCAGAGAAACGGGCGTGGAATTCGCTGTCGGCGATAGCGGCGTCCAGCACCACCACGGGATCGGGACGCAGGAAATGGTTGAGGGCGTCGCGGACTTTTCCGGCCTCGAATTCCTTGGCCAGATCGAAATGCGCCACCTGGCCCAGAGCGTGCACGCCGGAATCGGTGCGGCCGGCGCCGGTGACGGTGACTTTCTCGGCGGAGAGTTTTTCGATGGCGGTTTCCAGCGCGCCCTGCACCGAGGGGCCGTCGCTCTGGCGTTGCCAGCCAAAGAAGGGACCGCCGTCATATTCGACTGTGAGGCGATAGCGCATTACGCCAACTGCGTGCCGCGCGGGACCGCGAAGCCTTTCAGCAGGGCGTCGGCGTCCATCGCCTTGCCGCCGGCGCGCTGAACTTTCAACAGCTTCAAGGCACCGCTGCCGCAGGCGATGGTCAACGCATCGTTGAGCGCCGTGCCGGGGGCGCCGCTGCCCCCGCCGCCGAAGGCGGCGCTTAAATCAAGTACAGGTTCGGCATACAGCACCTTGAGCCGTTCGCCGGTCACTTCGGTCCAGGCACCGGGAAAGGGCGAGAGGCCGCGGACATGGCAATCCAGTTCGGCGGCGCTTCTGGTCCAGTCGATGCGCGCTTCGTCTTTGAGGATTTTTTTGGCGTAGGTGACGCCGTCTTCGCTTTGCGCCATCGCGGTGATGGCGCCGCGTTCCAGCGCGCCAAGCGCCCGCACCATCAGGTCGGCGCCCAGGCGCGACAGTTCGGTGGCGAGGTCGCCGCCGGTCTTGCGGCCCACGGCCACGCGTTCGGCCATCAGGACGGGACCGGTATCGAGCCCCTCTTCCATCTGCATCACCATCACGCCGGTCTCGGTGTCGCCCGCCATCACGGCGCGCTGGATGGGCGCGGCAACAGCGAACCGTGCAGGTTGAAGCAGCCCATTGCGGGCGCATCGAGAATTGGCTTGGGCAGCAACAACCCGTAGGCGACCACGATGGCGGCATCGATGTTGAGGGCGGCGAACTCGCCCTGTTCGGCTTCGCCTTTCAGTGACAGCGGCGTGCGCACGGTCAGGCCGGCGCCGGCGGCGAATTTGTGGACGGGGCCGGGCTCCAGCGCCATGCCGCGGCCCTTGGGGCGGGGCGGCTGGGAATAGACGCACGTGATGTCGTGGCCCTGGGCGATCAGTTCGGCGAGGGTGGGCACCGCGAAATCCGGGGTGCCCATGAACGCAAGCCGGAGTGTCATGTCAGGCGTTCGCCAGCTTCTTGGCCTTGGTCAGCTTGCGGATCGCCATGCTCTTTTTCAGCCGCGACAGGTGATCGATGAACAGCACGCCGTTGAGGTGATCCATTTCATGCTGCAGGCAGGTGGCGAGCAGGCCGTCAGCTTCCAGCACCTGGGGCTTGCCGTCGCGGTCGAGAAATTCGCATTTGATGCGGGCGGGGCGTTCGACATCGTCCCATATCTCGGGCACCGAGAGGCAGCCTTCCTCGAACACCGCCATCTCGTCCGACGCCCACACGATCTTGGGGTTGATATAGGCAACCGGGTTCTTCTTGCCTTCCTTCTGGTCGAGGTCGATCACCAGGACGCGCGAAGCCACCCCGATCTGGATGGCGGCCAGGCCGATGCCGTCGGCCTCGTACATGCTGTCGGCCATATCGTCGACCAGGGTGCGGATTTCGTCGGTCACGGCCTCCACATCGCGGGAGACGGCTTGGAGGCGCGGATCGGGGGCGGTTAGAATGGGGCGTACGGTCATGGGCTGGAAATAAGCACTCGGGGGAAAAGGGTCAAGTTTTGATGGATTTTGCGCTGATTATTCTGGCAGTGGCGGTGGTTGCGGCGGCGCTGATCGTGGCTTTTGCCCGCCCCAGGGCTGCCGTTGTTCCGCCGCCTGCGCCGGATTCCCGGCTGGACACGCTTTTGAGCAAGCAGGGGGAAATCGGGGGCCAGTTCACCCAGACGGTGGCGGCGCAGGAGGCGCTGGCGCGGACCCTGGGCGAACGGCTGGAGGCGCTGGAGAAGCGCATGGGCGAAGGGCTGGCGGCCAGCACCAAGCAGACCGGCGATACCTTTGTCAGCATCACCGAGCGGCTGACCGTGATCGACACCGCCCAGAAGAACATCACCGAACTGTCGGGACATGTTGTGTCTCTGAAGGCGATTTTCAGCGACAAGCAGGCGCGCGGCGCCATCAGCCAGGACCAGATGGAGGCGATCGTCGCCGAGCATCTGGCGCCGGACCAGTATGAGTTCCAGGCCAAGCTGTCGAACGGCAAGATCGTGGACTGTGCCATTCGCATTCCCAATGTCACGGCCCGCATCGTGGCGGATTCCAAGTTTCCCCATGAAGGCTTCAAGGCCCTGCGCGAGGCGGAAACCGACGAAGCCCGCAAGGCGGCGATGGTTCAGGTGCGCAACGACATCCAGAAACATGTGAAGGACATTTCGGAAAAGTATCTCATTCCCGGCGAGACCCAGACGCCGGCGATCATGTTCGTGCCGTCGGATTCGATGTATGCCGAACTGCATGCCAGCTTTCCCGAAAGCATCCGGCGGGCGCGGCAGGCGCAGGTGGTGCTGGCAAGCCCGCATGTCTTCATGCTGGTGATCAGCACCCTGCAAAGCCTGATGCGCGACGCCAAGATGCGCGAACAGGCCGACATGATCCGCAAGGAGGTCGGCACCATGCTGAAGGATGTCCGGATGCTGGGCGACCGGGTCGAGAAGCTGCAGCGGCACATGGGCCAGGCCGAGGGCGACATCAAGGACATCCTGATCAGCCGAGACAAGGTGGTCGGGCGGGCGGAAAAGATCGAGAAAGTCGAAATCGCCGCGACGGAAGCGCCCAAGGCAATCGGCTAGGGCGTTCGCCTGGGCGGCGAGTTCTTCGCAGTCCGCTATCAACTGGTCCAGCCGGGCGAAACGCTGGCGGTCGGCGGGGGATGGGCGACACATTTTTGATCACCCCTCCCCCTTGTCCACCTTCGCGTGTCCGCCTTCGCGGGTGACATGGACATGGAGGCGGCTGTCGCCTTTCAGGCGGGCGAGCGAGCCGGTGAGCAGCGCGGAGGCCTTCATCAGCTTGGCGACATAGCGCAGGTCATTGCGGCGCAGGTGGCCGTACCTGTCATCGGGATGGCGTGTGCGCGATTGCGCCAGACAATCCTGCATCGCGTCGAGGCAGGTGGCGAGCTGGTGGGCGAGCAGTTCTTCGGGTGTTTTCATGCCGCAAGTATAGGGGCGGCGGCGGGCCTGTGGATTGGACGGCCGGGCGAAAACGGGCTCAGATGCCTGGCGGGGCTGGCAAAAATAATTTTCTCGGACGGTGGACAGGCTTCATCCAAAGTCGGGGCCGATGGCCAATAGGGGATGAAAATGGAGGCTTGTCATGTACGAACACGGTGATCTTTTTACGCTTTTCACCCGCTATTGGTGGCTGATCTTCCCCATCGGCTGGGGGATCTATTCGCTGGTCCAGTCCTGGCAGCGCCAGCGCCATACCGAAAAGGCCATGGACATCATCAAGTCCTATGCCGAGCAGGGCAAGGAGCCGCCGCCCAGCGTGCTGAACCTGTTGCAGGTGCCCGAGCGCGGGACTGATCCCGTCAGCGTGCAGTTGCGCGCCCGCGACCAGGGCCGGGGCCTGTTGCTGGCCAGCCTTATCTTCGTGGCATTGGCGGTGGCGTTCGGGGTGCTGACGACATTGCGGTTCCAGTTTTCCAATCCCAATGCACAGTCGGGACTGATCTTTGTCACGGTGCTGATGGCGGGATTTGCGGTGGCCTTCTTCATCGCTGCCATGGTCTCGATCCGCGATGCCAAGCGCAGGGAAACACCTTGATCCAGCCACTGGCCGAAACGGCCTGGGTGCAGCGCGCCCGGGCCGGTTCGGATTCCGATTTTGCCCGGCTGGTGGCGGCGCATCAGGCGCCGCTGCGCGCATTTTTGCGCCGGCTGTGTGGCAGTGCGGCGGAAGCGGACGACCTGGCGCAAGAGACTTTTCTGCTGGCGTGGCGGCATATCGCGCGCTTCGACGAAAGCCGCGCCTTTCGCCCCTGGCTGTTCGGCATCGGCTGGCGCAAGTTTCGCGAAGGGCGGCGATCCTGGTTCCGGCTGATCCGGCGCGAGAGTGCCGTGGCGGCGCGCGAAGAGGCGGACGCCAGCGATCCCGATCTGCAAATGGACCTGGCCGCAGCGATCGGCGCGCTGGGGGCCAACGAAAAGGCGGTGGCGCTGCTGTGCCTGGCGCACGGCTTCAGCCATGCCGAAGCCGCCGAGGCGTTGGACATGCCCCTGGGGACCTTGAAATCTACCGTGGCGCGGGCGCGGGAGCGCCTGACCGCAGCACTGGGAGAAGGATATGCTTGAAGCCCGCATGACGGAAATGGCCGCAGCCGACGCGCCGGCCGCCCACGATCCGGTGTTCACCTATGGGGTGATGGCGAGGATAGCCAAGCGGCGCCAACGCGGGCGGCTGGTGGCGGAGGGCGCGCTGGTTGTGGGCGGCTCGCTGGCGCTGGCAGCGGCGATGCCGCTGGTGGGACAGCTGGCGCCGTTGCTGGAAGAGCTGGCGCGCGGCGCGGTGGATTTCAGCGGTCTTGTCGCGCTGACCGCACTGGTGACGGCGGTAGGACTGGTGCCGGCCTGGTGGGTGATGCGGCGCAGTGGTTCAGAGCGCGCGGCGGGCCTTGAAGGCGGCCGATAGGGTGCCTTCGTCGAGATAGTCGAGTTCGCCGCCGACCGGGACGCCGTGGGCGAGGCGGGTGACTTTGCGGCCCTCCAGCAGGTCCATCAGGTAATGCGCGGTGGTCTGGCCTTCGACGGTGGCGTTCATGGCGAGGATGACTTCGTCGACGTCATTCTTCACGCGTTCGAGGAGCGTACTGACATTCAGGCGTTCTGGGGTGACGCCGTCCAGCGCGCTCAGCGCGCCGCCCAGCACATGGTAGCGGCCGCGAAAGACGCCGGCGCGTTCCAGTGCCCACAGGTCGGCGACATCTTCCACCACGCAGAGGATATGGGAATCGCGGCGCGGATCGGCGCAGATGGCGCAGGGGCTTTGGGTGTCGAGGTTGCCGCAGATCTCGCAGGAGCTGATGGCGGCGGCGGCTTCCTGCATCGCCTGCGCCAGCGGTTCGAGCAGGGTGTCGCGCTTTTTCAGCAGCGCCAGCGCGGCGCGGCGGGCCGAGCGCGGGCCCAGGCCGGGAAGCTTGGAGAGCAGCGCGATCAGCCGCTCGATTTCCGAACCGATGGCGGCCATCAGGCGTCGCTGTCGCTTTCCGGCATGGCGGGTGCGATCTCGTCCGCCACGGCTTCGCGCACCGCCACGATTTCCGCGCCGGGGAAACGGTCAAGCACGGCGCGGACCAGCGGCTCCTGTGCCACGGCTTCGAAGCGGGCGGTCTTGGCGAGCTGTTTCTGTTCGGCAAGGGTCGGCGCGCCGCCGGTGGAGGCGATAGAGACGGTCCAGCGCTCACCGGTCCAGTCTTTCAGTTTTTGCTGCAGGTCGCCGGCCAGGGTGCGCGGGGCACGGGCGTGCGGGCGAAATTCGATGCGGCCCGGTTCGAGGTGGACCAGATGGACATAATTTTCCAGCGCCACGCGCAGGATGGGGGCGTTGTGGCGCGCGGCAAGGGCGACCATGTCTTCGAGGTTGCGGACCTGCGCAGTCGGGGCGCCCTCGGGCTGGGGCGATGGCGCGCGCATGGCGGACCCAGACGCGACCGGTGCGCGCGGTGACGACGCAGGCGCTGCAGCGCCGCGCGGTGCGGGGACGCTGCCGCCATCGAGCAGGTCTTTCACCAGCTTGTCGGTAGGGGGCAGCTCGGCGGCGTAGCTGAGGCGGATCAGCGCCATTTCGCAGGCGCTGATGGGGCGGGTGGCGTCGCGGACTTCGAACAGGCCCTTGAGCAAAATCTGCCAGGCGCGGGTGAGCGCGGCGACGGACAGCTTGGCGGCAAGGTCGGCGGCGCGCCTGGCCTCGCCGCTGCCGCCGTCGAAGAAGCCCTGCGCGGCGGGGGCGACTTTGAGCCGGGTGAGAAAGTGGGTGGTTTCCAGCAGGTCCTGCATCACGGCCAGCGGATCGGCGCCGGCATCGTAGAGGCTGCCCAGATCGGTGAGCGCGGCGGCGATGTCGCCGCCCATCAGCTTTTCGAAGATGTCGAGGACGCGGCCGCGATCCGCGAGCCCTAGCATGGCACGGACCATTTCGGCGGTGATGGTTTCAGACTCGCTGTGGGCAATGGCCTGGTCAAGCAGCGAGAGACCGTCGCGGGCGCTGCCTTCGGCGGCGCGGGCGATAAGGGCGAGCGCGCCTTCCTCGATCTTGACGTCTTCCTTGGTCGCCAGGGTCGCCAGATAGGCGGCGAGCTCGGCGCTGTCGATACGGCGCAGGTCGAAGCGCTGGCAGCGCGACAGCACCGTCACCGGCACCTTGCGAATTTCGGTGGTGGCGAAGACGAACTTCACATGCGGCGGGGGTTCTTCCAGCGTCTTGAGCAAGCCGTTGAAGGCCTGCTTGGACAGCATGTGCACTTCGTCGATGATATAGACCTTGTAGCGGGCCGAGACCGGGGCATAGCGCACGCCCTCGATGATCTCGCGGATGTCGTCGATGCCGGTGCGCGATGCCGCGTCCATCTCCTGCACATCGACATTGCGCGATTCGGCGATTGAAGTGCAGGGCTCGCATACGCCGCAGGGCTGGATGGTGGGCGACGTGTTCTTGCCGTCGGGACCGATGCAGTTGAGGGCGCGGGCGATGATGCGCGCGGTGGTGGTCTTGCCCACCCCGCGCACGCCGGTCAGCATGAAGGCGTGGGCGATGCGGCCCGTGGCGAAGGCGTTCGACAGGGTGCGCACCAGCGCCTCCTGCCCGATCAGGCCGGTGAAATCGCTGGGGCGGTATTTGCGGGCAAGGACCCGATAGGGCGTGGTGGGAGAGGCCATGGGCGCACTATAGCAAGCGCACCCGCCGCGGGGCGGGCGAATTGCAGGAAAAGTGTGGAAAGGTGGAAGCCGATGACCCGTCACAAATTCGGTGTGGCTGCTACCTTCCGGTCCTGACCAGGTTAGCGACAGTGCCGCCCACCGACTTCCGAGGCGGGATATAGGGATTTTCGCGCAAAAATGCGAGTCCGGGCTAGGCCGCGGCGGTCTTGGGGTTTGCGGCCACCAGCCGGGCGGCAGGCAGGGTCACGGTGACCGTGGTTCCCTGATCGACCACGCTTTCCAGGGTCAGCTCGCCGCCATGCAGCTGGGCCAGCTGGCGCGACAAGGGCAAGCCCAGGCCGGTGCCGGTATGTTTGCGCTGGGCGGGGGAATCGACCTGGCCGAAACGCTCCAGCACCTTGGGAATATCCGCAGACGCGATGCCGATGCCGCTGTCGGAGACCGCCAGGGACAGGCCCTGGGGCGTGCGGCGGCAATCCACCGTCACCTGCCCGTCCGCGGGGGTGAACTTCAGGGCATTGCTGACCAGGTTGACCAGGATCTGCTTGATGCGGCGCTTGTCGGCCATCAGCCAGGGCAGCTCCGGTTCGATTTCGGTGGTGAGGGTGATCTGCGCCTTTTCGGCCTGGCCCGCCATCATGCGTAGCGATTCGGCTACCAGCGCGGTGATGTCGAACGCCTCTTCGTGCAATTCACCCTGCCCGGCATCCAGACGCGACAGGTCGAGCACATCGTTGATCAGGGACAGAAGATGCTGGCCCGACTGGTGGATGTCGCCGGCATAGCTTTTGTATCTATCGCTGAGGGGCCCGAAGACGCCCAGCATCATGGTGTCGGAAAAGCCGATGATGGCGTTGAGCGGCGTGCGCAGTTCGTGGCTCATCGAGGCGAGGAAGTTGGACTTGGTCTGGCTGGCTTCCGCCGCCACGTTGAGGGCCACCAAAAGATCGTTGGACGTCTTTTTCAGCTTCTTCTGGGTCGCTTCCAGTTCGGTGATGTGGTCGCGCATGCGTGCGGCCTCGCCCTGGGCGCGGCCGGCGAGATAACGATCCACCAGCGTCACGATCAAAGACTGGCTGAGGATGAAGGCGGCGCAGGCGCTGACCACAAGTCCCAACATGAAGGGATCAATCGGGGCGCTGACCATGGCCTGCGCACTGTCGGGCACAAAGACCACGGCAGACATGGCGGTGAAATGTGCGCCCACCACGGATAGCGCGAACAGGCCCACGGCGAGCGGGTAGAAGCCGGGGCGGCGGCCCAAGGCGATATGCATGGCAAGGCCCGAGAGCGCGATGCCGATCAGCAGCGAGGCGATAACATAGTCTTGCGACCATACCGCATGGGCGGGAATGTCCAGCGCCGCCATGCCGGTATAATGCATGGTGCAGATGGCAAGACCCACGATGGCCCCGCCGAGCGCGCCGCCGGCCCTGCTGATAGCGATCCTGAAGCCCAGGCCGCACAGGATCATGGCAATGACGGCGGAGAGTATGGTGAGCTCGGCATCGAACGCGATGGGCAGGCCGGTCTGGTAGGCGAGCATGGCGACGAAGTGGGTCGCCCAGATGCCGCAACCGGCCACGGCGCCGGCGCCCACAACCCAAAAGGTGCGCGCGCGATGATGATCGGCGGCGATACCGCGCATGACCATGGTCAGGGCGGTGGCGCAGGCAAGCAGACACAGTCCGACCGCAAGCGCCACCAGACGCAGGTCATGTTGCTCAAAAATGCAACCCAGCACGTGGATCATGGAGGCTATAATGATGCTGCTGTCGTAAACCAGCGGCTAAGGAACCTGTTCCGATTCGGGAAATGCACCGCCTTTGAGCAATTTTCACATAAGCAGAAATACGCAGTCGCTGAGTTTTGGCGGCAATGGGCTGGACCGCGCCAGTGCGCTGCGCAGCGATGGGGCGTGGCTGTCGGCGCAGGCGCAGGCGGGGCTGTACCTGCCCTTCTGGCAGAACAGGCCCTTGGTGACGGAGGCGCGGATCGCCTTGCAGCCGTGGCGCAGCGCCTGGGCGGGCAGCACCTGTGTGTTCCTGGGGCTGGACGGCACGCAGCCCTTGTTCGCGGTGGATCTGGCGGGCGAAACGCCGCCTGTGCTGGACGGCGAATTTGTCGAGATGCGCCCGGCGGCGTTCGTGTTGCCGGCGCGCGACACCGCGATTGCGGGGCAAGCCAAGTCACTGCTGGACTGGCATGCGCGGCATGGCTTCTGTCCCAATTGCGGGACACGGACCGAGATGCGCGACGGCGGCTATCGCCGGCTGTGCCCGCATTGCGCGGCGGAGCATTTCCCGCGCACCGATCCGGTGGTGATCATGCTTCCCATCTTAAAAAGCGAAAATGGGTTGGGCGATTCCTGCCTGGTGGGGCGCAATGCGCGTTTTCCCGGCGGGCTGTATTCGGCTTTTGCCGGGTTTGTCGAGCCGGGCGAGACCATGGAAGATGCGGTGCGGCGCGAACTGCACGAAGAAGCCGGGATCGCGGTTGGCGCGATTTCGTATCATGCCAGCCAGCCCTGGCCGTTTCCGTCATCGCTGATGCTGGGCTGTTATGCGCAGGCGCTGGACCGCGATTTCAAGATTGATGGCGACGAGATCGCCGATGCGCGCTGGCTGACCAAGGACGAAGTGCGGGCGCGGCTGGCGGGTGCGGTGGAAGACGAGATGAAGCTGCCGGTGACCATCGCGATCGCGCATCACCTGATGCGCGATTGGGCGATGGGCTGAGGCCGGTCAGGCGCCGCCGAAGCGGCCGCTGTTGAAATCGTCGATGGCCTGGTGGATTTCGGCGGTGCTGGTCATCACGAAGGGGCCGTGACCGACAACGGGTTCGCCCAAAGGCTCGCCTGTCATCACCAGCAGCACGGCATCGCCATCGGCGTGCAGTTGCGCGCCTGCGCCTTCGCGGGTGAAGCGCAGGATTTCGGCCTCGCCGGCGCCGGTGCCATCCGCCGTGACATGGCCAGACAGCACCGCGACCATCGCGGTATGGCCTTCGGGCAGGTCAAGCGTCACGTCGGCGTTGGCCTGCAGGCGCACATCCCACAGGTTGATGGGGCTGAAGGTGCGGGCCGGGCCTTTGGCGTCGCCCATCTCGCCCGCAATGATGCGCGCGGTGCCGCCCGGCAGGGTCACCACCGGAATGACGTCACTGGCGATGCCCTGGTAGCCCGCCCTGGACATCTTGTCCTTGGCCGGCAGGTTGACCCACAGCTGCACCATGCGGAAGGGACCGCCGGTTTTTGTGAAGGCGGGGGAATGGAATTCCTCGTGGATGATGCCGCCGGCCGC
This sequence comes from Micropepsales bacterium, assembly GCA_038324265.1. GTDB lineage: Bacteria > Pseudomonadota > Alphaproteobacteria > Micropepsales > Micropepsaceae > Rhizomicrobium. The sequence continues at coordinate 14,118 of JBBQHU010000033.1, read as the reverse complement.
GGTCATCCACTGCACGTCGCCCGGTTTGATGGTGCCGCCGCCGCCGGTGGAATCGCGGTGCGCGACCTCGCCCTCATAGGCGATGGTGACGGTTTCAAAGCCGCGATGGGGGTGCTGGCCGACGCCGCGCGGGGTCATGGCGGGTGGGAAATTGTAGGGACCGGCATAGTCGAACAGCAGGAACGGGCTGTTTTCCTGCGCCTCGCGGTCATAGGAAAACAGCGAGCGGACGGGAAAGCCGTCGCCCACCCAGTGGCCGCCTTGGGAGGTCAGAACGCTTTGGATTTTTTTCATGGGAATGCTCCTGCCGGCGAAACCGCCGACTTCGAGCATATCTTGGTATGACGGATGGGTTGTGCAAGTCCCGCCGGTCTGGCCGGACGTGGCAGGGGAAAGACGAATTGCAATCAGCCGGTGCGCAACGTCTGGGGATCTTTGGAAGTCTGGTCCTTGGAAGACTGGTCTTTGGAAGACTGGTCATTGGTAGATTGGGGGGTATGGCTGTTCACTTCCTTGATCGCGACCGACATCAATTCGCCGCCAACCTCAACCGTGCGGTGCACATCGACTTCCATCTTCAAGGTGATGGCGACCTTGTCGTCACCGATGGCTTCGATGCTGGTGACTTCCACAGTACTGGGAGAAGAGGCGGGCGGCGCAACGGGTGCTTTTGGCATGGGATTTCCTTTTCGGAAGCCCACCAGCATAGGGCAGAGCGCCTCTATTGTATTGCATCGTACAAAAGCCGCCCAACCCTTGGGTTTAACGCGGGGTTTAAGGCATGTCTTCGCGGAAAGGCGATGCCGGGTAGACACCCATGATGCGCATGCTGGCCGTGTGAAATTCCAGTTCTTCCAGCGCGCGCTTCACATGCGGCGCGTCGGGATGGCCCTGGACGTCGCAATAAAAACGGGTGGCGTTGAAGGATGCGCCCATCTGGTAGCTTTCCAGCTTGGTCATGTTGACGCCGTTGGTGGCAAAGCCGCCCAGCGCCTTGTAGAGCGCGGCCGCGACATTCTTCACCTGGAAAACAAGCGTGGTGACGATCTTGCCGTCATTGGCCGGGCGTTCGTCATCGCGCGACATGATCAGGAAGCGCGTGGCGTTGTGGTGCTCATCTTCCACATCGGCCTGCAGAACTTTGAGGCCGTAGAATTCCGCCGCCAAGGTGGAGGCAATGGCGGCAGCGGTGGGATCGCCCAGCTCGGCGACATGCTTGGCGGAGCCCGCCGTGTCGTACCAGTTGTGCGCCGTCAGCTTGCGCGCGCGCAGGATGGCTCGGCACTGGGCCAAGGCGGGGGCCTGGCTATAGACGCTGGTGATGGCGTCGAGGGTGGCGGTCTTCAGTCCCAGAAGCTGGTGATGGATGGGCAGGAAGTGTTCGCCCACGATATGAAGACCGGAATTGGGCAGCAGGTGATGGATGTCGGCGATGCGGCCGATCAGCGAATTTTCCACCGGGATGATGCAGACATCGCAGTCGCCCGACATCACCGCGTCCATCGCGTCGTCGAAGGTGGGCTTGGGGATGGCGCTGGCATGCGGCACCGCTTCGCGCGCCGCCAGGTTGGCATAGGCGCCGGGTTCGCCCTGGAAGGCGATGCGCCTGGCCCCCTCTATGGCTTTGGCGTGGAGGGCTTTGATCATGACTGGTGATTCCTGAAATAGGCCCGGGCGCGTTCGAGGTCTTCGGGGGTATCCACCGAAAGGGGCGCTTCGTCCACCCGGGCCACCGCGATGGTCATGCCCGCTTCCAGGGCGCGCAGCTGTTCCAGCTTTTCGGATTTTTCCAGCGGCGAAGGCGGCAAAGCGACGAAGCTTTCCAGCGCATCGCGGGTATAGGCATAGAGCCCGACATGGTGAAACAGGGGAGCGTCGCCGGTGGGGGCGGTCGCACGGGTGAAATAGAGGGCGCGGCCCAGTTCGCCGCCGGCATCCCAGGCCACCACCGCCTTGACCACGGCCGGGTTGGCCCGGTCGGCGTCATTGTCGATCGGGGCGGCCAGGGTGGCGATGTCGGCCCCGGATTTGCCCAGGGCGGCCACCACAGTCCGGATTTGGGCGGGATCGAGGGCGGGAAGATCGCCCTGCAGGTTCACCACCACGTCATGGCCCCCGCCGATCTGGCCCAAAGCCGCCCAGATCCGGTCGGAGCCGGAGGGCAGGTCCGGGTCGGTCAGCACCGCCTTGCCGCCGGCCGCCTGGACAGCGTCTACGATCTGGGGCTCCCCGGCCGCCACCACCACCGGGCCCAGCCCGGCGGCCACGGCCTGTCGCCAGACCCGCACGATCATGGGAATGCCCCCAATATCGGCGAGGGGCTTGGCCGGGAGCCGGGTCGAGGCCATGCGGGCAGGGATCAGGAGGACGGGATTCACGGCGGGTTCCTTCATCGCCCTTGGGGGCGCGCTTCTTTAGTCCCGGATTGCCGCTAAGGCCAGACAGGGCCTTGAAATTATGCGACGCTTCGCCGCAATGACGTGCGGGCGGCGGCGGGTAATGTCCCCCCGTATTTCACCGGGGCCCGTTCATGGGCCTGCGCGGCCTTGGCCGAACGGCTTAATTGGAGTGACCATGGATTCCTTCGAGTGGAACAAGATCATCGGTGCGGTTCTGGGCACCGCGATCTTCATCTTCGTCGTGCGCCTGGTCGCCGAAAAGGTCTATGAGCCCGAAATTCCTGCCAAGCCCGGCTATGTCGTGGAAGGCGTGGTCGAAACCACCGGCGGCGGCGCAACCGCGCCCGTCGAGGAAGCCATGCCTGACTGGGGCACCGTGCTGGCCAGCGCCGATCTGGCCGCGGGCAAGACCATCTCGACCAAGTGCGAGCAGTGCCACGACCTGAGCAAGGGCGGCCCCAACAAGATCGGCCCCAACCTGTATGGCGTTGTGGATCGCGTGCGCGCGGCGCATCCGGGCTTCAGCTATTCGGCCGCCATGAAGGCCAAGCCGGGCAACTGGACCTATGACGAGCTGTTCAAGTTCATCAAGTCGCCGGGTTCGGACATTCCGGGCACCAAGATGAGCTTTGCCGGCATCCGCAGCGAAAAGGACCGCATCAACCTGATCGCCTATCTGCGGTCGAACGCCGATGCGCCCGCTGCGATTCCCGCGCCCAAGCCCGCTGCTGCTCCGGCAGAAGCGGCGCCTGCCGCTGCGGACCCGGCTGCTGCCGCCAAGGGCGCAACGCCCCCCGCAGCGCCGGCCAAGTAAAGGATCACAGTGTCAGCACCTGGTACGGGAAACGGGGCGGGCAAACCGAACGTCCTGTTCCTGTTGCCGCCGGGGTGGGATGCGCTGAGCAAGGCGCTGTTCGGGCATGATGCCTTCAACAGCTTCCTGCACGGCAAGGATCATTACGCGCCCCAGCAGATCGACTATTTCGTCGGCTTTCGTCCGCCGCACGGATTTCTCAAGAGCCTGCCGCGCCTGAAGGCGATTTTCTCGCTGGGCGCGGGGGTGGACGGTTTTCTGCGCGATCCGGAATTTCCCCGTCACCTGCCGGTGGTGCGGTTCGTGGACGAGACCCTGCAGCGCGAGATGGCGCAGTACGTCACCATGCATGTGCTGATCGTGCACCGGATGCAGCGCCAGTTCGATGCGGCGCAAAAAGAGTCGGTGTGGAAGCAGCGGATGCTGGCTTTGCCCACCCGCGAGCGGCGCGTGGGCATACTGGGCCTGGGCGATATCGGCGCGGTGACGGCCGAGCGGCTGATGATGTTCGATTTCCAGGTGCTGGGCTGGAGCCGCACGCGCAAGAGCGTGCCCGGCGTGAAGAGCTATGCGGGGCCGCAGGAGCTTTCCGAATTTCTGGGCCAGTGCGATTTCCTGATCTGCATGCTGCCGCTGACGCCGGAGACCGAAGGCATCCTGAATGCCAGGCTGCTGTCGCAGCTTCCCCAAGGCGCCTGGCTGATCAATGTCGGGCGCGGCGGGCATGGCAACGAGGATGACATTCTCGCGGCGTTGGACAGCGGCCAGTTGGGCGGGGCGGTGCTGGACGTGTTCCAGACCGAACCGCTGCCGGCGGAGAGCCGCTTCTGGACGCATCCGAACGTCACCGTGACGCCGCATATCGCGGGCATCACCGATCCGCGCAATGCGTCGGCCTTCGTGGTGGAATGCGTGACGCGGGCGGAAAAGGGCGAGCCCTTCCGCAATGTCGTGGACCTGTCCAAGGGTTATTGATGAGTCTGGGGACACGCATCAAGGACGCGGCGGCGCAGATCTTTGTGCGGGCCGAGGCCAATGGCGTGTTCGACAAGCTGCCGGCGTTCAAGCGCGATTTGAGCGAATATCCGCAGCTGGCGGTGCTGGCGCAGAATTATCCGGTGATCCGCGCCGAATGCGAAGCCCTGATGGCGCGGCAGTTGAAGCTGCCGGGGATGGAAGAGCTGAGCAGCTATACGTCCGGCGGCATTCACCAGATTGCGTGGAAGACCTTTGTCTTCAAGTCGGGCGGCTTCATCGAGGAGAATTGCGCGCTGGCGCCGCGGACGGCGGACCTGCTGCGCGGCATTCCCGGCATCTACATGGCGTTCTTTTCGGTGCTGGAGCCGCACCAACATATCAAGCCGCATTGGGGCTATTGGAAGGGGTTCGTGCGCTATCACCTGGGCGTGGTGATTCCGGACAACAACCGCGACAGCAAGTGCTGGATCCGCATCAATGCCGAGGCCTGGGACCGCGAAGACCGTTCAGCGATCGCGCAGGGCGAGACCTATTGCTGGAAAAACGGCGAAGCGGTGCTGTTCGACGACACCTTCCTGCATGAAGCAGCGAACGAGACTGACCAGGTGCGGGTGGTGCTGTTTTTGGATGTGGCACGCAAGATGGTGTGGCCGCTGGCGCTGCTGAACCGGCTGTTTTTGTGGATCGCGCACCAGGACAAGTCGGTGAAGGAAATCCGCGCAAACGCGACGATCAAGGGCGTTTCCTAAAGCCTTTTGACGCTTGTGATCGGTCCAGCGACTTTTTCAATACGCGTTACGGCGTCGGCCAGGGGTTCGATCACCGTGGACATGTGGAAGGCGTTGGCGTGGAGCAGGTTGTGCGCGTCCACCATCACGCCCATATGGCCTTTCCAGAAGACAAGATCGCCGCGCTGGTTTGCAGTCTCGACGGCGGTGCCGAGTGATTTTTCCATCATGTCGGTGTCGCGCGGGGCTTGCACGCCCGTGGCAGCCAGCGCGGTCTGGATCAGGCCGGAGCAATCCAGGCCCGCATAGGTCTTGCCGCCCCAGACATAGCTGACGCCGACAAATTTCTCGGCCACCGCCACGAAATCGGTGGTGGCCAGCGGCGCGATGTGGCGCTGGTGCAGGAAAAGCCCGCTTTCGATTTCGACATAGTCGTCGATCTTGCCCAGCACCGAGACATGCGCGTTCATCGGCAGGATGTCCTGCACCGAGCGCTTGAGGTCGGGGCCGATGAAGGCGGGCGCCATCAGTGCGGTGACGCGGCTTTGCACCGCGAAGGGCGCGGTGAGCGCGGCGTCTTCGACATAACCGACATAGCCATCATTCTGTGCCTGGCCCCAAGCCCAGCCATTGGCGCGGTCATAGACGGTGAAGACTTCGCCGAACAGCAGCTCGCTGTCCTGCGCCGCTTCGTCGGAGCCGCGTACCCTGAGCGCCGTGCGGCCGACCCAGACCGAACGCTTGGTGCCTTCGGCGTAACGCGGCGCGTCCACCACGCCCTTGAGATGCGCGGCGGCAAGATCGGCACGGAACGGCGTGGTTCTTTTATCAAGGGGGCGCTTATCGGGTGCCATAACGCGCCTTCAGCATGGCGTACAGCGCGCGGGCGGCGTTGGCTTCGCCGCCATGCGGGCGGCCGGGCCTGGGGCGATCGATCCAGGCGGGGATGTCCAGATGCGCCCAGGACTTGGTCTTGGTGACAAAGCGATTGAGGAAGAGCGCGGCGGTGATGGCGCCCGCATAGCCATAGGCGGGGTTGTTGTTGAGGTCGGCGATCTTGCTGGCGATGGTGTCTTCATAGCCGCGCCACAGCGGCAGGCGCCATAGCGGATCTTGTTGGGCGGTGCCGTGGCGCATCAGGTCGGCGGCGAGAGTTTCGTCATCGGTGAAGAAGGGCGGCAGCTCCATGCCGGTGGCGACGCGGGCCGCGCCCGTGAGGGTGGCGACATCGATCAGCAGCGCGGGATTTTCGTCATCGGCATCGCTGAGCGCATCGGCCAGGACCAGGCGGCCTTCGGCATCGGTGTTGCCGATTTCCACGGTCAGGCCCTTGCGGCTTTTGAAGACGTCGCCGGGGCGGATGGCATTGCCGGAGACGGAATTTTCCACCGCCGGGATCAGCACCCGCAGGCGCAGCTTGAGCTTGCTGCCCATCACCATGCCCGCAACCGCGAGCACGCAGGCGGCACCGCCCATGTCTTTTTTCATGGTCAGCATGCCGGCGGAGGATTTGATGTCATAGCCGCCGCTGTCGAAGCAGACGCCCTTACCCACGAGGGTAACCAGTGGCCCTTTTCCCCAGGTGATCTCGATCAGGCGGGGGGCGCGCACGCTGCCCTGCCCTACGGCGGCGATCAGGGGATAGGCTTTCTTCAGCGCTGCACCGCTGGTCACGGAAATTTTCGCGCCATGCTTCTTGGCCAGCGCGCGGGCGGCGCTTTCCAGCTCGGCGGGGCCCATGTCGTTGGCGGGGGTGTTGACGAGGTCGCGCGCCAGGAAAACATTTTGCGCGATGCGGGTGATTTCGGCCGCGTCCGTGCTGGGCGGCGTCACCAGCGTTACCGGCGGTCGCGCCTTCTTCTTGTAGCGGTCAAAGACATAGCCGCCCATCAGCCAGGCCAGCGCGGCATTGGCGCCGCCGCAGAAGTCGGGCACATCGCCGAGCATGTAAGTTCCGGCGGGGAGTTTTTCGGATGCCGCGGCCAGCGCGAAGCTGTCGCTGGTGTCACCCAGGCCCAGCACCCAGGCGGCGATGCCGCCTTTCGCGTCGGGAAGGCTCGCCAACTGGCCCAGCGCGCCGGTGAAGCCGGTGGCGCTCACCTGCCCGCCGCGCGGCTGTTTGCCCAGCCAGGCCTTGGCGGATTTGGCGGTGACGGCGTGCAGCGGCACGGCATTTTTTGCGCTGGAAACAAGGCTTGTATGCATGACAGGCTCTTATGCTCGGACGGCGGTGACTGTATGAATCGCTGCGCGCAATCGCAAGGAGCGGAGGCGAAGCCGGAGCGACCCGAAAACGAGCGCAGGCGCAGGGCCGGAGCGACCCCAAATAGGAGCGAGAATGACCTATACCCTCATCATCGGCACCCGGAACTGGTCGAGCTGGAGCTTGCGCCCCTATGTGGCGCTGCGCGCGACGGGTGTGCCGTTTGAAACCATGGTGATCCGCCTGCGCGAAAAGCAGCACCCGACCACGCGCGAACAGATCCTGCCCTTTTCGCCGGCGGGCAAGGTGCCGGTGCTGAAGATTGCCGAGAACGGCAAAACCACATCAGTGTGGGACAGCCTGGCGATCTGCGAGACTTTGGCCGAGCGGCATCCGGCGGCGGGGTTGTTGCCGGCAGATAGCAGCGCGCGCGCGATCATGCGCAGCTATGCCTGCGAGATGCATTCGGGTTTTGCCGATGTGCGCGACCAGCTTGGGATGGAATTTGCGCGCACCCTGCCGCTGCCGGACCTGCGCGACGACACCAAGGCGCAGGTCGCGCGCATCATCGCATCCTGGGAAGAGGCGCTGGCGACGTGGAAGGGTGACTTCCTGTTCGGCGCGCTTTCGGTCGCCGATTGCATGTATGCGCCGGTGGTGTCGCGCTTTGTCACCTATGGCGTGGCGGTGCCGCCCGCCGTGCAGGCCTATATGGACCGGGTGATGGCGCTGGATTCGATGCGCGAATGGATGGCGGCGTCGCGCGCGGAAGTTGCGGTGGGGCTTGGGAGTTACGAAGACTGAGGCGGCGTTTCCGATTGGCGCAGTTGCGCCAATACGCCTTCCACCACCGAGGACAGACCGGCCACAGTGCTGCCCTGCTCCAACTCTTTTGAAAGCGCGATCTTCAGGCGGGCGGACGCCGCCGAGATGTCGGGCGACTTCGCCGCGCCTTGCGGGCCCAGGGCGCTGTAGATGTCGATCACTTTTTCCGCGCGGCGACCCCAGGCGAGTGCGCGGTAGAAATACCCGCTGCGCCTGCGCGAAGGCAGAAGAATATCGAGGCCCGCGCCCCCCAGCGTCATAGGCACCAGAACAAGATTGTGCATGTTTCCGGCGAACAGTTTGAGTTGCAGTATCAGCACATCTTGAATGACAGCGCCCCGCGTCGGTGGGGTGCCGCCGGGTTTGAACGCAATAGCGGTGTTCTCAGCCATCGACCACAATTGGTCGGGCAAACCATCGTCAAAAGCAATAGAGCGCTGTGGCACGCACAATAAGCGGGCCTGGTGTGCCGGCACTGGCTTATTCGAGTTTGCCGGCTTCGCGGTAGAAGCGTGCGGCGCCCTGGTGCAGGGGCGCGGGCGGATCTTCGGCGGCGTGGTCCAGGGTTATCTCGCGCGCGCTGGGATGGCTGGCGGATAGGACCGGGCGATTGGCGGGATTGAAGAGCGCGCGCGTCAGGCCATAGATCAGGGCATCGGGCTCGCCGTCGCGCGTCACCCAGTAGCTGCGGGTGGAGACGGTTTCCACCACGCCGGTGCCCGGATAGGCGCCCGCTGCAATGATGGCGGGCGACAGTTGCGGCACGGCACGGATCAGGCGATCGCGGCCCTCGCCGTCCAGCGGCACCAGCCGGGCCACGCCGCGCGCGATCAGGTCGCGCACGCCGTCGATGGGCACGCCCGAGGTGGCGAAGAAGGCATCGATCTTGCCTTCGCGCAGCAACTGGACGGGATTGCCGGTGTCCTGCGACACGATCTTGAGGCGGTATTCCGGCACGCGGTAGGCCGTGAGGATGGCGCGGGTGCGGAAGACAGCGCCGGTATTGTCCGCGCCGCCCAGCATCACGCGCTTGCCGCGCAGGCCCGCCACGTCTTGAATCCTGGAGTTGGCGGCGACCACCAGATGCGCCTGTTCGGTGAAGAGTGAGGCGATGATGCGCAAGTGCGTCGCCCGGCCGTTGCGGCGGAAGGGGCCCTTGCCGGCGACCGCGGCGGCGATGATGTCGCCTTCGGCCAGGCCGCTATCCACCGCCCCGGAATTGACGCTGCGCAGATTGTCGGTGGCGCCTTCGGAGGTGCGCGCCGACAGGATCACGCCGGCGGGGCCGCAGACGGTGGCGGTTTCGCAGCGCGCCACGCCGGCGGGATGGCTGATCAGGCCGGCCATGGACTGGCCGACCGGGAAATAGAGCCCGTCGGTGGAACCGGTGGCGATCTGGAAGGAGATGCGGCTGGGCCCGGAATCGCCCAGCCCGATATTGCCGCCCCACAGCAAGGCACCCATCACCAACATGACAAAGGCGACAAGAGCGATCAGGGCGGCAAGACGCTGGGACATCAGGACCGAATGGTTAACCTTTATTGCGTCAGGAGTTGGGCGCGTTAACGAACTGCTTCCAAACACTCTTACTTCTATATGACCCAACATACTTAAGCCTTTGTTGACCGGGGCGCGGGCAAACTCCCCGCAGCGTAACCCGAAGGCTGCCCCCCATGCCGACTCCCGCGAACCGTCTGTCCCTTTCCTTTGCCGCCCTGCTGCTGGGATGCACCGCCATGAGCAGCGGCGCCCAGGCGGGCTGGTTCGATTTCGGTTCTTCCAGCAAGACCGAGGCCCCGGACAAGAAGGCCGTGGAAAAAAGCGACGTGGTCAAGCCGGCCGCGACCCTGGATGGCAGCATCCGCCAGGCGCAGTTGCTGCGGCTGGACGGGCAGTATCCCGAAGCCATCAAGCATCTGTCGCAGCTGATGCTGATTGCCTCTGACGACAGCCGGGTCATCACCGAATATGGCAAGACGCTGGCGGCCATGGGCCGGGCGCAGGAAGCGGTCAATTTCCTGAGCCGCGCGGAACAGCTTTCGCCCACGGACTGGACGGTGTTTTCCGCGATTGGCGTGGCCTATGACCAGCTGGGCAAGCAGACCGAGGCGAAGGACGCCTATGAACATGCCCTGGTGCTGAAGCCGGGCGAGCCCAGCGTGCTGAACAATTATGCGCTGTCGCGGATGCTGGCCAAGGACCCGGAAGGTGCGGCCAAGCTGATCGCGCGTGCCGAGAGCGCGGGCGGCGCCAGCGATCCCAAGATCGCGCGCAATATCGCCATGATCAAGGACCTGGCCCCGGAGGCCGCCACCATCGCGGTGGCCGCCAACACGCCGGAGCCCGTGAAAAGCGCGGTGCAGGCTGCGCCGCGCGCACCGGTCGCCCAGCGCCCGATGCCGCAGGCGGTTGCCGCCAACCAGACACCGCCCTTCGTGAACATTCCCTCGCCGCCCCCGCTTGCCCTGCCCACGGCCGCGCCGCGCCAGCTGGCGGCGGACACCCGCGTGATCGGACCCTCTGCCAACCTGGTCCAGCCGGGCCGGGTGGTGATGCAGCGCGTGCCGGTGGATCCGCTGGCCGGTCCGGTGGAGCCCAAAATCGCCGCCACCCATGCGCCGCGCGCCCTGACGAAGGCGACGGAGGCCAAGGCGACAGAGGTTGCCGCGGTGGAAAAACCGGCGGCCTCTGCCCCTGCGCCTTCTCGGGTCACCAGCCATGTGAAGACGGCCGCCGCCGAGGCGCTGGACCTGCAGGCCAAGGCCGAAGCCATTGCCAAGAAGCTGGCCGGAAAGCCGGCAGCGATCGCCGCTGCCAAGGCGGAAGCCAGCAAGCCCGTCACCCAGCCGCAGCCCACCAAGGTGGCAGAGACCAAACCCGCACCAGCCAAGGTCGCGGACGCCAAGCCCGCCCCCGCCAAGGCGGCGCCGGTCAAGACCGCTGCCAAGCCCAAGGACAGCATTCCGACCTTGCGCCTGAGCGCCAACGCCTACTGATTTCAGAACGCATACACATGAAAAGGCGCCGGTGATCCCGGCGCCTTTTTTGTTTGCGGAATTCCCAGCGCGAGGATTTTTTTGCTGCTGGGCGGGGTCGCTAGCGACAGCGTAAGCGAGCGCAGGACGAACCCAGCCGACAAAAAAACCGCGCCGGTTAGTGCATGGCCCGGGAAATATTCATCGCCGCCGGGCCCGCGATGACCGCGAAGAGGCAGGGCAGGAAGAACAGGATCATCGGCACGGTCAGCTTGGCGGGCAGCGAGGCGGCCTTGCGTTCGGCTTCCTGCATGCGCATTTCGCGGTTCTCGGTGGCGGCGACGCGCAGCGCCTGGCCGAGCGGAGTGCCGTATTTCTCGGCCTGGTTGAGGGCGGTGGCCACGGCCCTGACGCCGTTATGGCCGCAGCGCTTGGCCAGATTGTCGAAGGCCTGGCGGCGGTCGGGCAGGTAGCTGAGTTCGGCGGTGGTCAGCGCCAGTTCTTCGGCCAGCTCGGGGGACTGGCTGCCGATTTCGGCGGCGACGCGGCTGAAGGCGATTTCGATCGACATGCCGGATTCCACGCAGATCAGCAGCAGGTCCAGCGCATCGGGAAAGGCGCGCATGATGGACTGCTGGCGGCGCTGGATCATGTTGCCCACAAAGATGTCGGGGATGTAGAAGCCGATGGCGGCGCCGACAATGGCGGCCAGGACCTTCATCATCGGCGTCCAGGTCAGGTGCAGGATCACAAAGGTGTAGAACAGCACCACGCCAAAGACGATGAACGGCATCACGAAACGAAAGAACATGAAGGTGATCAGCGGCGCCTGGCCGCGATAGCCGGCGGAGGCCAGCTTTTCGCGGCTGTTCTCGCCTTCCAGGATGTTGCCCAGCCGGAACTTGTCGAGCGTGGCCTTCATGTAGCTGGTGGGTTCGACGCGCAACGCGCCGCGCTTGGCGCTGAGCGCGGCATGGTGCTTGGCGCGCAGCTCCTCGCGGCGCTTGGCGACAGTGTTGAGGCGGTCGGAAAGGCCGTTGCGTTCCAGGAACGGCAGGCCCAGCGTGACGATGGTGGCGAAAGCCAGAATACCGACAAAGGCCGTGATCAGGAAGTTCCTGTCGAACAGCAGAAGCATCAGTGTGTCCAACGGCGCCTCCTAGTGCTTGAAGTTGATCATCTTGCGCATCACCATGATGCCGATGCTCATCCAGACGGCGCAGCCCGCCAGGATGAGGTTGCCGGTCTTTTCGGTGAACAACATCGCGATGTATGCGGGCGTGGTCAGATAGACAATGCCCATCACGGCCGGCGGCAACGAGCCGATGATCATGGCGGACGCCTTGGCTTCTGACGACATTGCGCGGATCTTGCCCTGCAGGCGTTTGCGGTCGCGCAGCACGAAAGCCAGGTTGCCCAGCGCTTCGGAAAGATTGCCGCCCGACTTGCCCTGGATGGTCATGACAATGGCGAAAAAGCCCACTTCCGGGGTGGGCATGGATTCCATCATGCGCTTGAGCGCCTGTTCCATGGTGACGCCGACCTTCAGGCTTTCCACCAGGTTGTGAAATTCGCTCCCCACCGGATCGGGGGATTCGCGCGCCACGATGCGCAGGGCCTCGTTGGTGGGCAGACCCGAGCGCACCGAGCGTACGATCACATCGATGGCGGGGGCGAAATGTTCGGTGAACTTTTTCTTGCGGCGATTTGTGAGAAAGCCCAGCACCCAGCGCGGCAGGCCCAGCCCGACGGTGAAGACCGCCAGCGCGATGATGAGCGGTGTCTGGTGGGTGGCGACGGCGAGCGAGGCGGCCAGGGCCGCCAGGATGCCGCAGACCATCCAGAAGCTTTTCGGCGAAGCCTTGGGAAAGCCCGCCTGCTCCAGGCGGCGGCGCATGGTGGGCTTTTCTTTTTTTGCGGCGCGGTTTTTTTCCACGTCCTTGAGCATCGCCGCGACGTTCTTGCGCTTCTGGGCGGCATTTTCCTGCGGGGATGCGACGCGGCCGCGAGCGCCGCCCGGGGGCTTGGCCACGGCGCTGACGCGCTTCCGGGTTTTTTCATCGCCGCCGGCGAAGGCGAAAACCGCGCCCCCGGCCGCAAGCATGAACAGCATCGCGACGGCGATGATCATTGGTTGACCTTGTCGAGCGCGTCGGACAGCTCGCGTTCCAGATTGTAGTAGCGGGCGCGGTCCCAGAAATGCGGGCGCACGATGCCGGTGCCGATATGCTTGCCCTTGAGGCGACCGGTCTCGTCCTCGCCGGAGATCTCGTAGGTGACGAGGTCCTGGGTGATGACGACATCGCCTTCGGTGCCGATCACCTCGGTGATGCGGGTGATGCGGCGCGAACCATCGCGCATGCGTTCGGCCTGGATGATAACGTCGATCGAGCCCACGATCATCTCGCGGATGGTCTTCATGGGCAGCGCATAGCCGCCCATGGTGATCATGGATTCAAGACGGGACATGGCCTCGCGCGGGGAGTTGGCATGCAGGGTGCCCATTGAGCCGTCATGGCCGGTGTTCATGGCCTGCAGCAGGTCGAAGGCTTCGGGTCCGCGCACTTCGCCGACGATGATGCGTTCGGGGCGCATACGCAGGCAGTTCTTGACCAGGTCGCGCATGTTGATCATGCCCTGGCCTTCGAGGTTGGGCGGGCGGGTTTCCAGGCGCACCACATGGGGCTGCTGGAGCTGGAGTTCGGCGGCGTCTTCGCAGGTGATGACGCGCTCTTCGACGTCGATATAGGCGGTCATGCAGTTCAGCAAGGTGGTCTTGCCCGAACCGGTACCGCCGGAAATCAGGATGTTGCAGCGGCAGCGACCGATGACCTGCAGCACGCGGGCGGCATCGGGGCTGATGGAGCCGAACTTGACCAGATCGTCGAGGGTTAGCTTGTCTTTCTTGAACTTGCGAATGGTGAGGGTGGGGCCGTCGAGGCTGAGCGGCGGGCCGATGACGTTGACGCGGGAGCCGTCGAGGAGGCGCGCATCGCAGATGGGCGAGGATTCGTCGACGCGGCGGCCGACCTGGGAAACGATGCGCTGGCAGATATTCATCAGCTGGGCATTGTCGCGGAAGCGGATATTGGTCAGCTGCACCTTGCCGGCGACTTCGATGAAGACCCGGTTGGCGCCATTGACCATGATGTCGGCGATGTCGTCGCGGGCCAGCAGCGGCTCCAGCGGGCCATAG
>JBBQHU010000032.1:0-27125 GCA_038324265.1 Micropepsales bacterium | reverse complement strand
GGTCTACGGGTGTCTCGCTTGAAATCATCGCGCCAGTATAGAGGCGCGAACGCCGGGGTGGAGAAGCGCCGCCCTGCGATACGCGGGGACGTTGCGGACGCGGCAGGGGAAAATAAATTTCAGGCTTGTCGGACAGGCGCGCATTTTAGCGGCCGCATTAAGCTGTCCGTAATTGGAACACCCTTAGCCTTGTCACAATTTCCGGGCAACAATTCTGGCTGCCAACGGGCAAGGGGCGAAACAATGTTTCAGGATAGCTGGGGTCTTTACGAGGCGCCTTATTCCAAGCGGCGGATATTCCATCCGCGCAAGCGTTCGATTGTCCTGCCGCTGCTCACGATCATGGCCGCCGGGCTGGTGGTGTTCGAGGCGCTGAGCCGGTTTTAGTAAGACCGTCCGATCAGGATTTCTTCCACGCCGGGCTTGGCGCTGAACAGGCAAGGCGCAAATTCCTTGGGCTGCTGCAGCGGGGCGTTGCGGATGGTGAGCTTCAGGGTTTTCAGCTTGGTATCGACCGCTTCAAGTTCGGCGCCCTCGGGCTTGGCCCATGACACTTTCAGCCAGCCTTTGAACTCGTCCTCACTGCCCTTGTAATACTCTTCCACGCCGGCCCAGTCGGTGACGCCGGTCTTGATGTTGGTGTCCAGACGTTCCTTGGCTTCGGCATAGAGGCTGTGCTGAATCTCGGCCAGGATCTGCGCCGCCTTTTCCTCGAGAAATTCGGCGCGGGTGCAGGCGATGGATTTGACCTTGTCGCCATCGCGCAAGGTATCGCGGCGCATGAAGGTGACGTTGCCGCCGGCGGCATCGCGCGGGCCGATCTCGACAATGATGGGCGCACCGCGGCGCACCCAGTTCCAGCGCTTTTCCGCCGACTTGATCTTCTTGGTGTCCAGCAGCACGCGCACCGGAAAGCCAAAAACGTGAATGCTGGACAGGGCCGCCGCCAGGCTCTTGCAATAGTCCAGAACCTCGGCGTCTTCGGGCTTGTCGCGCAGCATGGGCACGATGACGATTTGTTTGGGCGCAATGGCGGGGGGAAGGCGCAGGCCGTCGTCGTCGCCATGGGTCATGATCACGCCGCCGATCAGGCGCGTGGAAACGCCCCAGCTGGTGGTATTGCAGAACTGCATGCCGCCGGCATCGTCCTGGAACTTGATGTTCTGGGCTTCGGCGAAATGGGTGCCCAGGAAATGCGAGGTGCCGGCCTGCAGCGCCTTGCCGTCCTGCATCATGGCTTCGATGGAATAGGTGGCGACGGCGCCGGGGAAACGTTCGTTCGCCGGCTTCTCGCCCGCGATCACCGGCATGGCGAGCACGTCCTCGGCGAAGCTGCGATAGACTTCCAGCATCTTCATGGTTTCTTCCACGGCTTCATCGGCGGTGGCGTGGGCGGTATGGCCTTCCTGCCAGAGGAATTCGGTGGTGCGCAGGAACAGGCGGGTGCGCATTTCCCAGCGCACCACATTGGCCCACTGGTTGATCAGCAGCGGCAGGTCACGATAGCTGCGGACCCAGCGCGAAAAGGCGTCGCCGATGATGGTTTCGGAGGTGGGGCGGATGATCAGCGGCTCTTCGAGCGCGGCATCCGGATCGGGCTGCAGCTTGCCGTCGATGTTCTTGAGGCGGTGATGGGTGACGACCGCCATTTCCTTGGCGAAGCCTTCGACATGCTCGGCCTCCTTGGCGATGAAGGAGAGCGGGATGAAGAGGGGGAAATAGGCATTGTCGTGCCCGGTCTCCTTGATGCGGCGGTCCAGGCCCTGCTGGATTTGCTCCCACACGCCCCAGCCCCAGGGCTTGATCACCATGCAGCCGCGCACGGGGCTGGTTTCGGCCATGTCGGCGTCGCGCACCACCGCCTGGTACCAGTCGGCGAACCGGGTGCGGTCGATATCGAGGGCGCGCTGCATGGCAATAGGCTCCGGCGGAAAATCGTGCGTGTTTACCCCGCCTCGCGGGGCCTGAACAGGAGATATGTGACCAGTCCGGACAGGCCGAAAAAGCAGATCAGCCCGGTCAGCGGCACCGCCGAGATGGGGCTGGGAAAGGCGCCCATGGCCATGGAGGCGGCAAAGGCGCCGGCATACATGCAGATGCCCATCAGGGCGCTGGCCATGCCGGCGGCGTGTCCGAAGTGCTGCATGGTCAGGCCCGCCGAGGTGGGATTGATGGAGCCCATGATCGAGCAATAGAGGAACATCCAGGGCAAGAGGGCCAGCAGGCCGCCCCAGCCGGTGTAGCCGAACACAAGCGCCACTATTCCCACCACGGCGTTGGTGACGATGCCGGCGAACAGCAAGGGCTGGCCGCGGCGGTGCTTCAGCCAGCGGGCGGTGCCCTGGCTGGTGATGATCAGACCGATGCCGTTCAGGACAAAGGTGAAGCCGAAATATTGCGGGGCGACGTGGTAGATGGCGATCACGACATGCGGCCAGCCGGTGAGGAAGACGTACAGGCCCGCGCCGGTGAGAATGGCCGGGATGATGTGGCCATAGAAATTGCGGTCGCGGCCGATCGCCCAGTAATCCTTCAGCACATGCAGGGGGTGCAGGCGGCGGTCGGAGCCGGGATGGCTTTCGGGCAGTTGCAGGAACACCAGGATCATTGTTGCGGCAGCGGCGGCGCCCTGGATCCAGAACAGGCTGCGCCAGCCGGTGATCGGCAGAAGCCAGCCGCCGACAAAGGGCGCGAACAGAGGCGATACGGCCAGGATCAGCAGCATCTGGGCGAAGATGCGTCCGGCCTCGCGCGGCGGGAACAGGTCGCGCACGCAGGCGCGCGCCAGCACGGTGCCGGCGCAGCCGCCCACGGCCTGCACGAAGCGGGCGACGTCGAGCGTCAGCGGGCCCTGCGCCAAGGCGCAGCCGGTGCAGCCGATCACGTAAAGCCCCAGCCCCAAAATGATGGGCCAGCGCCGCCCGAAGCGGTCGGACAGGGGGCCGACCATGGCCTGGCCGATTGCGATGCCGAGGAAGTAGGCGGCCAGCGAATGTTCGATGGCGGCGATGGGGCTGTGGAATTCGCGCGCGATGGTAGGCAGCGCCGGCAGGTACATGTCGATGGCGATGGGGGTGAAAATCGTCAGCAGCCCGAACAGCAGGATCAGCTCCAAGCGGCGGCCGGGGGTAAAGGATTCGCTGGGGGAGAGCATCTGGCCCCGGGATAGCAGGGGATGGAGGGTTTGTCATGGACGCGTCACGCCCGGCCCCTTAACCTGCGGCGTCATGGCAGAATCACCCAAAAAGACTCGTTCCCGGACCGGCATTTTCACGCCTTTCGAGTGGATGCTGGCGGCCCGCTATCTGCGCGCCAAGCGTCAGGAAAGCTTCATCTCGGTCATCTCGCTGTTCTCGCTGATCGGCATCGCGCTGGGGGTGGCGACCCTGATCATCGTGATGTCGGTGATGAACGGATTCCGCATCGAGCTGCTGCGCAGCATCCTGGGCCTGTCGGGCCATATCACCGTGCAGTCGCAGATGGGCAACCTGGCCGACTATGACGCCATCACGCAGCGCATCCGTCATGTCCAGGGCGTGGTGCGTGCCGCCCCGGTGGTGGACGGGCAGGTGATGGCCAGCCAGAACGGCGCCAATACCGGTGTGGCGGTGCGCGGCATTCGCGCTGCCGACCTCGCCAACATGACGGTGCTGGTGGAAAAGCTGACGCCCGACGCGCTGAAATATTTTCGCGGCGAGAATATCATCATCGGCAACGGGCTGGCGCGGAAGCTGGGGATCCGGCTGGGCGGCGACATCACGCTGATCTCGCCCAAGGGCAATGTCACGCCCTTTGGCACCACGCCGCGGATCAAGACCTATCACGTGATCGGCAGTTTCCACATCGGCAACACGCTGTACGACAACAACTATGTCTTCATGCCGCTGGACGAGGCGCAGCTGTATTTTGATACCGGCGAGAGGGTGAGCGGCATCGAGGCGATGGTGAGCGATCCGGAAGCCGACCTTCAGCTCCTGCCCGCCATCAACAAGGCGGCGGGGCCGAACATGCGCCTGGTGACGTGGCAGGAGATGAACGGGAATATACTTTCGGCACTGCAGGTGGAGAGCAACACCATGTTCCTGATCCTGTCGCTGATCATCCTGGTGGCGACGCTGAACATCGTGTCGGGCCTGATCATGCTGGTGAAGGACAAATCCAGCGACATTGCGATTTTGCGCACCATGGGGGCGACGCGCGGCGCCATGATGCGGGTGTTCTTTATCGCCGGCGCCAGCATTGGCGTGGCGGGCACCCTGCTGGGACTGGTGATCGGGGTGGCGTTCATCGCCAATATCGAGGCGATCCGGCAGAGCCTGTCGAAGCTGACCGGCACCAACCTGTTCGATCCCACCATCTATTTCCTGTCCAAGATGCCGGCCCAGATGGATCCGGGTGAAGTGACGGCGGTGGTGGTGATGGCGCTGGTGCTGACTTTCCTGGCGACGCTGTATCCGTCGTGGCGGGCCGCAAGGCTCGATCCGGTCGAGGCGCTGCGTTATGGCTGAGCTGCTGCGTCTGGAAAACATTACCCGCCGCTTCAAGGAAGGCGACGGGCAGCTGGAAGTCTTTTCCGGCCTGTCACTGAGCCTGAAGCCCGGCGAGATCGTGGCGCTGGTGGGCCCCAGCGGCGCGGGCAAGTCGTCGCTGCTGCACATCGCGGGACTTTTGGAAGCGCCGACCAGCGGGGAAATCTATATCGAGGGCGCGGCGACGTCGAAGCTGCCCGATACCGAGCGCACCCGCATTCGCCGTGACAAGGTGGGGTTCGTCTATCAGGCCCATCACCTGTTGCCGGAATTTGACGCGCTGGAGAATGTGGTGCTGCCGCAGATGATCGCAGGCGTTTCCAAGGCTGCCGCCGCCAAGGAAGCGGAACGGCTGTTGACCGTGATGGGGCTGGGCAAGCGGATGACGCATCTGCCGTCGCAATTGTCGGGCGGCGAGCAGCAGCGTGTCGCCATCGCCCGTGCGCTGGCCAACAAGCCGCGCATCCTTCTGGCGGACGAGCCCACCGGCAACCTGGACCCGCGTACCTCGGGCGGGGTGTTTGATGCCTTGATCGCGATCACGCGGGCAGAAGGGCTGGGGGCGCTGATCGCCACCCACAATTTCGAGCTGGCCTCGCGCATGGACCGGGCCCTGCTGCTGCACCAGGGCAAGCTGATCGAAGGCACGCAGATTCCGCGCTAGTTCGGTTTCGCGGATGTCATGAAAATCCGTTGGAACCGGCGCAACCGATCCGTGTACGGCCGGTTATCAAACCCATGAGCTACCAGCGCAATTCCCGCTACTGGATCCAGGCCACCAAGGTATCCGGCAATTCGATCACCTTTTGTTCTTGCGTTCTGGACGGAACACAAGTAGAACAAAACCCGACAAAGCGGGAGCAGACGGTGATGTGGATCAAGGATGCGGCGGCGGGCGCGGGACTTATTCTGTTCATGGTTTCGGCCTTTGTGCTGGCCAGCGGGGCGCAGGCCCTCATTCCGCACGCCGGCCTCTGATCGGCGCTGTGGATAGGGGGTCTTAGGACCCCCATAATCGGAAGCGGGCGGGCGATACTGCCGTCCTGACTCTTTAGAGACCTTCCATGGCGTCTTTCGTCCATCTGCGCGTCAAGAGCGCCTATTCCCTGCTGGAGGGCGCTGTGCGCCCCAAGGAACTGGCGGGGCTGTGCGAGGACGCCGGGACCCCGGCCGTGGCGGTGACGGACGTCAACAACCTGTTCGGTGTGTTCGAGATCACCGAGACCCTGCTCAAGGCCGGTGTCCAGCCCATCGTGGGCACCTTGCTGTCGGTGGAATTTGCCCCCCGCAGCCCCGCCCAACTCGGCAGTCGCAAGAAGCCGCCCCATGTCGCCCTGCTGGTGCAGAACGAGGCCGGCTATCTGAACCTGACGCGCCTGCTGTCGGCCGCCTATCTGGAGGTCGAGGCGGGGGACTGGCCGCATGTGACCGCGGAAAAGCTGTTCGCCCATGCTGAAGGTCTGATCCTTCTGACGGGCGGGCCGGGCGGGGCGGTGAACCAATTGCTGCTGGATGGCAGTGCCGAGGCGGCGCAGGCCCTTTTGAAGACGATGGCCGACGCCTTTCCCAGCCGTCTTTATGTCGAACTGCAGCGTCACGGCCTGGCGGAGGAACGCGCCGCCGAGGACGGGCTGCTGGACATGGCCTATGCGATGGGGCTGCCGCTGGTCGCCACCAATGACGTGCATTTCGGCAAGGCCAACATGTACGAGGCGCATGATGCGCTGCTCTGCATCGCGGACGGCGCCTTTGTCAGCCAGGACGATCGGCGTCGGTTGACGCGCGAGCATCGTTTCAAGACCGCCAAGGAAATGGGGATCGTGTTCGCCGATCTGCCCGAGGCGCTGGAGAACACGGTGGAGATCGCGCGCCGCTGCGCCTTCCGCCCGATGAAGCGCAAGCCCATCCTGCCGGTGTTCGTGCCGGAGTCGGGGCGCAGTTCGGTCGACGAACTGAAAGCGCAGGCGGAGGAGGGGCTGGAGCGGCGCCTGAAGACCGCGCCGCTGGCGGAAGAGCGCAAGGTCTATGATGAACGCCTGGCCTATGAGCTGGGCATCATCAACACCATGGGGTTTCCCGGCTACTTCCTGATCGTGTCCGACTTCATGAACTGGACGCGCGGCCAGGGCATTCCGGTTGGCGTGCGTGGTTCGGGCGCCTCGTCGCTGGTCGCCTGGGCGCTGGGCATCACCAACCTGGACCCGCTGCGCTTCGGATTGTTCTTCGAGCGTTTCCTCAATCCCGAACGCCAGTCCATGCCGGACTTCGATATCGACTTCTGCCAGGAGCGGCGCGACGAGGTCGTGCGCTATGTGCGCGGCAAGTATGGCCTGGACCGGGTGGCGCAGATCATGGCGCTGGGTTCGCTGCAGGCGCGCGCCGCGGTGCGCGATTGCGGCCGCGTGCTGCAGATGCCGCTGGGGCTGGTGGACCGGATTGCCAAGCTGATCCCCAATCCGCCGGGCAAGTCGATCTCGCTGAGCGAGGCGGTGGAGAGCGAGCCGCGGCTGCAGCAGATCGCGGAAGCCGAACCCATCGCCAAGCGGCTGTTCGAGATCACCTCCAAGATCGAAGGCCTGTACCGCCACGCCTCCACCCATCCGGCAGGTGTGGTGATCGGGGATCGGCCGCTGGAAGACCTGCTGCCGCTGTACCGCGATCCGCGCTCCGACATGCCGGTGACGCAGTTCGACTATGAGGATGCGGAAAAAGCGGGCCTCGTGAAGTTCGACTTTCTGGGACTGAAGACCCTGACGGTGATCGCCAAGGCGGAGGAGCTGCTGAAGCGGCGCGGCATTGCGATCCATACACAAACCATCGACTTCATCGATGCGGGCACTTTCGAGATGCTGGCCAAGGGCGACAGTGTCGGCGTCTTCCAGATGGAAGGCGCGGGCATGCGCGATCTTCTGCGCAAGATGAAGCCGGACCATATCAACGATCTGGTCGCGCTTGTGGCGTTGTACCGCCCGGGCCCGATGGATTCGATCCCGACCTATATCGCGCGCAAGAACGGCAAGGAGCTGGTGGAATATCTGCACCCCATGCTCGAGCCGATCCTGAAGGAAACCTATGGCGTGATGACCTATCAGGACGATGTCATGCGCATCGCCCGCGAGCTGGCCGGATACACCATGGGCGAGGCCGATATTCTGCGCCGCGCCATGGGCAAGAAGATTCCGGCGGAGATGATTCCGCAGCGCGCCAAGTTCATGAAGGGCGCGGAGGAGCGCAAGATTCCGCGCAGCGCCGCCGAACAGATTTTCGAACAGGCGGAAAAATTCGCCGGCTATGGTTTCAACAAGGGCCATGCGGCGGCCTATGCCCAGGTTGCCTATCAGACCGCCTATCTGAAGGCGAATTATCCGGTCGAGTTCCTGGCCGCGTCGATGACCTTGGATATCGGCAACACCGACCGGCTCAACATCTTCCGCCAGGAAGCGCAGCGGCTGGGCGTCACGGTGCAGCCGCCCGACATCAACCGGTCGGAAAGCGTGTTCAGCGTCGATGCGGCGGCCAATACGGTGTTCTACGCGCTGGCGGCCGTCAAAGGTGTCGGCAAGCAGGCGATGGATCATGTCGTGGAAGCGCGCGAGAAGGGCGGCAAGTTCCAGTCGCTGTCGGATTTCGCGCGACGGGTGGATCCGCGGCTGGTCAACAAGCGGGCGTTTGAGAACCTGGTGCGGGCGGGGGCGTTTGACTCGCTCAACCCCAATCGCCGCCAGCTGGTGGAAAATTCGGATCGCATCCTTGGCGGGGCGCAGGCGGCGCAGCGGGAGCGCGATAGTGGACAGGTGTCGCTGTTCGGCGGCGGGGACAGTGCTGCGGAAGAATTGCGGCTGTCGTCGATGCCTGATTGGCCGGTGCATGAGCGGCTGGGCGAGGAGTTTTCGGCCATGGGTTTCTACCTGTCGGGTCATCCGCTGGATGCCTATGGCCCGGCGCTGAAGCGGCTGGGGGCCAGTACCTATCTGGCGCTGGCGGAAGATCGCCGCCGAGCCGGTTTCAAGGCCAAGCTGGCCGGCACCGTGATCAAGAAATCGGAGCGGCGCGGCCGCAACGACCAGATGTATGCCTTTGTCAGTTTCTCTGACCCGACCGGCATGTTCGAGATCATGCTGTTTCCCGAAGTGCTGGCGGCGGCGCGGCCGCTGCTGGAAGCGGGCAAGTCGCTGCTGATCAATGCCAGTGCGGAATGGGATGGTGATGAGCTGAAGCTGCGGGCGGCAAGCATTCTAGACCTCGACAAGGCGGCGGCGGATGCGGGCGAGGGCATGACAGTTCGGTTGACGGACCCCTCATCGCTCAGTGCACTGGCGGCGGAACTGAACCAGGCCGGCAAGGGGCTGGTGAACATCGTGGTGCCGGGTGCGTCGGGCGAGGAAGTGGAGATCGAGCTGAAGAAGCGCGTCGCGGTCACCGCCACCTTGCGGGGCCGCATTGCAGCACTGCCCGGCGTGATGAGCGTGGAAGCGGTCTAGATTTTTCGGATCGCGCCTTCGAGACGTCCCAGCGCCTGTTCCAGCTTGGCGGGATCTTGCGCGAAGCAGAGGCGCAGGTAGCTGTCGTCGCGCTTGTCTCCCAGGCTGAAGGCCCAGCCGGGGGCCATGCCGACCTTGTCGTCGGTCACCATGCGCTGCGCAAAGCCCAGGCTGTCGGTCAGGCCATCCACTTGCAGGAAGCCATAGAAGGCGCCTTCGGGACGCAGCCAGCGCACGCGGTTCTGGCTGCGAATCCAGTTTTCGACCACGTCGCGGCCACCGCGGCAGCGTTCCAGCAGTGTGCCGCGGAAGGTGTCGCCTTGCGGGGACAGCGCGGCCAGCGCGCCATATTGCAGGAAGTGGGTGCTGCCGGTGTTGTTGCACTGGGCCATGGCGGCGGCGGCGGGTTCGACGCTTTTGGGATGCACCAGCCAGCCGATGCGCCAGCCGGTCATCGCCCAGGGCTTGGAGAAGCTGTTGACCGCGAACACGGCGTCTTCGTCGTCGGCAATGGAAAGGAATGACGGCGCATGGGCCGCGCCATCGAATACCAGGGTGCCGTACACCTCATCGGCGATGATGGCGATGCCGCGTGTGCGGGCGAAGTCGAGGATGGTCTGCTGTTCGGCCGCCGTCAGGGTCCAGCCGGTGGGATTGGAGGGCGAGCAGATGAACATCGCGCGGGTGCGGTCGTCGCAGGCATCGAACAGCTTGTCGAAATCCAGGGTCCATTTGCCGGTGTCCCAGTTCTCGTCCAGCCGGACCAGGCGCGGCTCGGCACCGACGACCTTGGCGGCCTGGAAGATGTTGGGCCAGATGGGGGAGACGATGACAATATTGTCGCCGGTCTCGCACACCATCTGCAGCGCGGTGACAACCGCCAGCATGGCGGCGCCGGGAATCGTGATGCGGGCGATGTCGATGTCGGCGCCGCAGGTGCGCTTGTGGAAATCGCGGATCGCCTCGCGCAGGGGCAGGATGCCGCGCGCGTTGGTATAGAAGGTCTTGCCGTCCTCCAGCGCGTCGATCGCCGCCTGGCGGATGAAAGGCGGGGTCGCCAGATCGGTTTCGCCGAACCACAGCGGCAGCACGTCGGGATTGCCCAGCCCCAGCGCGGTCACCTTGGTGATGCCGCTGGGTTCAAGCTGCCGGATGATGGGACGGATGGGGTCTTTACGCATGGGCTGGCAATATCACCGAAACGTTTCCGCAGCCATAATGGGGCATGGATTCGCTGCCACCAGTCCTGAAACGGCATTGGCCCCTTGCGGCAGTCGCAGTGCTGTTTGGCCTGTATGGCTGGGCGCTGCTGGCTGCCACTGCCAGCGGGCATGACGGGCTGATCGGGCCGCGCTTCAATGCGCCGGGCGCGGACTGGGTGATCTTCCTGGCGGCGGCGCGGGCCTGGTTCACCCATGACCTGGGGCATATCTATGACCAGCTCTGGATCACCAGCGCCGTGAACATGCAGTTTGCGGACTGGCTGAGCGGGCCCGAGCCGTTTCCGCTGTTTCCCTATCCGCCGGTCTGGCTGGTGCTGGTGCTGCCTTTCGCGGCGCTGCCGGTGGGCTGGTCGCTGGTGCTGAGCCAGCTGACGCAGTTCGCCGCGCTGGCCTGGGCGCTGCGGCGGTTCGTGCCGAACAAGTCCTATTTGTTCTTTGCGGCGGGGGCGCTGCTGGCGCCGGCGGCGTCCAACAATGTGATCGCGGGCAGCAATGCGGTGCTGGTGGCGGCGCTGATCGTGGGCGGCATTGCGCTGCTGGAGAAAAGACCGCTGCTGGCCGGGGCACTGCTGGGGTTGATGATCTTCAAGCCGCAATTCTTTGCGCTGCTGCCGGTGGCGTTGATCGCAGCAAAGCAGGGCAGGGCCTTTGCCGCCATGACGGCCAGCGCGATTGGGTTCACGTTGCTGAGCGTGCTGCTGTTCGGGCCGATGCTGTGGCTGGACTGGGCCAATGTCTACCTGCATCCGCAGGCGGTATCGGGCGTCAATGCCACCGACTGGGGGCATATGTGGGACGACAGTGTCGCCACCTGTGTCAGCCTGTTGGGCGCGCCGCGCTGGGCGGCGATCGGGGCGCAGGTGTTTGCGGCGGTGATCGCCTTCTGGGCGGTGGTGCGGGTGTTTGTGGCCCGCCATCCCGCACAGTTGCCGGTGCTGCTGTGCGCCACGCTTCTGGCCTCGCCGCATGTCTCCAACTATGACCTGATCCTGCTGGCCATCGCGGCGCTGGCGCTGGTGCGCTGGGTGCCGGCCAACACCCGCCCCATCATGCTGATGCTGCCGCTGGCGGCCTGGACCGCGCCCATCTTCAATCCGCCCAAGGCCATGCCGCTGGGGCTGATTACGCCGCTTCTGATCCTGGCCACCCTGGCTTTCTTGATGCGGGCGCGGCTGCAGCCCGCCCGGAGCCCCCAGACGGCGGTTCCCGGGGGGAGCCCGGCCCCTGGCGGAGAGGCGGGCACAAGGGGTTGATTTTCAACCCGGTCTGCCCCTATAAGCCCGCCATCTCGCATGCGCGGGTGGCTTTCGCAGGGTGTTCCTGTGTCGCCGTCCGGTGTCCTCCATAAGGGGATAACCCGCGCATCTGGCCAACCGGTAAAGGAGACTGAACAATGGCTCTGCCAGAATTTTCCATGCGTCAGCTGCTCGAGTCGGGCGCTCACTTCGGTCATCGCCAGCAGCGCTGGAATCCGAAGATGGCCCCGTTCATCTATGGACAGCGCAACGACATCCACATTCTCGACCTGACCCAGACCGTGCCGTTGCTGCACCAGGCGCTGGTCACCTTGCGCGAAGTCGCCGCCGGCGGCGGTCGCATTCTTTTCGTCGGCACCAAGCGCCAGGCGTCCGAGCCGGTCGCTGCTGCCGCCAAGCGCTGCGCCCAGTATTACGTGAACCATCGCTGGCTGGGCGGCACGCTCACCAACTGGCAGACCATCAGCCATTCGATCCGCCGCCTGCGCTCGATCGAAGAAACGCTGACCACGGCCGAACAGTCGGGCCTGACCAAGAAGGAACTGCTGGGTCTTCTGCGCGAGCAGGACAAGCTGGAACGTTCGCTGGGCGGCATCAAGGAAATGGGCGGCGTGCCCAACCTGCTGTTCGTGGTGGACACCAACAAGGAAGCCATTGCCATTGCCGAAGCCAAGAAGCTGGGCATTCCGGTCATGGCCATCCTGGACTCCAATTCCGATCCGGACGGCATTGCCTTCCCGATCCCCGGCAATGACGACGCCGCCCGTGCCATTGCGCTGTATTGCGACCTGGCCGCGCGCGCTGTGATCGACGGCCTGAGCCAAGGCCAGGTCGAAGCCGGCGTGGACCTGGGTGCCGCCGAGGAAATCGAAGACACCTCGCCGCAGCTGGTCGAAGCCGAACCGGCGACCGCTTAATCAATAATGTTGCGCCCGCGCTTGCCAAAAGCGCGGGCGGCAAAACCTGAATGGAGATTCCCATGACCAGCATCACCGCATCCATGGTGAAGGACCTGCGCGACAAGACCGGCGCAGGCATGATGGACTGCAAGAACGCGCTGACCGAGAACAATGGCGACATGGAAGCCGCCATCGACTGGCTGCGCAAGAAGGGCATCTCCAAGGCCGCCAAGAAGGCCGGCCGCGCTGCTGCCGAAGGCCTGGTGGGCGTTGCCGTTGATGCCAATACCGGCGTGCTGCTGGAAGTGAATGCCGAAACCGACTTCGTCGCCAAGAATGACGAGTTCAAGACCTTCGTGAAGAACGCCTCGCAGCTGGCGCTTCAGGAAGGTGGCGACCTGGAAAAGCTTCTGGGCGCGAACATGGGCGATGCCACCGTGCAGCAGACCCTGACCAACATGGTGGCCAAGATCGGCGAGAATATGAGCGTGCGCCGCGCCGCCGCGCTGACCGTCAATCCGGGCGTGGTTGCCGCTTACGTCCACAATGCCGCGTCTCCCGAACTGGGCAATATCGGCGTGCTGGTGGGCCTGAAATCCACGGCCGACAAGGACAAGCTGTCTGCGCTGGCCAAGCAGATCGCCATGCATGTCGCCGCCGCCGCGCCGCTGGCGCTGACCAAGGAGCATCTCGACAAGGCCGTGGTCGAGCGCGAGTACAATGTGCAGAAGGATATCGCGCTGCAGTCCGGCAAGCCGGAAGCCGTTGTCGAGAAGATGATGGAAGGCCGCATGCGCAAGTATTACGAGGAAGTGGTGCTGCTGCAGCAGATCTACATGCTGGATGGCGAGACGCCGATCGCCAAGCTGATCGAGAAGGCGTCCAAGGACCTTGGCGCCCCTGTCGAGATCGAAGGCTTTGTCCGTTTCAAGGTGGGTGAGGGCGTCGAGAAGGCGGAAGCTGCCGATTTCGCTGACGAAGTCGCCCAGATGGCCGGAACCAAGGCCTGAGCAAGGTTGCCCTCATGCTTCGACAAGCCCAGCATGGGGAACGGGGAGAATCCTCACCCAGGGCTTGTTGAAGGGTGAAGCAGGGAGCGCCTATGTCCACGCCGCCAAAATACCGCCGGGTACTGTTGAAAGTCTCCGGCGAGGCGTTGATGGGCACCGACCAGTACGGCATCAACACCGGCGTCATTGACCGCATCGCCCAGGACGTGAAGCAGGCCGCCGACGCCGGCAGCGAGATCTGCATGGTGGTCGGGGGTGGCAACATCTTCCGCGGCCTGGCCGGTGCCGCCAAGGGCATCGAGCGCTCTACCGCCGATTACATGGGCATGCTGGCAACCGTGATGAATGCCCTGGCCCTGCAGGCCGGGCTGGAGCGGACCGGGCTGAGCTGCCGGGTCCAGTCGGCCATCGCCATGAACAATGTCTGCGAGCCCTATGTCCGGCGCCGCGCCATGCGGCACCTGGAAAAGGGCCGGGTGGTGATATTCGCCGCCGGAACCGGCAATCCCTTTTTCACCACCGACACCGCGGCGGCGCTGCGAGCGGCCGAAATGGGCTGCGACGCCATGCTGAAGGCGACCCAGGTTGACGGTGTTTACAGTGCCGACCCGAAGAAGTTCCCGGATGCCATCCGTTACGATTCCTTGAGTTATCACGAGGTGTTGGCGCAGAATCTTCAAGTAATGGATGCGGCGGCAATCTCGCTTTCCCGGGAAAACCGCATTCCGATCCTGGTTTTCTCGCTGGCCGAGCCGGGGGCACTGACCGAGGTCCTGGCGGGGCGCGGCCGGGCCACCATTATCGAAGAAAAATAATCAGGTTAACCCGATTGGAGATAGTCTCCGGCCGGGGTGCTTTGGAGCGATACGGACATGGCCGACGCCTTTGACAAGGACGAACTGGACCGCCGCATGAAGGGGGCTGTCAGCACCCTGAAGTCGGAGATGGGGGGGCTGCGCACGGGGCGCGCCAGTGCCGCCCTGCTGGATCCCGTCAAGGTCGAGGCCTATGGCAATTCGGTGCCGATCAGCCAGGTGGGCAGCATCGGCACCCCCGAGCCGCGCATGATCACGGTGCAGGTCTGGGACAAGTCGCTGGCCAAGGCGGTGGACAAGGCGATCCGCGACGCCGGCTTGGGCCTGAACCCGCAGATGGACGGCCAGCTGCTGCGCATTCCCCTGCCGGAGCTGAACCAGGAACGTCGCAAGGAACTTTCCAAGCTCGCCGCCAAGTATGCCGAGGCCGCCCGCGTGTCGGTGCGCAATGTGCGCCGCGACGGCATGGACCTGCTCAAGAAGCTGCAGAAGGACGGCAAGATCAGCGAAGACGACCAGCACGGCAAGGGCGAGGATCTGCAGAAGCTGACCGACGGCCATATCAAGGACATAGATTCAGCGCTCCATATCAAGGAGCAGGAAATCATGCAGGTGTGATGTCGGTGGCAGATCGGGTTCCCTCGCACCTTCCCAAGCATGTCGCCATCATCATGGACGGCAATGGACGCTGGGCGAAGAAGCGCTATCTGCCGCGCGAGGCGGGACACTATGCCGGCATGGGCGCCGTGCGCGAGACCGTGCGCGCCGCCTGTGACCTTGGTCTTGAAAATTTGACCCTGTTTGCCTTTTCCAGCGAGAACTGGAAGCGGCCCAAGACCGAAGTGGGCGCGCTGATGGGGCTGTTCCGCGCCTATTTCCGCAGCGACATGGACGAACTGGTGGAGCGCAAGGTGCGCATGCGCATCATCGGCCATCGCGGCCGGGTCGCCCCCGACATCCAGACCATGATCGAGGATTCCGAAAAGCGCACCGCCCACAACAAGGGCATGAACCTGACCTTTGCCTTCGACTATGGCGGCCAGGAAGAAATTGCGGCTGCCGCCCAGGAGCTGGCCCGCGCCGCCAAGGACGGGCGGCTGGACCCCGAGACCATCACGCCCGAACTGTTCGCCCAGCGCCTGTTCACCAGCGCGCTGCCCGCGCCCGACCTGGTAATCCGCACATCGGGTGAGCACCGGCTGTCGAACTTCCTGCTGTGGCAGTCGGCCTATGCCGAATTGCTGTTCCTGGACACGCTGTGGCCGGACTTCGATCGCGCGGCGCTGAATGATGCGCTGGACCAGTTCGCGGCCCGCGAACGGCGCTTTGGGGCGCTGGATTCGGAAGCTGTGGCGTGAGCATGAGCAGTTCCGGGAATTTGCCACGGGTTCGCAGCGGCAGCGAAATGACGCTGCGCGTGTTCTTTGGAATTTTCATGGCCTTTGTCGCTGTCGGGTTGGCGACGATAGGAGACACCTGGCCCTTCGCATTGGTCACCGTGCTGATGACGCTGTTCGGTGCGCGCGAGTGGCATCGCCTGGTTCGGGCGCCGCAGTTGCGCGAAGCCGCCGATCATCGGGCCTTTCATGTTCAGACTGCCGTCACCGGCGGCACCATCGCGCTGGCCGTGACGGCACTGATGATGAACCAGGCGCTTGTCGCGCTGCTGTTGCTGGTCGTCGGTACGGCGGCGGCCTTTGTCATGGCGCAGCGCCTGCAGGACAATCCGGCCTGGCATGCCTTTGGGGTTTTGTATTTGGGGCTTCCGGCCTTGTCGCTGGTGGCCTTGCGCGTATTTTCCCTGCAGGGCACGTGGGTCGTGGTCGGGCTGTTTCTCATCGTGTGGGCCACCGATACCGGCGCGCTGGTGTTCGGCAAGCTGATCGGCGGCAAGAAGATGTGGCCGGCGGTGTCTCCGGGCAAGACCTGGGCGGGCACCATCGGCGGCACCATCACGGCGGTGACTGTCTTTGCGCTCTATATCGCCTTTTTCAGCTTCAACGTGCTGGCGGCACTGGTCTTTGCGGCCGGGCTCAGCGTGGTGGCGCATCTGGGCGACCTGTTTGAATCCTGGGTCAAGCGCCGCTTCGGGACCAAGGATTCGGGCGGGTTGATCCCGGGTCATGGCGGCGTGCTCGACCGCATGGATTCGATGTTTGCCTGCAGCGTCGTGCTGGCGCTGCTGGTGTTCGGGCTGCACATGAACCCGATGTTCGGGGGACATTCTTGAGTATCAACGGCATGAAGGCGATTGCAGCAACCAAGATCTGGGACGAACTGCCCGCGATGGACGAAGTCCTGGCGCGCAAGGTCACCGTGCTGGGCTCCACCGGCTCGATCGGCGTCAACACGCTGGACGTGATCGCCCATGTGCGAAAGCTGCATGGCCAGGGCGCCATGCCCATCACCGCGCTGACTGCGGGCGAGAATGTGAAGGTCCTGATCGAGCAGGCGAAGGCGTTTGCGCCGAAGCTGGCGGTGATCGGCAATGAACAGATGCTGGGCGAACTCACGGCCGGGTTGGCCGGGACCGGGATCGAAGTTGCGGCGGGACGACAGGCGGTGATCGATGCCGCCGGGCGGCCCAGCGACTTTGTGATGGTTGCCATCATGGGAGCGGCGGCAATCGAGCCGGCCCTGGCCGCCATCCACCGCGGCGTGGTGGTGGCGCTGGCCAACAAGGAATGTGTGGTTGCGGCCGGCGCGGTGTTCCGCGACGCCATGGAGAAGTCCGGCGCCCAGGTGCTGCCGGTGGACAGCGAGCATAACGCCATCTTCCAGGTGCTGGGTTCGGGCGACGCGTCGGAAGCCGACCTGGTGACAATCACCGCTTCGGGCGGACCGTTCCGCGAATGGTCGCTGGACCGCATGCGCGCTGCCACGGTGGAAGAGGCGGTGGCGCATCCCAACTGGGCGATGGGGCGCAAGATCAGCCTCGACAGCGCGACCTTGATGAACAAGGGGCTGGAACTTATCGAGGCGCATTTCCTGTTTGCCCTGCCGCCGGAAAAGCTGGGCGTGGTGGTGCATCCCCAGTCCATCGTGCACTGCCTGGTGAGCTATGAGGACGGCACCACCATGGCGCACCTTTCGGCTCCCGACATGCGCACGCCCATTGCCCATGCGCTGGGCTGGCCGCGCCGCATTCCTTCGCCCTCACGCCGGCTGGATCTTGCCAAGCTGGGCACGCTGGTCTTCCAGGAACCGGCGCATGACCGGTTCCCGGCCCTGAACCTTGCCATCGGCACGATGCGGTCGGGCGGCATGGCGCCAACAGTTCTTAACGCTGCCAACGAGATTGCCGTGCAGGCCTTCCTGGATCGCCGTATCGGTTTTCTGGACATTCCCGCCGTGGTGGCCGAGGCCCTGGAACTGGACTTCGGCGCCAATGGTCTGGCGGGCGATCTGGATGCTGTGCTCGGAACTGACGCGCGGGCGCGCGTGAAGGCCGAGGAAATCTGTCAACGCGTGGGTGCCTAGATGTTGGAAGCTGTTCGCGGCCTGATAGCCTGGACGCCCATGGGGCTGCCTGCCTTTCTGTTCGTCATCACCCTGGTGGTGTTCTTCCACGAGTTGGGCCACTTCCTGGTGGCGCGGTACTTCGGTGTGAAGGTGGACGTCTTCTCGGTCGGCTTCGGCAAGGAGATCGTGGGCTTCAATGACAAGTATGGCACGCGCTGGAAGCTGAGCTGGCTGCCCATCGGCGGCTATGTGAAATTCGCCGGCGATGCCGATGCGTCGTCCAAGCCTGACAGCGCCGCCGCCGCCCGCATGACGGCGCAAGAGCGCGCCGGGGCCCTGATGCTCAAGCCCGTGGGGCAGCGTGCCGCGGTGGCTGCGGCCGGTCCTTTCGCCAATTTCCTGCTGGCCATTGTGCTGCTGATGGGCATCAACATGTATGCCGGTCATGTGGTGGTGGCGCCCATGGTGGGGCAGGTGACAAAGGGCAGTCCCGCAGAGATGGCCGGCATCCGGCAGGGCGACCTGGTCACCCGAATCGACAACACCAAGATCACCGATTTCCAGCAGCTGCCCGAGATTATCTCGGTCAGCGGCGGTTCCACCCTTGCGGTCGGCCTGAGGCGGGCCGGGCAGGACCTGACCGTGCAGGTGACGCCGCGCCTGATGAAGACCCGCGACGTTTTGGGCAACATGGGCAGCCAGATGGTGATCGGCGTGCGTCCCGACCCCAAGGCCGGCGTGACACGGGAACATTACGGGCCTGTAGGGGCCCTGACGGCGGCCTGTACCGAGAGCTGGACCATCGTTAAAACCACCATTCTGGGCATCGGCCAGATGATCACCGGCCATGCCAGCGCCGACCAGCTGCGCGGCCCGGTGGGGATCGCCAACATGACCCGCCAGGTGGCGGATTTCGGCTTCCTGCCGCTGCTCAATCTGGTGGCTATCCTTTCTGTAAGCATTGGGCTGGCCAATCTTTTTCCGATTCCTCTGCTCGACGGGGGGCATCTTCTGTACTATGCAGTGGAAGCTGTTTTGGGGCGTCCGCTGGGTGAGCGGGCCCAGGACGTTGGATTTCGGCTCGGGCTGGTTTTGGTGTTGGGACTGATGCTCCTGACGACCTGGAATGACCTGGTCCGGCTGAATCTTTTCTGAAAACCAGGCTTTTCGTGCGCGAAAGCCGCAAGACCGAGTTGACCGACGCCGATGCGGCCCTGCAGTCCAAGAGCGCGCCCCAGAGGCAGCATAAGAAGCAGTCTGTTGCGCGCGACCTCCACGGGGCTCTGCCTTGCCCTGGCTGCCGCCCCGGTGCTGGCGCAGGTGCGCCCCGGCGCCGCCGAGCGCGCCAAGGAACTTAACCAGACCAATTCCGACGCCCGGTCCGCCGTCAGCAACGCGGCCGCTTCCGCCGCTGCCAATCCGGGTGGTGCGTCCGCCGCACCTGCGGGCGCGGCGCAGCTCATCCAGCATATCGTGGTGCGCGGAACCCAGCGCGTCGAACCCGGCACGGTGCTGACCTATGTCGGGGTGCGCGAGGGCGACAACTATACCCCGGCCGATACCGATGCGGCCCTGAAGGCGCTGTCGGCCACCGGCCTGTTCAGCGACGTCAAGACCAGCTTCGACCGTTCGACCGGCACGCTGACGATCCGCGTGACGGAGAACCCGATCGTCAACCAGGTGGTGTTCGAGGGCAATTCCAAGGTTTCGGACAAGGACCTGACCAAGGAAGTCCAGATCAAGCCGCGCGCCGTCTTTACCCGCGCCAAGGTGCAGGCCGACGTGCAGCGCATCATCGAGCTGTACCGCCGCAACGGCAAGTTCGCGGCCCGCGTCGATCCCCAGATCATCCAGCGGCCGCAGAACCGCGTCGACCTGATTTTTTCCATCACCGACGGCCCCACCACCGGCGTCAGCAGCATCCGGTTTTCCGGCAACAAGGTCTTTGACAGCGATACGCTGAAGGGCCAGATCGCCACCGAGGAAAGTCGCTGGTGGAAATTCCTTGCCAGCAACGACAATTACGATCCGGACCGCCTGCAGTTCGATCGTGAATCCCTGCGCCGCTATTACATCAATCGCGGCTATGCCGACTTCAAGGTGCTGAGCGCGGTTGCCGAGCTGACGCCGAACCGCGAAAGCTTCTTCATCAACTTCGTGGTTGATGAGGGCATGCGCTACAATTTCGGAAAGATCACCGTCGCGTCGAAGATCCGCGAGCTTCCCGCCGCCACGCTGCGCCCGATGATCGATGCCCAGGAAGGCGACGTCTATTCCCAGGACGCGGTGCAGAAGGCGATCGACTCCCTGACCAACGCGGCCGGCACCAAGGGCTATGCCTTCGCCGAAGTCCATCCGCGCATCAAGCGCAACAAGGACACCCGCACCATCGATCTGGGTTTCGAGATCGTGCAGGGGCCGCGCGTCTATATCGAGAAGATCAACATCGCGGGCAACACCCGCACCCTGGACCGCGTCATTCGCCGCCAGTTCCGGCTGCAGGAAGGCGACGCCTTCAACCGCGTTTTGATCGACCGGTCGCGCACGCGTATTCGCGGCCTGGGCTTCTTCAAGGACGTGGACGTCAAGAATGTGCCCGGCAGCCAGCCGGACCGCACCAACCTGACCGTCAATGTCACCGAACAGTCCACCGGCGCGCTGTCGGTCGGCCTGGGTTATTCCTCGACCACGTCGCTGCTGGGTGAAATCAGCTACACCGAGTCCAACCTGTTCGGTCGCGCCCAGAATTTGCGCGTCTCGCTGCAGGCGTCCTACATCACCAAGACGGCGCAGCTGAGCTTCACCGAGCCCTATTTCCTGGACCGCGACCTGGCGGCGGGCTTTGACCTGTACCGGGTACAGACCAATTTCGAGCAGGCCACCTACCAGAGCGATGTCACCGCCGCGGTGGCGCGTTTCGGATTCCCGATCTCGGAATTTTCCAGCGTGTCGCTGTCCTATACCTACAAGATCGAAAAGGTCTCGCCCTATTCGGGCGCGCCGCTGGACGTGCAGTTGGCGGCCGGTTCGAACAATGGTTCGATCATCGGCTACAGCTATTCCTACAACGACCTGGACGATCTGAGAAAGCCGACCGCCGGTTCGACCTTCTCCTTCAGCCAGTCCTTTGCCGGCTTCGGCGGCAACCTGAAATACATCAGCACCAACGCCACATTTTCGACCTACAAGCAGTTCCTGGACGGCGGCATGATCGGCTCGCTGCAGGGGCGCGGCGGCTATATCACCGGCTATAACGGCAGTCTGGTGCCGTTCAACGAACGCTACTTCATGGGCGGAGACACATTCCGCGGCTTCGCGTTGGCGGGCGTGGGTGCGCGCGACATCGTGGCCGGCAACAATTATGGCGCGCTGGGCGGCAATGCCTATGCCATCGGCACCTTGCAGGCGCGCTTCCCCGGCCTGATCCCGGAAAGCTATGGCATCAATGCCGGGTTGTTCACCGACTTCGGCACGCTCGGCCACCTGGACAATATCGGATCGCGCCTTTGCACCGGTGCGCAGTATTCCGGCGTCGGCACCTGCGTGAAGGACAATCTTGCCTTCCGCATGTCGGCAGGTATCTCGGTGCAATGGAAGTCGCCGGTGGGTCCGGTGCAGATCGACCTCGGCCTGCCCATCTTCAAGACATTCTACGACAGACCCCAAATCATCCATTTCTCGACGGCTACAGGATACTGACAATGACCAAGACCATCGCAATGGCCCTGATGAGCGCCATGTTTTCCACCGCCGCCATGGCCGCATCGCCCCCGGTGCCTGCGCCCAAGATCGTGGTGCTGGACAAGGTGGCGATCCTGCAAATGTCCAAGGTGGGCCAGGATGTCGCCCGCCAGGTCCAGGGCTATGCCGCCCAGGCCAAGAAAGACCTGACCGCGCAGGGCAAGTCGCTGCAGGCCGAAGGACGCACCCTGCAGCAGCAGGTCGCGATCCTGGCGCCGGACGTGAAGGCCAAGCGCGTCGCCTCCTTCCAGGCGCGCGAGCAGTCGCTGCAGAACCAGGCGCAGAAGAAAGACGACCAGATCAAGGCCGGCTTCTTTGCCGCCCGCCAGGCGATCGAGCAGAAGCTGGGCCCGATCCTGCAGCAGGTTGTGAAGGAACGCGGCGCCAATCTGGTGCTGGACAAGCAGGCCATCGTGATGGCCACCACCAGCGGCTATGACATCACCGGCGATGTCATCAACCGGCTGAACCAGCAGATGCCGACCTACAAGGTCAATCTCAACGCACCCATGCCGCAGGGCGCCAAGAAATAAGATGGCCGATCCCCGCTTTTTCGAAAATCTGGGGCCCTTTTCGTTGGGGCAGATTTGCGAAAAGGCGGGGATTGCCGTTCCCGCCGCAGCCGATGCGGCGCGGCAGATATTCGACCTGGCCGGCCTTGCGGGCGCGGCTTCGTCTCACCTGTCCTTCTTTTCCGGTTCGCGCCCGCAACGCGAGGCGTTTGCCGCCAGCGGCGCCGGCGTCTGCATCGTGCCACAGGCCGGCAGCGTTGCCGCGCCCCAGAGCATGATCGTGCTGCCCTCGGCGCAGGTCGCACAGAGTTTCGCGCGCATCGCCGCCATGTTCTATCCCGACCATTCCCAGCCACGCTGGGACCAGGATGTATCGGTCTCGCCCCAGGCGCAGATCGGTGAAGGTGTTGGCATCGCGCCCGGCGTGGTGATTGGCCCGGGCGCGGAAATTGGTGAAGGCACGCGACTGGCCCCCGGCGTGGTGATCGGTCCGGGCGTGGCCATCGGCAAGCACTGTGAGATCGGCGCCAATGTCACCATCACCCACGCCTATATCGGGGATCGCGTCGTGATATTGCCGGGCGCCCATATCGGCCAGCCGGGCTTCGGCTTCACGCTGGATGGCCGTGGTTTTCTCAAGGTGCCGCAGCTGGGACGCGTCATCATCCAGGATGGCTGCGAGATCGGTTCGTCCACCACCATTGACCGCGGCGCCCTGGGCGACACGGTAATCGGCGAGGGCAGCAAGATCGATAATCTGGTCCAGATCGCCCATAACTGCCAGATCGGCCGCAACTGCATTGTTGCCGGCCAGGCGGGGCTTGCGGGCAGCGTGGTGCTTGAGGACGGCGTCATCCTGGCCGGGCAGGTCGGGCTGGGCGATCATAGCCGCGTAGGCGCGGGCGCACGAATGGGCGCGCGCTCCGGGACCGGATCGCGCATTTTCCTGCCCGGCGGGGTGGATTATGGCGGGGCCCCCGCGAAACCTGTAAAGGAATGGGCACGGGAGATTCACGCCGTGACCCGCCTGGCCCGGCGCAAGCAGGACGAAAAATGACGGATATCGTTTTGGACGTGGAGCAGATCAAGAAGCTGCTTCCCCATCGCCCACCCATGCTTTTGGTGGAAAAGCTGGCCGAGATCGTTCCGGGTGAAAGCGCCACCGGTTTCAAGGCGGTCAGCATCAATGAGCCGTGGTTTCAGGGGCATTTCCCCGAGCGCGCCGTGATGCCGGGTGTTCTGATCGTGGAAGCGCTGGCGCAGACCGCAGGCGCTCTGGTGATGTACAGCCAGAATGCGAGCGCGGCGGGCGTGGTCTATTTCATGACCATCGAGAAGGCGCGATTCCGCAAGCCGGTGGGTCCGGGCGACCTGCTGCGCATGGAGGTCAAGCTGGTGCGCCGCCGTGATCCGGTCTGGAAATTCGAAGGCAAGGCTTATGTCGGCGATATGCTGGTGGCGGAAGCTGAGTTCAGCGCCATGATCTCCGCCGCGCCTGACGCGGCCGGCTGATGGCGGTCCATCCCACTGCGGTGGTGGAAGACGGCGCGGTCCTGGGGGCGGGCGTCACAATCGGACCCTTCTGCCATGTCGGCCCGCGCGTGACGCTGGGCGCAGGCGTGACGTTGCATAGTCATGTATCGATAGCGGGTGTCACGGTGCTGGGCGCGGGCAGCACGGTTTTTCCCGGCGCCATGCTGGGCGGCGAGGGGCAGATCCGGGGCAATGATTTTGCCGAAGGGCGGCTGGAGATCGGCGAGAAATGCGTTCTGCGCGAGATGGTCAGCATGAATGTCGGCAGCCGCAATGGCGGCGGCGTCACCACGGTGGGCGCGCGCGGATATTTCATGGCCAATTCGCATGTCGGACATGACTGCCATGTCGGCGATGACGTAACCTTCGCCAATTCGGTGGCGCTGGGCGGGCACAGCGAGATTGGCGACAATGTGATCTTCGGCGGCCTGGCCGCGGTGCAGCAGTTCTGCCGCGTCGGCAAAGGCGCGATGGTCGGCGGACTTACGGGTGTCAATCGCGACGTGATCCCCTATGCCATGGCATTCGGCGATCATGTGGAATTGGCGGGCCTGAACCTGATCGGGTTGAAGCGGCGCGGACTTTCGCGCGACACCATCAACGCCATGCGTGCGACTTTTCGCAGCGTGTTTTACGGCAGCGGCGGATCGCTGGCGGACCGGGCGCGTGCCGCCAAGGCGCAGTTCGCCGGCGTGGCGCAAGTGGCGGAGATCGCCGATTTCATCCTGGCCGACTCGCGGCAGGAACTGTGCCTGGCGCGGCGGCGTGGAGACGCCGCTTGACGCCCAATGGTCATTTGGGCCTGATCGCGGGGGGCGGCGACCTGCCGCGCGCGGTGGCGCAAGCGGTGCGCGCCGCGGGCCGCAATGTGTTCGTGGTGCCGCTGGTGGGCAGTGTCACAGACGACTGGGTCAACGCTTTCCCGCATGAATTCCTGTCGCCGGGCGAGCCGGGGCGCATCATCCGGGCCCTGAAGGCGCATGGCGTGACGCAGGTGTTGATGTGCGGGCGCGTGGACAGGCCGAATTTCAGCGAGATGAAGCTGGACGCCAAGGGCATATTGCTGCTGCCGCGCGCCATAGTGGCGGCGAAAAAAGGCGATGATGCGTTGCTGCGCTTCATTGTCGGCATCTGCGAGGACGAAGGGCTTCCCGCCATCAGCGTGGCGCAGGCTGCGCCGGAGCTGGTGTGCGGCGAGGGGCTGCTGGGGCGCACGGCGCCGAACGCGGAACACAAAAGCGATATCGCGGCGGCGCTGCGCATTGTGCATGCGCTTGGCGCGCTGGATGTGGGACAGGGTGCGGTGGTGTGCGACGGGCTGGCGCTGGCGGTGGAAGCCGCCGAAGGCACCGATGCGATGCTGGGGCGCATAACCTCCCTGCGTGAAAGCCTGCGCGGCAGCGCGGGCAAGCCGCGCGGTGTGCTGGTCAAGGCCCTGAAGCCCACGCAGGACAGCAAGACCGACATGCCAGTCGTGGGTGTGCAGACTGTGCGCAATGCCCATGCGGCGCACCTGGCCGGCATTGCGCTGGAGGCCGGTTCGTCGCTGATCCTGGACCGCGCGCAGGTCGCGGCGGAAGCAGACCGGTTGGGACTGTTCGTGCTTGGCGTGACGCCGTGAAAGCCCGTGCGGACGCGTCAGCGGACGCGCAAAAACAAATAAACTTGATGCTGGTGTGCGGCGAGCCTTCCGGCGACGCGCTGGGTGCGCAGTTGATGGCGGGGCTCCAGCAGCTTGCGGGCGACAGCATACGTTTTTCCGGCGTGGGCGGGCTGGCGATGGCGCGCGAAGGGCTGGAGAGCCTGTATCCGCTGGATGCGACATCGGTGATGGGGCTGCGCGAGGTTGTGCCGGCCATTCCGAAAATCCTGCGCCATGTGCGGCAGGCGGTGGACTTCGCGGTTCGAACCAAGCCCGATGCGGTGGTGGTGATCGACAGCCCGGACTTTACGCATCGCGTGGCGCGGGGCATCAAGGCGCGCGATGCCGCAATCCTGACAGTGGATTATGTCGCGCCGCAGGTGTGGGCCAGCCGCGCCTATCGCGCCAAGGCGATGGCGAGTTACTTCGACCTGGTGCTGGCGCTGTTTCCCTTTGAGGTGGAATTCTTCCGCAAGTACGGGCTGAAGGCGGCCTTTGTCGGTCATCCGGTGATCGAACGGCGGGCGAAGATGGTGGGCGGTATTGCGTTGCGGGCGCGGCTTGGCATTGAATCCGATACGCCGCTGCTGGCGCTGCTGCCGGGAAGCCGCACCAGTGAAATCCGTTTCATCCTGCCGACCTTCAAGGCGGCGGTGGCGAAGCTGGCGCAGCAGGTGCCGGGCCTGGTGACGGTCTTGCCGACCGTGCCGCATGTTGCGGCCAAGGTACGCGCGGCGGCGGCGGACTGGCCGACACCGCTGCACATCGTGGAAAATGAAGCCGACAAGTATGCAGCCTTTGATGCCGCCAATGTGGCGCTGGCGGCCTCGGGCACGGTGACGGCGGAATTGGCGCTGGCCAGGACGCCGATGATCGTCGCCTACAAGGTCGGGGGGCTGACCTATTTCCTGTCCAAGCACCTGATGACGGTGACGCATATTACGCTGATCAACATCATCCTGGGCCGCGAGGCGGTGCCGGAATTTCTGCAGGACGGCGCGACGCCGGAGGTGTTGGCGGGCGCGGTGGCGCATCTGTTCAAAGATGCAGATGCCCGCGCAGCGCAGGTTGCGGCGATGACGGAATTCGCCCATGCGCTGGGCGCGGATGATGAGCCGCCGTCGCTGCGGGCCGCGCGGGTGCTGCTGGATTTCGTGCAAGGCCGCTGACCGCTTCCAGCTTCGCGGCAGGACATTATCGTGTCTGCGAGCTGGGACTGACATGACAGGACGATTGCGCCTGCGTTGAAGGCCGCGGGGTTTTTGCAGCCGCTGGGCACTTCCTGGGCACGGGCGGCTGAACGAAAAAGGGCGGCCCGAAGGCCGCCCGTTTCCATAATCTGCGTTTCGATCTATTTCCGCGTGGCCATGGGAACGTAGCTGCGTTCCGTGGGGCCGGTATAGATCTGGCGCGGACGGCCGATCTTCTGGTGCGGGTCTTCCAGCATTTCCTTCCACTGGGCGATCCAGCCCACGGTGCGGGCCAGCGCGAACAGCACGGTGAACATGGAGGTGGGGAAGCCCAGCGCCTTGAGCGTGATGCCCGAATAGAAGTCGATGTTGGGATAGAGCTTCTTCTCGATGAAATAGGGGTCTGTCAGCGCCACCTTTTCCAGCTCGATCGCCACCTTCAGCAGCGGATCGTCATGCAGGCCGAGCTCGTCCAGCACGGCATGGGCCTGGATCTGCATCGCCTTGGCGCGCGGGTCGTAGTTCTTGTAGACGCGGTGGCCGAAGCCCATCAGGCGGAAGCCGGATGTCTTGTCCTTGGCCTTGGCGACAAATTCGGGAATGCGGTCGACGGTGCCGATTTCCATCAGCATCTTCAGCGCCGCCTCGTTGGCGCCGCCATGCGCCGGGCCCCACAGGCAGGCGATGCCCGCTGCGATGCAGGCGAAGGGATTGGCACCTGACGAACCGGCCAGTCGCACGGTCGAGGTGGAGGCATTCTGCTCGTGGTCGGCATGCAGGATGAAGATGGTGTCCAGCGCCTTGGAGAGCACAGGGTTGGGCACATAGTCCT
>JBBQHU010000031.1:0-28528 GCA_038324265.1 Micropepsales bacterium | reverse complement strand
CGCGCTTCCCGACTCGCGCCGCGGCGCTTATGCGGAAAACGCAACATTGCTCGCCCCCCAGCTGATGGCACATGTCGCGGCCGGCGACAGCGTGCTGGTCAAGGGATCGAACGGTGCGCGCATGTCGGTGATCATCGAAGCTCTCAAGAAGAGAGGTGCCTGAGATGCTGTATTACCTCTCGCTTCTCACCCATACCGACCAGTTGGCCTTCTTTCGCCTGTTCAAGTACCTGACTTTCCGTAGCGGGGCGGCGGTGGTGACAGCGCTGATGATCGCCTTCCTGATCAATCCCATGCTGATCCGCTGGCTGAAAGTGAAGCAGGGCAAGGGACAGCCGATCCGCAGCGATGGCCCCGCCCGCCACATCATTGAAAAAGCCGGCACCCCTACCATGGGCGGTATCCTCATTCTCATTCCCTGGCTTGGCTCCACGCTTTTGTGGGCCAGCCCGTCCAACCGCTATGTCTGGATCGCGCTGCTGGTGACGGCGGCGTTCGGACTGCTGGGCTTCCTGGATGACTATTATAAGGTGACCAAGCGCACCTCCGACGGACTTTCCAGCCGGATGCGCTTGCTGATTGAGTTCGCGGTAGCCGGTTTCGCCACCTGGCTGATCATGCGCAGTCAGGTTCCGTCCCTGTCTGGCGCGCTGGCGGTGCCCTTTCTCAAGACGGCGCTGATCCCCCTGGGTGTGGTTTTCCTGATCGTGGGCGGCTTCGTCATTGCGGGCGCCGCCAATGCCGTGAACTTCACCGATGGTCTCGACGGACTGGCGATCGTGCCGGTGATGATCGCCGCTGCCACCTTCATATTGATCGTCTATCTGGTGGGCAACGAGAAATTCGCGGCCTATCTGCAGATTCCCTATGTCGAATATGCCGGCGAACTGGCGGTGTTCCTGGCCGCACTGGTCGGCGCAGGGCTGGGCTTCCTCTGGTACAATGCGCCCCCCGCCGCCATCTTCATGGGTGATACCGGCTCCCTGCCGCTGGGTGGTGCGCTGGGCGTGGTCGCTGTGGCGGTGAAGCACGAAATCGTGCTGGCCATCGTCGGCGGCCTCTTTGTCATCGAGACTGTGTCGGTCGTGGTGCAGGTGGTCAGTTTCAAGCTCACCGGCAAGCGCGTCTTCCGCATGGCGCCCATCCATCATCATTATGAGCAGCTGGGTTGGACCGAACCCACCATCGTGATCCGCTTCTGGATCGTGGCGGTGGTGCTGGCGCTGCTCGGCCTCGCCACCCTGAAACTGCGGTGAGGCGATGATCCCCGCCCGCGCATTCGTTGGAAAAACCGTCGCTATCTTTGGCCTGGCCCGCACAGGTCTTGGCGCCGTGCGCGCGCTGGTGGCCGGCGGCACGCGGGTAATTGCCTGGGACGATGACAGCGTGGCCCGCGACCTGGG
Source organism: Micropepsales bacterium (assembly GCA_038324265.1). Lineage (GTDB taxonomy): Bacteria > Pseudomonadota > Alphaproteobacteria > Micropepsales > Micropepsaceae > Rhizomicrobium. Next base: position 27,125 of record JBBQHU010000031.1, on the reverse strand, counting down.
CGGCCAGGAAGGCGCCGAGCTGATGCCCTGGCGCGAATGGCCGTGGGAGCAGATTTCCGCGCTGGTGCTTTCGCCTGGTGTGCCGCTGACCCATCCCAAACCGCATGGCGTGGTGGAACATGCCAATGTCGCCAAGGTGCCCGTCATCGGCGATGTCGAGCTCTTTGCCCGCGAAGTGGAAGGCAAGGCGCCAGTAATCGCCATCACCGGCACCAACGGCAAGTCGACCACCACGGCTTTGATCGGGCACATTCTCGGCACGTGCGGTTTCGACGTGCAGGTCGGTGGCAATATCGGCAAGTCGGTGCTGGAACTGTCGCCGCCGCCCTCTTCCAAGAATGGGGCCAAGACCATTTATGTGCTGGAAATGTCCAGTTTCCAGATTGATCTGGCGCCCAGCCTGCACCCCGACGTGGCGCTGCTCTCCAATCTATCCCCCGACCATATCGACCGCCATGGCAGCATGGAAAATTATGCCGCCATCAAGGCGCGACTGATGCAGCAGACTTTGCAGACAGGTCAGATGCTGATCGGCGTGGACGACGATTTTTCCGCCGCCATCTTCACGCGTCTTTCGTCCAATGGGGGCGCCGCCGCCCAACCTGTTTCGGTGGGCAAGGTTCTGGGCCGTGGAATTTTTGTGGTCGATGGGGTGCTTTACGACGCCATGAGCGGTCGCGCCAGCAAGGTCATGGACATGACCGACGCCGCGCACCTGCCCGGCACACACAATTGGCAGAATGCCGCGCTGGCCTATGGCGCAGTCAGGCCCTTTGTCAGCGACATCAGGGCCATTGCGGCAGCCATTACCAACTTTCCTGGCTTGGCGCACCGCATGGAAGACGTAGGTCGCATCGGCAAGACACACTTCATCAACGACTCCAAGGCCACCAATGCCGACGCCACGGCGCGCGCGCTGGCGGTTTATCCCGACATTTTCTGGATCGCGGGCGGCAAAGCCAAGGACGGCGGCATCGAAAACCTGTCCTCCTTCTTCCCCCGAATCCGCAAGGCCTATTTGATCGGCGATGCCGCCTCCCAGTTTGCCAAAACGCTGGATGGCAAGGCTCCCTATATAATGTCAGGCACGCTGGATGCGGCCGTCACACAGGCCGCCACCGATTCTGCGGCTTCCGCCGTGCCTGCGCCGGTGGTTCTGCTGTCGCCGGCATGTGCAAGCTACGACCAGTTCAAGGATTTCGAACATCGCGGCGATGTCTTCCGCAACTTGGTGGCCAAACTGCCGCGCAATTTGAAGGCGGCGTCGTGATGAACCGCAACAACAACACCGGGTTCGCCAACTGGTGGTTTACCGTGGACCGTGTGGCGCTGCTCTGCATGCTGACGCTTGCCGGCATCGGTCTGATGCTGGCCTTCGCCGCCAGCCCCGCCATCACGGGCGGTCCGCTGACCGCCGGCGATTTTCGCTACACCGCGCGGCAGGTGGCCTTTGCCTCCATTGCTGTCGCCATACTGTGCGGCGTATCGCTGCTGAACCTGCGCCAGATCCGCGTGCTCGCCGCCATCACTTTTGCGGGGGCGCTGATCGGCTCTTTCCTGGTACTGTTCGTGGGCGTGGACATATTGGGCGCCCGGCGCGAACTCGATATCGGTCCCTTCGGACTGCAACCGTCCGAATTCCTCAAGCCCAGCTTTGCCATCCTGGCCGCGGCCGTGCTGGCCGACCGCCAGCCCCTGGCTATTCCCAAGCCGCTGGTGACGTTTTTTCTGTTGATCCCGGCCCTGGCAATTCTCGTCAAGCAGCCAGACGTCGGCCAGACCGGACTGCTGCTGTGCCTATGGGGCGCCATGCTGTTCTTCTGGGGGGTCAATTTCTTCTGGATCGGCTTGATGGCCGGCGTCACGTCGGTTCTGGCCTTTGTCGCCTATGAGATTTTCCCGCATGTCCATCACCGCGTGGACCAGTTCCTCAGCGAGGAAGGCACCGGCTATCAGGCAGGCCTGGCGCTGAAGGCCTTCGCGCATGGCGGGTTGACCGGCGTCGGCCCCGGCGCGGGCACCATCAAGTACCGCATTCCCGACGTGCATTCCGACTATATCTTTGCGGTGGCGGGGGAGGAGTTCGGCCTTCTGCTCTGCGGCCTGATCGCACTGCTGTTCTGCGTTCTAACAGTGCGGCTGCTGCTGCGCTCTGCCAATGCGCGCGAGCCTTTCTCGCAGCTGGCGGGCGCCGGCCTTGCTGTGGTGACCGCCGTGCAGGCCTTCATCAATATGGGCGTGGCGGTGTCGCTATTGCCGGCCAAGGGCATGACCCTGCCTTTCATTTCCTATGGGGGCTCGTCGCTTTTCGCCGTAGCGCTGACCATGGGCCTGGCGCTGGCTGTCACCCGGCAGCGGCCCAAGATTCCCGCCACCCGCGACGATCCCAACTTCTTCGCGGTGCACGCATGAGTGTCATTGTGCTGTCAGCAGGCGGTACCGGCGGTCACCTGTTCCCCGCCCAGGCGCTGGCCGGCGAGCTGGTCAAGCGTGGCCGTGACATCGTGGTGATGACAGACGCGCGCTTCGCCAATTACGCGACGCATTTCCCCGGCGCGGCCATAGCCACTGTTCCGTCTTCGCCCTTCAACGCCGTCGCCGCGCCCTTCAAGATTGCGGTTGGTATCGTCATCGCCTTCTTCAAGCTTCTGAAGCTGAAACCCGATGCGGTTATTGGTTTTGGCGGCTATCCTTCCGTGCCGGTGATGTTGGCCGCCACCCTGGCGCGCCTGCCCACCGCCATCATCGAACAGAATGCCGTGGTCGGCCGCGCCAACCGGCTGGTGATGAACAAGGTGCAGCTGGTGGCCGCCGCCTTCCCCATCGCACGTTTTGCGCCGCATGATCTTTCCAAGGTGGTGCTGACGGGCAATCCCTTGCGCCCGGAAGTCGAAGCGCTATGGGGCGCCCCCTACAAGGTGCCGGAAGCCGGTGGACCGCTGCGCATGCTGGTGTTCGGCGGCAGCCAGGGCGCCCGCGCCATGAGCGAGATCGTTCCCGCCGCCCTGACCAGGTTGCCGCATGACATGAAGCTGCGCTTGTCGGTGGTGCAACAGTGCCGACCCGAAGACATTGAGCATGTGCGCGAGATCTATCGCAATGCCGAGATCCGCGCCGAGCTACAAACTTTTTTCACCGATCTGCCCAAGCGTATGGCCGAAACCCATCTGGTCATCGCGCGTTCTGGCGCCGGCACGGTGGCGGAGCTGATGGCGATTGGCCGCCCGTCCATCCTGGTGCCGCTGCCTGGCGCGCTGGACGACAACCAGACGCCCAATGCCGATATCCTGGCCCGCGCCCATGCCGGCTGGCGATTTGCGCAGAGCGAATTGACGCCCGACCGTCTGGCGCAGGCGTTGATTGCCATCTTCAACGATCCGATCGACTTGGCGCGCCGTGCCGCTCTTGCCCACGGACTGGCCACGCCGAACGCGGCGGGCAAACTGGCGGATGTGGTGGAATCCCTGGCGGCTTCAAAGAATGAGGCTGCGTAATGGCCACCCCCGTCACCACCCGCGTACCGCTGGACATCGGCGCCATACATTTCATCGGAATCGGCGGTATCGGCATGTCCGGCATTGCCGAGATCATGCACAATCTGGGCTACAAGGTTCAGGGCAGCGACGTGGCCGAGAATGCCAACGTCAAACGGCTACGCGCCATGGGTATCACCATCCATGTCGGCCACAGTGCCGACAATCTGAAAGACGCCCATGCGGTGGTCTATTCCAGCGCCGTCAAGCCCGGCAACGCCGAATTTGATGCCGCCCGCGTCCAGTGCCTGCCATTGGTGCGCCGCGCCGAAATGCTGGCCGAAATCATGCGCCTGCGCTCCTGCATCGCCATCGCCGGCACCAACGGCAAGACCACCACCACCACGCTGGTCGCCTCGCTGCTGGATGCGGGCGGCATGGACCCCACAGTGGTCAATGGCGGCATCATCAACGCTTACGGCACCAACGCCCGGCTGGGCGCCGGCGAATGGGTGGTAGTAGAGGCCGACGAAAGTGACGGCACCTTCCTGCGCCTGCCCGCCACCGTGGCGGTGGTGACCAACGCCGATCCCGATCATCTCGATTTCTATGGCACCTTCGACAATATGCGCGATGCCTTCCAGCGCTTTGTAGAGAATGTGCCCTTCTATGGCTTTGCCGTGCTTTGCATTGACCATCCCGAAGTACAGGCCATGGTTGGCCGCATCACCGACCGCAAGATCATTACCTATGGCTTCAGCCCCCAGGCCGATGCCCGCGCCGTCAATGTCAGCTTCTCCGAAGGCGCCTCGCATTTCGACATGATCTTCACTGACCGCCGCAAGGGCACCGAAGATCATCTGGACGGCCTCAGCCTGCCCATGCCGGGCGAGCACAATGTCCAGAACGCTGTCGCCGCCATCGTGGTGGCGCGGCAGCTGGGGGTGAAGGATTCCGTGATCCGCGATGGGCTGGCGCGTTTTGCCGGCGTTGGCCGTCGCTTCACCAAGGTGGGCGAAGTCAATGGCGCCGCCATCATCGACGATTACGCCCACAATCCCTTCAAGATCGCCGCCGCCGTGCGCGCCGCCCGCCAGGCCTACAAGGGTCCGATCGTGGCGATCGTGCAGCCGCATCGCTACACCCGCCTGCGCGACACCTTCGAGCAGTTCGCCACCTGCCTGAACGATGCCGACGTCGCGATCATTGCTCCTGTCTATGCGGCGGGCGAGCAACCGATCGACGGCTACAGCCACGAAACCTATGCCGAGGCCCTGCGCGCCCATGGCCATCGCAATGTCATCCTCATCGAAGGCGAAGACGACCTGCCCGCGGTTCTGGCACCCTATCTCAAGCCCGGCGCGGCAATCGTCGGCGCTGGCGCGGGCTCGATCACCGGCTGGATGAACAATCTTCCCAAAAAGCTTGCCAAAAAGCTGGAGGGTCTCAAGTGATGGTGACCCCCGTTGGTGCCCCCGCTGGTGGAAGTCGACCATGCGACATGCTCCCCCCGGTTCGCGGTTCGCTCAACTATGACGCACCACTGAAAGACCTGGTCTGGTTCCGCGCCGGTGGACCGGCGGAAATCCTGTTTCGTCCTGCTGATGCAGAAGATTTGGCGGCTTTCCTGGCTGCCCGGCCCTCCGACCTGCGCGTTTCAGTGATCGGCGTGGGTTCCAACCTGCTGGTGCGCGACGGCGGCATTCCCGGCGCGGTGGTGCGGTTGTCCAGCGTATTTGGAAAAGTGACGACTGATGGTTTGCGCGTGCGCGCCGGTGCGGCGGCGCTGGATGGTGCGGTGGCGCGGGCCGCAGCCGAGGCCGGCATTGCCGGCCTGGAATTTCTGCGCGGCGTGCCCGGCACCATCGGTGGGGCGCTCAAGATGAATGCTGGCTGCTATGGCCGCGAGATCAAGGACATCTTCTTAGAAGCCACGGCCATAGACGGACGCGGCAACACGGTCAGGTTGACGGCCGCCGACATGGCATTCGAATATCGCAAAGCGCGCGGCGTGGGCGACGATCTCATTTTCGTGGAAGCGGTATTTGAAGGCACTGCGGAAGCGCCTGCCGCCATAAAAATGCGGATGGAAGACTTGTCTGCCAATCGCGAAGCCAGCCAGCCGATCAAATCCAGGACGGGCGGCAGCACTTTCAAGAACCCCCCGGGCCACAAGGCCTGGCAGCTGATTGACGAAGCCGGTTGCCGCGGCTTCATGCTGGGCGCCGCGCAAGTCAGCGAAAAGCACACCAATTTTCTGATCAACACCGGCGACGCCACCGCCGCAGATCTGGAAGCGTTGGGCGAGGAAGTCCGCCGTCGCGTGCAGGAGAAGTCCGGCGTTACGTTGGAATGGGAAATCAGGCGGGTGGGCACAGCATGAGCCCTTATCACCGCATTGCTGTTTTGATGGGCGGCCGCAGCGCCGAGCGCGAAGTTTCGCTGTCCAGCGGGCGCGGCGTGATGCAGGCATTGGCCGAGGAAGGATTTGATCCGGTTTCGGTCGATCCCGGCGAAGATCTGATGGGCCAGCTCAGGGCCGCCGAACCCGATGCCGTGTTCAACGCGCTGCATGGCCGCTTCGGCGAAGATGGAACAGTGCAAGGCATCCTGGAGTGGATGCGTATTCCCTATACCCATTCCGGCGTGCTGGCTTCGGCGTTGGCCATGCACAAGGAGCGTACCAAGGATATCTACCGCGTCGCCGGCTTGCCGGTGGCAAAATCGCTGGTGGTGGACCGCCACGCAGCCGCTGCGTCGCACCTGATGGAGCCGCCCTATGTGGTCAAACCCGTCAACGAAGGTTCATCGGTCGGCATCTTCATTATCCGCAAGGGTGATAACCGCCCGCCCGCCGCCCTGGGCAGCGACACCTGGAATCTTTCCAGCGAGATGATGGTGGAAGAATTCATCCCGGGACGCGAGCTAACCGTCAGCGTAATGGGCGATCGTGCCCTTGGCGTGACCGAGATCACCACCGAACTGGCATTCTACGACTATGAGGCCAAATACGCGCCGGGCGGCAGCAAGCATGTCCTGCCCGCGCAACTCCCCGACGCCATCGCGCGCGACTGCCGGGAAATGGCTGTCACCGCCCACCAGGCGCTGGGATGCCGCGGGGTGTCGCGCACCGACTTCCGCTACGACGACACTGCGGCTGTCCCACGATTGATACTGCTCGAAACGAACACCCAGCCCGGCATGACGCCGACCTCGCTGGTACCGGAACAGGCCGCCCATCTCGGCATGTCCTATGCCAAGCTATGCCGCTGGATGGTGGAGGATGCCTCATGCGATCGGTGAATATCGAACGCAAAAGCCGCACCGTGCGCGCCACCCGCGCCGCGCCATCGCGGTCCAAGCGCGATCTGCCCAAAGTGCAGCCCGGCTCGGCGCGCAAGGACAAAAAGCCCGGCATCTTCGCCCGCTTTATGCCCCGCCGTCCCATGGTGATGCTGATCGGGGCTGTGACGGTGCTGGTCCTGCTGGGCGCCCTGCTGGCCAGTGGCGTCATCGGCCGCACCATGCGCGGAATCAATCACGGCATCGAGGCCCTGGTGGCCAATGCCGGCTTCGGTATTTCCGAGATCCACATCACCGGCAACGGTCGCACCCCCTACCGTCAGGTGCTGGCAGTGCTGGGCATGCAACCCGGCCAGAGTATCTTCAGTGCCGATCTTTGGAGCGCGCAGGCCCGTCTCAAGCATCTCGACTGGATTGCATCGGCAGAAGTCCATCGCCGCTATCCCGACGCCATCTTCGTGACATTGGTCGAAAAGCGGCCCTTTGCGCTGTGGCAGATGCCGCCCGACGCGAAAGGCCAGGCGCCCATAGCTGTGGTCGAACGCTCCGGCGCCGTTATCACCACCCGTGACGTGGAAAAATTCCGCCGCCTGCCCAAGCTGGTGGGGGCCGGGGCGCCAATGACCGCCGCCGATCTGGTGGATGCCGTTCAGGCTCATCGCGCCATCGCGGCGCGCCTTGCCGCCTATAGCCGTGTATCGATGCGTCGCTGGAACCTGATCCTGGACGATGGCGTTGTGGTGAAGCTGCCGGAAGCGGGTTGGAACAAGGAACTCGACGCGCTGGAGCATCTGATTATCGATGCCGGAATTCTGGAACGCGATGTGGTCGAAATCGATCTACGCAGTTCCACGCACTATTTCTTCCTCCTGAAGAACGGCGAGAAGAAGGACGTTGAGAGGGGCAAAGAAACATGAACCAGACGCTGAAATTGCGCGTGAACAACGAAATTCCCGCCTACCGCACCGGGCTTGTCTCCGCGCTGGATGTCGGCACCTCCAAGGTGGTCTGCGTCATCGGCCAGGCCGAAGCCGGCTCGCTGAAGGTGCTGGGCAGTGCCTTGCGCGAATCCTCGGGGCTCAAGGCCGGCACGATCACCAGCCTGGAACAGGCAGAAGATTCCATTCGCGATTGCGTGGCGGCTGCCGAAAACATGGCCGACGCGCGCATTCAGAATGTCCTGATCAGCGTCAATTGCGGCCAGCCGGTCAGTGTCACCAGCCGCGCTGTGATGGCGCTGGACGGCGCACTGGTCAGCGACAATCACCTGCGCATGCTGCTGAATGACGGCCGCGCCCGCTGCAAGCTGGACGGGCACGAGGTCATCCAGTCGGCCCCCACCACCTATGTCGTGGACGAGGCGCGCGGCGTGAAAAACCCCAGCGGGATGTTCTGCCAGCGCATCGGCGTGGCCATGCATGCCGTGGCGGTGAAGCCCAGCCCGCTGCAAAATCTCAAGCTGGCGGTGGAACGCTGCCACCTGAATGTGGTGGGCACCCAGTTCGGTGCCTATGCCAGCGGTCTGTCCACCCTGACCGAGGACGAAAAACAGATCGGCGCCACCGTGATCGACATGGGCGGCGGTACCACCTCCATAGCAGTCTTCCTGGAAGGCCATCTGGTCCATGCCGATGTCGTCCCGGTGGGCGGTTTTGCCGTCACTTCCGATATCGCCCGCATGCTGGCCGCCCCGCTGGCCGCTGCCGAGCGCACCAAGACGCTGTATGGGGCGGCCATGGGAGAGATGGACGGCGGCGCCGATGTGGTGTCGGTGGCCCAGATGGGCGAGGAGGGCGACGACAGCGCCCTGCGCCTTCCGCGCTCCATGCTCACCCGGATCATCCAGGCCCGCCTTGAAGAGATATTCGGCGAGGTTCAGACCCGCCTGCGGGCTTCGGGCTTTGATGTGGCGGCGGGCCGCCGCGCTGTGCTCACCGGCGGGGCCTGCCAGTTGGCCGGTACCCGCGAGCTGGCCGCGCGCATCCTCAACAAGCAGGTTCGCATCGGCCGCCCCGCCGCCTTCCCGGGTCTCGCCGCAGCCAATGCCGGTCCCGACTATGCCACCGCCATCGGCCTGCTGATGGCCGGCGCAACCCTTCCGCCTGAGTTGCTCAACCCCGCGCTTGCCATGGCTCAGGCGACTCCAATGGGCGAAAGCTGGCTTGGTGCATTGACCCGCAGGTGGCTTCAGTGATTCAACAATATAGCAGCGAATCAGTTGGGAATTCTGGCGTGCACCAAGGGGATCGGAACATCTCACTAGCGTCGGCAGGAGCCGGAGCTTCCAACATGATGAGGAGAATCTGACATGGCGATCAACCTGAAAGTCCCCGAGAGCAAGGAACTGCGCCCCCGCATCACTGTTCTGGGTGTCGGCGGGGCGGGCGGCAATGCCGTCAACAACATGATCGAAGCGGGTCTTGAAGGCGTCGACTTCGTCGTCGCCAACACCGATGCCCAGGCCCTGGCCCAGTCCAAGGCCAGCCGGCGCATCCAGCTCGGCGCCACCACCACCGAAGGTCTGGGCGCCGGTGCCCAGCCCGAAGTGGGCGCCAAGGGTGCCGAGGAATCCATGACAGAGATCATGGAGCAGCTCTCGGGCGCTCACATGGTCTTCATCGCCGCCGGCATGGGCGGCGGCACCGGCACCGGGGCAGCCCCCGTGATCGCCCGTGCCGTGCGCGAGGCCGGCATTCTGACGGTCGGCGTTGTCACCAAGCCATTCAGTCTGGAAGGCGATCGCCGCATGCGGGTGGCCGAACGTGGCATCCAGGAGCTGCAGCAGTTCGTGCATACCCTGATTGTCATCCCCAACCAGAACCTGTTCCGCGTCGCCAATGACCGCACCACCATGGCCCAGGCTTTTGCCATGGCCGACGAGGTGCTTCATGCGGGCGTGCGCGGCGTCACCGACCTGATCGTGATGCCCGGCCTGATCAACCTGGACTTTGCCGACATCAAGTCGGTGATCAGCGAGATGGGCAAGGCCATGATGGGCACCGGCGAAGCCGAGGGCGAAGACCGCGCCATGCGGGCGGCCGACATGGCCATCTCCAATCCGCTGCTCGATGATGTCACCATGAAGGGCGCCAAGGGCGTCCTGATCAACATCACCGGCGGCCCTGACCTGATGCTGTTCGAAGTCGAACAGGCCGCCAACCGCATCCGTGCGGAAGTGGACCCCGACGCCAACATCATCTTCGGCAACACCATCCTGGACGACATGGAAGGGCGCATCCGCGTCTCGGTGGTTGCTACCGGCATCGACGCCGAGCTCAGCCGCATGCCGCTGCCGGAAAAGGTCCGTCCGCTGCACCCCCACTTGAATCTCAAGCAGCCGGCCCGCTTTACGGCGCCCGACCCCGTGAAGGCCGAACCGATGCGTGCGGCCCCCCAGCCCATGCCCAACCCGGTCCATGTCAGCATGGACACGCTGGCGCAGGAGATGGGTGCCAGCAAGAGTCCGGCGGAAGACTATATCCTGGGCGGCGAAGACGCCCCGGAGGTCTCTGCTGAGCCGATGACGGCCAGGTATCCGGTCACCGAAACCTATCGTCCGCTGGAACAGCAGCCGCTGGCGGCTCCCAAGGCCGAAGCCGAAAAGAAAAGCGGCTGGGGCTTCTTCGGCCGCAAAAAGGCTGCGCCCGACATGCGCGCCGAACCCGCGCCGGAGCCGCGTGCCGAACGTCCGGCAACAGCGCCCCGGGCTACAGCGACCACAATGCCTGCACCCCAGATGCCGGAAGCCCCACGCGCCGACGATCTGTTCCCCGATCACAAGCGGGACGAACAGTTTGAAATCCCGGCCTTTTTGCGCCGCCAGTCGAACTAGGCATCAGGCAATCGACGAAAAAGGGCGGCGCTTGCGCCGCCCTTTTCATTTCAGGCCGAGGGCCGCAAGCGACTGATCTTCGGCCGTACCCAGGCCGTTGATCAGGCCGGTGGATGCAGCGTCTCGTCGGCGTTGGGGCCGATGTAAAGTCGCTGACCGGCAAAATCGATCGCCAGCGAATTCTCGCCCAAAAGATCAGCGCCCATGATCGCCGCCGGTTTCTCATCCAGGTCGAAATAGTCGAACACAGGCGCGTCCGCCACCAACGCCATCTGCTGCTTCCACAGGCGGCCGGGCAGGCGCACGTCCAGGCCGAATAGGCGTATTGCCGGCTTGTTCTTGCCCAGTGCGTCCTGCAGCAATTCGGGTGGCGGCCCGACATTGCGGAAATCATATTCCCGCACGCCGAGTTTTCCTGCTGCCAGCCAGTTTATCACCGTCGCGCCGGAGCCCAGGTCGAACAGTGCGGTGATCGGCCTGCCATTGAAATGGGTGTCGAGATACCAGAATTGAATCGAGAATTTCTTCAGGGCGCGCGCGCGCAGCAATACCTTGTTCCAGTCGGAATAGGCGTGTGCGGATTGCGCGCCTGGCGCCATAAGGCGCAGGTGCATCGTGGTGCGGTCCAGCACCACAAAATAGCGCGCCAGCACATCGAGACCCAGTACGCCATCCGGCTCCTGGCCCTCCAGGGAATCCGGCAGCACGCCCATCATGAGGTTGGGTACGCTTTCGCCAGCCACCTTCAATTCGCCGGGCGTCACGGGCAGTGCCTCGCCGACGTCGTTGATGCCATAGACCGATATCAGGTCCGGCTGGGACTGTTTGAGATCAAGCTGCTTGCGCACATGCTCAAAGATGAGCGAGCGGCTGGAGGCAGTGTCTATCAGGAAGCTGAACGGACCCTTTCCGTCGATATAGACATCAGTGATCAGCCGGCCTCCGAACGCGATCTTGTAGGGCTGTTCGGCCGGAAGCGCCGCACGGGCCGGTACGCAAAGCGCCAGCAGACCAACCAGAATTATTGTTTTTCCCCGCATGGGGCTTTCTCCCGGAATGGGAACCAGTAGAACCCCGCCGCGCCGCGGCGGCAATCGGAATTCGGCGGCGCCGGGAAGGAGCCGCCCTTTTCCTGCCGCAGCGCGGCGCTTTTGCTATAAGGCGGCATGACGCTGCGCTCCACCATTGCCCGCCCCATCACGGTTACGGGTGCTGCACTGCACGCCGGGACGGCCGTCACCATGACCTGCGCGCCGGCTTCGGGCGGCGGTATCGTCTTTCGCCGCTCGGATATGGGGGCCGACATCCCGGCGCGTTACGACCTGGTGGGTGAAACCCGGCTGGGGACGGTAATCGCGCATGAGGGCGCCAGCGTGGGCGTGATTGAACACCTGATGGCGGCTGCGGCGGGGCTTGAGATCGACGACATGCTGGTCACCCTGGACGGGCCAGAGCCGCCCATCCTGGATGGTGACGCACTGTCCTTTCTCACCCTGCTGGAAAGCGCGGGATTCGCCCGGCAGACCATGCCGCGCACCGCGATCCGCGTACGGAAGCCGATAACGGTGGAGCAGGGCGATGCCTCGGCCCGCCTGCTGCCCGCCCAAACGCCGTCCTATCACTACAGTCTCAGCTATCCCGTGATTGGCGAGCAGACCTATGACTTCGCCTTCAGCCCGGCCGCCTTCAAGACAGAGATTGCGCCCGCGCGCACCTTTGGCTTCCTCAAGGACCTGGATGCCCTGAATCGCATGAATCTGGCCAAGGGCGCTTCCCTGGACAACACCCTCGCGCTGGACGACAGCGGCGTGATCAACCGGGACCGCCAGCGCTTCGCCGATGAGTTTGTCCGCCACAAGATCCTGGATGCCATCGGTGACATGGCCCTTGCTGGCGCCCCCCTGATTGCCCGCTTCGAAGGAGTCAAATCCGGCCACGCCACCAACAATGCCCTGCTGAGGGCGTTGTTTTCCGATCCCGAAAATTACGTGCGCGTGGAACTCTGAAACCGCCAATTACCCTGAAAAACTGGACACTTCCCTAAAATTGGCAGGCCAAGGTATATAGGGGAAGAGAAGCGCGAGCCGGGCCGGATGCCCTGCATAAGCTATTGAAAAGCTTATATTTTCGTGCCGCAAGGACATCCAATGGCCGTCGTCGCCCGCTTGAAGCCTGCCGCATGTGCCCTGTTGCTGGGGGTGACCCTGGGTTTTGGCCTGTCCGGCTGTTCGATTTTCGGCGGCAAGGACGACGAGACCAACAACGCCAACAAGGATGCGGCCAACTATAAAGAGCGCACCGTCGAGCAGATCTATGCCGATGGCTGGCGCGCCATCTCCAACAAGAACTGGGAGCTGTGCGCTGCGCAGTTCAACGAGGTAGATCGCCAGCATCCCTATTCTGTGTGGGCGCGCCGCGCCATGCTGATCAGCGCTTTTTGCTCCTACCAGGCCAACCAGTACACCGCCGCCATCTCCACCGCCGACCAGTATATCTCGCTGCATCCCGGCAGCCAGGAAGTGGCCTATGCCTTCTACATCAAGGCCATCTCGCTCTATGAGCAGATCGTCGATGTGGGCCGCGACCAATCCAACACCGAAGGTGCGCTGGTGGCGCTGCAGGACGTGGTGCAGCGCTTCCCCGATACCGAATATGCCCGTGACGCCACGCTGAAAATCGACCTCACCAACGACCATCTGGCCGGCAAGGAAATGGCGGTGGGCCGCTATTATCTGTCGCGTGGTGACTTTATCGGCGCCATCAATCGCTTTCGCACCGTGGTGGACCAGTACCAGACCACCCCGCAAATCGCCGAAGCCCTGGAGCGTCTGACCGAGTGCTATTACAGCCTGGGTCTTGACAGCGAGGCGCAGACCGCCGCCGCGGTGCTGGGCAAGAATTATCCCGGTTCGGGCTGGTACAAGTCGGCCTACAACATCCTGCAGGGACGTCACCTGAAGCCGGAGGAAGACAAGCGCTCCTGGATCAGTCAGGCTTTCCATCGGGTATTCTAGATTCGGAGATAGGTCGTGCTGGCCGCGCTGACCATCCGTGACATTGTCTTGATCGAACAGGCGGCGCTGGAATTTGCGCCGGGCCTCAACGTGCTGACCGGTGAAACCGGGGCGGGCAAATCCATTTTGTTGGACTCTCTGGGGCTGGCCGTGGGGGGGCGTGGCCGCGCATCGGTGCGCGCGGGTGCCAGCCAGGGCAGCGCCACCGCCGTGTTCGAGCCACAAAAGAACCACGCCGCCCGCGCCCTGCTGGCCGGACAGGAAATGCCCGCCACCGAGGAAATCGTGCTGCGCCGGACCCTGTCCGCCGACGGCCGCAGCCGCGCTTTCATCAATGACGAAGCCGTAGGCGTGGGCCTGCTGAAAGACCTGGGCGGCCTGCTGCTGGAAGTGCATGGCCAGCAGGATGATCGTGGGTTGTTCGACACCGCCACCCACCGTTTGCTGCTGGATGGCTTTGGCGGTCTGAACGGTGACGCCCAGACAGTGGCGGCGCTGTTCGCAGAGCTGGCGAACGCGCGCGCCGCGCTGGGCGAACTGCAGGCACTGGCCGAACGCGCCCAGGCCGAAGCCGATTTTGTCCGCGCCGCCGCCACCGAATTGTCCGACTTCGATCCGCAGGCGGGCGAAGAGGCGAAACTCGCCGGCGAACGCGCCCTGATGCAGAACGCCTCGCGTATTGCCGAGGACGTGTCGAGCGCGCTGGAGAGCCTTTCGGGCGAGCGCGGCGCGGAAACCGGACTGGCCCAGGCGCTGAAGAAACTCAGCCGCATGAACGAGGAGGCGCGCCGGATCGCCGCCCCGGCCGAGACCGCACTGGAACAGGCCTATGCCCTGGCCGAAGAGGCGCGGCGGGAATTGGACAGCCTGTTGTCGCGGCTGGACACCGACACCAACGCGCTGGAAAAGGCCGAAGAACGGCTGTTCGCCCTGCGCGCCCTGGCACGCAAGTATGGCGTGACCCCCGATGCGCTGCCCGACCTGCGTGGCGACTTCGTGGGCAAGCAGGAAGCCCTGGTCACCGGCGGCAGCCAGATCATGAAGGCACAGGCCAAGGTCGCTGCCGCCCGGGACACCTATCTGTCGGCGGCGCGCATACTGTCGAAGGCCCGTGAAGGCGCGGTGAAGAAGCTGGAAGCCGCCGTGGCGGGCGAACTGACGCCACTGAAGCTGGGCCATGCCAAATTCCGCGTGGCGATGGAAAAACTGGACGACGAACAGGGCACGGCGGCCGGTCTGGAAAAGATCGCCTTTGAAATCGCCACCGTGGAAGGGGCGCCGTTCGGCGGCCTGGCCAAGATCGCCTCCGGCGGCGAACTGGCCCGCTTCTCGCTGGCGCTGAAGGTGGCGCTGGCGCAGGTGTCCTCCCCCGCCGCCATGGTGTTCGACGAAGTGGATCGCGGCGTCGGCGGCGCCGTGGCCGATGCCGTGGGCGAACGCCTGCAACGCCTGGCGCAAACCACCCAGGTGTTGCTGGTGACCCACAGCCCACAGGTGGCTGCCCGCGCCGCCCGACATTTCCGCATCTCCCGCGCGAAAGACAAGACCAAGATCGAACTGCTGGATGATGCCGAACGGCTGGAAGAAATCGCCCGTATGTTGTCCGGTGCCAATGTCACCGAAGAGGCCCGTGCCGCCGCCAAGCGATTGATGGCCGAAGCGAGTGCGCCCAAGAAGCAGCGCAAACGGGCATGAAATCCGTCGAAAAGCTGACTTCCGCCGAAGCGGAAAATGAGCTGAACAGGCTCGCCCGCGACATCGCCGATCATGACCGGCGCTACCACGCCGAAGACGCGCCCACCATTTCCGACGCGGACTATGACGCGTTGCGCCGCCGCAATGCCGAGATTGAGGCGAAGTTTCCGCTGCTGGTACGCGCCGACAGTCCCAGCCACCGGGTCGGCGCCAAGGCCAGCGAGAAATTTTTCAAGGTCACGCATCGCGTGCCGATGCTGTCGCTGGACAACGCCTTTGACGATGAAGATGTCACCGACTTTTTGGGCCGAGTGCGCCGCTTTCTGGGCCTGAAGGACGATGATGACATCACCGTCACGGCCGAACCCAAGATTGACGGTCTTTCCGCCAGCCTGCGCTACGAGAATGGTGTATTCGTACAGGGTGCTACCCGCGGCGACGGCCAGGAAGGCGAGGACATCACCGCCAATCTGAAGACCATCTCCGACATCCCCCTGCGCCTGAACGGTAAGCCGCCCGCCATTCTGGAAGTGCGCGGCGAGGTCTACATGACCCACAAGGCGTTCGAAGCTTTGAACAAACGTCAGGAAAAGGATGGCAAGCCCACCTATGCCAATCCGCGCAATTCCGCCGCCGGTTCGGTGCGCCAGCTCGATCCCGCCATCACCGCGTCACGGGCGCTGAATTTTTTCGCCTATACCTTGGGCGAGATCAGCGAGATGCCCGCCAAGACGCAGTCCGGCATGTTGGAGAAATTCGAAAGTTACGGTTTCGTCGTCAATCCACTGGTGCGGCGCTGCGGGACCTTGGAGCAGGTGCTGGAATTCTATCGCGACATCGAAGGCAAGCGCGCCCGCCTGGGCTATGACATTGACGGGGTGGTCTACAAGGTGGACCGGCTGGATCTTCAGGAACGTCTGGGTTTTGTCTCGCGCAGCCCCCGCTGGGCCACCGCGCACAAATTCCCCGCCGAGCAGGCCGATACCGTGCTGGAAGATATTGAAATCCAGGTCGGTCGCACCGGCAAGCTGGCGCCGGTGGCGCGGCTGAAGCCGGTGACGGTGGGCGGCGTGGTGGTGAGCAATGCCACCCTGCACAATGAAGACCAGATCGCGCGGCTGGACGCGCGGATTGGCGATACGGTGATCATCCAGCGCGCCGGTGACGTTATTCCGCAGGTGGTGAAGGTGCTGCTGGAACAGCGCCCCCAAAACGCCAAGCCCTACAAATTTCCCGATCGCTGCCCCATCTGCCACAGCCATGCGGTGCGCGAGGTGGATGAGAAGACGGGCAAGGTCGATGTCGACCGCCGTTGCACCGGCGGGCTGATCTGTGACGCCCAGACGGTGGAGCGGCTGAAGTATTTTGTCGCCCGCGACGCCTTCGACATCGAAGGGTTGGGCGGCACCATGATTGAACTGTTCCACAGCAAGGGTCTGCTGAAGGAACCGGCAGACATCTTCGCCCTGACCGAAAAGCCCGCCAAGGTCAGCAAGGTGCTGGCCGAACACCGGGCCGCGCTGAGCGAGGAACGCCGCGCCGTCGAAGGCAAGGAGCCGGTCAAGGCCGCAAAGAAGGCCGCCGACAAGGAAGACAAGGTCGTCGCCAACCTGATGGCGGGGATCGAGGCGCGCCGCACAATAGGGCTTGATCGGCTGATCAACGCCTTGGGCATCCGCCATGTCGGCGAAACCACGGCGCGGCTGCTGGCGCGGCATTACCGCGGCATCGACGGCTTGTTGGACGGCATGAAGGCGGAGAATGCGCGTGAGGAACTGGAGAGCATTGAAGGCATCGGCGGCGTGGTGGCCGAAGCCATCCACGACTTCTTTGACGAGCCGCATAATGTGAAGGCGCTTGCGCGGTTGCTCGCTTGGCTAAAGGTGACGGACATGGCGGCGCCGGCCAGGACGTCGCCGGTCAGCGGCAAGACTGTTGTCTTCACGGGCACCTTGGAAAAAATGACTCGCCAGGAAGCCAAGGCCCGTGCCGAAAGCCTTGGCGCGAAAGTTTCAGGGTCGGTATCCGCCAAGACCGACATCGTGGTGGCGGGGCCAGGGGCGGGGTCCAAGCTGAAAGACGCGCAGAAGCATGGCGTCGAAGTGATGGACGAAGACGACTGGCTGAAGCTGATCGGCTAGATCGCCCGCGTCGAACGTTCCAGCCAGGCGCGGGTTTCCTCGTCCACCAGGTGGCTGATCGTCTCGCGCACCCGCGCGTGATAGGCGTTCAGCCAGGCTATTTCCGGTTCCGTCAGCAGCGACGGCTCCACCAGGTTCAGATCGATCGGCGCCAGGGTGATGGTTTCGAATTCCATCATCGGGCGTTCGCCGCCGACATCCTTCAGCTCGCTCACCACCACCAGGTTCTCGACGCGGATGCCGAAGGCGCCGGTCTTGTAGAAGCCCGGCTCGTTGGAACAGATCATGCCGGGCTTCAGCGCCTGGGGGATCATCTTCTTGGAGATGTTCTGCGGGCCTTCATGCACCGACAAATAGGAGCCCACGCCGTGGCCGGTGCCGTGGTCATAATCCAGCCCGACTTCCCACAGCGGCCGGCGGGCCAAGGTGTCCAGCTGCATGCCGACGGTGCCTTCGGGGAAACGCGCCGTGGCCAGCGCGATATGGCCCTTCAGGACGCGGGTGAAACGGTCCTTCATTTCGGCGGTCGGCTCGCCCACCATCACGGTGCGGGTGACGTCGGTGGTGCCGTCGGGATATTGCGCGCCACTGTCGATCAGGAACATCTCGCCCGGTGCAACAACCCGGTTGGTCGATTGGGTGACGCGGTAATGCACGATGGCGCCGTTGGGCCCTGCGCCGCTGATGGTGTCAAATGACACATCGCTGAGACAGCCGGTGGCACGGCGAAAGCCTTCCAGGGTCTTGGCCGCCTCGATCTCGCTCAGTTCGCCGCCGGCCGCATTGACCGACAGCCAGCTGAAGAACTTCGCCAGCGCGGCACCGTCGCGGATATGCGCCTTGCGCGTGCCTTCGATCTCCAGCGGGTTCTTGCAGGCCTTGGGCAACTGGCACGGGTCGGCACCCTGCCTGATCTTGGCGCCCGCGCGCTGCAGACGGTCGAAGATCGCACATGCCGCGGTGGAAGGGTCCACCAGCACGTTCTTGCCCTTCATGGCATCCAGCGCGGCTTCGAACTGGTCGGGATTGTGCACCTGAACCGAATTTCCCAGATGCGCCATCAGTTCGGGATTGCGCTTGGCCGGGTCCAGGAACAGGTCGGCGCCGCCGTCATCATGCAGGATCGCGAACGCCAAAGTGAAAGGCGTGTGCGGCACGTCGGCGCCGCGAATGTTCAGCAGCCAGCACACCGAGTCCGCCAGGGTGATGACGGCCGCTTCCGCCCCGGTCTTCTTCAGGCCTTCGCCCAGTTGCATCCGCTTGGCTTCGCTTTGCACGCCCGCCAGGTTCAGGGCATGGGGCTTGGCCGGGGTGGTGGGCGGTGCGGGCTGGTCGGTCCATACCGCGTCGATGGGGTTTGTCTCGCAGGCGACCAAAGTGGCGCCGGCCTTTTCGCAGGCGGCGCGCAGATGCATCACGCCATGGGCGGTGTGCAGCCAGGGGTCATAGCCAAGCTTCGCCCCTTTCGGCAGCGCTTCGGCGATCCAGCCATGCGGGCCTTCCGCCACCAAATCGCGCGGCTCGAACAGGGATGTGTCGGTCTGGCGGGCGACCTGCAGGGTATAGCGGCCATCCACGAACACCGCCGCCTTGTCCATCAGCACCACGGCCGCGCCGGCGGAGCCGGTGAAGGATGTCAGCCAGGCCAGTCGCTCGGCAAAGGCGGGCAGGTATTCGCCCATATGCTGGTCGCTGTGCGGCACCACGAAACCGTCCAGACCGCGCGTTGCCAGTTCGGCGCGAAGGGCAGAAAGACGCGGGGCGCAGGTGGCGGCGTCGGAGGTGTCGTCGTAGGTCTGAAATTGCTTGTCCATGGCGTTAGTTTAGCGCCGTGGCTTCTCCAAAACCAGCGCGCTCCACGGCCCGTCGCGGCGCACGGCAAGCCGGCGCAGGGACTGGTAAAAGCTGGTGACCAGCTTTTCCTGGTTGGTCAGCAGGCCCGACAGCACCAATGTTGCCCCCGGCTGCAGCGCCTTCTGGATGGCCGGCGCAAGTTGGGTCAGGGGCCCGGCCAGGATGTTGGCGATGATCAGGTCATAGGGCGCACCGCGCGCCAGTTCCGGGCTGGTCAGCCCATCGGCGGTGATGCCGCGCACCAGCGGGGCGACACCGTTGGCACGCGCATTTTCGCGCGTCACTTCCACCGCGACCACGTCGATGTCCGATGCCAGGACGGGGCGCTTCCACAGCATCGCTGCCCCGATGGCCAAGAGGCCCGTGCCGCAGCCCAGGTCCAGCACGTTGCGGTAGGCGCGCTTTTTGGCCAGGTCGCTCAGCACCGCCAGGCACAGCGCCGTGGTTTCATGATGGCCGGTGCCGAAGGCCAGGCCCGCCTCGATCTTCATGGGCAGCACGCCGTGGGGCACCTGGCCGGCATCATGGGCGCCGTAGACAAAGAAGCGCCCGGCCCGCACGGGGGGCAGGCCTTCCTGGCTCAGCCGGATCCAGTCCTGGTCGGGCAGGGGGGCGACGGTGATCTCGCGCCGCGCGATCTGCGACAGCCACCTGGCATCGGGCTCTTCGGTATACAGCGCCTCCACCACCGCGCCGTCGGCGAAGGGTTCTTCCACGATCAGCACGGCCTGGGCCGAGCCTTCCAGCTCCAGCGCGGCGGCGATGTCGGCGGCTTCGATCTTGGTCAGCGCGACCGAGGCTTTCCAGAGTGGGGGATTTGTCATGGCGGGGATATGCCCAGAAGTCCGTGGGGCGTCAACTTTGCGGGTGGGCGCGTGGATAGCGCGGCGGCGGGCCGCGATCCAAATTCGGGCTTCGGCAATTTAATTGTGCGGCGGAGAAATAGACTCCCCCCTCCCCCCTGTCGTGCGCCAAGTGCTTGATGGGAAAGGGTGCGGGAAAATCCTATCCACCGCGCGCGGCGCGCGGGCGCGGAGTTGCGTTCGGCTAAGTGATCGAATCGGGGATGTTGATAAGCGCGGCGCATCTGTTTCATCGCCGCGATTTTACAGCGCGGCGTGGGCAGGGAACAGGTGGATATGTCAGGCGGGCGGCACGGCCTGCGACGGCGGCTTGCGTTGGCGCGACGCTGGTCTTCCACAGGTGTGGATGGATCGTTATAAACCAAAGTGTCATGGCCCGCGACTGCGGGCCACCCAGGTCACACCGCGACGATGCCGAAGGCATATTATGTCTATATTCTGGCCAGCCAGCGGAATGGAACGCTTTACATTGGTGTCACCAATGATCTCGCACGGCGCGTATGGGAACATCGCGAAGGTCTGGTGGCTGGATTCACCAAGACCCATGGCGTGAAAATTCTAGTCTATTACGAAGTGTTTGACGACATCGGCCAGGCTATCCACCGCGAGAAGCGGCTGAAGAAATTCAAGCGGGAATGGAAATTGAATCTCATTCAGCAAGGAAATGTCGAATGGCGGGATTTGGCTGAGACGCTCTGACATCAAATCCCACCGTCATGCATCACGCCTCTCGGCACCTGGGTCACCCGCATTCGCGGGTGATGACACTTTTTGCTCTTCAAGCCCTGCTCACAAACTGGTCAATCACGCGCTTCTCGCCGGCCTTGTCGAAGTCCACGGTTAGCTTGTTGCCTTCGACATAGCGCACGCGGCCATAGCCGAATTT
Organism: Micropepsales bacterium; assembly: GCA_038324265.1. Classification (GTDB taxonomy): domain Bacteria; phylum Pseudomonadota; class Alphaproteobacteria; order Micropepsales; family Micropepsaceae; genus Rhizomicrobium. Next base: position 6,064 of record JBBQHU010000031.1, on the reverse strand, counting down.
CTGGTGGAAGACGCGGTCGTCGCGGGCGTAGAGGGAGGCGCCGGGGTCTGACGTTTGCACGCTCCAGGCTTGGGCTTCGATCAGGGGCGGGCGGCTGCGGAAGCCGCCGCTGGCGGCGCGGTTGGCCTGGGCGCGTTTCCAGCCGGGTGAGTCATAGGTGCTGCCGAATTCGGCGGCCTGGCCATTGTCGCGGAAGCCCGCATAGCCGCCATAGAAGCCTTCATCCACCGTGGCTTCGACATGGTCTTCGGGGATTTCCTTGATGAAGCGCGACGGCAGTGCGCTTTGCCAACTGCCATGCACGCGGCGGTTGGCGGCAAAGGAGATGCGGGCGCGTTTCTTGGCGCGGGTGATGCCGACATAGGCGAGGCGGCGTTCTTCCTCCAGCCCCGCAAGACCGTTTTCGTCCATGGTGCGCTGGGATGGGAATAGCCCTTCTTCCCAGCCCGGCAGGAAGACGGTGTCGAATTCCAGTCCCTTGGCGGCGTGAAGCGTCATCAGGTTGATGCGATCGCCGGATTCATCCTGGGCGATTTCCATCACCAGGCTGACATGTTCGAGGAAGCCGGCGAGGGATTCAAAGCCCTCCATCGAGCGGACGAATTCCTTCAGGTTGTCGAGGCGGCCGGGCGCTTCGGCCGACTTGTCCACCTTCAGCATGTCGGTGTAACCGCACTCGTCCAGCACCATCTCGGCCAGTTCGGTGTGCGGCAGCACGCGCGCGGTTTCCGTCCAGCGTGCGAAATTTGCGCCCAGCTCGGCCAGTGCCTTGCGCGCCTTGGGCGGCAGTTCGTCGGTCTCGGCCACTTCGCGCGCCGCCGCCAGCAGGGGCAAATGCCGGGCGCGGGCGAAGGCGTGCAAGGTCGCGACGCTGGCATCGCCGATGCCGCGCTTGGGCTTGTTGACGATGCGCTCGAACGCCAAATCGTCATCGCCCTGCGCGATCAGGCGCAGATACGCCATGGCATCGCGAATTTCCTGCCGTTCATAGAAGCGCGGGCCGCCGATGACACGGTAAGGCAGCCCCAGCGAAATAAAGCGGTCTTCAAATTCGCGCATCTGGAAAGAGGCGCGCACCAGCACCGCCATCTGGGCGAAGGCGTGGCCGTTTCGATGCTGGTCTTCGGCATCGCTGGCGACGTTGCGGGCTTCTTCTTCCGCGTCCCACACGCCGGCTACCCGGATTTTCTCGCCGCTGTCGCCTTCGGTCCACAGGGTCTTGCCCAGCCGTCCCTTGTTGGCGGCGATGAGGCCGGAGGCGGCGCCGAGGATGGCGGGGGTGGAGCGATAGTTGCGTTCCAGCTTGATGACCTTGGCGCCGGGGAAGTCACGCTCGAAGCGCAGGATGTTTTCCACCTCTGCGCCGCGCCAGCCATAGATGGACTGGTCGTCGTCGCCCACGACGCAAACGTTACCCGATCCCTTGGCCAGCAGGTTCAGCCACAGATACTGGACGACATTGGTGTCCTGATATTCGTCCACCAGCATGTAGCGGAAGCGGTCGCGGTAATCGGCCAGGATGTCGGGATTGGTTTTCAGGATGTGCAGCACTTCCAGCAGCAGGTCGCCAAAGTCGGCGGCGTTCAGCGCCTTCAGCCGGTCCTGGTACTGGCGATAGAGCAGCTTGCCTTTGCCGAAGGCATAGCCCTGGGCTTCGCCTTCGCTGACGTCATCGGGTCGCAGGCCGCGGTTCTTCCAGCCGTCGATCATGCTGGCCAGGGTGCGGGCGGGCCAGCGCTTTTCATCCACGCCTTCGGCCGCGATCAACTGCTTCATCAGGCGTAGCTGGTCGTCGGTGTCGAGTATGGTGAAGTTGGATTTCAGTCCCGCCAGCTCGGCATGGCGGCGCAGCATCTTGGCGCCGATGGAGTGGAAGGTGCCCAGCCACTGCATGCCTTCCACGACGCCGCCGATCAGGGCGCCGATGCGCTCCTTCATCTCGCGCGCGGCCTTGTTGGTGAAGGTGACGCAGAGAATTTGTCCCGGCCAGGCGCGGCGGGTGGCGAGGATATGCGCCAGCCGGGTGGTCAGGACGCGGGTCTTGCCGGTGCCGGCGCCGGCCAGCACCAGTACGGCGCCGTCGGCGGCTTCCACTGCCTCGCGCTGTTCCTTGTTCAGGCCGGCGAGGTAGGGCGGATCGCGGGGGACGGGCGCGGTTTCGGGAACTTCCGAAAAGGCGGCGTCGAGGGGATCGGAATAGCGGTCGCCATAGTCACTCATCGTGAATCCTTGGGCGCACGCACGGAATCTGGGAACATTTCGTGATTTTAGGGGGTGGGGGTCGCGAATCCCACTTAATTATCCGCGTCCGGCTTTTCCAGCCTGTGGCCAGAAATGCGCTGTTCCGCCTGGGCCTTGCGGGCCTCTTCCAGCTTGCGAAGGACCTTGGGGGTGCCGTGCTGGACGCGGTTGGCCTCGGCGGTGGTTTCCTTTTGCGCCCGCGCCTTCTGCTTGCGGACATTCTTCAGGTTGATGATCTCAGTCATTTTCCCGGGCCTGCGACCGGGCATAGGCGGGCCGTGCCAGCACTCGGTCGACGTAACCGTCCAGCAGCGGGGTCTTTTCCAGCAGGGGCGAGCCCATGAACATCTTGAAGGTGGTGGCGACCAGTATGTCGATGGCGCTGAACTTTTCGCCCAGCAGATAAGGGCCCTTGGCGAGGGTGGCGTTCACGAACGCCATGACTTCGTCCACCGGCACCCAGCCGGCGGTGCCGCGCGGGATGTCCCATTTCATGTAGGCGCTCATCCAGGCCGGTTCCATCACGCCGGCATAGTAGGCCAGCCAGGAGAGGTAGGCGCCGCGTGTGTCATCGCCCACCACCGGGCCGATGCCGTTCTGGGGAAAGCGATCGGTGAGATAGAGCGCGATGGCGGTGCTTTCGAATACCAGGGTATCGCCATCCTTCAGCGCCGGCGATTTGCCGTGGGGATGGGGGTTTTGCGGATCCACCCCGCCGGTGCCGTCGGCGCGGCGGATATTGGCGATGCGGTGGATTTCATAGGGCGTCCCCAGCTCTTCCAGCAGGAAGATGAAGCGGCTGGAGCGGGTGCGGGGGTGGTGGAAAAGGGTGATCATGGCGGCAGGCTATGATTTCGCCGCAAGGGCGTAAAGCCTCAGCGCGCTGGCCAGGGGGCGGTCGCCGCGCGATGCGTCAACCCGCGAAACCAGCTTCGCCACACGGATGCCTTCATCCTGCGCGGATTGCCCCAATACGTCCCAGAATTCCGGTTCCAGGGCGACCGAAGTGCGGTGCCCCGACAGGGTGAAGGATTTTTTCGACAGCATGGGGGAACAGTTTGCCCGCAATTGGCTTGTGAACATAGAGGCCCTTGGAGGTTGTCGTCATGCGTGTTCCGTTCTCCCTGTTCATTTTTGCCGGTCTGCTGACCGGTACCCTGGTGGCGGGCTCGATCGCGGCTCAGGCGGCGGAAACCGATACCAGCTGCGCCTCGACCTTCACCATGCTGTCCGCCAGCGCGCGCAGCCTTGGCATCCCGTCCCAGAACTTCGACCGCATGGCCGCGATTGCGGCGCGTCACGGCGGGTTGGTGAACAGGACCAGCCAGGAAGAGGCGCGCAACATGACGCTGGTGGAGCTGGAAGCCCGGGTGGTGAATTGTCATGCCCGGTATGAGGGCAAGGACAGGAACACGCGCGGCGATCTGCGCGTGGCGTCGCGCTAACCGGTCCGGGTCGGACGCCAGTCCAGGATATCGAGCTGCTCTGCCAGCTTCTGGCCGCCCGGCTTGGGCGTCATGAGGACTGTGGGCCTTTTGAGCTTGCTCACCGCGCCCGCCGCGATTACGGCATTGCGATCCACCCAGCCATCGGTATCCAGCAGCCGCACCTGCCGCCATTGCTTTCGCAGGTCGCGGACCATGTTGTCGGGGGCACGGTCTTCGTCGTCATCCACGATCACGTTCATCAGGAACAGCGCGCCGCGCGGGTCCAGCCGGGATTTCGCCAGCTTGAAGAAAGATGGCTGCTTGAAGGCTTCGGGCATCCCGCCTTCGCCAAAGGCATCCAGCACCAGCGCGTCGTGGCGGTGACGGTGCGCCTTCAGATAGGCGATGCCGTCCGCGACATGGCAGGGGACCTCGGCGGGCAGATTGAAATAGTTGTGGGCGATGTCGAAGCTCATCTGGTGCAGGTCCACCACCGTCACCTTGACGCCCGATCGGTGCAGCATGGTGGCCAGGGTGCCGCCGCCGCAGCCGATCATCAGCACGTCCTTGGACTGGGCCTGCATCAGGAAGAAATACATGGCGTGGATATAGTCGGCGGTGCTGACGCCGCGACTGTCGGCGGCGCTCTGGTGATATTCGTTCTGCCAGTAGCTGACCTTGCCGTTGTTGCGGTCGCGGATGATGTAATGGCCGGGCGCCGCGATGATGCGATGGGTCATTTTGGGTCGGCTTTCCAGTAATCGGGCAGGTCGGTTTTGGTCGCGGTCAGAATGGCGATGGCCGCCGCGCCGCCCGGCTTTTGCAGCAGCGCGTCATGCAGCTTGCGCCACAGCTTCGCCTTGGCCTCCGGGTTCAGGCTGTCGAATGATGTGCTGTAGATCATGTAGCTGAGCGGATAGCGAAACAGATGGGTCTGCAGGTCGAAGTCGCGCAGGCTGCGACCCTTGGGGTCGCGCGGGCCGCGTGCGGCAAAAGTTTTCGTGAAAGAGGAATTTCCCTTCACCGGCGACGGCAGCTTCACTTCATCGGCGAAAGTCATGTAGGTGATCATCTCGTCCAGCAGCTTGTCGGTAGCCGTCGCGCTTTGCGTGGGATAGCGCACGTTCAGTGCGGCAATGCGGTTGGAAAATTCGGTCTGGTGCTCCAGGGTCATCAGCGCGACGATGTCGCTGGTAGGCTTGAGCGTTTGCTTGAGGTCGAATTTGCCCGACAGGTCAGTGATGTTGAGGCCTTTGCCTTCGGGCAGGTCGAACGGGCGCAGCGGGTCTTCGGCCGTGACATTGCCGCGATGATTCATGGTCCCGCTGGTGCCGGTGACATACCAGCCGCCCCAGCGGTTCTCGAACGGCTTGTCCTGTTCGGTAAAATCGAACGGCCGGGCCGGATCGGTGAATTGCGGGGTGCCGTCGGCGGTGGCGGTGATGTTGGCGACCATCCAGCCCAGGGCATAGCGGTTGACCATGCCGTGACAGGCGGCGCAGTTGGCCTGCTCGCTGTCGAAGTGTGGCTTGTCGGTGCGGGCCGCGTCCAGGGTGTAGAAGGCCAGCTTGCCGCTGCGGTCATTGACCAGGAATTCCAGCAGCTTGCCATCATGCACGGCGCCGACGGCAAGGTCGTCGCCGAAATAGATGGTGCGGGGGTGCTGGGGGCTGATCTTGTCGAACTGCAGGCTGGAGCGGGTGAACGACAGCACCTGCGAATCCTGCGGCACGTCCAGCGCCGCCAGCACACTGCGCAGATAGCCATGGCCATCATCGGCGAAGGTGAGCTTCACCTCGCCCTTGTCCAGCCGCTGCTGCAGGATTTCAATTACATTGGTCGCAGAGTCATCGGCCCGGGCCGCTGACATGAATGATGTGGCAAGCGACATACACAGCAAGGCATACCTCACCATCAACGTGACGGGGAAGTCGGAGCTGGCAGCGTCACTATGACCGCATGTGTAGGGATTGGTGTTAAGAGTCCAATGCCTGCGAGGAGGGCAGCAGCAATAAGGCGGGGCCAAAACCACTTGATGAAATTTTGGCCACGCCAAAACGGCGGGAACAAGAGCGCTGCGGCCGCTAGAAGCGATGCGCACATCAGGTATGAAACGACAGGAAGCTGCTTACCGAAATCGCTTTGCCATTGCCAAGTTGTCCATAAAGAAAAAATGGCAAAGGACGACAAGAGCACCGAAGCGATCCAGGTCGCGATTCTCATTTGGGTGCGATCATGTCTTCGGGGCGGACCACGGCGTCGAATTCCTCGGCCGTGACATAGCCGCCGCCGACCGCTTCCTCTTTCAGGGTGGTGCCGTTCTTGTGCGCTTTCTTGGCGATCTTGGCGGCGGCGTCATAGCCTATCTTGGGTGCCAGCGCCGTTACCAGCATCAG
>JBBQHU010000030.1:0-29518 GCA_038324265.1 Micropepsales bacterium | reverse complement strand
TTTCCGTCGAGAATGACGACCCGGGTTTCTTCCGGGTGGTTGGCGTCGATCAGCATGCGTTTGGTCATGAAAGTCTCCGGCGCGCGCGCAAGGATTGCCGGCGGCACGACGTGCGGCGGGCAGGGTGGGGCGGCGCGAATTGTGGGTTGAAATCAGGCGCGCGAACCCATCCGTCGAAACGGTCACTTCATTTCTGAAGCCAAGCCTGAAATCAGGGACCGGAACAGCGTCGGAGGGGGGCGCAAATTTGATAGTCATCGTTACTTCACGAGGTCCGAGGGGACCGCAATGGATTTCCTGAACTGCCTTTGTGCTCGCGTGTGTCGCGGGGCGTACCGGGCCTGCTCAGGGGCGGCGCGGCAGTCGCGAGAATCGCGAAAAAGCTGCCGGACCCGGTTTTTGTAGGGTGCCAGAGAGGTTTCAACAAGCGGTTATTGCGACAAAGGGCGTACAAAGACGTTCTTTGTGCCGTGGCTGTTAGTTATTTCCGATAAAAAACAATGACTTAAACGAATTTAACAACTCGCAGGCACATCGGCTATTGGGGCCCACCATAGTGTCCACCACGAGCCTGCTGAGCTTGGAGCTGCTGACGGGCATCTGTGGCTTGCTGTTCCCAGGCGCTCGCGCGCTGGCAGACGCGCCGCCCACCAATGCGCGTACCGGTATCGGGTGCCATGGCCTTGCAGACGATCTTGTCGCCATCGCCCGTCGGGGCCGTCGCTTCAGTCAGGACCGGCTGGGTCTTCATTGCGGACGAATCCGTTCCCTGGGCAAAGGCCGGAGCCATCATTGCAAATGTCGCCAGACCCAACAGGATTTTGTGGTTCATGAGATCCTTCAATAAGGCTCAGGGTTTCACGCATGGTTTTATTATGCTGCAATGCAACTGTCAATTATTCACCCCGGTTCGGCGACCGTTCCGGCATGCTATGAAGCCGTCGCATGAAGCTTGATCATCCCTTCTACAAATTCCCGTTCCGATTCGATGTGCAGCGCATGGCGCAGGAGATTTCCGCCGTGCCGGAACAGGCATGGCTGAGGCATCCCAGTGATCTCAAGGGCAACAGCTTCCTTCCTCTGACCGCAACACGCGGTGACGCTTACGACGATTTCGATCCGCCGATACAGCCGACACTCTGGCTCGATCAGTCGCCTTACCTGCGCCAGGTGTTGGCAGAGTTCCGCACCTTGATCGGTCGTGCACGTCTGATGCGGCTGGAGCCGGGTGAGGGCGTTCCGATGCACACCGACAATCAGCAATACTGGCGCCGCCACACCCGGGTGCATGTTCCCGTCGTTACCCATCCGGATGTGAAGTTCCACTGCGACGATACCGTGGTGCACATGGCAGCAGGCGAAGCCTGGACCTTCGACAATCGCCGCCTGCACAAGGTCGTCAACGAAACGCCGGTGCGGCGCATCCATTTAACCATGGACACATTTGGCAGCACCGAGTTCTGGCGCATGGCGTCCCCGCTTTGCCCTGCGATGCCCGCCTCCCACCCCGTGCCGTTTCGCTCCGGCATGCGGACTGATCTTCTTTATGAAACCTATGTCGGCGAGCCGGTCATGTCGGCAGCGGAGGTCGAACTAGAACTTGGCGAGATCGTTGCCGATGCCTCCGCCTTCGCCAATGACCCGGGCGCGATGAAGCAGTTGCGGGCTTTTGCCGGGCAGTTGCGTGATGAATGGCGCACCATCTGGCACCTGAAAGGCCCAGTTGATGGCCTTCCCCATTTTATCGCACTCGCGGACTGGGCCAGGCAGAACCTCGCTTTCCTGCCGGCATCGCTCAAGATAGCAACCAGCGGGACCATCTTGATGCCGGTGCTGGCGGAAACCATCGCTGCCTTGGTGCGAAGGCCGCAGGTACCCCAAACGTCATCACGGCGCGAAGTGCAGTTCGATCGCCCGGTTTTCATAGTTGCGGCGCCGCGCTCGGGCAGCACATGGCTTTTTGAAATGCTGGCGCAAAACCATGCGCTGAAGACGCTGGGCGGCGAGGGGCACCACCATGTCGAATCCATCACGCCTCTTAGTCCGCGCCAGCGAAACTTCGATTCCAACCGGCTGACAGCGCAGGATGCGGCTCCGGATATAGCCGCAATGTTGCGCGCGAACTATCTGGCGGAAATGCGCGATGTCTCGGGCGCCCAGCTGCCGGAGGAAACGTCGGCGAATATTCGTTTCCTGGAAAAGACCCCCAAGAACGCGCTGCGAATTCCCTTCCTGAAAAGCGTGTTTCCGGACGCCCGCTTTGTCTTTCTCCACCGCGCACCGCGCGCCAATATCAGCGCCATCATGGACGCCTGGCGCACAGGGGGCTTTGTCACCTATCCCGGACTACCCGGCTGGAAGGGACTGCCCTGGTCGCTGTTGCTGATTCCCGGCTGGCGCGACCTGATTGGTGCGCCATTGCAAGAGATCGCGATGCGCCAGTGGCGCGATACCAACGATACGATCCTGTCCGACCTGGCAGACTTGCCCCGCGCCGACTGGACGGCAGTCGACTATGATGTGCTGAAAGAAAATCCAGAAGCGACGCTGCGCCGTTTGTGCGCTTTCATGGATATCCCGTTTGGCGATGCCATGCGCTATGCCGTTGCCAACAGCGCGCAGCTTTCCAGGCACACCATTACGGCGCCCGACCCGCAGAAATGGCGCCGGAACGCCGCAGAGATCGAGCCGATCCTCGCCGCCACCAATGAGGTTGCCAGCAGGCTTGCCGCAATCGCACTCGCCGGGCCGTCCCAGACCGCCTGAGTCTCCAAATCAGTTCGATAAAAGCGCCTCTGGTGGACGCATTTTGGCGCCGCGCCGCGTGTATAGGCAGTTTGCCTCATGTCCTGCCCCAGTTTTGGGCAAGACTTGCTAAATACTCGCGTAATAATATTTCTCCGAACTGCCGGTCCCTTGGATTTTATGTCCTAAACCACGGGTAAAGCGCATAAAACCGACGATTGCCAATAAATGCGACACCTAAATATCACAAAGGCAGTTTGAAATTGTTGCGCCGTAGCAAATGCTTTGACGCCGCCGTCATTGTGGCCATAACGTGACAACAACTGAGCAGGATGGCGGGGAAACCCATCTGGGCTCTCAATTTCGCGGCATCACGTGCCGCGGTGCACCTTAGAGGGGTCTATCCGCGTGTCTTCAATCCAATCCAAGAGCCTGAAAGCCGGTCTGTTTCTGAGCGCCGCCACTGCGGCGACGTTGGGCTTCATTGCCAGCGCCAGCGCGCAGGATACCGGTACGGAAACGGTCGTCGTTACCGGTTCGCGTATCGCCCAGAAGGGCGTCATTGCGTCGAGCCCGGTGACCGTTGTCGGCCATGACGAAGCCCTGCTGCAGGGTACGACCAGCGTCGAACATCTTCTGAACAACCTGCCGGCGGTGTTTGCCGGCCAGACCAACTTCACGGGCAACTCCTCCTCCGGCACCGCGACCGTCAACCTGCGCGGCTTGGGTGCGTCGCGTACCCTGGTGCTGATCGATGGCCTGCGCCTCGCCCCGGGCGACCCGGCCGTTCCCGTTCCGGATATCAACCAGGTTCCGATCGCCATGGTGGAACGCGTGGAAGTTCTGACCGGCGGCGCTTCGGCCGTGTACGGTTCGGACGCCGTGGCTGGCGTGGTGAACTTCATCATGCGCAAGGATTTTGAAGGCGCCGAATTCGACCTCAACTTCGGCATCAACGAGCACAGCAATGGCAAGGCCTCCCAGCAGGGTCTTCTGACCGCAGCCGGCGGCAGCACGGCCGGTTTCAACAAGGCCCCGAACACCGTCTGGGCTGGACAGGAATCAAATGCGTCCATGATCCTGGGCGTCAATACGCCCGACAGCAAAGGCAACATCACGGCCTATCTGAGCTACCATCAGGTGGCGCAGGTTCTGCAGAAGAACTACGATTATGCGGCCTGTTCGGTTTCCGCCCTTCGAACAAAGCCGACCAATGCGACGACCGGCCAGCGTCCCTATGACGGCTTCAAGTGCGCCGGCTCGGCCAACTATGACCTGTTCTACGGCACCACCGGTCCGAAGGCGGGCGCCTATTACTTTATGACCACAGGCGGCGCGCTGGTTCCGTTTACCGGCGCTTCCAACCAGTATTATAACTATGGCCCCGTCAATAGCATGCAGCGTCCTGATACGCGCTATGCTGGCGGCTTCTTTGCCCATTACTCGGTCGATCCAATGCTGGAGCTCTATTCCAGCCTGATGTTCACGGAAGATCACACCACCTGGCAGGCTGCCGCCTCTGCGCTCTTCCTGGGCTCGGGCCCGGATGCAACGCAGGGTGCGGTCACCGTCAATTGCAACAATCCGCTGCAGGTCGGCACCGACTTCAACAAGTATTTCTGCGACACGCCCGCCTCCACCGCGAACGTCTATGTCGGTCGCCGCAATATTGAAGGCAAACCGCGCCTTACAGACTATAGCCATAACACCTATCGCATGGTGATCGGCGCCAAGGGCGATCTGGGCGAAGGCTTCTCCTACGATATTTCGGCCCAGCATTCGCGCTCGCTCTACAACCAGTCCTATAATTTCGACCTGTCGAAGGCGAAGGTCCAGAACGCCCTGACCGTTAATCCGGCCACGGGCAAGTGCGTCACCGAAGCCTCGACCTGCGTGCCGCTGGATATCTTCCACGGCATTGGCGGCATCACCCCCGCGATGCTGGGCTACATCTACACCCACGGCCAGCAGTCTGGTTACACCGAGGAAAATGTCGTAACCGGTGCTGTGACCGGTGACCTTGGCGCCTATGGCGTCCAGTTCCCCTGGACCAGCCAGCCGGTTTCCTTCTCGGTGGGCGCGGAAACCCGCACCGAATACTTGGCGGAACTGACCGATACGGCCAACGTCTCCGGGGACTTGTTTGGCTCGGGTGGTAAGAACCCGGGCCAGCCGCGTGCGGGTTATGCGGTGTCGGAAGGTTTCGGCGAAGTTCGCATTCCGGTTCTGGAAAACCTTCCCTTTGCCCAAAGCCTGACCTTTGACGCGGGCTATCGCTTCTCCCACTACAGTTCGGCGGGCGATACCAACACCTGGAAGGTGGGCGTTGATTACCAGCCCATCGACCTGTTCAAGATTCGCGCCACCTACAACCACGCGGCGCGCGCGCCCAACGTCCTGGACCTTTACACCCCCCAGTCCGTCGCCTTGGGCAGCTTCTCCGATCCTTGCGGCGGACCGACGCCGAGCGCGTCTCTCGCGGGTTGCGTCGCATCCGGTATGGCGCCGGCCAAGTATGGCAATACCCTCAACTGCCCTGCCTCGCAGTGCAGCATTCTGCAGGGTGGTAATCCTGGGCTGAAGGTTGAAAAGGCTGATACCTATTCGGCCGGTATCGTCCTGACCCCGACCATGTGGCTGCCCGGCTTCACCGCCACGATCGACTACTTCAACATCAAGGTGAACAGGTATATCGGTTCGGTTGACCCTTCGATCGCGCTCAATGGTTGCGTCAATGGCAACACCGCGCTGTGCTCCTTGGTTAAACGTGACGCCAACGGCTTCCTGTTCACGCAGACCGGCTATGTCACCTCGACCAACGTCAATACCGGCTACCTGAAGACCAGCGGCCTCGACTTTGAAGCCAACTACAATGCTGAACTTGCGGACCTTGGCCTGCCGGACGGCTATGGCGGTTTCTCGGTCAACTATATCTCGACCCTGATGACCGACTACACCACCCAGGCCTATACCGGCGCTTGCCAGTATGTGTCGGCCTCCACGATCAAGAACTGTTCGGCGGCTGCCCCTGCACCGGCCGGTACCAAGGCCTACACGGACTTCGATTGCACGGGCCTGTATGGTCAAGCCTGCGGTTCGCCCAATGCGGCCTATCGTTCCAAGATGCGCGTCACCTGGAACACCCCTTGGGAAATCAACCTGTCGCTCAACTGGCGTCACACCAGCGGTCTGAGCTTCGCGGGTAACGACTCCAACCCGTTCCTGCGCAAGGGCGGCTACTGCGCCAATGCCGGCAACGCCTCGTGCACGCCTCTGGTTGCGGGCGGTCATATCGGAAGCTACGAATACTTCGATCTGGCCGGCGACTGGTCGCCGACCCCGATGCTGACCTTCACGGCCGGTATCAACAACCTGTTCGACAAGGATCCGCCGCTGCTGCCGAGCGGTGGCGTCGTCGCCGGCCCCACTGGCCCGCTCAACGGCAATACCTTCCCGGGTTCTTACGACCCGTTGGGCCGGTATATGTTCGTGTCGGCTGCGATCAAGCTGTAAATTCCTCTCATCACGAAGCATGCGGCGACCCAAAAGGTCGCCGTTTTGCTTTGTGGGCTACCGGTAGCAGTCGCGTAGGGCTGGAAGCGGGGACGATATGGCGATAGGAAGTCCCCATGGCTACGACCCTGGACAATGACGAGTACCGGATCCGCGAGGCGGTCGAACAGGCCAGCGCCGCCCTGAGCCGTGCCGATATTCCCGGTGCGCGGGCCATCGCCCGCCCGGTGCTCGACGCCGGTCTGGAGCATCCCTTCCTGATCCGCGTGGAAGCGCTGTGGCTGCACCAAAATGGCGAGCTTCAGGAGGCGCTGCGGACCTATCACCACGCCCGCTCGCTGGACCCGCAGGACCCCATGATCCTTAACGGGATCGCAGGTGTCGTCGCTGCGATGGGCCAGAACGCCGCGGCGCTCAAGTTGCTGGAAGCCTCGCTTGCGTTGGCGCCCCAGCTCGATGCCACTCACTACCTCAAGGCCTGGATCCTGGAGACCGTGCGCGACTTTGCCGGGGCGCGGGCATCCTATGAACAGGCTTTGCATTTCAATCCTGGCCATGTCGAAGCATGGGCTGGCCTTGCGACCAGTTGTGCACGGCTGGGAGATTATGCGTCGGCGCGCGGCGCCGCGGCGAACGCACTTGAGCGCGCCCCCGGACAACCGACTGCCACGATAGCGCTGGCGCTGGCCGATCTGGCCGAGGGCCTCGCCAAGGACGCCGAAGCGCGCACGCAACCGCTGACTCAATCTTCGGCCCTGCCGCCGATGGCCCGGGCCATCGCGTGGGGCGTGCTGGGTGACGCTCGGGATGCCCAAAACCGCACCGACGAAGCCTTCGACGCCTATGCGCGCGAAAATGCGCTGCTGCAGGAAATTCACCAGGCCGCGCGCGGGCGCGCGCTGGAAGTGCCGGCACAACTGCAGCGCCTGGCGGCCGATCTTGCAGCAATGCCCGCACCTATTCCATCAAGTGCGCAGGCCACGTCTGGTCCGGCCAAACAGCATGTATTCCTGCTGGGCTTCATGCGTTCAGGCGCCACCCTGCTGGAACAGGCGCTGGCCTCGCATCCCGATGTGGTCATCCTGGACGAGGCGGACCTGCTGGGCGAGGCCGCTGCAACCTATCTGGGCAGCGCCGAAGGCCTGTCACGCCTGGCCGCTGCCAGCGAGCTGGAACTTGACGCCATTCGCAGTGCCTATTGGCAGGGCGTGGCCGACAGGGGCCATGACGCGGCCGGCAAGGTCTTTGTCGACAAGCTGCCGTTGCATACCATCAAGCTGCCGTTGATCGCGCGGCTGTTTCCCGGCGCCAAGATTCTCTTTGCGGTGCGCGATCCGCGTGACGTCGTGTTCAGCTGCTTTCGCAGTCACATCGAAATCAATGTGCTGACCTATTGCTTCCTGGAATTGCAAAGTGCTGCCCGGCTTTACGACGCCGCAATGGCGATCGGCGCCTGGTCGCTGGACAAGCTGCCGCTTTCTTCGAGCGTGGTTCGTCACGAGACGCTGGTCGAAGACTTTGAGGCGCAAACCAGAAAAATCTCCGAATTGATTGGCCTGGAATGGAATGACCAGCTTCGCGATTTCGCGGCGCAGGTGCCGCGCCTCGCATCCCAGGAAAATGTCGGCCGCTGGCGCGCCTATGCGGACAAGCTGGAACCCGTTCTTCCGATCCTGGCGCCCTGGGTTCGCCATTTCGGGTATGGCGAAGCCTGACCGCTATGCAATCTCGACGCCGCCGTCGCGCAGCACCGCGATGAGGGGCTGCAGCTCTTCCTCATAGTTGCGCCATTGCTCGACCGATGTGCCGTAAATGGGCTGGCGAACCTGCGCGGCGCTTGCGGTAAGGCTAGGGCTGGCATTCTTCTCGAATGACAGCACCGCGTCTTCCCACTCCAGGCCGCACCAGGCGATGATGCGGCGGCTTTCTTCCTCTTGGTTGGCGACCAGCGCTTCATAATCCACGTCCAGGAAGCGGTTCGGCAGCACCTTTCGCCAATGCGCCATCAGCTTGAGATAGCCCAGGTAATATTCGCCCATCTCTTCCAGATTGTAGGAAAAATTATACCCCGAGCGAAACAGCGTCTTGTAGAAGGCATAACAACTCGCCACGGGATTACGGCGCAGATGGACGATCGGGGCATTCGGCAGGGCCGCGGCGATCAATCCGACGACGTTGAAATTGCCCGGCGTCTTGTCCAGCGGATGCGGCACGCCCGGCAGAAGGCCCGCCATGGTGCGGCAGTAATCCCGGCCCAGTGCTGCAAAATCCAGACCGGCGGTCTGCTCGTAGCGGATGTTGCCCCTGCCGTCCTGGCCGCCGCAGGCGCGCAAGATGCTCGCGGTGAATTCGCTGGATTCGCCGGCGCTCTCGACCTGGGAATGCGACGAGAGAATGCGGTCCACCAGGGTAGTGCCGCTGCGCGGCATCCCCAGCACGAATATCGGTTTGCCCGCCGCATATCCTGGGGGAGGACGGCGGAAGAATTCTTCATCGAAGATTTGCGCGATGGAATCCAGGGTGCCCAGTTCGGCCTCCCGGTCATAGGGGAAGTAGCGACGATGGGCATCGGCGCCGCGTCGCAGATAGTGGAAAGACCGCTTCCACTCCTTCAGGTCCTCCAGCTCCTTGGACAGGGAATAGCAGATCGCCTGCTCGCCGCTTTCCTTGCGCAGCGGCTGGGAAAGCACCTTTTCCATTTCGGCGACATGGTTGCTTTGCGCCGTCTGCTTGCGGATGGTCGCGCGATTGTAATAGGCGTCATATTCGTGCGGTGATTTGCGCAGCATGGAATCGAACAGCTGCTCCGCCTTGTCCATCTGGCCCAGTGCAACATAGGCGCTGGCAAGGCTGTAGACCGGCTGCGGATCGGCCGGCATCAATATCCTCATGCGCTCGAAACAGCGCACGGCATCGGCGTGCCGATTGGTCTGAGCATAAAAATTTCCGACCTGGCCAAGGATTGCCGGGTCGAACTTCTTCTGCTCTTCCAACGCTTTTGCGGCATCAAAGGCGTCCGTGGCATGGCCGTTGGCCAGCAACGCCTGCATCATCAGGAGCTGGCTTAGGGGGTTGGCCGGTTCCAGGGCCACTGCGTGCCGGGCAGCTTCCAGCATTGCGCCGAATTCCGAACTCAGCTGCAACGCCCGGCCCCGAAATATCCACCCATCCACATTTTCGGGATGCGCCGTCACGAAGTCGGCCGTCAGGTCCAGAACCACGACGGCGCTGGCGCGCAACGCATCGTCGATGCGCTCCAGTTCTTGCGGGATAGAAATCGTCATCTCCATGGCGGCGTTACCAATTGCGCCCGATCAGCGCACGCGCGTGACTTTGTAATAGGCGCCGGAATTGTTGAATACCAGATTGTAGCTGCCCATGAAGCCGCGCGAAATCGTTGCCGTCCGGTTGGCCTTGCGGAAGAATTTCGTGGAGACGTCGCCTTCCTTTTGCCGCCAGACCTGTCCATTGGCGAGCGTGACGACGAACTTGCCCGTCGGCGTATAACTCAGGTCGGTGATGGCCGAACCGATCTCAGCAACTGCCTGCCGCGCAGCCTGTGTCCGGGGCAAGGCTTCGGCGCCAAAGCCCTCAGCAGGGCTGGGTGCCCTTTGCGGGGGCGCATTGACCGCCACTCCTGGTACAGGGCTGGGGTAGGGCATCGCTGCGCGCGGCGCGGCGCTGACCACGGCGGGCGCTACACCCCTTGCGACGCCGTCGTAGCAGGACAACCGCTGCAGCACGCCGGGAATGGCCAGGCATTTGCCAAGCTGGGCCCGAACGCCATCCTGCGCCGCCGCCGGCGTGGCCAGCAGCAGGACCGAGGCGAAAATCATCTTGCTGTTCATTGCCGACTCCAAAGACGCACGAGATTGTTGCGCACGGCGTCCAGGCGGACGCGATTTTCCCACTGCATGTTGAGGCCTTCAAGCGCCGCCACTTCGCTGAGTTCATACAGCTGGGTGCGCAGGTGCTCCTCCGGGACCAGGCTTTCGATGAAGGTGATCGACACCAGCCGCGTGCCACGGCGCACGGGCGTTACTTCGTGCAACTGGGTCGAAGGATAGACAATAACGCTGCCAGGCTGGCCCTTGATCACCACGGGCTGGGTGCCCAGATGCACCACCAGCTCGCCGCCGTCATAGCTCTCGGGCGGCAACAGCCACACCGTCGCCGACAGGTCCGACCGCTTCATCTCATTGCCGAAGCGCATGTGCGAGGTATCAGCATGTGCGCCATAGGTCATGCCCACTTCGTAGCGCGCCAGAAGCGGCGGGGCTACGTGGGTGGGATAGGCGAACTCCCGAAAGGCTTCCGACCGCGCGAAGGCCGCCGCCACGATGCGCGAGGATTCGGCGTAGCCGGGATCGGCGTGATCTGCCTGAAGGTTGTTCTTGGCGGTGTTGGCAGGGTTGGAAATCCGGCCATCAACAAAACGCAGTTTGGCGGCAAGTTCCACCAGCCTTGTCACTTCCGCCGGACTTAAAAAATCTTTTATTTCCAGAAACATGCACCATCCCCCGGGATTTCCAGACTAGCAAAAGCGGGGCGGTGAAACAAATCGCCATGCTAAACTGGGCGGGCATAGATTCGGAGCTTTCTTGCGTCTTCTGGTTATCCTGATGTTCGCGGCCGTGGTGCTGGTGCCGGGCGTCCTCCTGGCCCAGAACGGCGCGAAGGAGGGCGACGACGCCATCAGCAAGCTGCTGCGCCGGCAGGATGGATCGAATCTTCCCGTTGCGCCGCCCCGGCCGGTGCCCCAGCCTATCGCCGGCCCGTCCGTGGGGGCCAAGCCCAAAGGGGCGCTGCCGATCGTCATGAGCGCGCGAATCGGCGAGCATGAAGATCGCACCCGGCTGGTGATTGAGCTCTCCGACCCGGTGAATCTGCGCGCCTTCGCACTGGCCAATCCCGACCGGGTGGTGATTGACATGCCACAAGTGGCCTGGCGGCTGGGCGCACCGCCCAAGCCGTCCGGCTTCGGACCGGTAAAATCCTACCGCTACGGCCAATTCCGCGCGGGCAATTCGCGCATGGTGATCGATCTCAACCAGCCGGTAACGGTGGCGGACGCGCTGGTGATCCCGCCGTCCGCAGGCTTCGGCTATCGCGTGGTGATCGATCTCTTTCCCACCAACCGCGCCAAATTCGATTCCCTGGCCGGCTGGCCCGCCGACCTCAAGAAGCGCGAAAGCGATGCTGAAAAGCTGGCCGCCTTGATCGCCGCTCAACAGTCCCCGCCCGTGCGCAGCAGCGGCAAGAAGATCATCGTCATCGATCCCGGCCATGGCGGCCTGGATTCCGGCACCGTCGGCGTCAACGGCTTGATGGAAAAGGACTTGGCGCTGGCAGAGGGGCTGAAGCTGCGCCGCGAGCTCACGTCACGCGGCTATACCGTGTTCATGACCCGTGCCGACGACACCTTCATCCCGCTGCGCCAGCGCGTTGCGATCGCCCGCGCCGACAGGGCCGATCTCATGATTGCCCTGCATGCCGACTCCAACCCGGATCCCAGCGTCACGGGACTTTCCATCTATACCCTCAATGACGGCCGTTCCGACCGCGAAGCGGCCGCCCTGGCCAGGCGCGAAAACCAGTCCGACGTCATCGCCGGCGTGGACCTGTCGGGGAACAGCCCGGTGGCCCCCATCCTGATCGACCTGGCCCAGCGTGACACCATCAACAAGTCCTCCCGTTTCGCCACCACCGCCCTGTCCAGCCTGACCCGCGTCACCGATATTCTGGCGCGCAGCCCTCACCGCAGCGCCAGCCTGGCCGTCCTGACCGCCCCGGATGTGCCCGCGGTGCTGATTGAACTGGGGTATCTGTCCAACGCCCACGACGCCGCCCAGATGAATTCCGACGCTTGGCGGGGGCGGGTGGCGGACAGCATAGCCGACGCCGTGGACGCCCAATTTGCGTCAAAGTAACCCGTGAGTTTCCCTTCCCAAGCCCCTGTAATCCCTTTATGAATTCGCACAGCCCATGGAAAATTTTGTCCCCCGTCTGTTGAAATGGCTTGGTCTCGCCGCTGCCGCTGTCGTGGTAGTGGTGATCGGGTTCAGCGCTTTCTGGATTTACACCCTGACGCGCGACCTCCCCAGCGTGGAAACGCTGCAGGACTACGCCCCGCCCATCACCACCCGGGTCTATGCCGGCAATGGCACCGTGCTGGGTGAATATGCCCATCAGCGGCGCATCTTCGTGCCCGCGAGTTTCATTCCCAAGCTGGTCAAGGAAGCCTTCACCAGCGCCGAGGACCGCAACTTCTACAACCATCCCGGCATCGACCCGTCCGGCATCCTGCGGGCCATCATCAAGGATGTGGGGCTGGTGCTGCAAGGCCGCCGTCCGCAGGGCGCCTCCACCATTACCCAGCAGGTGGCACGCGGCTTCCTGCTGAATTCCGACCTCAAGATGGCGCGCAAGGTGCGCGAAGCCATCCTGGCGGTGCGGATCGACGCCACCTATCCCAAGGAAAAGGTGCTGGAGCTTTACCTGAACGAGATCAATCTCGGCCAGAACAGCTATGGCGTTGGCGCCGCCTCGCTGAACTATTTCGGCAAGTCGCTGGACGAGCTGACCATCCCCGAAGTCGCCTTCCTGGCGGCGCTGCCCAAGTCGCCCAGCCATTATGATCCGCGCTTCCATATCCAGGCCGCCACCGATCGCCGCAACTGGGTGATCTCCCAGATGGTCGACAATGGCTACATCACCGACGCGCAAGCCGCAGAGGCCAAGGCGACGCCGCTGGTCACCCAGACCCGTGCCTTGGGCAGCCAGGCTGCCGACGTGGATTACTATGTCGAGGAAGTTCGCCGCCAGCTGATCGCCAAGTACAAGGTCAAGGGTCTATACGACAGCGGCCTCCAGGTGCGCGCTTCGCTCGACACCCGCCTGCAGAACTATGCCGTAAGTGCCCTGCGCTCGGGCCTGGTGCGCTATGACCGCCGCCATGGCTGGCGCGGCACCAAGATGCAGATTGAAGTGGCGGGCGACTGGAAGCCCGCACTCGCCAAGCTGGCAAAGGATCCCAACCACCAGTCGGGCATCGAGACCTGGCGGCTGGCCGTGGCCCTCGATTATCAGGGCAAGGCGATCCGCATCGGCTTTGCCGACGGCACCACCGGCACCATGCCCTATGACGGATACAAATGGGCCCGTCGCCAGTTGCCGGGCGCCGTATGGGGCGCCACGCCGTCCAAGCCACAGGATGTCGTCAAGCCGGGCGATGTTTTCTTTGTCGAACCACTCGATCCGCCCGCGGCGCCGGGCGATTACGGCCTGCGCCAGGTGCCGGAAGTGAATGGCGCCATCGTGGCCATGGACCCGCATACCGGCCGCGTGCTGGCCATGTCCGGCGGCTTCTCCTTTGCCTCATCCCAGTTCGACCGCGCCATGCAGGCGCGGCGCCAGCCGGGCTCGGCCTTCAAGCCCTTCGTCTATGCCACGGCGCTGGACAGCGGTTATACCCCCGCTTCCAAGGTTCTGGATGCGCCCTTCGAGATGGACCAGGGCCCCGGTCTGGGCATCTGGCGGCCCGACAATTTCGAAAAGGGGGACTATCTGGGCGACACCACGCTGCGCCGCGGCCTTGAACTGTCGCGCAACCTGATGACGGTGCGGCTCGCGCATGACCTGGGCATGCAGAATGTCGTGAAGCTGCCTATCAAGTTTGGCGTTTACGACAAGCTGCCGCCGCTGCTGGCCAATTCGCTGGGCGCCTATGAAACCACCTTGCTCAAGATGGTCACCGGCTATTCGGAGTTCGTGAATGGCGGCAAGAAGATCTCGCCTTCGCTGATCGACCGCATCCAGGACCGCAACGGCAAGACCATCTGGCGCCACGATGATCGCAAGTGCGAGGGCTGCAATGATGCCTCCTGGCATGGCCAGGAAGAGCCATTGCAGGCCGACGCCCGCGAGCAGATCATCGATCCGCGCACCGCCTACCAGATCGTCTCGATGCTGCAGGGCGTGGTTCAGCGCGGCACGGCCGCCTATTCGGTCGGCGCCCAGATTCCCAAACCCCTGGCGGGCAAGACCGGCACCTCCTCGGATGCCAAGGATGCCTGGTTCGTCGGCTTCTCGCCCGACCTGGTAGCCGGCGTCTTCGTGGGCTTCGACAATCCGCGCACCCTGGGCCCGCATGAGCAGGGTGCCACGGTGGCCGCCCCGATCTTCCGCGACTTCATGAAGGGCGCCTTGGCCGAAGCGCCGCCGACCCCCTTCCGCGTTGCGCCGGGCATCGAGGAAGTGTCGATCGACTGGAAGAGCGGCAATCCCGTTCCTCCCGGCACCCCCGGCGCCATTACAGAAGCGTTCAAGGCCGGCACCGCCCCTGGCGAGGCCAATGCGCCCATGCCCGCCGATTATGGTGCCCCGGTTTCCGGCGTTGCAGGCCCCAGTACCAGCACCAATGGGCCCGCACCCACCGTCAGTGAAGGCACTGGCGGCATCTATTGATTTACAATCCGCCCCCCTTCGCTTAAGCAGCCGCCATGCGCCCCGAAATCGTCCGCACCGCCGAAGAAATCGAGCAGGCTGTCGCCCTGCTGAGGAGGCATCTTTGACTGGGATGCCGCCAATCGCCGCCTGGATGAACTGAACGCCAAGGCCGAAGACCCCGCCTTGTGGAACGATGCCCAGGCCGCGCAGAAGCTGATGCGCGAGCGCCAGAAACTGGAAACCTCACTTACCGCTGTCGGCAAACTGTCCGGCGAACTGGCCGACGCCCGTGAGCTGATCGAAATGGCGGAAGCCGAAAGCGACGCCGCCATGGTGACGGACGCAGAGAATGCGATGTTCGCGCTGGCAAAGCGGGCAGAGCAAATGCGGCTGGAGTCCATGCTGTCGGGGGAGGCCTACACCAACGACAGCTATATCGAAAGTCATGCCGGCGCCGGCGGCACCGAGAGCCAGGACTGGGCCTCGATGCTGTTTCGCATGTACACGCGCTGGGCCGAGCGCCACGACTACAAGCTGCAACTGATCGAGGAAAGCGAAGGCGAGGGCGCCGGCCTGAAGTCCGCAACGCTTTTGGTCAAGGGGCCCAACGCCTATGGCTGGCTCAAGACCGAGGCGGGCGTGCACCGCCTGGTGCGGATATCGCCTTTTGATTCCGCGGCGCGGCGGCACACTTCCTTCTCGTCTGTCACGGTCTATCCCGTGATCGACCAGTCCATCAACATTGAAGTACCGGAAAAGGACGTGCGCATCGACGTCTACCGCGCGTCAGGCGCCGGCGGCCAGCATGTCAACAAGACCGAAAGCGCTGTGCGCATCACGCACATCCCCACCGGCATCGCCGTGGCCTGCCAGACCGAGCGCAGCCAGCATCAGAACAAGGCCAATTGCTGGGACATGTTGAAGGCGCGCCTCTACGAGATCGAACTTCAGCGCAAGAAGGCCGAGACAGGCGCGTTCGTTGGCGAAAAGTCCGAAATCGGCTGGGGCCACCAGATCCGCTCCTACGTCCTGCAGCCCTATCAGCTGGTGAAGGACCTGCGCACCGGCGTGGAAAGCCGCACACCCTCGGATGTGCTGGACGGCGATCTCGACCCCTTCATGGCCGCGGCGCTGGCCCAGGAAGTCGGCGGCAAGCCGAAGGAAAAAATTTCGGACCTCGAATAGTGCAAACGCCCTTTAATGGTTGATCGGCGCTCCTCGCCGCGGCCGCGCCAGGCCGCCCGTGCCATCCTGCGCGATTGTGAAGGTCGCGTACTGCTGATCCGCTTCGTGCTTCCCAACATGACCTTCTGGGCGACGCCGGGCGGCGGGGTCGAACCGGGCGAAACGCTGCTGCAGGCCGCGCACCGCGAATTGCGCGAAGAACTGGGCATCGCCGTGACTTTGGAAGGCCCGGTTCACGCCGCGACCGGCATTTTTGAGTTCGAGGGCGAACTGATCGAAAATGCCGACACCTTCTTCGCGGGGCCCTATGACGGCAACCCGCAGCTCACCGGCACCATAGCAGCCGAAAGCGCCTCACTTCAGGAGGTACGCTGGTGGACGCTGGAAGAGATGGATAAAACCACCGAAGACATCTTCCCCCGCGACCTGGCGCAGGCGATCCGTCGCCTTTAACCGGCCGCCGGCGCCAGCGGCGCGAACAGCGCGGCAGGCGTAGTGCTCTGTTCCGGCTGGAAGCCGGTCGTGATGGCGGCGCGCTGCGCGTCGCCCAGCGGATTGTCGCTGTGCCGGCAATTGCCCTCAAAGAAGGCGCCTGATTCCACCGCAAAGGCTTCGTGCAGGATATCGCCCTCGACATGACTGGTTGCGGCCAGCAGAACCTTGCGGGCGCGAATGCGACCCACGACCTTGCCGCGCACGGTCACATCCTCGGCATAGATCTCGCCATGGATTTCGGCCTTGTCGCCGATGACCAGGCCGACGCTGCGGACATCGCCTTCAACCCGGCCATCGATCTGGATATCGCCGGTGGAAACCAGGGTGCCGTTGATGACCATGTCGGCGCTGATGATGGAGGGCGCCGACAACTGGCGGGCGCGCTTTGCAGCAGGTGCTGGCGCGGTCATGACCGGGGCAGGGGCGGGGGTCGTATCCTTGGATCTGCTAGAGAACATGGCGGCCAGCCTCGATGAAGTTGTTGGGATTCTTCACGACGTCGTCGTACCAAACTTCGTAATGCACATGCGGTCCGGTGGAACGGCCGGTGGAGCCGACGCGGCCGACGCCGCCGCCCGTGCCGACTTTGGCCCCGACGCGAACGGTGATGGTCGACAGATGGCCATAGCGGGTGTGGATGCCATAGCCGTGGTCGATTTCGACCATGTTGCCATAGCCGCCTCGATAGCCCGCCGCGACCACGGTGCCGGGCGCAGTGGCGTGAACCACACTACCCCAGGGGCCCGCGAAATCGATGCCAGGATGAAAGGCGTAGCGACCGGTGAAGGGATCGACGCGCGCCCCAAATCCCGATGACTTGTCGAAGCTGGCCGAGCTGACCGGCATGGCCAGCGGCACATGGTCCATCGCCGCCGACAGGCCGTTGAGCTGGTCCAGAACCGCCGCGGCGCTCAGATAGGCATGGGTGAACTGGGGGTCGGAAATGCCTTCGATGCGAACCTGGGACAGCGGAATATCAGGGCCGCCCACGCCCTCGTTCAGCGCCAGCTTGCGCGCGAAGTTGTCCGGATTGATGCCGGTGCGGCGCATCACGCTGCGCAGGGAGCCGACGCTTTGGTCCAGCGCGCCTTCGGTGCGGGCCATCAGCACGTTTTCGTCGCGGCCCAGGCGCGACACGCGCGCCGTCTGTTCATTCAGCGCGCGCAGTGCCGGATGCTGGGCATAGGCCGCTGGAATATTATGACCGACCCGCGACGGGGTGGCGGAAAAATGAATGCGATCGCCGATGCTCTGCCACAACGCGGCGAAGCGCTGCATGGTTTTGCCCAGCGCATCGTCGAGGAAACTGGATTTCACCGGACGCGCCGTGCGCGGCTGGGGCGCGGCAGGGCCCGGCATCACGATCAACTGGGACGAGCCGCCGTCATCACCGTCGCTCACATCCGCAGGGGCCTCAACGTCCAAATTCTTAATCGGCATCGCGCCGCGGGTTGCCGGCGGCGCGGCACTCACGGATGACAGGTTCGCAGCCGTCCGGCCGCCCACGGAAGCCTGCACCTGTCCGGCGCGGTTCAGAAAGCCGGCAATGGCGTTCTGCTTGGCGGAAAGGGCGTCGGCGGTGGCTTTGAAATGGTCTTCCGCATTCACCAGCGCGCCGTTCAGGTCGTCATAGGAGCTTTGCAGGTCTGCGACACGGTTCTCATAGGCCGTTTGCATTTGCTGGTAGCGATGATCCTTGGCGGCGATGATGCGGTCCTTGAAAATCACATTGACGGTGGCAAACGCCACCCAGCCCAGGAAGATCAGGGTGAGGCCGGCCAAAGTCGCCTGCAGCGAAGGGCCAAAGGTGAAAAACTGAACCCGTCCGTCGCTGCGGATATAGATCTGCCGTTCCGGGAAGGTGGCATGAATCCATGCCCAGACGCGTTCCAGGAAAGTCTGCGTTTTTGATTTGGGGATGTCGCTTCCGGCCATGCCACCCTTGTCCACGGGCATTTCACTCTGCCCGGCGTCTTCGGGCAACCTCCTATGCCAGAAAAAGGAAGCTGAGGTTAATCGCGGGGTTAATTTGCGGCGAAAAAGGTTTTTCATGGCGCTTTCACAGCTTCCAGCACGGCTTCCACATGGCCGGGAACCTTAACCTTGTGCCATGCCTGCTTGATGACGCCCTTGTCATTTATCAAAAATGTCGCGCGTTCCATGCCCATATACTTGCGGCCATAAAGCGTCTTCTCGCCCCACACGCCCCAGTCTTGCGCCATCTTGATGTCGGGGTCGGAACCCAGCGAGACCTTCAACTTGTGCTTCTTGCGAAATTTGGCATGGGACTCCAGGCTGTCCTTCGAGACCCCGATCACCGACACGCCCAGCTTCTTGAACTTGGGCAGGCTTTCCGAGAAGGCGATGGCTTCCTTGGTGCAGCCGGAAGTGTCATCCTTGGGATAGAAGAACACCACATAGGGCAACCCCTTGAGGCTGGCGGAGGAAATGGCAGCCCCGTCATCCGTCGCGATCTTGAAAGAGGGGGCCTTGTCGCCCGCTTCCAGCCCCATGAAAGTTCCCAAGTCCGTGCGCTCATTAGGATTTAAGCAATATCGGCCAATGAACGCAATCGAGTGACCGCAATCGCAGCATAAGTTCCCCAAAAGATTGGAACTTTTGCCCTTTTTACGCCTAACAGTTGCAATACTGGACCCGCCCCAAGCCGGACGCGCCGTTGAAGCTGCCTTTTGCGAATTACATCAAGGCTCATCATATCAGCCGCGCTGCGCTCACCGCCGGCGTGCTGGTGGCCGCTGTGTTGTTTTTCGTGGTGGGCGCGGGCCTGCGCCTGTTGTGGGGGCCGGTCTCGCTGGGCCCGCTGCGGGGCACGCTGGCGGGGGCGATTCATGACGCGCTGCCTGGCATCGCGCTGGATTATGACACCGCGGCCATCGAATGGACCCGTGATCAGAACCGGGTGAACCTGGTTGTGCTGGGTGCACGGCTCTATGACAGCCACGGCAAGGTCGTGGTGACCGCCCCCAAGGCCGATATCGATCTCGCCGCCGCGCCCTTCCTCAAGGGCGAATTCGTGGTCAAGCGCATCACCCTGGTGGGCGTGGCGTTCGGGCTGGTGCACATGAAGAGCGGCCGCATCCGGCTGGGCAGTGAACAGGACGCCGGCGATGACGACATCATCCGGCG
This sequence comes from Micropepsales bacterium, assembly GCA_038324265.1. GTDB lineage: Bacteria > Pseudomonadota > Alphaproteobacteria > Micropepsales > Micropepsaceae > Rhizomicrobium. The sequence goes on along the minus strand of JBBQHU010000030.1, from coordinate 9,985 downwards.
CATCCGCGACGTGATTGATGCGCGCGGCAGTACTTCCTCAACGCTGGAAAGCTTCGCGGTGCGCGATGCCCGCCTTGCCATCTTCGATGAAGTCACCGGCCTGTATGTGACTGCGCCCCATGCCAGTGTCGTCATCCGGGCCCGTGGTCAGGCAACCGGCGCCAGTTTCGATTCCGACGTGGTGCTGGATGGCCGCACCAGCCATGTTACCGCCGACATTACCCTGCCGGCCGGGCGCGGATCCATCCAGGGCAATGCGAATGTCACGAACCTGGACCTGCGTGGTCTGGGCGCAGCAGGCAGCAAGTTCTCCAGCGTAAAAAAGCTGCCCATCATCCTGGGCGCGTCCACCAGTTTCACCGTGGCGCCGGGCGGCACGCTGGCATCGGCGAACTTTGATATCGCCGCCAAGGGAGAAATCCCCTGGGCAGCCCTGAAGAGCAAGGTTTTTCATGTAGAAGGCTTGCGCCTGGTCGGTCGCTATGAAGGCACGCACCGCCACATCACCTTGTCGGCCATCGCCTTGAATGCACGCGAGGCGCGTGCGGCGCTAAAAGGCTCCGGCGACTTCTTCCTGGATTCCGCTGGCAAGACCGAGCGTGTGCATGCCGAACTGTCGGGCAGGAACATCGTGCTGGATATGCCCGGCGTCTTTGCCCATCCCGTGGGCTATCAGTCGCTGGCGGTGGTGGCCGACTATCTGACCGGCCCACGCCAGTTCAACATTTCCCGGCTGTCCGTATCCGCCAAGGGCTTCGCGCTGGATGGCAGTGGCAGCATCACGCTCAACGACCACGGAGCGCCGGGGCTTGTGGCCAAGGCAAAGATTGGCGCGCTGCCGATTCGCACTCTTCTGCATTACTGGCCTCTGCCGGTTGCACCGGGCGCGCGCGACTGGATCGACGCCAACATCTTCGCAGGCCAGATCGGCCCGCTCGAAGCCGAGACCATTTTTTCGCCCGGCATTCTGGACCAGGTGATCCTTCCCGAAAATTCCCTGAAGCTCACCTTCGCGATGCGCGACGTGGAAGGCACCTATGTGAATGGCCTGACCCGCGCCACCGGCGTGCGCGGCGACGCCATGATGACCGGCGACACCTTCAAGGCGGTGTTCGACGGCGGTCACATCGGGCCACTCAGCCTCAGCAATGGTACCGCGCTGATACCGACCCTGCACAAGGTCGGCACGGTGGGCGCGTTCGGCGTGCATATCGAAGGCAAAATGCCGGATGTCATGGCCCTGATCGACATGAAGCCGCTGAACTACCCCACCAAGTTCGGCATCGATCCCAAGCAGACAGGCGGTACGGCGAGCGCTGATCTGATGTTCAAGGTGCCGATGCTGGCCGACCTGCCGGTGGACGATGTCGGCATTTCGGTGAAGGCCCATGTGAATGACTTCGCCGTCACCCTGGGCGGCAATACCCGCATCACCAATGGCACGGTGGATTTCGACATCGACAATGATCGCCTGCATCAGGTCGGTCAGGTCAATCTGGCAGACTCACGGCTGTCCGTGGACTGGACGGAGGATTTCCGCACCAAGAGTCCCTTCACCACGAAACTGGCAGTGAAGGGCGCGCTGACCGAAGGCGCGCGGGCCGCCCTGAACATCAACCTGACGCGCTACCTGCGCGGTACTGTGCCCGTCTCTGCGGATATCACGGGCAGAAGCGGCAGCCTGGCCCATGCCGATGTGAATGTGGATTTCACGCCGGCACTGCTCAGCATCCCCATCGTCAACCTGGAAAAACTGCCGGGCCAATCAGCTGCGGGACGCATCCAGGTGAATTTCGCGGCCGGCAACACCGTGCAGGACGAGGCCATCAAGATCACCGGCCCAGTGCTGAACGTCACCGGAACGGCGAACTTCGACAAGAATGGCGACCTGACCATCCTGAGTTTCCCGTCGGTCAAGATGGGTCCCCTCAACGACCTGTCATTCCTGCTGAACCGCACCAGCAACCGCAATGACTATACCCTGCGCGGCAAGTCGCTGGACGGGTCCAAGGTCGGGCGCAACGGCACCAACGAAGCCCCCGGCGGCGCCAACGCCACCGTCGAAGCACAGGACGATACCCCCGAAGGCCGCTTCCATATCAATGCCAAGCTCGATCGGCTGGCGATGCGCGATGGCGCCGCCATCGCACCCTTCAATCTCGATCTCGCCGGCATCGGCGTGCGGCCCTCGGCGCTGACGCTCAGCGGCAGCCTCGTCATGGGTGCGCGCAACGCGCCCATAGCGGGTGCGCTCGAAACTTCCGCTGCCGGACGCAAAGTGACATTGACCACCGGCGATGCCGGCCTTTTGGCGCGTGGATTGTTCGCCTTCGAAAGCATGCGCGGCGGCGCCATGACAGCCGTGGTCAATCTGCCGGGCCAGGCCAGTGACATCGTCAATCCCAGCAGCGTGCCGGCCGACTTTTCTGGCACCCTGACGGTGAAAGACTTCACCATGGTCAATCAGCCGATGCTGGCGCGCCTGTTCAGCGCCGGCTCGCTCACCGGCTTCGGTGACCTGCTGGCGGGCGACGGCATGACCATGGAGGAGCTGACCATGCCCTTCACCTCCAAGAACAATGTCATCTCGGTGAACAATGCCCGTGTTGTGGGCCGCGCCATTGGCGCCAGCGCCGACGGCTATATCGACCGTCCCAAGGGCGTGATCGCGCTGAAGGGCTCGCTGATCCCCGCCTATGGCCTGAACTCGATCATCAGCAACATTCCGCTGCTGGGCGACATCCTGGCGTCCAAGAAAGGCGAGGGGATTTTCGGCATCACCTATTCGCTGACGGGTGCGTCCGACCATCCCGAACTTTCGACCAACCCGCTCTCCATGCTGACGCCGGGCATCTTTCGCCGCATCTTCGAAGGCCATATCCCGACCAAAGCGGACGCGCCAACGAACAAGGATGCCTTGGCCAACAAGGCACCTCAGCCCGCGCCAAAACCCGGGCCGTAGGCTCAGCGATAACCCTTGTCTTCGACCCGGCTGAGATCAACCCCACTCAGCACACCCACCGTGACAATCACATAGGTGAAGACCTCGGTGCCCGGCTCCAGATGTCCGGCGATGGTCCTGTCGCCGGTGCCCAGCACCATGTGGGCGTGGACCTTGCCGTTGATGATGTAGCCGCTGACGCTGTCCAGATCGGCCGGCGTATTGGGCTCCGTGGTGAAGATATTCTTGGTGGGCAGGTCGCGATTATAGACCTGGTGGACGCGAAAGCCGCGCACCGAACCGATGCCCGTCAGGATGACACCGTTCTTGATCTTTTCCTGCGCCACGCTCTTTTCAATGTCGGCGAGCAAATCGGTGCCGAACTTCATCCGCATCACCACCACGCGCTCGAACTGGCCGGTGGTGGTGTAAACGTCGGGCACCGACGGATCGTTTGGCTTGCTATCGCTGGGCGCGGTCGGGGTGGTCGTGATGGTCTGCGCGCCAAAGGCCGGCGCGAGCATCAACAGCAGCAAGGCGATCGGCAGTTTCATGGCGTATCCTTCAAGCGGGCTTGACCAGCACGTGCTTTTTCTTGCCAAGGCTCAGTTTTATTACCCCGTCTGCGTTGAGATATTGGCTCCCAATCACAGACCGGGGTTCTTTCCAAACTTTATCGTTCACCCGTATGCCGCCGCCCTCCATTTGCCGTCGAGCATCGCTGATAGAAGATGTTAGTCCAGCAAGGTGAGCCAACTGGGCGACCAGGAGGCCGTGGTCCAATTTTTCCCGCGCAATCTCAAATGTAGGCAAGCCGGCGGTTCCACCTTCTTCAAAGGCGATCTGAGCGGTAACGGCCGCAGCCTTTGCTTCAATTTCGCCGTGGAGTATCTTTGTCGCCTCCGTCGCCAGCACCTTCTTGGCGTCATTCAGCTCCGCACCCTGCAGCGCTTCCAGCCGCACGACTTCGGCTTCCGGCATATCGGTGAACAGGCGCAGGAAGCGGCCGACATCCTTGTCTTCGGTGTTGCGCCAGAACTGCCAGTAATCATACGGGCTGACCCGGTTCGCGTTCAGCCACACTGCGCCCGCCGCGGTCTTGCCCATCTTGGCGCCCGAGGCGGTAGTTATCAGCGGCGTGGTCAGCCCAAAAAGCTGCGCCTGCTCCATGCGGCGGCCCAGCTCGATGCCCGACACCACATTGCCCCACTGATCTGAGCCTGACGATTGCAGCTTGCAGCCATAGCGCTTGTAGAGCTCCACAAAATCATACGCCTGCATGATGGAATAGTTGAATTCCAGGAAGGACAGCGGCTGCTCGCGGTCCAGCCGCAGCTTCACGCTTTCCATGGTCAGCATCCGGTTGACCGAGAAGTGGCGGCCGACATCGCGCAGGAAGGGAATGTAATCCAGCTTGTCCAGCCATTCGGCATTGTCCACCAGGATGGCGTCGCTGGGCCCATCGCCGAATTTCAGCAGATGCGCAACGCCCGACAGGATCGACTGCTTGTTGGCTTCGATCTGCTCGGCGGTCAGAAGCTGGCGGGATTCGTCCTTGCCGGACGGATCGCCCGCCTTGGTGGTGCCCCCGCCCATCAGCAGGATCGGCTTGTGACCCGCCTGCTGCAGCCGGCGCAGGGTCATCAGCTGCACCAGGCTGCCGACATGCAGGCTGTCCGCGGTACAGTCGAACCCGATATAGGCGGTCACCCGCTCGGCTGCGAACATGGCGTCCAGCTCGGCCGGCCCCGAACAGTCGTAATAGGCCCCGCGCGCCGCAAAGGTACGCAGGAATTCAGACTGGAATTGGGGTGCGGCGGGCATGCTATAGACTCTGTATTGGCAGGCAGGCGGCATAGCACGGATGTCCAGGATTTATAAAGTCATCGGTCTGATGAGCGGCACCTCGCTGGACGGCGTGGACGCCGCCCTGATCGAGACCGATGGCGAGGCCGTCGTGCATCCCGGCCCCAGCCTGATGATCCCGTATGACCTCGAAATGCGCGCCCTGCTGCGCGCTGCGCTGGAGGACGCGCGGGCAGTGGCGCAGGGCGGCCCGGTCCCTCACAGCATCCGCGATGCCGAACGCCGCCTGACCGAAATCCATGCCGATGCCGTCGCCGCGCTGATCGAAAAATCGGGTGTCCGCGACGTCGCCCTGCTGGGCTTTCACGGCCAGACCATCCTGCACCGTCCCGAACGTCGCTGGACTTGGCAGATCGGCGACGGCGCGCAGCTGGCGCGCCTGACCGGCATCGACGTGGTCAATGATTTCCGCAGCGCCGATGTAAAGGCGGGCGGGCAGGGCGCGCCCTTGGTGCCGCTGTATCATGCCGCCTTGGCGCGCAATTCGCCGCTGGCCCAGCCCCTGGCCGTGGTGAATATCGGCGGCGTTGCCAATGTCACCTATATCAATGGCGACCATGTTCTGGCTTTCGACACAGGCCCCGGCAATGCCCCGATTGACGACTGGATGCACCGCCACACCGGATCGCCGGTGGACCTCAATGGCGAATATGCCGCCGCCGGCAAGGTTGATGACGCCGCACTGGATGCGATGCTGGCAAACGCTTTTTTTGGCCGCCCGCCGCCAAAATCGCTGGACCGGATGGATTTCGGCGTTGCCGCTGTCGAGGCACTGTCACCGGCCGATGGCGCGGCGACCCTGACGGCTTTTACGGCCGCCTCGGTCGCGCGCGCCCGCGAACATTTCCCCGATCCGGCAACGACTTGGATCATCTGCGGCGGCGGCCGCCACAACAGTACCCTGATGGGAATGCTGCAGGCCCGCGTCAATGCGCAGGTGCTGAAGGCGGAAGGCGCGCGCTGGGACGGCGACGCGCTCGAAGCGGAAGCCTTCGCCTATCTGGCGGTGCGCTCCCTCAAGGGCCTGCCGCTGTCGCTACCGACCACGACCGGCGTGGCGCAGCCCATGACCGGCGGTCATTTTTGGAAAGCGCACTAGCGCGACGAACCCAGGACGCAAAAGGACTGTGCTAGCGGCCTTCGCGCGGCTTGGACATCATATTGGAGACATATTCCTTCACCGTCTCCACCACTTCGGCCTCGCGCTTGTCGAAGAAGTGGTTGGCGCCGTCAATCTTGTTGTAGGTGATCTTGATGCCCTTCTGGGCCGTCAACCGGTCCACCAGCTTCTGCACATCGGGCTCCGGCACGACATTGTCGCGCGTGCCGTGCACGATCAGGCCGGATGCCGGGCATGGCGCCAGGAACGCGAAGTCATACATGCTGGCCGGCGGAGCGATGGAAACAAAGCCGGTGATCTCCGGCCGGCGCATCAGAAGCTGCATCCCGATCCAGGCGCCGAAGCTGATGCCGCATACCCAGACATTCGACGGGTTGGGATAGAGGGTGTTCATCCAGTCCAGCACGGCGGCGGCATCGCTCAGTTCGCCCGCGCCATTGTCGAACGAGCCCTGCGAACGGCCCACGCCGCGGAAATTGAAGCGCACCGTGGTGCAGCCCAGTCCGTGGAACATATGGAAAAGGTCATAGACCAGCGGGTTGTTCATGGTGCCGCCGAACTGTGGGTGCGGGTGCAACACCAGCGCCATGGGCGCACCGGGGTTCTTCTGACGCTGGAAACGCGCTTCGATACGGCCAGCCGAGCCGGGAAGAATGATATCAGGCATGGATTCTTGTTTTCCCCAATCGGTGCTCCAAAGCAATTTAGTAGGTTTTTCCTGGCCGGCGGCCCGAATCAAAACCCTGCTATTTCAGATGCTTACAGAGGGACCCACCTATGCGTCGCGAATACTTGACCAATCTACTCGGGAACTCTATATCCCGCCCATCAGGCGACCCTGACGGCTTGGCCCTCTCTACACCGGCAGGGGGGGCGAAAAGCAAGGAAAAACGCCCTGATTATGCAGGAGACGCGGTCATGCGGCTGAGCACCAAGGGACGATACGCTGTGATGGCGATGGCCGACCTGGCAGGCAATGCCGCCGGGCCCCAGCTTGGCGAATCCCGCCCCGTGGCGCTGGCCGACATCGCGGCCCGCCAGGACATTTCCCTTTCCTATCTGGAACAGCTCTTCGCCAAGCTGCGGCGCGGCGGCCTGGTGACCAGTGTGCGCGGTCCCGGCGGCGGCTACCGCCTGTCGCGTCCGAGCGGAGAGCTGCGCATTGCCGACATCATCCTGGCGGTGGACGAGCCCATCTCCACCACCCGCTGCAAGACCGGCGGCAGCAAGGGCTGCACCAAGACCGGCGCGCGCTGCGTCACCCATGACCTGTGGGAAGAGCTTGGCCAGCAGATCCATGTCTTCCTGTCTTCGGTGAGCCTCGCCGATGTGGTGGAGCGCCGGGTGCTGGGCCGTTCAAAGCCCTGCAACGATTCCGGCTTTGCCGACGAGACTGTCGCGGATGTGGTCGCGGCCGAGTAACTGTCATGCATTACCTTGATCACAATGCCACTTCGCTGCTGCGGCCGGAATCCCTGTCCGCGATGACCCACGCCTTGGGCATCGGCGGCAATCCATCCTCCATCCATGCCAATGGCCGCGCCGCACGTGCCATCGTTGAAGAGGCGCGCGAGCGTGTCGCCGCACTCGCCGGCGCCAGTGCCGACCAGGTGATCTTCACCAGCGGCGCCACCGAATCCAACAACCTGGCCTTGTTCGGCGCCGCGGAAGGTTCGCTTGCCGACGACGCCAAGGATGGAAGCCGCCGCATCACCCGCGTCTTCGTCTCAGCCATCGAGCACAATTCCATCCTGGTCGCCGCCGACCGCCTGGCCGACCGCTTTCCCTGGATCCGCGTCACGCGCCTGGTCGTGACCGGGAGTGGCGTGATTGACCTTGAGGCGATGCGCGTCGCGCTGCGCGAAGGCAAGGGCCGCGCCCTGGTGGCGGTGATGGCCGCCAACAATGAAACCGGCGTGATCCAGCCGGTTGCCGAGATTTCGAAGCTGGCGCGCGAAGCCGGTGCTCTGCTGCTGGTGGATGCGGTTCCCGCCGCCGGCAAGATGATGCTGGATTTCGACCTCTGCGATTACATGACGCTTTCGGCCCACAAGCTTGGCGGCCCACAGGGCGTCGGCGCCCTGATCGTGGCACCGGATGCCCCGCTGGCGCCGCAACTGGTCGGCGGTGGTCAGCAAAAGGGCCTGCGCGCGGGCACCGAAAACCTGGGCGGCGTTGCCGGCTTTGGCGCGGCAGCCCATTCGCTGCGCGATGCCGACGGCGAACGCGCCCGCCTGGCGCACCTGACCGAACATTTCGAACTGGCGCTGAAGCGCGCAATCCCCGAAACAACCGTCTTCGGCGAAGGCACCGAGCGCCTGTGCAGCACCACCAGTTTCGCCATACCCGGCGTGGCGGCGGAAATGGCATTGATCGGGCTCGACCTCGACGGCGTGATGATGAGCTCGGGCTCCACCTGTTCCTCCGGCAAGGTCGCAATCAGCCATGTGCTGGTGGCGATGGGCGTGGATGAAGCCCTGGCAGCCTGCGCCTTGCGGGCGTCTTTCGGCTGGTCATCCACCATGAATGATGTCACCGCGGCCGTCGCGTCGCTCGTCAAACTCCGTGAGCGGGTTCGTTCAAAGGAAGCCGCATGAGCAGCGTCGCACAGCAGGAAACCAAGAAACAGGTCGCCGACATCGGCGACAAGTACAAATACGGTTTCGTCACCGACATCGAAATGGACATGGCGCCCAAGGGCCTGTCCGAAGACACGGTGCGCTTCATCTCGGCCAAGAAGGGCGAGCCGGAATGGATGCTGGAATGGCGCCTGGGCGCCTTCCGCCGCTGGCTGACGATGAAAGAGCCCAAATGGGCGCGGGTGCATTATCCCGACATCGACTATCAGAATTCCTATTATTACGCCGCGCCCAAGAACACGCCGCTGAAGCAAAGCCTGGACGAAGTCGATCCCAAGCTGCTGGAGACCTACAAGAAGCTGGGCATCCCGCTGCATGAGCAGATGGCGCTGGCCGGCGTGGCGGTGGATGCGGTGTTCGACAGCGTATCGGTTGCCACCACCTTCAAGGGCAAGTTGAACGAGGCGGGCGTGATCTTCTGCCCGATCAGCGAAGCGATCCGCGACTATCCCGAACTGGTGCAGAAATACCTGGGCAGCGTCGTGCCGGTGACGGACAATTTCTTCGCCACCCTGAACGCCGCCGTCTTTTCCGATGGCACTTTTGTCTATGTGCCCAAGGGCGTGCGCTGCCCGATGGAGCTGAGCACCTATTTCCGCATCAATGCGTCCGAGACCGGCCAGTTCGAACGCACCCTGATCATTGCCGACGAAGACAGCTATGTGAGCTATCTGGAAGGCTGCACCGCGCCCAAGCGCGACGAAAACCAGCTTCATGCCGCCGTGGTCGAATTGGTGGCGCTGGACAATGCCGAGATCAAGTATTCCACCGTCCAGAACTGGTATCCCGGCGACGAAGAAGGCAAGGGTGGCATCTTCAATTTCGTCACCAAGCGCGGCGATTGCCGCGGCGTGAAGTCCAAGATCAGCTGGACCCAGGTGGAAACCGGCTCGGCCATCACCTGGAAATACCCGTCCTGCATCCTGCGCGGCGAGGGCAGCGTCGGTGAATTCTATTCCATCGCCATCGCCAACAATTACCAGCAGGCCGATACCGGCACCAAGATGATCCATCTGGGCGCCAATACTCGCAGCCGCATCATCTCCAAGGGCATTTCCGCCGGCAAGGCGCAGAATACCTATCGCGGCCTGGTCAGCGTCTATGGCAAGGCCAAGAACGCCCGCAACTACACCCAGTGCGACTCGCTTCTGATCGGCGGCGATTGCGGCGCCCATACCGTGCCCTATATCGAAAGCCGCAATCCGACCGCGCGCATCGAACATGAAGCGACCACGTCCAAGATCGCCGAGGACCAGCTGTTCTATTGCCTGGCACGCGGCATCCCGCAGGACGAGGCGGTATCCCTGATCGTCAACGGTTTCTGCCGCGAAGTGCTGCAGCAATTGCCGATGGAATTCGCCGTCGAGGCGCAAAAGCTGGTCGGCATCTCTCTGGAAGGTTCTGTAGGTTAGTCATGCT
>JBBQHU010000029.1:0-29956 GCA_038324265.1 Micropepsales bacterium | reverse complement strand
GGCCAGGCGGTGGCGCAATACCGGCTGGGCACCTTGTACGAGCGCGGCCAGGGCGTGCCGGCCGACGGCGCCCGGGCGGCGCAGTGGTACGAACGCGCCGCCACCCAGGGCAACCGCAAGGCCATGCACAATCTGGCCGTGTCTCATGCCGGCGGCGGGGCTGGCAAAAAGAACATGGCGGAAGCGGCGCGCTGGTTCGCCAAGGCGGCGGCGCTGGGCCTGTCGGACTCCCAGTTCAACCTCGCGGTGCTGTACGAACGCGGCGACGGCGTGCCCCAGAGCCTGCTGGACGCCTTTAAGTGGTATTCCATCGCCGCCGCCTCAGGGGACGCGGAATCCAAGTCGCGCATCGCCGTGCTGCAGACCCAGCTCAGCGACAGCGACAAGGCGGCAGCATCCAAGTCTGCCGCCACCTTCCACGCCGCACCGCTCAACCGCAGCGCCAACGTGCCGCCCGAACCCGCCGACATCGGCTGAGGCCTGATTCACAAAGGCTAATTGTGTTGACCCCATGCGCTGCCGCGCGCATGGTCGCTTGCAACCTGAGCTGCGCCGCGATGCGCTACTGCCCGAGTTGCTGAATGGAAATTTATCTCCCCGTCGCAGAAATGTCCGTCTACTGGCTCGTGATGATCGGGCTGGGGCTGGTCGTAGGCTTCCTGTCGGGCATGTTCGGCGTCGGCGGCGGCTTCCTGATGACGCCGCTGCTGGTCTTTTCCGGCATCCCCTCGACCGTGGCGGTCGCCACCACCCTCAGCCATATCACCGCCTCCTCCATGTCGGGGGCGCTGGCGCAGTGGCGCAAGCGGGCCATCGATTTTCCCATGGCCGGCGTCATGCTGGTCGGCGGTCTTCTGGGCACGCTGTTCGGGGTGTGGCTGTTCGCATTGATGCGCCGCCAGGGGCAGATGGACCTGATCGTGGCGCTGACCTATGTGATCCTGCTGGGATCCATCGGCATCATCATGCTGCGCGAGAGCCTGGCGAGCCTGAAGGCCTGGCGCAGCGGGGCGACGATCAGCAACCGGCCGGTCAATCGCAGCTGGATCCAGGCGCTGCCGTTCAAGATGCGTTTCCGCCATTCGCGGCTTTACATCAGCGTGATCCCGCCGGCCGCAATCGGCTTCATCGTCGGTGCGCTGTCGGCAATCATGGGCATCGGCGGCGGCTTCATCATCGTGCCGGCCATGATCTATATCCTGCGCATGCCCACCAATGTGGTGATGGGCACATCGTTGCTGCAGATCATCGTCATCACCGCCATCACCACGGTGCTGCAGGCCACCAGCAACTATGCCGTGGATATCGTGCTGGCGCTGCTGCTGGTGGTGGGCGGCGTGGTGGGGGCGCAGCTGGGCGTGCGGGTGGGCGCAAAAATGCGCGGCGAGCAGCTACGGCTGGGGCTGGCCGTGGTGGTGCTGGCGGTGGCGGCGGTGCTGCTGGTTCGGTTGGTGGCGCGTCCCGCAGACGTGTATTCCCTGACCCTGGGGGCGCCATGAAGCGCGCCCTGCTTGCTTTGGCCTTGCTGCTGGCTGTTCCCGCGCAGGCCGAAGACCTGGTGTCCGGCATCAGCCAGGACATCATCCAGATCACCTCCAACTATACCGGCACCGACATTGTCGTGTTCGGCGCCATCGAGCGCGCCGAAAAAGCAAAGGGGCGCGACATCGTGGTGGTGGTGCGCGGCCCCGAAACCCCCATGACAGTGCGCAGGCGCGACCGCATTGCCGGGATCTGGGTCAACAGCGATGCCGCCAGGTTCGGAGGCCTGCCGGGCTATTACTATCTTGCCTCCAGCGAGCCGATTGACCGGATCGCGGCGACCCGTGACCTGGTGCGCTTCGGGCTGGGCGTAAATCATCTCTATCCCACCTCGATCGGCAGCCATCATGATTCACGGCCCTTTCGCAGCGCGGCGCTTCGCCATCTGAAAGCCAAGGGGCTGTATGTCGAGGCGCCCGGCACCATCGACTTCCTCAGCGAGACGCTGTTTCGCACACGGATTCCGGTGCCCGCCGATGTGGCGCGGGGGCGCTATGATGTCGAGGTCTATCTGTTTCGGGACGGCGAGGTGGTGAGCGCGCAGTCCACGCCTTTGTTTGTCGATCAGACCGGGCTGGAGCGACGGCTGTTCAACCTGGCCCACAATGCGCCCTTCTTCTATGGGCTGGCCTGCGTGTTCATGGCCATGCTGCTGGGCTGGATATCGAGCGTGCTGTTCAGGCGGCCGGCCTAGACCGCAACCCTGCGCGGAATCGCATAGACCCGGCTGTTGCCCAGCATGTAGGCGTGGAAGGGGCCCGCGAACAGGGATGCGATGGCGGTTTCGCCCACATCCAGCCCGCCGGTATAGGCGCCAAAGGACGGCAGAATCAGGCGCAACCCATCACTGACAAAGCAGCGCTTGCGCACACGGCGGCCCCATTTGGCGACGCTGGCGCAAGGATGAAGATGACCGGCCACCTCGCCGGGCTGGAAGGCGGCCAAGGGTTCGTGGCGGAATATGAGACCGCCCATCTGCCAGGATTCCGCGATCTCGCCGCCCAGCCAGGCAGGCGGATGCGGGTCGTGGTTGCCGGTGATCCAGACGAAGGTCGCGCTTTTTCCCATCGCTTCCAGCATGCCGCGTTCCTCGGCGCCCAGGCGGTCGGCGGCGTTCGCGTCATGAAAGGAATCGCCCAGCGCGATCACGCGCGCCGGGTTGTGGCGGGCAATGGCCCGCGCCATGCGCAGAAGCGTGTTGGTGGTGTCATAGGGCGGCAGGAACTGGCGTCCACGCGCATAGCTGGAGCCTTTTTCGAAATGCAGGTCCGAAAAAATGAGGGTGGAATGGGCCGCGCTGAAGGCCGCGCCGCAGGCATCCAGCAGCAGGGTCTCGCCATTCACGTCGATAAGAAGATCGCCGGAAACCATATCAGTCCACACGCATTGCATCCTGTATCAGCGCGTCTTCGCTCTCGCGCAGAATAGCCTCGTCCGCCTCGCCCGCAACCATTTCGCGGGATATTTCCAGCAGCGCCGGCACCGCCAGCGGCGATACCCGGTCCAGGCTGCGCGTCACGATCCGTTTCTTGACCCGCGCCAGCATGTCGCCCAGCCGGGCAATGTCCAGAAGGCCCGTTCCGGCATCGGCATAGGTGGCGCGCAGCAGCACATGGTCGGGTTCGTGCTCACGCAGAACGTCGTAGATGAGGTCCGAAGAAAACGTCACCTGCCGCCCGGATTTTTCCTTGCCGGGGAATCTGCGCTGGATCAGTCCGGCGATGATGGCGCAGTTGCGAAAAGTTCGTTTGTAGAGATTGGAGTCCGCCAGCCAGCTGTCCAGGTCGTCGCCCAACATGTCTTCATCGAACAGCGCGTCCATGTCGGCGCCCGCCATGTCCATCACCGCCCATACCGCCAGCGCATATTCGTTGGCGACAAAGCCGAGAGGACGGTAGCCACCGCGTTCCAGCCGCCGCGTCAGAAGCATGCCCAGGGTCTGGTGCGCCAGCCGACCCTCAAACGGATAGCAGACCAGATACTGGCGATTGCCGCGCGGGAAGGTTTCGACCAGAAGCTGTCCGGCCTGCGGAATCACGCTGCGCCATTCCTGGATCTTCAGCCATTCCTGTACCGGCTCGGGCAGCTTGTGCCAGTCATGCGGGTTGCTGACCATTTCGCGCACCCGCTGGGCCAGGAAGGTGGAAAGCGGAAACTTGCCGCCATTGTAGCTGGGGATTTCGGCTTGCGGATCGTTGGACTTGGTGACGAAGGCGCCGGTCTCGCGCAGGCCTTCGAAGCGCAGCACCTGGCCGGAGAAAATGAAGGTATCGCCGGGGGAAAGCTGTTCGATGAAATATTCCTCCAGCTCGCCCAGCTTTCGGCCGCCGGCACCTGCGGGCCGCCCCTTGCCCTGCAGCCGCACCTCGACCATCGGCTCTTCGACGATCACGCCGGCATTGAGGCGGTATTCCTGTGCGATGCGCGGATGGGCGAGGCGGTAGCGGCCCTGTTCGTTCTTGCGCAGACGGGCATAGCGGTCATAGCTCTTCAGCGCATAGCCGCCGGTGGCGACGAAATCCACCACCGCGTCGAAATCTCCGCGCTTCAGATAAGCATAGGGCGAAGCGCTGCGGACTTCTGCGAACAGTGCGTCTGCGTCCCAGGGCGCGGCGCAGGCCATGCCCAGAATGTGCTGCGCCAGAACGTCGAGTGCGCCGGCCTTCAGGCGATCACCATCAAGTTCGCCCGCCAGAACGGCATCGCGGGCGGCATTGCATTCCAGGACCTCGAACCGGTTGGCGGGCACCAGCAGCGCAGCGGAGGGTTCGTCGAGCCGGTGATTGGCGCGGCCGATGCGCTGCACCAGCCGAGCCGCGCCCTTTGGGGCACCGATGCAGATCACCTTGTCCACCGCGCCCCAGTCGATGCCCAGATCAAGAGTCGACGTGCACACCACGGCGCGCAGGGCGCCTTTGGCCATCGCGGCTTCCACCTTGCGGCGCTGTTCGGGCGCGAGCGAGCCGTGATGCAGAGCGATGGGCAGGTTGGCATCGTTAATCGCCCACAATTCCTGGAAGGTGCGTTCGGCCTGGCTACGGGTGTTGACGAATACCAGTGCGGTTTTTGCGGTGTGGATTGCCGCCATCACATCCAGCATGGCGTGGCGCGCCAGATGGCCGGCCCAGGGGACATAGGAATCGGAGGTGCTGATCGCGATCTGCGGTTTGGCGCCGCCCTGCGCGATGACCAGCGCGGACAAGGCTTCACCATGCATGGGCTGCGGCACCAGGAAACGCTGGAGCGGCGCGGGGTCTTTCACCGTGGCCGACAGGCCGACGCGGCGATGCGCCGGCGCCAGCGTGGACAGCCGCGCCAGCCCCAGCGCCAGCAGGTCGCCGCGCTTGGAATTGTAAAGCGCGTGCAGTTCGTCGAGCACCACGGTCTTGAGGCTTTCAAACATCTGGGCGGCGCGCGGATGGGCCAGCAGCAGCGACAGTTGTTCGGGTGTGGTCAGCAGGATATCGGGCGGGGTGTGGCGCTGGCGCTGGCGCCGAGCGTTGGGGGTGTCACCGGTGCGAGTCTCCACCGTCACCGCAAGCGCCATCTCTGCGATGGGCGCATCGAGGTTGCGGGCGACGTCCACCGCCAGCGCCTTCAGGGGCGAGATATAGAGGGTATGAAGGGCGCTTTTGCGCGCACGCTTCGGCCTTTCAGACAGGTCTATCAGCGACGGCAGGAAGCCCGCCAGCGTCTTGCCGCCGCCGGTGGGCGCCACAAGCAAAACGCTGTCGCCGCGCGCCGCATGGTCCACCAGCGCCAACTGGTGGGCCCGCGCGGTCCAGCCGCGGTCGGCGAACCAGTCGTGAAATTGGGTGGGCAGCATGGCGAGAACAAACCATGACCGTATAGCGCCATGCAATCGATTTTCCTCCCCATGTGCGCGCGTAGCGCGTTTGCATATGGGGAGGTGGCCGTAGCTGGCCCTCGGGCCAGCGAAGGTCGGAGAGGTTACTTGGTGTCGCCCAAGAGGCGCTTCAGCTCGGTTTCGGGGGTGCCATAGAAGCTGCTGGCGATCAGTTCGATACCAGGCCGGTTGACGACGGTGAGCTCGCCGCGGCGGGTGGTGACCAGGCCGCGGCGTTCAAAGCCATGGATTGCCACGGTCACGCCGGCGCGTCGCACGCCCAGCATCACGGCCAGGAATTCATGGGTCAGCGGGACGGCATCAGATGTCATGCGGTCATGGGCCATCAACAACCAGCGCGCCAGGCGCTGTTCCAGCTTGGCGCGGCCATTGGCAAGGGCGGTCTGTGCCGTCTGGATCATGAAGCCCTGGGCCGATTTCAGCATCAGGGCGCGCAGGGTGTCACTTTTGGCGATGGCGCCCACCAGCACATCGGCCGGAATGCGATGGCCGGTGCCGCCGATCTGCATGTAGGCGGAATGCTGCGCACGGTTGTCGCCCATGATCAGCGGCACGCCCGTGACGCCTTCATAGCCGATGACGCCGACTTCAATGCGATGGTCTTCATTGTCCACCGCCACCACCGAGACAACACCGATCTCCAGGAAATAGCAGTGGGTGATCGGCTTGTGAGGGACCTCGATGACCTGGCGTTCCTTCAGGGTCACGGGTTCGAGGTGAGGACCAATCAGGTCCCAGTCTTCGAGCGCGACCTTGTGCAGAATACGGTTTCGGATTCCGACGCGTGCATGCGATTCCAACATCTAGATTGCCCGGAAATTTGCTGCGGGGTGCCCGAAATCCAACGCCCGCAGCACGCCCCAAAATCGTGCAGCAACACCCGCGAAAATAGCGTTATGGACCTGAGAACAAAGGACTTTTTCGGTACGGAACCGTACCTCTTGTTGACCGCGCAGCCGCAAGCGTTCCTCCACACTATACATCATCCGTATACTGATTATCGTCCGCGGCATTTCCTTGCCGCCGGGCGCAAAACTGTGCCCGGAGATGAAAACGAATGTACGGGGGGACGGGTTCCGTCCTGTTTGGAAATATCAGGCGCGGAAAAAGTCGATCACGGCCTGGCTGGTATTTTTGTCGCCCACCGCAGACATATGATCGCGGCCGGGAACGATTGCGGCCTGGCCGTGGGGGAATATCGCCGCCAGGGGACCCGGCGCGCCGGCGGTGTCGTCTTTCTCGCCATTCACGACAAGAACGGGCTTAACCATCGCCCGCAACGTGTCGAGCGGAAGATGCGGCGACATTGCGCGCATGCAGGCTGCAAGCGCCAGCCGGTCCTTGCCGGGCTGGTCGGCAAAGGCGCGAAACATTTTTGCACGGGCGTCGGTAAGTGTCGAAGAATCGGGGGTCAGCAGCGCATCGGCCAGTACGCTGCGCGCGTGGGGCGCGGTGATGCGGTCTTCCAGATAATGTTCGCCCACCCCCGCGATCGCCAGGCGCACGACGCGCTCGGGATGTGCCGCCAGCAGGCGCAACGCGATGAAGCCGCCCATGGAGTAGCCTAGCACGAAACTGCTGGCCAGGCCGCAAGCCTCCATCACCGTCACCACATCGTCTGCCATGCGATCATGGTCATAGGCGGCTTCGTCATGTGGCTTGCCGCTGTCGCCATGGCCACGGCAATCCATCGCCACGAGCGAGAAGCCCGCCTCGGTCAAGCCGCCGAACCAGCCGGTGGACTTCCAGTTCTGCAGGCGGCTGGAGCCGAAGCCGTGCACCAGCATGATGGCGGGGGCGTCCGGCGCATTTTCCGGGGCGTGGCGTTCGAAGGCCAGCGCGGTGCCATCGCTGGCGTTTACGAATTGCGGCATGACAAACTCTCCATCCGGGCAAACTCGCAAACGGCGGCTGTCCTGTCTATAAACGCGCCATGAAAATCTGGCTTTGCATAGCGGCCCTGACCGGCGCCACCGGCGTCGCGATCGCGGCGTTCGGCGAACATGCGTTGGCGGGGCGGCTGGAGCCGCACCTGCTTGCGGCTTTTGCCACCGCCGGCCGCTACCAGATGATCCATGCCGTGGCGATGGGGCTTGCCGCACTGGCGGCGCGCGGGACGGCCAGGCTGTGGGCAGGGCGCGCAGCGGCGCTGTTCTTTGGGGGGACGGTGTTGTTCTGCGGCTCGCTGTACATTCTGGCGCTGACCGGCATTCGCATCATCGGCATTGTCACGCCATTTGGCGGCATTGCGCTGATCGCTGGCTGGCTGGCGCTGGCGGTAGCCGCGTGGAAATGGGAGGACGCATGAAAATCGCAACCATCGCTTTACTGCTGGCCGCCGGACCGGCCTTCGGTCATGCCACGCTGCAATCCTCAACGCCTGCCAAGGGCACGAGCGTGCAATCACCCAAGACCATCGTGCTGAAATTTGCCGAAACGCTGAACCCAGCCTTCAGCGGTGCGGCGCTGACCGATACGGCAGGCAAGACCGTGCCGGTGCCCAGCGCGGCGAACGCGACCTCGATTACCTTGCTGACATTCGGGCTGAAGCCGGGCGCCTATACCGTGACCTGGCACGCGGTGAGCCCCGATACCCACCGTGTCACGGGAAAGTTTACCTTCAAGGTCATTCCATGAACCGGTGCGCGGACTCTATTTCGACACCGATTCCAGCTGCGATTCGGTGAGAAAATCTCTCACGGTATGAGTCTTGGGGACCTTGTCGCCCTGTGGCGCCAGCGCCTTGAGAAACTTGTCGCCCCACTGGCTGATATCGTTTTGCAGCAGCGCGGCATAGAGTTCGGTGTGCCGCTTTACGCGCTCTGCCAGCGGCATCGCCATGGCGCGGGCAATTGCCGCCCCGACGGCATCCGGATCATAAGGATTGACAATAAGTGCGGCGCGCAATTCGTCCACGGCGCCGGCAAAGCGCGACAGGATCAAGACGCCGGGATCTTCCGGGTCCTGGGACGCGACATATTCCTTGGCCACCAGGTTCATTCCGTCACGCATGGGCGTCACCAGCCCCACCCGCGCCGCGCGGTAGAGCCCGGCCAGCGCGGTACGGCTGTAAGGCCGGTTCACATAGCGCACCGGCGTCCAGGCCGCTTCGCTGAAGGCGCCATTGATGCGGCCGGCGGTTGAACTGACCGCCTGTTCCATCTCGGCATATTCCTTGATCTGGGAGCGGCTCTTGGGCGTGATCTGCAGATAGGTGACCTTGCCGCGCCAGTCGGGATTGGCCAGCAGGAAGCGTTCATAAGCTTCCATACGCAGCGCGATACCCTTGGAATAGTCCAGCCGGTCCACGCCGATGATGAGCCCGCCCGGGAGGGAGCCCATCACATCCTCGACAAACTTGGTGCGGACCGATCCCTCCGCCAACCGGGTGAAATGGCGCGTCTCGATGCCCACCGGAAAGACCCCGATGCGCATGCCCCGGGCACCGCCTTCCAGCCGGCGCGTGATATGGGACGGCGCACCCAGCTCCTTGGCAAGATAGCGCGCAAAATTGGCGGCGTCGCCTTCGGTCTGAAAGCCCACAAGGTCATAATCCTGCAGCGACGGGATCAGGGTTTCGTGATGCGGCATGGCCGTCAGCAGCTCGGGCGGCGGCAGCGGAATGTGCAGGAAGAACCCGATGCGATTTTTCAGCCCGCGCGTGCGCAGGGCCCGCGCCAGCGGGATCAGGTGATAGTCATGCACCCAGACGATATCGTCCGGCTGCAGCACCTTGGCCAGTTCGTCGGCGAACTGTTCGTTGACGCGCAGATAGCCTGACAGGTCGCGGCGCGAGAATTCCGCCAGGTCGAGTCGGTAGTGGAAAAGCGGCCACAGCACGCGATTGGCGAAACCGTAATAATATTCGTCGAAATCCTCGGAGCGCAGATCCAGCAGGATGTAGCTGTTCTTGCCTTTCTCGAAGGTCTGAGTCTGGGGCTGGTCGCTGACCTCGCCGCTCCAGCCCAGCCAGACGCAGGGATGTTTTTTCAGGGTCGATTTCAGCACCACTTCCAGGCCGCCCGGCTGAACCCCGGACTTCGGAATGGCGACACGATTGGAAATTATGAAGACGCGCGCCAATAGCGATCCTCCCAGCTCTGGCTCAGCCGCATGGCGCTGAGGATAACCCCGGCCATCGAATAAGTCTGCGGAAAATTCCCCCACAGCGCACCTGTCTGGGGATGAATGTCTTCGGCCAAAAGCCCGTATTGATTGCGCAGCGCCAGCGCGTCCTGAAAACGCTCGCGCGCTTCTTCGCGGCGGCCAAGCGCGCAGAGCGCGTCGATCAGCCAGAAGCGGCAGACCAGAAATTCTGTCTCCGGCAGTCCGAAATCATCTTCCGCCGCATAGCGCATCACGTGACGGCCGCGCACCAGGTCGTGCTCGATGGCGGCGACGGTGGAGGCAAAGCGCGGGTCATGGGCATCGATCAGACCCAGCTCGGGCAGCAGCAGGACGCTGGCGTCCATCTCGTCCGTGCCTTCGGCGGCGGTGAAGGCCTGGCGCTTTTCGTTCCAGACGCGCTTGAGCAATTCGCTACCGATGGAATCCGATAAATCGCGCCAATGGGCGGCACGATCGGAAAGCCCCAGCCGCGCGGCGATGGCGGCGGTGCGGCTGATACCGGCCCAGCACATGGCGCCCGAATGGGTGTGAACGCGCTTGCGGCCGCGGAATTCCCAGATGCCGGCATCGGGCTCCAGCGCCAGGTTGACACATTGCTGCGCCATTTTCTCCAGCAGGTGGAACAGCGGCTCGTCGCCCGGGACGGGCAGCCGCTTGTCGAAAAACATGGGGGTGGCCGCCAGGATCACGCTGCCATAGGCATCATGCTGCACCTGGTCCACCGCGGCATTGCCGATGCGCACCGGGCCATGACCTTCAAAGCCCTTGAGGTCGGGTGCGATCCATTCGGTCAGGTCTTCGGAGTGCACGACGCCGTAGCACGGCTTCAGCGCCCCCTCTTCGCCGGCGATGGACAGGATGTAGGCGATATACTGTTCCATCGTATGGGTGGCGCCGATGGCGTTGAGCGCCTTGACCACGAAATAGGCGTCACGAAGCCAGCAATAGCGATAGTCCCAGTTGCGGCCCGAATGCGGTGCTTCGGGCAGCGAGGTGGTGAGCGCGGCGACGATACCGCCCGTCTCCTCGAAGCTGCACAGTTTCAGCGTGATGGCGGCTCGGATGGAGGCTTCCTGCCATTCATAGGCGATGGAGAGGCGGCGCACCCATTCGCGCCAATAGCCGCGCGTGCGGTCCCGGAAATCGCAGACGGTCGTGGCAATGTCGCCGGTAAAGGGTTCGTCCGGGCCGAACACCAGATGCACCGGCCGCGTCAGGACGAACGGGGTTTCGTGTTCGATATAGGATAGCGGCGCATCGGTGGTCAGCCGCACCAAAGCGGGTTCGCCATAAGTGACATGACTGGAGCCGGCGACCCGCTTCTTCATGGGATTGCCGTAGAACTGGGTGGGGCGCACGCGGATGGTGACGCGCGGCAGCCCTGCGACCGGCTCGATAATACGCATCAACTGGGGCGGGCGTAGCAGGCGTTCGTAATTGCGCAGGCGGGGCGCGAAATCGGTGATCCTCACCTTGGACCCGTCATCGGCGGTGAGCACGGTGGTGACGATCGCGGTGTTGCGGTCATAGGCGGATTGTGAATCCACCTGCCGGTCCAGCAGCACGTCGGCGAAACCCTTTTCCTCGTCACCCGCAATCAGGCGGCAGAAGACAGGATCGCTATCCAGGCGGGGAAAGCACCACCACACCAGCCGGCCTTGGGTATTCACCAGCGCGGCGATACGGCCATTGCCGATGACGGCAAGATCAAGAGGTCTGCTCATCGTACGCCACCCTGTGTCACGCCTTCACGCGCCAGCCTGGACAGCCATTGGCGCACGGCCCGCGGGGTTTCAAATACATGTTCCGCCCCCGGAAAGCGGCGGCCGACCGAGAAGCCGCGCCCGCCAAGCTTGGGCAATATGCGGAACACGTCCAGGTCGGTGGTGTCGTCGCCGCCGAACAGGATGGTGCGCCCGGCAAAGGGCCTTTGCCGGGCCAGCTTCAAGACGGCAGTGCCCTTGTCGATGCCCAGCGGGCGGGCTTCGATGACAGCCTTGCCGTGCAGGATATTGATCTTTTCTGCTTCGAACAGCCGGGCGTGCTTTTCCATGGCGGCTTCCAGCACCGGACGGGCTTCGGGCGCCAGGCGATAATGCAGCGCCATGGCGCATCGTTTGTCTTCCAGCAAAAGGCCGGGGACATGCTCGGCAAGGCCGGTGAAGATATCGCGCACGGCATCGCTGACCGGCGCGGTGCGCGTAACCGTGCCGTCCAGGCTGCGGATTTCGCCGCCATGCGCGCCGATGGCGGCAGGCTTGAAGGGTGAAAACAGTTTGTCGACCGATTCCAGGGAGCGGCCGCTGACAAATGCCAGCGCGCCATTCAGCTCATGCGCGAGCCGGTCCAGCGCGCGCAGAAGTTCGCTGGGCACCTTCACCATGTCCGGCGTGCGCGCCATATCCAGCAGAGTACCGTCAATATCAAGGAGTAGAGCAGTGTTGCCACTGACCGACGGGACCATGCGCGTTATTCCGTTAATCGCCCGAGATGAAATCGATTCAATCCTATGGGATTGAAACGCGCCTGGGGGGAAAAAGTTCCCCAGAGGCGATGCGTTATGCAGTGCCTGTTCGATAGCGGGTCCAGGCGAAGGCCCCGCCTTCCATGCCGGCATCATTGGAGACAATGTTTACATTGCCGGGCAGCTTGAAATTCACACAGCGTGAATTGCCGCCGCCCAGATGCAGGGCATCATAGTTGAATACCGTCGCCAAAACGCAGATCAGCTTTTCCAGGCGCCTGTTCCAAGCCTTGTCGCCGATTTTCTTGCGGGTCTTGTCGCCGATATAACGATCGAAATCATCCTTCTTGTGCACCACCAGATGCGCCAAGTCCATGTGCGGCATAAGTTCGCCGTCACGGAACCATGCGGTGCCAAAGCCCGTGCCCAGCGTGCAGACCAGTTCCAGCCCCTTGCCGTCGATCACCGCAAGGCCCTGCACATCGGCATCGTTCAGCAGCTTGACCGGCTTTCTCAGCCGCGTCTTCATTGTCGCTGCCAGTGGAAAGCCGGACCATTTTATGGTGCCGTAAGCAGGGGCAGTGTGAACCTTGCCGTCCTTGACCATGCCCGGAAATCCGATGGTGACACAGTCGAATTTTCCCAGCGGCTTCACCAGCTTCACCAGCAGCGGCACGATATCCTTTGGCGCGCGCTGCTTGGGCGTATTCACGCGCAAGCGTTCCGACAGGAATTCGCCATTGGCGCCAACGATGGCGGCCTTGAGGCCAGTACCGCCCATATCGATGCAGAGAATGCGACTAACGGGCATGGCGGGTTTTCCTGGCGGTCTTTTTTTCGCTCATCATCAGGCTCAGGGCGGTATTGATCAGGGCGACGTGGCTGAAGGCCTGGGGGAAATTTCCCAGCATGCGTTTGCCGTCCGGGTCATATTCCTCGGCATACAGTCCCACATCGTTGGCGAGTTTTTTCAGCCGCCCGAACAGGCGCACCGCCTCCGGGCGGCGGCCCATCAGCACATAATTGTCCGCCAGCCAGAAACTGCAGGCGAGGAAGGCGCCCTCCCCCGGCGGCAGGCCGTCCACCGCGGTTGTGGTCTCGTAGCGGTGCACCAGGCCCTTGTGGATCAGGCGCTTCTCGATTTCGCGAACTGTCGCCTTGATGCGCTTGTCGGTGGCCGGCAAGAAGCCCACCAGCGGCAGAAGCAACAGGCTGGCATCCATATGGTCCACGCCATAGGCCTGTACGAAGCAGCCGCGCTTCTTGTCCACGCCCTTGGCGCAGATGTCCTTGTGGATGGTGCGGGCGACGCGCTTCCAGTGGGCGCGCTGTTGCGGCGGGGAATCCGACGCCTTGCTGGCGCGATCGAAGGCCACCCAGGTCATCACCTTGGAATGCACAAAGTGGCGGGACTCGCCGCGGATTTCCCAGATGCCTTCATCCGACAGGGACCAGATATTTTCCAGATGCTTCATGAACACGCCGCGCAATTCCGCAGAGCGCGGACCCGCCGGCAAGCCGCCGGCCGCGGCCTGGGCCATCACGTCCGCCAGCTCGCCGTAAATATCCAATTGAAGCTGGGTATGGGCGGCATTGCCGATCCGCACCGGGCGCGATGCCTCGTAGCCGGCGAGATGCGCAAGCTCCATTTCTTCGAGCCGCCTGTCGCCCAGCACGCCGTAAATGGTTTGCAACTGGTCCGGCGCACCGGCGATCACCCGCACCAGCCAGTTTTGCCAGACACGCGCTTCTTCGGTATAGCCGGCATTGAGGAAGGCGAGCAGCGTGAAGGTGGCGTCGCGCAGCCAGCAGAAGCGATAGTCCCAGTTGCGGGTGCCGCCGATTTTTTCCGGCAGCGAGGTGGTGGCAGCCGCCACGATGCCGCCGGTCGGGGCATAGCTGAGGCCCTTCAAGGTCAGCAGCGAACGCATGATCGCCGTGCGCCACTTTCCCTGGACATTGCAGATGTCAGACCAGCGCTTCCAGTAGCGCCCGGTTTCTTCCAGCGCGATGTAGGCGTCGATGGACAGGGGTACAGGCTTGAAGCTTTCGCCATAGGACAGCACGAAGGGCATGGACTCGCCCTTCTTCAGCGTGAAGTCCGCGACCGAATGCATGTTCTCGCCCCGCACTTCGGCAGGCGTGCGGAAGGTCAGCAGGTTTGGGCCTGCCACTGCCATCAGTGTGCGGCTGTCGCGCCGCGACACCCAAGGCACCGTCACGCCATAGTCGAAGCGGATGGCGAGTTGCATGTGCATGTCGACATGGCCCTGAAGGCACTCAACGATCCGCACGATGGTGCATTCGGGCGTCTTGGGCGGCATGAAGTCGATTACCCGCACCTTGCCGGAGCGGGTGGTGAAGGTGGTTTCCAGGATCAGGCTGTCGCCGCGATAGGCGCGGGTGGATTTGAAAGACTTTGCCGAGGGGGAAATCAGCCAGCGGCCATTTTTCTCGTTGCCCAGCAGCGCGGCGAAACAGGCGGCGGAATCGAAGCGCGGGGCGCAGAACCAGTCTATCGAGCCGCTCTTGCCAATGATCGCCGCGGTGCGGCAATCCCCGATCATGGCGTAATCTTCAATGCGCTCCGTCATTCAGGCAAAAACCATCAAAATCCGTAACCCTGGTCCTCTTCCCCCGCCGCTTCCGCGTCCACCAGCCACAGTACCTCGCCCATCGGCTTGAGGCCACCCGCCGGCAGCGCACCACCGCGAACCTGCGCGAGCGCGTCGCGCTTGGCGGCGTCCGAAACCAGGAAAAGGATCAGCGCGCTGGAATCCAGCGCGGGATATGTCAGCGTGATGCGCGGCTCGCCGCGGCCTTCGGGGACCAATGCCGCCCAGCGATCGCGTTCCTTCAGCACCGGCTGGCCCGGCAGCAGCGAAGCGGTATGGCCATCATCGCCAAGGCCCAGCAAGGTGAGGTGAAACAGCGGCACGCCGGCTTCCAATTGCGACGCGCCATATTGCTGGCGCAGCGTTTCGTCATAGCGGTCGGCGGCGCTTTGCGGCGTGCCATCGGTGGGAATGGCCAGCAGCTTGAGCGGGCTGACGCTCTGCCCGGCCAGCAGCGTTTCCTTGACCATGCGATAGTTGGAGTCGGGATGATCGGGCGGCACGAAACGTTCGTCGCTGAAGAACAGCTCCACGCAGCTCCAGTCGATGTCCATCTGGGCCAACAGCTTGTAGGTGGCCCGTGGGGTCGAGCCGCCCGACAGCACCATGCGAAACGGCGCCTTTGCCGGCTTCAGACGTTCGGCGATGATCGCGGCGGCGCGGGCGGCCAACGCGCCCGCGTCCTTCACCACTTCCATCTTGCCCGCGATGTCGCTCACTTTTTGTCCCCCAGAATGCGGATTTCACGCCAGGAACGCCCGTCTCGCGCCAGCAGGTCATTGGCCGCGATCGGCCCTTGGCTGCCGGCGGCATAGTTGGGGAAATGACGCGGGGTGGTATTCTGCCAGCCCTTGAGCACCGGCTCGACCAGCCCCCAAGCCTCTTCCACCTGGTCGGCGCGCTGGAACAGCGTCGCGTCCCCGATCAGGCAATCATAGATCAGGGTCTCGTAGCCGACGGCCGGCGCCTGATTGAAATAGTCCTTGTAGTTGAAACGCATCGAAACGCTTTCCAGCGCCATGGCCGGGCCCGGGCGCTTGGCATTGAAGCGCAGGCGAATGCCTTCATCGGGCTGGATGCGCAGGATCAGCCAGTCGGCATCCAGTTCCTCTACCGGCGTGTCGCGAAACAGGGCGTAGGGCGCCTGCTTGAAACGGATCGCGATCTCGCTGGAGCGGATATTGAGCCGTTTGCCCGTGCGCAGGTAAAAAGGCACGCCAGCCCAGCGCCAATTGTCGATCTTGAGCCGCATGGCGACATAAGTCTCGACATTGGAGTCGATAGCGACGTTGGTCTCGCGCCGATAAGCCGGCACTTCCACGCCCTGCACGGTGCCGGCGTCATACTGGCCGCGCACCACATCGGTCAGGGAAACGTCCTGCACGGCCCGGAAAAGCTCCGCCTTCTTGGCGCGAATATCCTCGGCCTCGAAACTCACGGGCGGCTCCATCGCCGTCATTGCGACAAGCTGGAACAGGTGGTTGGGAACCATGTCGCGCAGGGCGCCGGTCTTTTCATAGAAATTGCCGCGCGTTTCGATGCCGATGCTTTCCGCCACGGTGATCTGGACATGGTCGATGCGATCGCGGTTCCAGATCGGCTCGAACAGCCCGTTGGCGAAGCGCAGCGCCATGATGTTCTGCACCGTTTCCTTGCCCAGGAAATGATCGATGCGGTAGATCTGCTCTTCCTTCAGGTATTTCAGCAGACAGGCGTTGAGGTCGCGCGCCGATTGCAGGTCGTGGCCGAAGGGCTTTTCCACGATGAGGCGACGGAAGCCGCCGGCCTTGTTGTCGGCACCATCCTGCGCGGCCAGCCCGGCCTCGCCCAGCTGCTTGGCGATGGTGGCAAAGAAGCGGTCGGCCGTGGCAAGATAGAAGAGCACATTGCCCTTGGTATCCTTGTCCTTGTCGATCTGCGCCAGCAGGCTTTTCAGATCCTGAAAGGTCTGCGGTTTTTCAAAATCGCCTTTCAGGAAGGTCATGCTCGCGGCAATGGGCTTCCACAGCGCCTCGTCCACCTTGGCGGTATCGGCGTCGCCGCTCCTGGACAGTGTGCCTTCCAGGAAGGCGCGCAAATCGCCCTGCCACTGTTCGCTGGTCTTGTCGTTGTGATCCACGCCGACAAGGGCCAGGCGCGGCGGCAGCATTCCGGTGCGCGCCAGATTGTAGAGCGCCGGCACGATCAGCCGCTTTGTCAGGTCACCATTTGCGCCAAAAATGACGATGGTGCAGGGCGGCGGTGGCGCGTTGTGTGACAAGCTGCTCACTTGTCGGTATCCCCGGCCTTGCGCTCCGGCACGACGCTTTCGATATGGCCGCCGAATTCCTTGCGCATGGCCGAGAGCAGCTTTTCGCCGAAGGTGTTGTCGCTGCGCGAGCGAAAGCGGGTATAGAGTGCTGCGGTGATGACCGGCGCGGCGACCGCCTCGTCCACCGCCGCCTGGATGGTCCAGCGACCTTCGCCGGAATCATCCACCTTGCCGGAAAATTCATTCAGCGTTTCGGACTTGGCCAGTGCAATGGCCGACAAGTCCAGCAGCCAGCTCGACACCACGCTGCCGCGCCGCCAGACCTCGGCGACATCAGCGACATTGATGTCGAAGCGTTCATCATCGGCGAGCTTGTCGGAATTGCGCCCGCGCATGATGTCGAAGCCTTCGGCGAAAGCCTGCATGAGGCCGTATTCGATGCCGTTATGCACCATCTTGACGAAGTGCCCGGCACCGGCAGGGCCCGCATACATGTACCCCTCGGTGACGCGCGGATCGCAGCGTTCTCGGTTGGGCGTCCTGGGAATGGTGCCGACGCCAGGGGCCAACGATTTGAAGATAGGGTCCAGCCGCGTCACCTGCGCCGCATCGCCGCCGATCATCATGCAAAAACCGCGTTCCAGCCCCCAGACACCGCCGGAGGTGCCGACGTCCAGGTAACCGATGCCCTTGGCGGCCAACACATGGGCGCGGCGGATATCATCCTTGAAATAGGTGTTGCCACCGTCAATCACGCAGTCGCCCTTTTCGAGCAATCCGCCCAGATGCGAGATGGTCTCTTCGGTAATCTTGCCGGCGGGCAACATGACCCAGACCGTGCGCGGCGCTTCCAGCTTGGCGACAAGATCTTCCAGGGAGGCCGCGCCCGTGGCGCCTTCCAGGTCCGTTATGGCCTGTGGGAAGGCGTCAAAGCCGACGACCTTGTGCCCATTCTGCATCAACCGGCGCCCGATATTGGCGCCCATACGACCCAGTCCAACGATCCCGATCTGCATCAAATCTCCTGCTTTCGCACCAGCTGGCGCTTGGGGCGCTATTTGTCGGCAATATCAGCCAAATCTGACGTCCTGAACCGCCCCGGGCAGGGTCGTTTCGGGAACGCGAGGAGTTAAGCCCGGTTCCGGGCTAAACCCCAGCAAAATCCTTGATTTTGCTCCCCTGCACCTGTCAATTGACCCCTCATTCCGGGGCACCTCATGGACGACGATTTTCGCAAGGCTGCGTTGGCCTATCACCGTTCCCCGCGCCCCGGCAAATTGTCGGTGGAAGCCACCAAGCGCATGGCGAATCAGCGCGACCTGGCGCTGGCCTATTCCCCCGGCGTCGCGGCCCCCTGCGAGGCCATTGCGGCCGATCCGTCGCTGGCGCGCGAATATACCGCCCGCGGCAACCTGGTGGCCGTCATTACCAATGGCACCGCCGTGCTGGGCCTGGGCAATATCGGTCCCCTCGCCTCCAAGCCGGTGATGGAGGGCAAGGCCGTCCTGTTCAAGAAATTCGCCGGCATCGATGTGTTCGACCTGGAAGTCGATGCGCTGGAGATCGACAAGTTCGTCGAGGTGGTGGCCGCGCTGGAGCCGACTTTTGGCGGCATCAACCTAGAAGACATCAAGGCGCCGGAATGTTTCGAGATCGAACGCCGCCTGCGGGCGCGCATGAAGATCCCGGTCTTTCATGACGACCAGCATGGCACCGCCATCGTCTGCGCCGCCGCCATCCGCAACGGGTTGGTGCTGCAGGGCAAGACGCTTGCCGACTGCAAGCTGGTGACCAGCGGCGCGGGTGCGGCGGCACTGGCCTGTGTCGACCTGTTGGTCGCAATGGGCCTGCCGGTGGACAATGTCACCCTGACCGACATCAAGGGCGTGGTGCACAAGGATCGCGGCGACGAGATGCCGCCCAACATGGCGCGCTTTGCGAGGCAGACCGACGCGCGGACACTTGGCGATGTGCTGGTGGGAGCCGACGTATTCCTGGGCCTGTCGGCACCCAATGTCCTGAAGCCGGAATGGCTGCCGCAGATGGCGGACAAGCCGCTCATTCTCGCACTGGCCAATCCCGATCCCGAAATCTTGCCGGAACTGGCCAAATCGGTGCGACCCGACGCCATCATCGCCACCGGACGCTCGGACTATCCCAACCAGGTCAACAACGTCCTGTGCTTCCCGTTCGTGTTTCGCGGGGCGCTGGACGTGGACGCCACCACCATCAACGAGCCCATGAAAGTGGCCGCTGTGGAAGCGATCGCGGCACTGGCCCGCGCCGAAGGCAGTGACGTAGTGGCCCAGGCCTATGGCGGGGCGGCGACCGGCTTTGGGCCCGAGCACATCATTCCCAAGCCTTTCGACCCGCGTTTGATTCTGCACATTGCGCCCGCCGTGGCGCGTGCCGCCATGGACAGCGGCGTGGCGCGGCGGCCCATCACCGATTTCGATGCCTATGAAAGCGAGCTGGAGAAGTTCGTCTATCGTTCCGGCCAGTTGATGCGTCCGGTGTTTGAAGTGGCGCGGCAATCGCCCCGCCGCGTGGTTTATGCCGAAGGCGAGGAAGACCGCATCCTGCGCGCCGTGCAGACCGTGGTGGACGAAGGCTTGGCCCTGCCGACCCTGATTGGTCGCCGCGACATCATCATGGAGAAGACCAAGAAACTGGGCCTGCGGCTGGACTTCAACAAACAGGTGCGGTTGCTGGACCCGGCGGCCGACACGGACATTTTCGGCCCCTTGACCCAGCGCTACCAGCAGATGGTGCAGCGGCGCGGCGTACAGCCGGAATCGGCGGCCCGCTGGATCGCTTCGCGCCACGGCATTGCCGCCGCCATGTTGCTGGAAGCAGGCGAAGCGGATGCCGCGCTGTGCGGCGGGCTGGGCGACTGGACACGGCAGCTGGCCAACATACTGCCCATCATTCCGCGCGACCCCAGCGTCAGCCGACTCTATTCGCTGTCGGCGCTGATCCTGCCCAACGGTGCGCTGTTCTTCTGCGACACCCATCTCAACCACGATCCCAGCGCCGAGCAGATCGCCGAGATGACCTTGCTGGCGGCCAGGTCGGTGCGGCGCTTTGGAATGGAGCCCAAGGCGGCGCTGCTGTCGCATTCCAGCTTCGGCACATCGGATTCCCCAAGCGCCCGCAAGATGCGCAAGGCCATGACCCTGTTGCGCGACACCAGCCCCGACTTCGAGATCGACGGCGAGATGCATGCCGATGCGGCACTGAGCGATGTGCTGCGCGCCCGTTATGTGTCCAACAGCCCGTTGACCGGTTCGGCCAACCTGCTGGTGATGCCGACACTGGATTCCGCCAATATCGCGCTGACCCTTTTGTCGGCTGCCACCGAGGCGCTGCTGGTGGGTCCGCTGCTGCTGGGCGTTGCCAAGCCGGTGCATGTGATGGTGCCGTCGGTGACGGCGCGCGGCATCGTCAACATGACGGCGCTGGCCGTCGCCCAGGCCGGCGCAAAAGCATAAAAATAAAAAGATACGGAAACACTCATGGACTCGAAGTCGTCTCTCCAACCCCTGGCCCAGCAGGCTGTCACTCTTCACCAGCAGGGCAACCTGGCGGAAGCGGAGAGACTGTATTTGCAGATACTGGAGACTGACCCCGGCCTGTTCGGGCCGCGCTATTACATGGGCCTGATGCGCCTGCAGCAGGGCCGCATGGCCGAGGCGGCGGAATATCTGGGTGAAGCGCTGAAGGTTTATCCCGATGACATGGGCGCCTTGATGAATTACGGCGTTGCCCTGCGGGCCGTGGGCCGGGCCGCCGATGCGCTGGCGCAGTTCGATCGCGCACTGGGCCTGCAGCCCAACCTGCCCGAAGCGCATTTCAACCGCGCCATCGCACTGGCCGACCTGCAGCGGTTCGAGCAGGCGGTGGAAGGTTATGACCGCGCCCTCGTGCTGCAGCCGGAATTTGTTTCCGCCCTGATCAACCGCGCCGTCGCACTGGCCGCACTGAACCGGCTGGACGATGCGCTGGAAAGCTATGAGCGGGTATTGCGCCTGCAGCCGCACAATGTGATGGCGCTGAACAATCGCGGCCTGACCTTGCGCACCCTGCGGCGCCTGCCCGACGCGATTGAATCCTATGAAAAGGCGCTGGAAAAGGCGCCGGACTATGCCGATGCGCGTTTCAACCTGGCCGTGGCGTTGCTGGACATGCAGCGCAGCGCCGACGCGCTGGTCGCGTTTGATGCGGTGGCGCCGCTGCGCCCGGGCGATGCAGAACTGCTGAACAATCGCGGCGTGGCCTTGTGGAACCTGGGCCGCCCGGCCGAGGCGCTGATGAGCCTGGATCAAGCCATCGCACTGGAATCTGGATTTGTGGAAGCCTGGGGCAATCGCGGGTTGGCGCTGAAGGACTTGGCGCGCCTGGATGAGGCACTGGCCAGTTTCGAGACCGTGACGCAACTGTCGCCCCAGAATGCCGTGGGCTGGAACAGCCGTGGCAGCGTGCTGCGCGAATTGCAGCGTTATGATGCGGCCATCGAGGCCTTTGACCGGGCGATTGCGCTGCAGCCCCGCTATGCGGAAGCGCTGAACAATCGCGGCTATACCTATTGGGCGCACAAGCTGGAATACGCGCCGGCCCTGGCCGATATGCAAAAGGCACTCGGAATCGATCCCGATCACCCCTATGCGCTGGGCGAAATCCTGCACCTGAAGATGTATGGCGCCGATTGGAGCGACTTCGAAAGCCGCAAGTCGGATATCGAAACGGGTGTGCGGTTGGGTCAGCGCGTGGCGCGGCCCTTCATGTTCCAGGCGGTGTCACAAAGCCCGGAAGACCTGCAGGCCTGCTCGCGCATCTGGGCCCGCGACAAATATTTCGAAATTGTATCGGCGGTGCATGACGTCGCCGCCCGCAAGGCACACAAGAAAATTCGTATCGGCTATGTCAGCGGCGAATTCCGCGAACAGGCGACCGCCATCCTGATGGCGGGTCTGTACGAAGCCCATGACCGCGAAAATTTCGAAATCATCGCCGTGGACAATACCGGCGCGGCGGACGATGCCATGCGTAAGCGGCTGGAAATGGCCTTCGACAGCATCATCGATATCAGCAATCTGTCGGATGAAGCGGCGGCGGCGGCGATCCGCAAGGCTGAGGTCGACATCCTGGTCAATCTCAACGGCTATTTCGGCAAGCCGCGCATGGGCGTGTTCGCGCGCCGGGCGGCGCCGCTGCAGGTGAGCTATCTGGGCTTCCCCGCCACCTTGGGCGCATCCTATATCGACTATATTCTGGCCGACGGCATCGTGATCCCGGCCGACGAGCAGCGCTTCTATGACGAGAAGGTCGTCACCCTGCCCGGCAGCTACCAGGTCAATGACAATAAGGGCCGCACAATCGCATCTGTTCCCAGCCGCGCCGAAGCGGGGCTGCCCGACAAGGGCTTTGTGTTCTGCAACTTCAACAATGCCTACAAGCTGACGCCGTCCACCTTCGATGGCTGGATGCGGATCCTGAAGGCGGTTCCGGACAGTGTGCTGTGGCTGCTGGAAAGCCGCCCGCCCTTTGCCGACAATCTGCGCCGCGAGGCGCAAAAGCGCGGCGTGGACGGCAGCCGCATCCTGTTCGCGCCCGACCGCGCCCCCGCCGATCACCTGGCGCGGCTGTCACGGGCCGACCTGTTTCTGGATACCCTGCCCTACAATGCGCACACCACCGCCAGCGATGCCCTTTGGGCGGGCGTGCCGGTGCTGACCTTGCAGGGTACGGCGTTTGCCGGCCGGGTTGCCGCCAGCCTGCTGACGGCGGCGGGGCTGAAGGAGCTGATCACCGAAACGCCGGACGCCTATGAGGCGCTGGCGGTGAAGTTGGGATCCGATCCGGCGGCGCTCAAGACGTTGCGCGACAAGCTAAAAAAGATCCGCGATACCTGCGATCTTTTCGACACCGAAAAAACCACCCGCGCCATCGAGGCGGCCTATTCCACGATGTGGAAGCGCTGGCTGGCCGGCGAAAAGGCGGCGGGCTTCAGCGTATAAACTGGTCGACGTAGTCCGCGCCCAGGCCCACTTTTTCGTAATGGGCGCGGCACAGGTCGATCTTGGTGAAGACGTCTTCGTAGCCCAGCACGCCGCCGTCGGGATCGACATAGATCATCACGCCGTTGACCTGAAACATCGTGATCATCTCTTCCACATCGTCATCCACCACCAGGGTGTGGGTCTCGCCGGGCGCCTCGTAGACATAGCCGCCTTCCTGCGCGACCCAGTCATGCTCCAGATAGCGCCAGCGGCCCTTGATGACGTAGCCATGCACCGGCTGGGGATGGCGGTGTCGCGACAGCACGCCCGACTTGCGTACCCGCAGCAGGTTCATCCAATAGCCGCGACTGGCGCACAGGCAGAGCGGACGGAACCAGACATTTTCGGCCTGCGGCACCCAGACGCGCTCGTCTTCCGGCATTACCGAAGCGATCACGATTTCCGGCGGTGACTCTTTGGGCTGTGGGTGGCGATAGGCGATGCGGGAATTGTCTTGAGCCATGCTTTATCCTTTTGGCGGCCATCGCCGCCGGGGGTTCTCTTATTTTGCGGTGTAGCCGCCGTCGATCGGCAGGATTGTGCCCGTGATGAAACGCGCGGCGTCGGAGCAGAGGAATACCACTGCACCGCCGATGTCGTCCGGCTTGCCCCATCGACCTTGCGGGGTGCGGGCGATGATGGCATCGCTGCGCGCGGGATCGGCCTGGGCGGCCCTGGTCAGCTCGGTCTCGATCCAGCCCGGCGCGATGGCGTTGACGCGGATGGTGGGCGCCCAGGCCACGGCCAGCGCCTTGGTCAGTTGCGCCACGCCGCCCTTGGACGCGGTGTAGGCGGGGGTCAGGCCACCGCCGAAGAATGACCAGAGCGAGGCGGTGTTGATGATGCAGCCGCCGCTCGCTTCCAGAAGCGGCTTGGCCGCCATGCACATGCGCATGGTGCCGGTGAGGTTGACGTCGATGACCTGCTGGAAGCCTTGAATCGTGAATTCGCGGCCTTCGCGCAGGATGGTGCCGGCGCAATTGACCAGCACGTCGAGCTGTTCGAACCCGACCACGCTGGCCGCCACGGCGGAATCGCTGGTGACATCGGCCATGATGGCGTTCAGGTGCGGGTGTTTGGGCGTGGCGACTATGTCATCAGGCGTCAGCCCGGTGACGGTCACCGCATAACCGGCCTCCAGCAGCGCGGAGGCGATGCCAAAGCCGATGCCGCGCGTTCCGCCGGTCACAAGAGCATGTTTCATGGCGGGACCTTAGAGCAGGGTTGGTCCTGATTAAAGCTCAGGCTGCCTGGCGAGATTTCCAGATGGCGTAATAGGCCAGCCCCGCAACGTTCCACACCAGGAAGAAGGTGCGCGTGATTCCCGGCAGACTGAAAAACAGATACAGGCATCCCAGCACCGTCACCGGCCCGACCAGCCATGGCAGGGGCGTCAGGAACAGCCGCCCGGCCTTGGGCAGCCGCCGCCGCAATACCAGCATGCACACCGCCACCGACGCAAAGGCCAGAAGCGTGCCAGCATTCGCCAGGGCCGCGATGTCGGCCAACGGCACAAGGCCGGCCAGCACGCCCACCAGGGTTGCCGTCAGCAGCGTGATGCGGATGGGTGTGCCGGTGCGCGGACTGACGGCGGCCAGCCACTGCGGCAGCAAACCGTCGCGCGCCATGACAAAGAAGATGCGGCTTTGGCCGAACAGGAAGGCCAGGATCACGGTCGGCAAGGCGATCAATGCCGCCGCACCGATGACAGCGGCCGTGCCGCCGCTGCCGACACTGCGCAGGATGGCAGCCAGCGGTTCGGCGGAATGGGCGAAGCCCGCCACCGGCATGGCGCCCACCGCCACAGCCGCGACCGCGACATAGAGAAGAGTGCAAACCGCCATCGAGCCGATGATGCCGATGGGCAGGCTGCGCCCCGGATTACGGGTTTCCTCTGCTGCGGTGGAAATGGCGTCGAAACCATAGAAGGCGAAGAAGATGATCGCCGCCGCCGCCATCACCCCGCGCGTAGCGCCGTTTTCATCATGGGCGGAAAAGCCGTTCGGCATGAAGGGGTGATAGTGCGCGATATCGAAATGCGGAAGCGCCATCACCAGAAACAGCAAAAGCGCGGCAATCTTTACGGCCACCAGGGCGGCATTCAGGTTGGCGCTTTCGCGCGTGCCAGCCATCATCACCGCAGCCACCACCGCAACAATGACGATGGCCGGCAAGTTGATTACGCCGCCATCCAGTGGCCCTGCCAACAAGGCGGGCGGCAGGTGCAGGCCCATCGCCGCCAGGAAGCCGCTGGCATAACCGGACCAGCCCACTGCCACGGTGCTCACCACCAGCGAATATTCCAGGATCAAGCTCCAGCCCACCACCCAGGCCACCACCTCGCCCAAGGTGACATAGGAATAGGTATAGGCGCTGCCGGATGCGGGAATGGTGGTGGACACCTCGGCATAGGCCAAGGCCGCGCAGGCACAGATCGCGCCCGCCACCAGGAAGGAAAGCGTCACCGCAGGACCGGCCAGGTTCGCGCCCACGCCCACCAGCGTAAATATGCCGGTGCCGACGATGCCGCCCACGCCCAGCGCCACCAAATGCCACCAGTCGAGCGTCGGCTTCAGCCGCTGCTCTGCCGGCAGGGCGTCAAGGTCCAGCGACTTTCGGTGCAGCCAGCCGGTCACTACCAGATATGCACCTGCAGATCGGGCGCGACAAACATCGCGTCACCCGGCTTTATGTCGAAGGCCTGGTACCAGCCCGCGACATTGCGGATGGTGCCGTTGATGCGGTAGCGGGCCGGCGAATGGGGATCGGACACGACCTGGCGGCGCAGCGCATCATCGCGCTGCTTCTGCCGCCACACCTGCGCCCAGCCCAGGAAGACCCGCTGGTCACCGGTAAAGCCGTCGATCACAGGCGCGGGCGCACCCTTCAGGCTGGCGTGATAGGCGTCCAGCGCCAGCGACACGCCACCCATGTCGCCGATATTCTCGCCCATGGTGAGGTCGCCGATGACATGCGCGCCCGGCAGCGGTTCGAAGGCTGAATATTGTGCGCCCAGCCGCGCCGCCTGCACCTTGAAGCGATCGGCATCGTCGGTGGTCCACCAGTCCGTAAGAACGCCGTCGCCGTCGGACTTGCGGCCCTGGTCGTCGAAGCCGTGGCTGATTTCGTGCCCGATGACGCCGCCGATGCCGCCATAGTTGATGGCCGGGTCGGCGTCGGGATCGAAGAAGGGCGCTTGAAGAATGGCAGCCGGGAACACGATCTCGTTGTTGGCATAGTTGTAATAGGCGTTCACGGTTTGCGGCGTCATGCCCCATTCGGCATGGTCCACCGGCTGGAACAGCCGCGCCACGTCGCGCCGCCATTCATAGGCACCCGCGCGGCGCTGATCGCCCAACAGGTCGGCGTCGCTGATGGACAGCGCGCTATAATCGCGCCAGGTGGCGGGATAGCCGATCTTGACGGTGAACTTGGACAGCTTCTCCAGCGCCTTGACGCGGGTCGGCGGGGTCATCCAGTCCAGCTTTTCGATGCGCGCTTTCAGCACGGTGCGAATGTCGTCCACCAGCGCGTCCATCTTGGCCTTGGCAGCGGGCGGGAAATAGCGCGCGACATAGACACGGCCAACGGACTCGCCCAGAACGTCATTTACAAAGGCGACGCCGCGTTTCCAGCGCGGCTGCTGTTCGGGCTGGCCGGCAAGCTCCTTCTGGCGGAATTCAAAGCTGGCATCGGCGAAACGCTTCGACAGAAATGGCGCGGCATTGTCGGTGGCATGGAAGGCGAGCCAGGCCTTGAGCGTGCCCAGCGGTGCATCGTTGAAGATTTTCGCATAGGTGGGGAACGCCGTGTTGGTCGTCACGATGAAGCGGTCCACCTTGGGCAGTTCGCTTGCTGCAAAGAACGCGCTCCAGTCAAAACCCGGCGCCAGGGTTTTCAGTTCGGCCAGCGAAACGGGATTGTAGGTCTTGTCGCGGTCGCGGCGCTGGGCGCGGGTCCAGGAGGAGTCGGCCAGCCTTGTTTCAAAGGCCACGACGGCCTCGGCAGCGGCCGGCGCATCCTTCCAGCCGATACGGTCCAGCATATCGCGGGCATATTCGACATACTTGGCCTTTTTCGCGGCGAAACTGTCCTTCAGGTAATAGTCGCGGTCCGGCAGGCCCAGCCCGCCCGTCGCCAACAGAACGGCATATTTGTTCGGCGCCTTGGCATCCTGGGAAATGCCAAGCGCGAAGATGGAAGGCGCGCCCTGCAGGTCCTGCCTGCCCATCAAGGCGGCGACAGCGCCCTTGTCTTTCAGATTGCGGATGGTGGCCAGTGCGGGCGCCAGCGGCTTGGTATCGAGCTTTTCGGCCAGCTTTTCATCCATGAAGGCGCGATAGGCAGCACCAATCTTGACGGCATCGGGATCGTCGAGCTTGCCGGCGGAAGCGTCTTCCAGGATGGCATGAACGCGGGTTTCCGACAGCACCGACAGGATGTCGAAATTTCCGAAGCGGCTGCGATCGGCCGGGATGACTGTGCGCGCTTCCCACGCGCCGTTGGCGAACTTGTTGAAGTCCGCACCGGGCGCCACGCTACGGTCCATGCCGGAGGCGTCGAAGCCCCATGTTCCATACTTGGGGGACGCCAGGGGATCGCTGTCTGCTGCCCAGGCCGTGCCTGCACATCCGGCCAGCGCCAAGACCAGCGCGACTTTCAACCTTTTCATGAAATTCTCCCCGAAGCCCAATGCGGCGAATGGCGAAACGCTAGCACCGGCAAAGCCAATCCCGCAAAGAAAATGCTGTGCCGCGGCCTGCACGCAATTAAGCGGAAGCGCTGCAAGCGGATAAGCAAGAATCTGTTATTCGGGCACGAAGACATCGCCCGACATGTCGTAATCGCTGGTGGCGATCGGACGGCGCAGCGTTTCGGCATACGCCTCGCGGGGGCGGGCCACTTCTTCACTGTCATCAAATGCCGGCGTCGCAGCCGCCATACGCGCAGATATCGCCGCGCGGTGGGCGGCATCGCGAAAGGTAAAGACCCAACCGTGATTCCAGTCCGCTTCGGCGTCCGGCGTAGCCATTCCTGACGGTCAGCCCGCGTCGAAGGCCTGTCGGATTGTCGCCTTGAGGATGTCGTCGGGCACGGGCTTGAACAATATCGCGAAGGGATGGTCCGTGTTGATCCGGTCCAGGGTTACCTGTTCGCGCGACCCGGTAATGAATATGACCCTGGACCCCACCAGATCGTGAATTCGCAGGGCGGCATCCACCCCATCCCTCTCGCCTTTCAATCTCACATCCATCAGCACAACGGCGGGACGGTGTTTTTCCGCCGCCGCGATTGCGTCCGCGGTCGAATCCGCGACAGCGCAAACCGGCAACCCCATATCCTCCACCAACGCAGAGAAATTCAAGGAGATCAAAAACTCATCTTCGACAATGAGTACGTTTGGGTTGATGCCCGTCATGCAATGCTCCCGCAAGGAATCGCGATCTCGGTACGCGTACCCTTTTGCCTAGTCACCGTCATGTTTGCCTTCAACTGGGAAACAAATCCATTCAAAATCGTCGTACCCAAGCCTTTGCCGGTCGGGGTATTTTCTGTTTCCCCCTTGCCATTGTCAGCGACCACCAGCCCCATGTCGCCGTTGGCCCGATTTTCCAGAAGCACTTGAATCCGCCCTCCGGAATTTCCAAAGGCATGCTTGAGGGAATTGGTCACAAGCTCTGTCACGATGAGGCCCACGGAAATTGCAAAATCCAGGGTCACCAGGTGGGAGCTGGCACTTATCTCGATCGCGATACCGTCCTTTCCACTGGCGGAAAGCAGATTTTCGGACAATTCGCGCAAGAACGGCGCGATGTCGAAAGTCTCCAGGTCGCTTGAACCCATCAATTGCTGGTGAACCAGGCCCAGCGCATGAATGCGCGAACGCAGGCTTGCCAAGGCCGCGAGCGCGTCCACGTCCTGCAACTTTCGCGCCTGCAGGGATACAATACTGTCGACCACCTGGAGATTGTTCTTCACGCGATGATATACCTCGCGCAACAGAAGGTCTCTTTGGGCGAGCGTGGCGACAAGCTGCGCATTCGCGGCTGAAAGTTCCGCCGTGCGTTCGGTGACGCGCTTTTCCAATTCGCTGTTGGCGTTTTTTACCTCGGCCTCGCTCTTGCGAAGCAGGGCAAGCGTGATTTCATGCTCCTGGATTTGCTTGCCGAGCTGCGCGTTCACGTCGCTCAGTTGCGACGGGGATGGTATGGCCAGAAGCTTGGGCAGAAGCGGCCAGAGCAGGATGGCCGTGGCAATGGATAGTACGGCCGTCAGCGCCTTTATCACCCCCTCGATTCCGTAAACCGGCACCCACAGCGTCAGAATCGCCATGAAGTGCGTGGTGCCGCAGGCCAGGATGAAGGCAATGAAAAGCTGGATGACCCAGGTATATTGGAGGTCTTTGCGCTTTGCCGCGAAGGCAGCCAATGCGAGCGGGATCGAGAAATAGGATAAACCGATAACCGCGTCGGAAATGGCGTGAAGATAGATAAGACCTGGGACCCACAGCAGGCAAAATCCATGCGGCGTGAGGCCGGATGGGTTGAACAGCCAGTCGGACAAATTCATGTTGGCCCCCCGAAGCACGTGTTGACCGAAATATTGCAGCTACAGGCAATGCGCGCCATAAGTCTTTGGCGCGTCGCATGCATTTCCAATTCGACACGCCCAGCGAAACGCATGCTAGGCATTTGGGTTCCAGCCCAATTGTCATCGTCCCATAGAAGAGTGCGCGGCTGGGCGTCGCAGCCCCGGCCTTTCGCAAACGCAGCAAAATAAGAGTTTTTGCGTGGCGCAATGAAAGCCTCATGTTGCCAAGTCTCATATGACGGCATAGCTTTCCAATTATAGGGCGACAAAGCCCAACGAAATTCCGGGGAGATTACTGATGAAAATTCGCCATGCCTTGGCGGCCGCCGCCTCCTGCGCCGTGCTTGCCCTGTTCGCCGCCGGTGCGGAGGCGCAGAACAAGCTCGACGCCAATGGCATGCCCTGCGACGGCGTGCTGGACGGCGCGCTGCAGTGTTT
>JBBQHU010000028.1:0-30793 GCA_038324265.1 Micropepsales bacterium | reverse complement strand
GCCTGGCTGGAGAACTTCGCCGCCGCCGTGAAGAAGATTCCCGAGATCGTGGAATTCTATCGCATGACCGGCGAGGTGGATTACCTGATCAAGATGCGGGTAGCGGACATGGCCGGCTATGACCGCGCTTACAAGACCCTGATTGGCTCTGCGCGGCTGGGCGATGTCAGCGCCTCCTTCGCCATGGAGGAAATTAAATGCTCGACCGCCATCCCCCTGCCCGCCTCATCGTTGCCAAGAGGGCGCTGAGCGCTAGTATCACGGCAAAACAATCGGGAGAGACGCATGCTGAGGACTCTGGCGCTGGGCGCATCCATTCTGGCGATCACGGCCATGGCGGCAAACGCCGGCACGGCGACGCGCGCCGATTTCGGCAAGCTGACTGACGGCACCAAGGTCGAGGCGGTGACCCTGACCAACGGCGCTGGCATGTCGGCAAAGATCATGACCCTGGGCGCGACCCTGCAGTCCCTGCTGGTCGCCGACAAGGCGGGCAAAAAGGAAGACGTGGTGCTGGGCTATGACACGGCGCAGGAATATCTGAGCCGGCCCAACTATTTCGGCGCCTCGATCGGGCGCTATGCCAACCGCATCGCCAAGGGCAAGTTCAGCCTGGACGGCAAGACTTATACGCTGGAGACCAATGACGGGCCCAACTCGCTGCATGGCGGGTCCAAGGGTTTCGACAAGCGGATGTGGAAGATCGATTCCGTCAGCAGCGGGCCGGACGCCAAGGTGGTGCTGAGCTATGTCAGCGCCGACGGCGAGGCGGGCTTTCCCGGCGAACTGAAGGTCACTGCCACCTATTCGCTGAACGAGCAGAACGAGCTGAAGCTGGAATACCGCGCCACCACGTCAAAGCCGACCGTGCTGAACCTGACCAACCATTCCTATTTCAACCTGTCGGGCAATGACGCGCGCGATGTGATGGGCAACATGGTGACCTTGCATGCCGAGAAGTTCACGCCAGTGGATGCCACGCTGATCCCCACCGGCGAACGCCGCGCGGTTGCGGGCACGCCGTTCGACTTCCGCAGCGCGCACCGGGTCGGCGAGCGCATTCGCGACGCCCGCGACATGCAAATCCGCTATGGCCGCGGCTATGACCACAACTTCATCATTGATGGCACGGCCGGCACTGTGCGGCCGGCGGCGGTGGTGGAAGAACCAGCGTCGGGCCGGGTGCTGACCCTCAGCGCCAGCGCGCCGGGTGTCCAGTTCTATACCGGCAACTTCATGGACGGCACTTTTTACGGCAAGGCCAATCGCAGCTACCGCCAAGGCGACGCCATCTGCCTGGAGCCGGGCGTGTTCCCCGATGCCCCCAACCATCCGGAGTTTGCCACGGCGCGGCTGAAC
Organism: Micropepsales bacterium; assembly: GCA_038324265.1. Taxonomy (GTDB): domain Bacteria; phylum Pseudomonadota; class Alphaproteobacteria; order Micropepsales; family Micropepsaceae; genus Rhizomicrobium. The sequence continues at coordinate 29,434 of JBBQHU010000028.1, read as the reverse complement.
CCCGGCCAGAGCTACCTGAACACCATCGTGTACAAGTTCACCACCAGGTAGCTACTCGACCGCGATAACCACCACCGACTTGGCCGGCAGGTCCACCGCCAGCTTGCCGCCATCCTGCGTCGCACTGAAGGCGACGGGATGGATGGCATCGGGCGCGGTGAAGCTGTTGTGGGTGTCCATGGCGGGGCCGGTGAGGATTCGCCCGCGGCCGGTGCCGGTGAGGTTGGTCTTCACATGTGCGGCATTGTGCGGATCGGTGTTGGTGAGCGACAGATAGAGCTTGCCATCCTTCCCCCGCGCCGCCGACACATCCACCATGGGAACGCCCTTGCGATAGGCCGGTCCCGACACGCTGGCCATGAAGGGTATCGCCCCCATGAAGGGCTGGTACATGTCGAAGACGTGATAGGTGGGCGTCAGCACCATCTTGTCGCCGTCCGTCAGGATCATGGCCTGCAGTACATTCACCATCTGGGCGATGGCGGCCAGCTTCACCCGGTCGGTGTGGCGATGGAAGATGTTGAGTGACAGCGCCGCCACTTCAGCGTCGCGCAGGGAGTTCTGCTGATAGAGGAAGCCCGCGTGGCTCCCCGGCTCCTGGTCGTACCAGCTGCCCCATTCATCGACATAGAGCGCGACTTTCTTCTGCGGGTCATACTTGTCCATCACCGCAGCGACCTTGGAGACCAGGGGCTCCATGTCCAGCGCAAGTGACAGTTTCGAGGCCCACTTGTCCTCGCCAAAACCCGTTGCCGGGCCGCGGTCCTTGCGGTCCACCGGCATGGCATAATAGTGGAAGCTCAGCGCCTGCAGCCTTCCGCCGCCCTTCATCATCGCCTCGGTGAAGCTTTCCGGGTCGCCGGTGCCGCTGACATTGCCGGTGGCGCCGCTGGCGACCTTTATCATGCCCATGCTGGCGGGCGCGCTGACGAAGGTGGAATAGCGGGCATTGATCGAGGCGGCATAGTCGCCACTCATGTTGCCGCCGCAGCCCCAGGTCTCGTTGCCGATGCCGAGATATTTGAGCTGCCAGGGCTTGTCGCGGCCGTTTTTCCGCCGTTCGTTGGCGAGGCTCGCCTTCTCGTCGGAGGTGATATACTCGACCCATTGCGCCATGTCGTAGGGGGACAGCGAGCCGACATTGCCGCTGACATAGGCATCGGCGCCGATCAGCTCTGCGAAATTCATGAATTCGTGGGTGCCGAAGGCATTGTCGTCGGTGACGCCGCCCCAGTGCACATTGATTCGGGTGGGGCGCTTGGCGCGCGGACCGATGCCGTCATGCCAATCATAGAGATCGGCAAAGCAGCCGCCGGGCCAGCGCACCACGGGCACATGGATATGCTTGAGGGCATCGACCACATCCTTGCGATAGCCGTGGACGTTGGGAATCTTGCTGCCTTCGCCTACCCAGATGCCGCCATAGATGCCGGTGCCCAGATGTTCGGCGAACTGGCCGTAGATGTGGCGATCAATTTCCGCGCCGGGCTTTGACGTGTCCACCGTGACACTGACCTGCGCCGTCTGGGCCACTGCCGAAACCGTCAGCACAAGCAGCAGCGCCGCACCGAGTAACTGTCTGAACATTTTCCCACCCCGTTCTTGTTGGAGAGATGGTAGCGCAATCAGCCGGCAGAGCCCAGAGCCTTCAGGCTTTCGGCATCGGACAGCAGCAAGGTCCAGTCCTCCCGGCTGAAGCGGCTGGTGTCGCGCCGCGCCGCCTGTTCGCGCAGCGCCCACAGCCGGGTACGGTCTTCCGGTGCCGTTGTTCCGGCCAATAATGACAGATGCAGTTCGCGTACCTGCACATCATCCAGCACCAGCTGGCGGGTATCGGCTGACAAATGCTCATGGCTTCCCGCCAACGCATGCGCCCGGTCCAGCACCCGCAGCCCGCGGGTTTCGGCGGGCGTCAGAAACAGGGATTCCGCCCGGGTCCAGCGACCCAGGAGCGGGCTGCTGCTGACAAGTACGACCGGGATGGCAAGCCAGAGCCCCGCCAGCAGCGGCACATACCAGCCGAAGGTGCCGGTATGCCACAGGATGGCGGTGGCGATGATGCCGATCACGGTATGGGCGGCAAACCCCTTGGCGACAAAGGCCAGCGGCAGCGCGCGGTCGCCGCGATGCTGCGAACTCCAGCCCGTGGATATGCCCAGCAGGATGCTGAGCACATACCAGCTGTGCTGCAGCATCACGATTGGCGCGAGCAGTGTAGAAAACAGACATTCCAGGACGACGCTCAGGATAACTGCGCCGGTGCCGCCATGGGCGCGGGTGGCCTCGGCATCGTCCAGGAGCGCGAAAGTCGACAGGATCTTGGGTGTGTAGAGCAACACCAGGGTCGCCAGCACCAATATGCCAAGCTCGGCGGCATAGGAGGTGGCCAAGGTCAGGGGCGAACTCGCGCCGAATACACTGATGCCGGTCGGGGGACGGTAATTCAGCATCTCGATCGCCGACACGATCAGCAGCAGCAACCATAACGGCGAGGCGAGATAGCTCATGATGCCCATCGCCAGGTGCAGGCGGCTGGGCAAGGTCAGCCCGCGTGCGAAGACGATGCGCAGATGTTGCAGGTTGCCCTGGCACCAGCGCCGATCGCGCAGCAGATAGTCGGAGATGGTGGGCGGCGGTTCCTCGAACGAGCCGCCGATATCGGGCGCCATCCACACGTCCCAGCCGGCGCGGCGCAGGAACGCCGCCTCGACAAAGTCATGGCTCATGATCTCGCCGCCGAAAGGCGGCTTGCCCGGCAGCTTGGGCAGCCCGCAATGCTGCATGAAGGCATGCACGCGGATGATCGCATTGTGCCCCCAGTAATTGCCGTCGGCGCCCTGCATCCAGGCCAGGCCAGCGGTGTGGATAGGGCCATAGACGCTGGAGGAAAATTGCTGGATGCGTGCGAACAGCGAATGGCGGCCCACCAATTGCGCGGGGGCCTGGATCAGGGCGGCGCGCGGATTGGCATCCATCAGTCCGACCAGATGCGACAACGTCTTGCCGGTCATCAGGCTGTCGGCGTCCAGGATCACCATGTAATCGTAGAGCTGGCCCCAATTCTCGCAGAAGTCCTGGATGTTGCCGGCCTTGCGCCCGATGTTGCGGGTACGGTGGCGGTAGAAAATGTTGGTCGCGCCCAACGCAGTCGTCAGCTTCTGCCACTCTACTTCTTCGGCCACCCACTGGGCGGGATTGGTGGAGTCGCTGAGAATGTAGAAATCAAAATCGCTGCCGGCCGATTCCCAGATCGCGCGGACGCCGGAAAAGACGCGGCTGACATCCTCGTTGTAGATGGGCATCAAGATGGCCGTACGCGCCGCCGAAACGCCGCCGGGCGGCATCAGGGGCAGGATGTCCGCCTTTGTCAGGCGCGCGAAAGTGCCGAACAAGGACAGCCAGAAGGATGCGGCGATCCAGGCAAACAGGATGGCGAACAGGAGAAGGATGGTGGCTTCGCGGATGGTCAGCCCGTCAATTTGCAGCACACCCAGCATCTGGGTCACCGCAGCGACCGTCGAAGCCACCACCAGGAAAAGGTAAAGCCAGCGCCGCGGGGCGACGCCAGAATCCGCGTCAGGCACGGCGGTTGCGGCTGATCACGGCGGGGGCCAGCACCAGGGCACGCGGTACCGCCAGGACTGCCATCAAGAGGGCGCCAATGAAGGCGGCGGGCGACCAGGCTGTGACGGACTGTATCGGCATGGTGCGGTAACAGGGAAGCGGGGTACCAACTGACAGCAAAGCCGATTCAGCAGAAGGCTCACTTGCGCGCGACTGGGTATCCATAAGCGAAAAATCCACTAGCTGCCGCCCTTCGACAACGATAATACAACGTGACAATGCGGCGAAATGATGGATCGATCCACGCACTTTGTGGCTTTCCTCTTCGCGTCTCAAGCCGTGATGGCACCGCTGGTGGCACAGTCAGGTCTGTACAGCCTTATCTTTTCCTTGATTGCCGCATTAAGTAGCAGAACCCGCCCGGAGACCTTTGACGCATGCCCGCCATGGACCGCCGTTTGCTGCTTGCCGCACTATCGGCCAGCCTGCTGCCGCGCTGGGCGATCGCGGCGGCGGAAAATCCCAAGGCGCCTGGCATTCGGCTGGGGCCTGCGCATGCGTTCAGTTTCGAGACACTGTCGGCAACGGCTCAAAAATCCGCCAGCCAGCCCTATAAAACGCCAGCCCGGCGCGCCAGCCAGATCATCCAGGCCATAGACTTCGACGCTGCCCAGAAAATCGCCTTCCGTGCCGACCATGCCCTTTGGCGTGGGGCGAATGGGGTGGACCCGGTTTCCTTCTTCCATCTGAGCCGCACGTCCGCCGATCCGGTGATGATGCATGTGGTGGAAAATGGCCGGGCGCGGGAAATCCTGTATGGGCCCGATTACTTCGACTATGGCGCCTCGGGGCTTGATCCCAAGGCGCTGGGCGGCCTGGGTTTTGCGGGCTTTCGCGTCATGGACGGTCAGGACAAGCCCACCGATTGGCTGGCCTTCCAGGGCGCCAGCTATTTTCGCTCCAGCGGGCAGGAGGCGCAGTATGGCGCCAGCGCACGCGGCATCGCCATCAACACCGCGGGCGCGACGGCAGAGGAATTTCCCAGATTCTCGGAGTTCTGGCTCGACGCCAAGGGCCCGGTGGTGAGCATTTATGCCCTGCTGGATGGACCTTCCATCACCGGCGCCTACAAGTTCGATGCCGTGAAGAACCCGGATGGCACTGTGGTGATGGACGTGCATTGCCAGCTGTTCTTCCGCGCCGGCATCGCGCGGCTGGGCGTGGCGCCGCTGACCAGCATGTACTGGTATGACGTCAATGAACGGCGCAAGGAGGATGACTGGCGACCGGAGATCCACGACAGTGATGGGCTCGCCATCTGGACCGGTAGGGGCGAACGTATCTGGCGGCCACTGATCAATCCGCCGCAGGTGCAGACCAACAGCTTCGAGGACGACAGCCCCAAGGGGTTCGGGCTTATGCAGCGGGACCGAGACTTCGCCGATTACCAAGATGATGGCGCCTATTACGACAAGCGGCCGAGCTTGTGGATCGAGCCGAAGGGAAGCTGGGGCGCGGGTGCCGTGCAGCTGGTGGAAATTCCCACCGACAACGAGACCAACGACAATATCGTCGCCTATTGGGTTCCGGGTGGCGACATCAAGGCCGGCGGCAGCCGCAGCTTTGACTACAAGATTTATTGGCAGAACAGAGAACCGGCCTATCCGGCAGACATCGCGCGGGTGGTGGCCACGCGGCTGGGTCGCGGCGGCATCCCAGGCCAGAACCCCTGGCCGCGCGACAAGCGCAAATTCGTGGTCGATTTCACCGGCGGCCCGCTGGCCGATCTGAAGCAGCGATTCGACGTCACGCCCGTAATCACCACCTCGCGGGGCAAGATCGACAATGCCTATGTCATCAAGGTGGTGGGCACCGACAGGTGGCGGGCCTTGTTCGACCTGCAGGCAGAAGGCAGCACGCCGGTGGACCTGCGGCTGTTCCTGAAGCTGGGTGACAAGACGCTTAGCGAGACCTGGGTGTACCAGTACTTCGCCTAGGAACGCCCGCGGCCAACACCTCAGTTGCTACCAGGTAGCATGGAGGTCAAAGTCTGGAAGGACAGCGAATGCTGGTCCACGCCCGGCGGGATCACATCGCCGGTCGCCCAGGAGAAAAACAGCAGCACCGTGTGATTGGTATTGTGGGCGAAGCCGTAGCGCGCGTCGGTGGTGGAGAGCAGCTTGCCGGTCTTGGCGTCATAGCCGGTGGCCACGAACTTGGCGACGCCCTTTTCTTCGGCCTGCTTGAATAGCGCGATTTCCGGCACCGTTACTGAATTGCCGGCGGGGATGTAAGGCACGGTCAGCTGCGGGATGCCCACCAGCAGGGATTTCTGGTCGGTGGAGAGCGCGCCGGCCGAGACCTGGACGATGGCTTCCGCCTGGGGGCGCTCGTCCACCAGCATCAGACCGTTCTTCAGCAACTGGGTGCGGATGGAGGCGATGGCATAGCCTTCGTCATAGCCGTGGAAGAAGCGGGTATCGACAAAGACCTTGGTGCCCTTGGGAATACCCAGCGAAAGCTGGGCCGCGGCACGGTCGGCGGCGGCAGAGATCAGCAACTGCTCGCTGGCGGTGCGCAGGGGCGCGGTGGAGCGCGAGGTGGTGCAGCCTGCCAGCACGGCAGCCGCGATCAGGAGAGATGCAAGGGAATAGCGAATATGCATGCGGCAGCGCCTAAATCAGCCCCACGCCCCATAAAACCCTAAAGGGGGCAGCGACTTTTGCAATCGCGAAACGCAGGCAAAACGCGCAGCGGAGTAACAAAGAACTGCCGAAAGTGACACGGACGGTCCCAACGCCCGTCCACGACATCTTGGAAAAAACAAACCCCGCCAGATTGCTGACGGGGCTTGTTCAGTCTGTCGTCCCACATCAGGTGGGGCACTTGGTTATGGGTTTTCACCCATTGTTCAGGTTCGCTTTGTGGCAAAGGTCCGGCGTTTTAAACCGGGCCCTGGCTCTCGCACTCAGGCGGAGCCAGGCTTGTATTCAGGCGGAGTGACTTCCATGCAAGGAACCTCCTGTTCGCAGTTTCACCTGCCGCGATAAAGAATTGCATCTCGCGCGACATTCCGGCGCCAGGAATCCGGTCTCCACCGGATCGATCGCGGACTTGTGCGCTGTGGCGCACCTGGGTCCGCGCATTGGGCACCTGGGAAGTAACTGCGGCAATCGCAATCGTTTCTCTCGGCAGATCAATGCTGCGCCTTTCGTCACCGCAGCGTCAACACGAAACCGCCGCCGAAATTTTTTGTGATGCCGGTTCCGCAGCAACAAGAAAATTGCGGCCGCACGGTGAAAAGTTGCGCGACTTGCAGCCCTGCCCTATTGCGGTTCCGAAAAAGGGCGAAGCATGAAGACAGCAGTCATTATCTGCAGCGCGGCGTTGCTCGCACCTCCGGCCGCGGCGCAGCAGGTCGCCGCCGCGGGCATTGAACATGTTGTTGTTTATGGCACCCTGCCCGGCGCCGATATCGGCCTGGATGCTGACAAGGTGCCTGGATCGCTGCAGCGTTTTGACGCCAATGCCATCACCACCCAGCATGGTGCAAGCCTACTGGCCGCGCTGGGCATGCAGGCTGCAGGCGTGTCGCTGAATGATGTGCAGGGCAATACCCTGTTCCAGAACCTGCGCTATCGCGGCTTCGACGCCTCGCCGCTGCAGGGCGCGCCGCAGGGCCTGGCGGTCTATCAGAACGGCGTGCGGCAGAATGAGGCGTTCGGCGACACCGTAAACTGGGATGCCATCGCGCAAACCGCCATCGCGCGCCTGGACCTGTGGAGCAGCAATCCGGTCTTCGGGCTGAACGCATTGGGCGGCTCGGTCAACCTGGTGATGAAAGACGGTTTCGGCTGGCAGGGCGCACGGGCGTCGCTGCAGGGCGGCGCCTATGGTCACGGCATGGCCACCGCCGAATTCGGCATGACAGGCGGCGCGCTCAGTTTCTACGGCGCGGCGGAAGCCGTCACCGATGCGGGTTCCCGCCTGCATTCCCAGTCCAACCTGGCGCGGCTGTATGCCGATGCCGGCTGGCGCGCGGGAAACAGCGAGCTGCACCTGGTCGCCTCCGGCGCGGCATCCGGGCTGGGCGTGGTGGGGCCGACGCCGATTCAGGTGACGGCGCGCGATCCCCACGCCGTCTTCACCTTCCCGCAAACGACGCGAAACCTCACCGCCAGCCTGGCGCTGAACGGCAAGAGCCGCCTCGATGACGATTGGGAGCTGGAAGGATCAGTTTATCTGCGCGCCCTGCGCCAGCGCCATGTCGACGGCAATGACAGCGATTTCGAGCGCTGCTCCAATTCGTCGTCCTTTGCGCAGAAGCTGTGCCTGGAAGACGATGCCTTCACCCGGCCCAGCCCCTTCACCGGCGCGGCGGCACTGGCCTTCCGCAACCAGTTCGCCATCCTGGACACCGGCGGCGCGCCCATCAATTTCACTGCGGGCACGGTTTACGGCACCGTAGATCGCACCTTCACCGACGCCATGACGCGCGGCGGCACCCTTCAGGTCACCGGCAGGCCGTCGCTGTTCGGGCTGACCAACTATGTCACCGCCGGCTTCAGCATCGACACCAGCGGCATCGGCTTTCGTTCCACCAGCACCCTGGGGCGCATTTTCCCCGACCTGAACGTGGCGGTTGATCCCACCCTGGCCGGGTCCGGCAGCATCATCCGCACCAACGGCAACCTGGGCTATGCCCCGGTGACGCTGGCCGCGACCACCACCTATTACGGCGTCTATGCGGTGGATGCGCTGGACCTGACCGAGGCGCTGACCCTGACGGCGGGCCTGCGCATCAATGCCGCCGACATCGTCACCCGCGACCGCAGCGGCACGGCGGCCGAGCTCAACGGCACCCACGGCTTTGGCCATGCCAACCCGCTGGCCGGGCTGACCTGGAAAGTCTCGGAGGTGCTCACCCTGTTCGGCGGCTACAGCCAGGCCAACCGTGCCCCCACGCCGCTGGAGCTGGATTGCGCCAGCCCGACCCTGCCCTGCCTGCTGGAAGGCTCGCTGGTGGCGGACCCGCCGCTGGCACAGGTGGTGTCGCAAACCCTTGAAGCGGGGCTGCGCGGCGGCGCGGCGCTGACGGGTGGCAAGCTGGACTGGAGCGCCGCCTTCTTCACCACCGACAGCGACAACGACATCGTCTCGCTGGCCAGCACCATCCAGGGGCGCGGCTATTTCGCCAATGTGCCGGGCACGCGGCGGCGGGGCGTGGACCTGACGGCGCGCTATGCCGCGCAAGGCTGGTCGGCCACTGCCAGCTATTCCTGGCTGGACGCCACCTACCAGTTTTCCGGTACCCTGGCCTCGCCCAACAATCCCGGCGCCGATGCCAGCGGCAATGTCCCGGTAAGGCCGGGCAACCATATCCCGCTCAACCCGGCCCATTCGGTGCGCGCGGGCGGCGATGTCGCAGTGATGACCGGCTTGACCCTGGGCGGCGAGCTGGCCTTCACCGGCAGCCAGTATTTTGACGGCGACCCGTCCAACCTGAACAGCAAGCTGCCGTCCTACTTGGTGGTCAACCTGCGCGGGGCGTACAGGATCGCGCCGGACTGGGAGCTGTTCGCGGCGGTGGACAATCTGTTCGACGACCACAGCGCCAGCTATGGCACCTATTTCGAAACCGGCGGCGGGCTGGTGACGCCGACCTTGACTGATCCGCGCACCATCACCCTGCGGCGGCCGATTTCCTATCAGTTGGGCGCGAAATTGCAGTTCTGACCGCCGGTCTTTATATCGGCGGCCATGCTGCGCCTCACCGACATCAAGCTGCCGCTCGACCATGGGCCGGAGGCCCTGAAAGCCGCCATCCTGAGGAAGCTGAAGCTGCCGGCCGATCAGGTCGTGGAGTGGCACGTCTTCAAGCGGGCGCACGACGCCCGCAGCCGCAGCGCCATCCTTTATATCTATACCGTAGACGTCACCCTTAAGGACGAAAGCCGCGCGCCCCGGGATGTGCGGCCCACGCCCGACATGGCGTACAAGCCGGTGGCGACCGCGCCCGCCCAGTTCCAGCGGCCGCTGGTGATCGGCGCCGGGCCCTGCGGGCTGTTCGCGGCGCTGATCCTGGCGCAGTCGGGCTTTCGGCCCATCATCCTGGAGCGCGGCAAGGTGGTGCGCGAGCGCACCAAGGACACCTGGGGCCTGTGGCGGCGTTCGGTGTTGAACCCGGAATCCAATGTCCAGTTCGGCGAAGGCGGTGCGGGGACTTTTTCCGACGGCAAGCTCTATAGCCAGATCAAGGATCCGCGCCATCTGGGCCGCAAGGTGCTGGAAGAGTTCGTTGCCGCGGGCGCACCGGAGGAAATCCTTACCGAGGCCCATCCCCATATCGGCACCTTCCGCCTGGTTACGATGGTGGAAAGCATGCGCGATACCATCGAGAAGCTGGGCGGCGAATATCGCTTCCAGAGCAAGGTTACGGACCTGCTGCTGGGTGAAGACCACAGCCTGCGCGGCGTGGCGCTGGAATCGGGCGAGGAAATCGTCAGCAACCATGTCGTGCTGGCGCTGGGTCACAGTGCGCGCGATACTTTCGAGATGCTGCATGAACGCGGCGTCGCTATCGAGGCCAAGCCCTTTTCCATCGGCTTTCGCATCGAGCATCCGCAAGGCATGGTCGACAAGGCGCGTTTCGGGCGCAGCATTCCGCAGCTGGGAGCGGCGGACTACAAGCTGGTGTACCACGCTACCAATGGCCGCAGCGTTTACAGCTTCTGCATGTGTCCGGGCGGAACGGTGGTGGCCGCAACCAGCGAGCCCGGCTGCGTCGCCACCAACGGCATGAGCCAGTATTCGCGCAACGAGCGCAATGCCAATGCCGGGATCGTGGTCGGCATCACGCCGGAGGTGGACTATCCGGGCAATCCCTTGGCGGGTATCGCCTTGCAGCGAAAATGGGAAGCGGCAGCGTTTGTGGCGGGCGGCGGCACCTATGCCGCACCGGCGCAATTGGTGGGCGACTTTATCGCCGGCACGCCTTCCATGGCGCTGGGCGAAGTGGTGCCGTCCTATCGTCCGGGCGTGACACCGACGGACCTGGCATCGTGCCTGCCTGATTACGCCATCGCCGCGATCCGCGAGGCCCTGCCCGCTTTCGGCAAGCAGATCAGAGGTTTTGATCGCGCCGACGCGGTGCTGACCGGGGTTGAGACCCGCACCTCCTCGCCCATCCGCATTCGGCGCGGGGAGGATTTCCAGAGTGTGAACACCAAGGGTCTCTATCCGGCAGGTGAAGGCGGGGGCTTTGCCGGCGGCATCCTTTCGGCTGCGGTGGACGGCATAAAGGTGGCGGAAGCGGTCGCCAAAAGCATTGCCGGCTAGAGCTTCAGCGCCGCCAGGATCGCACCGCCATTTTTCTGCTGAAGCAAGACTGCCGCGCGCCAGGCGGGATTGCTGCCGCCATGCACGGGATAGGTTTGCGCCGGACCGGACCAGTCGCCCAGGCGCGTCATTTCCCGCACGATGTTTTTGTGCGCGATGGTGACGCCACTATTTTCGCCCGCACCGATGGGAACGTTCTGTGTGCGCGGGTCATAGCGCACCAGCCAAACCTCGGCGGTGCCGTTGCCGGCGCCGACTGTCAAAGTTGCGCCGTTGAGGGCCAGCAGCGGTCCTTGCAGCGGCGGTGCGGCAGCGATGGCGCGATCCAGCTGGCGGCGATCGGCACCGACCAGATCGGCGCGGCCGTCTATCACCACCTCGGGCGTATAGGCACCGTCGCCGAAGCGGCGGCCATACGCCACCTGACGAGCGGTGAATTCCGGCCGGGCGAAGGTGTCCTTCCAGCCCAGATTGTCCCAATAGGTCACGGCAAACATGAGCGCCAGAATGTCAGGCCGGTCGGCCACGGCGTTCACATTGGCAATGGCCGGTGGACAGGATGAGCAGCCCTGGCTCTGGAACAATTCCACCACGATCGGGGAAGCCTGGGCGGGCAGCGCCGCCAGAAAAAGCAGTCCGGCCAGGGGGGAAAGTTTCATCGCCATCTCCGATATTGTGGAGATACTTCGGTGCCATCGCAGCAACGGTTACAGGTCAGGCGCTGAGGAATTCCGACACGAAGGGCGTCCGGGGATTCTTGCGCACGTCCTGCGGGGTGCCGAACTGCTCGATGCGGCCATCCTTCATCACAGCGACCAGGTCGGCGATGGCGAAGGCTTCTTCCTGGTCGTGGGTGACGAACACGGTGGTGACGGCGGCATGGTCATGGATGCGGCGCAGGTCGGCACGCAGTTCCTTGCGCACTTTGGCATCGAGCGCGCCGAAAGGCTCGTCCAGCAGCAGCATGCGCGGCTCGATCGCCAAGGCACGCGCGAGCGCCACGCGCTGGCGCTGGCCGCCGGAGAGTTGGCTGGGATAGCGGGCGTCCAGGCCCGGCAACTGCACCAGTGCCAGCAATTCGGTCACGCGCTTGTTGATGTCGGCGTTTGAGGGACGCTGGGCGCGCGGCCGCACGCGCAGGCCGAAGGCGATATTGTCGGCCACGGTCATGTGCTTGAACAGCGCATATTGCTGGAACACGAAGCCGGCGTTGCGGGTGCGGGCGGGCATGTCCAGCCAGTTGAGGTCGGCAAAGCGCGCACTGCCGCTGTCGGCGAATTCCAGGCCGCCCAGAATGCGCAGGAGCGTGGTTTTGCCCGAGCCCGACGGTCCCAGCAGCGAGACGAAGGCGCCCTGCGGCGCCACGAAGCTGGCGCCGTTCAGCGCGGGGATGCGGGCGAACTGTTTGGTGATGGTTTCGACGACGAGAGTCATGGCACTCTTTTCTTTTTGCCGGCTTACGCCGGCGGGCCTCAGTGACGGTGGGATGCGGCAAGTTCATCCGCATAACGCCATTCCAGGAATGACTTCAGGGCCAGGGTCAGCAGCGCCAGCATCGCCAGCAGGGCGGCGACAGCAAAGGCCCCGGCATAATCGTAATTGTCGTACAGCAGCTGCACATGCAGCGGCATGGTGTTGGTCTGGCCCCGGATATGGCCCGATAGCACCGACACCGCGCCGAACTCGCCCAGCGCGCGGGCGTTGCACAAAAGGATGCCGTACATCAGGCCCCATTTGATGTTGGGAAGGGTGACGCGCAGGAAGGTCTGCAATCCGGTTGCGCCCAGGGTGGCGGCGGCTTCCTCCTCGTCGCGTCCCTGGTCCACCATCAGGGGGATCAGTTCACGCGCGACAAAGGGAAAGGTGACGAAGATCGTGGCCAGCACAATGCCCGGCAGCGCGAACAGGATGTGGATGTCGTGGTCGATCAGCCAAGGTCCGAACCAGCCCTTCGCGCCGAACACCAGCACATAGATCAGGCCGGCCACAACCGGCGACACCGAGAACGGCAGGTCGATCAAGGTCACCAGCACGGTCTTGCCGGGAAAGTCATACTTGGCGATGGACCAGGCGGCGGCAATGCCGAACACGGTGTTCAGCGGTACCGCGATGGCTGCCGCAATCAGCGAGAGCTTCACCGCCGCCAAGGTGTCAGATTCTATGATGGCGTTGATGAAGGTGGTGACGCCATCGGCGAAGGCTTCCTTGAAAACGAGCGCCAGGGGCAGCAGCAACAAGATTGCGATGAAGCAAAGCGCCACCGCGCCCAGCAGGATCTTGAGCCAGAGCGGATCTTCGGTGGGATTGTGAAATTTGCGGATCATCGTCTTTTCGCCGCCCAGGCCTGCAGGCCATTGAGCGCCAGCAGCATCACAAAGCTGGCCGCCAGCATCACCACGCCGATGGCGGCGGCACCGGCATAGTCATACTGTTCCAGCTTGACGATGATCAGCAGCGGCGCGATCTCGCTCACCGCCGGGATATTGCCGGCGAGGAAGATGATGGAGCCATATTCGCCGGCAGCGCGGGCAAAGGCCATCGCGGCGCCGGTCAGGATGGCAGGCAGCAGCATGGGCAGAACGACCTTACGGATCGTTTGCAGTCGGGTTGCACCAAGCGTGGCGGCGGCTTCCTCCACATCCTGGCCCAGCTCGCCCAGGACCGGCTGCACGGTGCGCACGGTGAAGGGCAGGCTGATGAAGATCATCGCCACCAGAACGCCCCAGGGGGTATAGGCGACGCGGATTCCGTATTCGATTAGGATTTTTCCCACCCATCCGGTGGGCGCATAGAGGGTGGAGAGCGCAATGCCCGCCACCGCCGTGGGCAGCGCAAAGGGCAGATCGATCACCGCATCCAACAGACCCTTGCCGGGAAAACGATAGCGCGCCAGCACCCAGGCAATCACCAGGCCGAACACGGAATCGATCAGGGCGGCTGCGGCGGCCATGCCGAAGGAAAGGCGCAGCGCCGCAAGAACGCGCGAGGTGGTCATGGCTTCCCAGAAGCCGTCCAGGCCCATGGAAACCGGGCGCAGGACCAGTGCCAGCAACGGCACCAGCACCAGGCTGCCCAGATAGAACAGCGTGAAGCCCAGCGATAAGTGAAAGCCGGGCAGCACGTGCCGGCGCCGCAACAGAGGGACGAATGGACTGGCAAGTGCGCGCATTGCGAGATTCTCAAAAGAAAGCCCGGGACCGGCTTAAGCGCCGGTCCCGGAAGTTGGGGAGACGGATGTCGGCTATTTGCCCGGCTGGTAGATCTGGTCGAACACGCCGCCATCGCCGAAATGGGTGGCTTGCGCCTTTGTCCAGCCGCCGAAATCGCCGTCTATCGTGGCAAGCGGGATATTGGGAAACTGGCCCTTGTACTTGGCGGCCACTTCCTTGTTGCGCGGGCGGTAGAAATTCTGGGCCTCGATCTCCTGCGCCCGCGGCGTATAGAGGAAATTGAGGAGTGCCTCGGCAGCCTTGCGGGCCCCGTGCCGGTCGACATTCTTGTCCACCACGGCCACGGGCGGTTCGGCCAGGACGGAGCGCGAGGGATATACAATCTGGTACTGGTCGCCGCCCCGCTCCTTGAGCGCCAAATACGCCTCGTTCTCCCAGGACAACAGCACGTCGCCGATACCGCGCTTGGTGAAGGTCACCGTCGCGCCGCGGGCGCCGGAATCCAGCACCGGAACATGCTTGTAAAGATTGCCGACGAAGGCCTTTGCCTTTTCGGCATTTCCGCCCGGCGCTTTTTCGGCATAGGCCCAGGCCGCCAGATAGGCCCAGCGCGCGCCGCCCGACGTCTTCGGATTGGGCGTGATCACCTGGATGCCCGGCTTCACCAGATCGTTCCAGTCCTTGATCTTCCAGGGATTTCCCTTCCGCACCAGGAAGACGATGGTCGAGGTGTAGGGTGCAGAATTCTCGGGCAGCCGTTTCTGCCAGTCGGGTGCGATGGTGCCGCCATTCTTGGCGATGGCGTCAATGTCGGCGGCCAGAGCCAAGGTCACGACATCGGCCTGAAGCCCATCAATCACGGCGCGCGCCTGGGAGCCCGAGCCACCATGACTGCTGTTGATGGTGACGGTGTCGCCGGTCTTGGCCTTGTACTGGGGCGAAAAGACCTTGCTGATTTCCTGGTAAAGCTCCCGCGTCGGGTCATAGCTGACATTGAGAAGCTTGACGTCCGCCGCGAACGAGGCGGTGGACAGCAGGCAAAGTGATAGCGCAACGAAAAGTGGGCTTTTCATTCGGAGAGGTCCTTATTGCTGAAAATCAGAGCGAGATTTGCGACCTGAGAGCGATGGCGTTGGCCGAGATGTCTGTGGCCGGCGCGTTGATGTGATTGACCTGGATATTGTCGTAGTCCAGCGAGAAGCGGATCGCGTTGTTGACGTACCAGTTCACGCCCAGGGTCCAGACGTCCTGCTTGCCGCCGACGATGCCGCCCGCGGCGGCTGGGTTCAGCGGATTGAAGTCCAGATCGATACTGGAATAGCGCGCTGCCACCTCCCAGGCACCATAGCCGCCTTCCCTGCCCAGCGGCTTGGCCGGACGCAGGCCCCGGAAGCTGGCGGTGGTGGGATCATATTGATGCTGTTCGCCGGTCAGCGAATAGGTGAGCGCAGCATACCAGCCGCTGAAGTCCGGGTTGGGCACCGCGGTGCGGCGTTCAACATTGAAGCGGAACCAGCCGCCCTGGCCGTAGATGCCGGCATAGGTGGCCGCTGTTTCAAAGCCGAATTCGGTGACCTTGCTGGCGTCGATGCTGCCGGTATTGACGGTCTTGGTGGCCTCAACCGCCAGTTCGGGACCGTTGGAGAAGCTGAAATTGCCCGCATTGGCATTGGCTGCCGTGTCGGCCAGCTTGAAGACATGGGTGAAATTGGCGTCCAGCAGCCATTTGAAGTCGCTGTTCGAAACGGCCAACCAGGAAGCGCGGGTGACAACCGCGCTTTGCGCGTCGAAGGTGGCAGCGTCTGTGGTTTTCTTGCCAGTATAAGCCGCCGATAGAAGATAGTTGTCGCCCTGCACGAACAGTTCGGCGCCTTCGCGGCCCGGTGCGCCGCCGATGCCGCGGGCGATGTCAGTGACCGCCGGACGCTCCAGGAACAGCAGATCGGCAGAGCCGGTGGCATCTTCGATGCCGGCGAAGGGCGCGAGCGCACCCACGCGGGCATGAAAGGGTCCGAGCCCGTCATACTGCAGATAGGCGTAGTAGATGTAGCCGTTCTTTTCGACACCGTTGCCGCCGAAGTCGTAGATGAAGTTGTAGGACCAGTCCTTGAAGACGGTGCCCTGGAATCCGAGCTGGGCGCGGCGGAAATTGCTGCCGCTGTTCAGGTCGACAGAGGCCGGGTTACGGCCTTGCGCGAAATAGCCATAGTCGAACTGCACCAGGGCCCGCAGCGCCAAGGAGAATTGCCCGTCCGGGGTGGCGAAGCTGAGGCGGCCATTGGGCAGGGTGGCCCTGGTCTGGCCAGCGATCTGCTTGCTGACATCGGCATATTGGTCGGTGGTGCTGCGCTTCAGATCGCGCACTGCGTTGCCATAGTCATTGTTGGCTTTGTCGCCCTTGATCTGGGCCAGTTGCAGCTGCACATCGCGCAACTGCTGTTCCAGGACGCCGATGCGCGGATCGGATTGCGGCGCCGCGGCCTTCCTGGGGGCTGCGAATACCGGCGCCGTCAGCGCGATCAGCGCCGCGCCCGCCAAAAGTGCCGAACCAGATTTCGTCATGCAAACCCCCGTTCAAAAATGCACTGCCGGTGTTTCATCGCCGTGCAGGGCTATTGATTCCTCCTAATTCCTATCAAGTCAATAGGGATTAGGAAGTGTTGTAACCGGCGAACGGCCGGAATGCTGTCTATAGCGCGCCAGAACGCCGCAACTGCGCCGCGGCGGTGGCGAGATTTCGCGATTCCAGGATTTGGGCGGTGGCGTCGCGCGCCGCCAGCAGGGCCTTGCGAATGGCGCACACACTCTCCTCGAAGCAGTCGTCACATTTGCGATAGGCCATGACACTGACGCAGGGCGACAACGCCAAGGGTCCGTCGGTCACCCGCAGGACATCCGCAAAACTGATATCCTTGGCAGGCTTTCCCAGAGAATAGCCGCCCTGGCGGCCGCGATGGCTGCGCACGATGCCGGTCTTTTTCAGCTCCAGCAGGATGGCTTCCAGGAATTTGCGGGGAATTTTCTCTTTCTGCGCGATCTCGGAGATCTGCACCGGGGTGCTGTCACCCCGCGCCGCCAGCAGCAGCAGGGCACGCAGGGCATAACGGGCTTTCTGGGAGATCATGCGACATAAATACTCCATCGCCTTTGTGGAGTATAGCCGCGACAGGTTGCGACAAGGCCGGCGGTGCGCGCGCCGAATTTGTGGTTATAGTCCTGAATAAATGCCAGATGGGACCACCCTCGGCGCCCCCGAACCAGCAGTCCAAGACAGCGTGATGATGGCATTTGTAGTGGAGTCGGCCGGCATATGACCTGGCTCGTCAAGGTCGCGCTGGAGCGGCCCTATACCTTCATTGTCATGGCGCTGATGATCCTGATCTTCGGGCCACTGGCTGCCATTCGCACGCCCACGGACATTTTTCCCAATATCGGCATTCCGGTGATCGGCGTCGCCTTCACCTATTCCGGCCTGTCGCCCGACGATGTCTCGGGCCGGATGATGACGCCCTATGAACGCATCCTGTCCACCACCGTGAACGATGTGGAGCATATTGAAAGCCAGTCGATGCCGGGCATCGGCATCGCCAAGATCTTCTTCCAGCCCAATGTCGATATCCGCCTGGCCAGTGCCCAGGTTACCTCTATCTCCCAGAGTGCGATCCGCCAGATGCCGCCGGGCACGCAGCCGCCACTGATCCTCAACTATTCGGCCTCCACCGTGCCGGTACTGCAGATGGCCTTCTCGTCCAAATCGCTGTCCGAGCAGCAGGTGCTGGACAATTCCCAGAATTTCGCCCGTCCGCGCTTGGCCACGGTGCGCGGCGCCGCCATTCCCTACTCTTATGGCGGCAAGTTCCGATCGGTGCAGATTGACCTGGACCCCCAGGCCATGCAGGCGCGCGGCTTGTCGGCCTATGACGTGCAAACCGCCTTTGCCAGCCAGAACCAGATTGTACCGGCCGGCAATATCAAGATCGGCAGCTTTCAGTATGCGGTGCGGCTCAACAATGCCGCCGACACCATTGCTGGCATGAACGACCTGCCGATCAAGACCTTGGCCGGCGGCACCGTCTTCCTGCACGATGTTGGACATGTGCGTGACGGCAACACGCCGCAGCAGAACATCGTTCACGTCAACGGCAATCGTGCCGTGCTTTCCACCGTGCTGAAGAACGGCCAGGCTTCGACCATCGACGTGGTCAACGGCATCAAGGCCCTGCTGCCCATCCTCAAGACGCAGATGCCGCCGGAACTCAGCATCGATATTCTGAGCGACCAGTCCCTGTTCGTGAAGGCCGCCATCAACGGGGTGGTGCGCGAAGGCGCCATCGCCGCCGGCCTGACCAGCCTGATGATCCTGCTGTTCCTGGGAAGCTGGCGTTCCACCGTGATCATTGCCACCTCGATCCCGCTGGCGGTGCTGTGCGCGCTGATGGGGCTTTGGGCCACCGGCCAGACGCTGAACATCATGACGCTGGGCGGATTGGCACTGGCGGTTGGCATCCTGGTGGACGATGCCACGGTGACAATCGAAAACATCAACTGGCACCTGGAACAGGGTAAAGGCGTCTATGACGCTGTCATGGACGGCGCCCGCCAGATCACCCAGCCGGCCTTTGTCTCGTTGCTCTGCATCTGCGTCGCCTTTGTGCCCATGTTCGCGCTGCAGGGCGTGGCAGGCTTTTTGTTCGTGCCCATGGCGATGAGCGTGGTGTTCGCCATGATTGCCTCCTTCATCCTGTCACGCACCCTGGTGCCGACCCTGTCGCTCTACCTGCTCAAGCCCCACACGACGCAGGAAGAGCGCCAGCGCACGGGCGACCCGCACCTGATGGCCCGGCTGCAGCGCAAGTTCGAGAACGGTTTTGAGATCGTGCGCGAGTGGTATCGCAACCTCCTGGCGCTGGCGATGACGCGGCGGCGGAATTTCGTGTTTGGATTCCTGGGCGCGGTGCTGGCTTCTATGGCGCTGTTTCCCTTTCTGGGCGAGGATTTCTTCCCGGCCGTGGATTCTGGCCAAATCACCCTGCATGCGCGCATGCCGCCAGGCACCCGCATCGAGGATTCCACCCAGATCATTGCCCAAGTCGTGAAAGAGGTTCGGCGCATCATTCCGCGTAACCAGGTGGCGACCATTGTCGACAATATCGGGCTCAACCAGAGCCCCATCAACCTGCTCTACAACAATTCGGGCACAGTCGGCGTTCAGGACGCCGACATCTTCATCAGCCTGAAGGAGAACCACAGTGCCACGGCTGACTATGTGCGCACCTTGCGCGAGCGGTTGCCCAGACAGTTCCCGGAAATTACCTTTAGCTATCCGCCGCCCGACATCACCAGCCAGATCCTGAATTTCGGCCAGCCGGCACCGCTGGACGTGCAGATCGTCGGTACCAAACGCGACGAGACCAAGGTCTTCGGCTTTCGCATCCTGCGCGAACTCAAGAAGATCAATGGCCTTGCGGATGCGCGTATGCAGCAATCCAGCAGCTTCCCGCAGCTGGAGGTACAAGCCGATCGCAGCCGCATGGCCCAGCTGGGCCTGACCGAGCGCGATGTCACCAACGCGCTGGCCACCAGCCTGGCCGGTACCTCGCAATCGTCGCCGAATTTCTGGCTCAATCCCAAGAACGGCGTCTCCTACAACATGACGGCACAGACGCCGGAGTATAAACTCAGCACCCTCTCGGCCTTGCAGAACCTGCCTGTGACCAGCACGACGGCGGGAACCACGCCGCAGGTGCTGGGCGGCCTGTCGCGCATCACCCGTAGCCAGGGCTCCAGCGTGGTGACGCATTACGACATCCAGCCCACCATCGATCTGTACGCCACCACCCAAGGCCGCGACCTGGGCGCGGTCGCCAAGGATGTGCAGAAGGTGATCGATGCCAACATGAAATATCTGCCGCGCGGCGCGACCGTCACCTTGCGAGGCCAGATCTCTACCATGAACACGGCCTTCTCCGGCCTGTTCTACGGCCTGCTGGCGGCGGTGGTGCTGATCTATCTGCTGATCGTGGTGAACTTCCAGTCCTGGCTCGATCCCTTTGTTATCATCACCGCGCTTCCGGCGGCACTGGCCGGCATCATCTGGACACTCTTTGCCACCGGCACCACCCTGTCGGTTCCTGCACTCACCGGCGCCATCATGTGCATGGGGGTGGCAACCGCAAACTCCATCCTGGTCATCTCCTTCGCGCGCGAGCGGCTGGCCATTCATGGCGACGCCGTGCAGGCCGCTGTGGAAGCCGGCTTCACCCGGTTTCGCCCGGTTTGCATGACTGCATTGGCCATGATCATCGGCATGGCGCCGATGGCGCTGGGCCTGGGCGAAGGCGGCGAGCAGAATGCACCCCTGGGCCGCGCCGTGATCGGCGGCCTGGTATTTGCCACCCTCGCCACCTTGATGTTCGTGCCGGTGGTGTTCAGCATCATCCATGGCCGCATGGCGGCGCGCCGGGCAGCCATGCCGCGCGGCCCCGAGAAAAAGCCTGGAGAAGCGTATGCCTGACAAGAACCCCGACGCCGGACCTGCCGATACCGGGGCCGGCCATGGCGGCCAGATGCCCCGCGAACAGCTGCTGGCCCACAAGGCGCCGGTCGGCATGAAACGCCTGGGCGTCATCGCCCTGGTGGCGGCCGTGGGCGTCGCGGCGGCCGGCATCGGCTGGCGCCTGTGGCAGAGCCATGAGACTGCGGTCTGGACCGACGATCAGGCGGTGCAGACTGTCGAACTCATCAAGTCGCCCAAGGACGCAAAGGGCGGCGCCAAGCGCGGCGGCCTCAACCTGCCGGGTGAGGTGCAGGCCTTCATCTCGGCGCCGATCTACGCCCAGGTCTCCGGTTATGTGAAGAAATGGTACGTGGATATCGGCGGCAGCGTGAAAAAAGGCCAATTGTTGGCCGAACTGGATGTGCCCAACATCGCCGGTCAGACCGCGTCGGCGCGCGCGAACCTGGTGAACGCGCAGGCGGCCCAGAAATTGTCCGCCGCCACCGCGGTGCGCTGGAACGCGCTGTTCGCGCAGGGCGCGGTGTCCCAGCAGGACAAGGACACCAAGGACGCCGACCTGGATTCCAAGAATGCCGCCGTGGCTGCGGCGCGCGCCAACCTGTTCAGCCTGTCATCGCAGGAAGGCTTTCGCCGCCTGGTGGCGCCGTTCGACGGTATGGTCACAAGTCGCGCCGTGGATGTTGGCGCGCTGGTCACGGTGGGCACGGGTGCAGCCCCGCTCTTCACGGTGGCTGATCTGGGCAGGATGCGCATCTATGTGCGGGTGCCGCAGAATTATGCGTCGTACATTCATCCCGGCATGACGGTGGATTTCACGGTGCCGCAGCATCCGGGCCGCACCTTCGCAGCCACGCTTGTCGCCAATGCGGGGGCCGTCGCTTCGGGCACCGGCACGGTGCTGGTGCAGTTCGGCATCGACAATACGGACGGCGCGCTGCAGCCCGGCGCCTATGCGGACGTGAAATTCCCCCTGCCCGCCAACGCCAATGGCATCCGCCTGCCGGCCACTGCCCTGATGTTCCGTGACGAAGGCATGCAGGTCGCCACCGTGGACGCGACCAGCCATGTCCGGCTCAAGACCATCAGCATCCAGCGTGACGAAGGCGCCACGGTCGATGTCGGCAGCGGTGTCACGGCCAAGGACCGCATCATCGACAACCCGCCCGATTCGCTTCGTGACGGGGACCCGGTGGTGGTGGCGGGAAAATAGCGGGGCGCGCCGGGCGCTGCGCGTCTCCTGAAAGACATGCTTTCCGCACGACGGGGACAGTGCGGGTGGCGGGGAAGTGAGTTTTCCGCCTATAAAGGCACTCGTTTTTCCAAGGGGAAATGCATGCGCAAGTTCGTGAAGGCTCTGGTCCTGGTCTTGATGCCGTTGGCGGCGCTGACGGCCTGTGACAAGAAATCGGACGCCGCCACCAGCAGCGCCGCCTATGACACCTCGCCCGCCTCCAATGCGCGCTATCTCGCCGACTATGCTGCCAAGCCTGACGTGAAAAAGACGGCCTCGGGCCTGATGTACCGGGTGCTGCGCGAAGGCAAGGGGCCGTCGGTCCTGCGCGGCGCCGATGTGGTGACGGTCTATTACAAGGGCGCGCTGATCAACGGGAAGGTGTTCGACCAGACCAAGCCAGATGAACCGGCCCAGTTCCAGTCGGGCGCGCTGATCCCCGGCTGGGTCGAGGCGCTGAAGCTAATGAAGACCGGCGACACCTGGGAGATCGTGGTGCCGTCGGACCTGGGCTATGGCGCGGAAGGCGCCGGCGACGCAATCCCGCCGGACCAGACCCTGGTCTTCACCATGGCGCTGGTGAAAGTGGAATACGCCAACTGAGCGGCGCGACCGGCATAGCCGGTCAGAACTTGTATCCCAGTGTGATGCCCGCCATGCGGGGGGCCAGCGGCACGCATTGCAGGACACCCGCCGTGTTGGCGATGCCGAATGATGAGTTCGGCGCGGAGTTCAGCACACCATTATATTCCGGCAGGCAGGCAGGCGTGTTGACGACATTGTTCACGAACACGCCGAAGTCGAAATTCTTCGACGCGATGTTGAGGATGTCGAGACGCAGGTTGAGCATGCCATAGGCGCCGGTGCGCTGGCTGGGATCGAAGCTGCGCATATCGGCCAGGTAGCGGCTCTGCCAGTAATAATGCGCCGTCAGGGTAACGTCATCGACGCTGACGCCAGCAATGTCGCGCAGGCCGGTGGCATAGCTCACGGTCTCGTTGGCCTGCCACTGCGGCAGCGGGAAAGGCGTCCCCGACAGGTTCGTGGTGCCGGTGGGCAGCAGATAGCCTGCGGGCGGCGTGAAGGTATAATCGGTATAATGGGCATCGAGATAGCTGCCCGATGCGCTCAAGGTCAGCTGGGGGAACGGCTGCAGCGTCACTTCCCATTCCGCGCCATAGATGCGCGCGGTCTTGGCGTTCAGCGTGACATTGTCGTTGGTGACGCCCAGGCAGCTGTTGGCGTTGTAGGCAGCCTGGGTACAGGCACCGCCTCCGGCTGCGGTGGCAATGGTGACATTGGGCAAGGCGGTCAGGATCTGGATGTCGTGATAGGCCGACATATAGGCCGACAGGTTGGTGCGGATCGGCATGCCGGCGATGGTCCAGTCGGATTTCACACCGACTTCATAGTCGGTGACATTTTCGGGGCGCGCGACGGTCACGGCAGGATTAATCGCGGTCGAGTTGATCGCGCCGGCGCGGTAGCCGCTGCGGGTGGTGGCATAGACCAGCGTGCCATCCCACAGGTCGTGATCGAGCGCCAGCGTATAGGTCGGCTTGTGGAAGCTGGCATTGATGTCCGCGGCGCAGGACGATAGCGGCCGCAGCTTGCCGCTGATGTCGGTCAGCGTGCAGGCATGGGTTATTCCGGCATAATTGATGCCGTGCAGCGTATAGGATGCAGGATCATAGACACCATTGGCGACGGCGGCAGTGCTGGCAGCAGTCGCCGGAAAGATGTCGGTGCGCGTGTCCATGTGGGCATAACGCTCGTCATAGGTGTAGCGGATGCCGGCGGTCAGGCGCGTATCGGACCAGATGCTGTAGGTCGCCTGGGCGTAGCCGGCATAGCTGTTATTGACCTGGCTGTTGCGGGTGCCGTCCTGCAAGGTGATGCCCTTGCCCGGCGCGGCCACGCCATTGTTGGGAATGAACAGATAGAACAGCCCGCCGTCATTGGGGCTTTCTTCGCGGAAGTAGAACAGGCCTGCAGTCCAGTGCAGCCGGTTGCCAATGCCGTTGCCGTTCACGGTCAGCTCGGACTGGTAGGATTTGTAGGCCGGCACCTGGTACTGGTACTCGGCAGTATTGTAGGGCAGGCCACGGCCGATCGAACTGCCGGTATTGTCCCACCAGCGATAGGCCGACAGCCATTTCACATCGATGTCATCGAACGACTTGTTCACCGTAGCCGACAGCGTCTGGTAATGACCCACATCGGCGTTGCTGACCGTTTGCTCCGTCGTCCAGAACCCGGCCTTCTGTTCGCGGGCAACCGATTGCTGCAGCGAGTTGTAGGCCCTGGGGTCGGTATTCACTGGTCCCACGCCGGCCGCAGAAAAGGAGCTGTAATACGGCTCGATCCTGTGACCCAGAAGATCGGTAAAGCCGATACAGGCGCCGGGCAGATTGCAGACCGCGGGGCGGCCGAACCGGTTGCCCTTGCCATCAATAATGCCCAGGTCGTGATAGGTCGAGCCGGTGTCATGCTCGGCCGAGATGTTGGCGCGCAGCAGGATGTTGAACGTCTCGTCCGGCTGCCACTTCAGCGAGAAGTTGCCCGCAATCTTGTTGGAGCCCATTGCCGGCTGGCTGTTGCGATAGCCGGTGGCCGGATCGACATAGAGGTTGGTGATATAGCCCCGCTGGTCGCTGATCTGGCCAGCGGCCCGGAAGAACAGTGTATCGGTCAGGGGAATATTGATCGCGCCCTGAAGCTCGGCCCGGCCATAGTCACCCAGCGTCGCCTTGGCATAGCCGCCATAGGTGCTGGTCGGCTCGCGCGTCTGGTAGAGAATGGCACCGCCGGTGGAATTGCGACCCACCAGGGTGCCCTGCGGTCCCTTCAGCACCGCCACACTGTCAATATCGAACAGACCGCCGGTCAGGCCCACCGGACGCGCCATATAGACGCCGTCCATGTAAATTGCGGAGGCGGTGTCGAACGACATCACCGACTGGCCGGAACTGGAATCGAAGTCGCGCTGGCCGCGAATGGTGATATTCAGCGTGTCCTGCCGGAAGGTCGTCGGCGCGATATAGACCGAAGGCGAGGAATAGCGCAGGTCCTCGATGGTCCTGATGTTCAGCTTTTGCAGGTCCGCTTCATTGTAGGCGGAGATCGCGATCGGCACCGCCTGCGCGTCCTCGGCCCGCTTGCGGGCGGTGACGATGACCGTCTCAAGCCCCGATGCGACGGTATGGCCGCTGTCGACCTGCTGCGCCCTCGCAGGAACGCTAAGGCCCAGTGCGCTGGAGGCCAGAAGACCCACAACCAGACGTTTCAGCATTGAAATCCCCTGAAGCAACAGTGTCGCGCTGTTCCGGGCGCTTTTGCATCGCCCTCACCCGCTTCGCTCTAAAGGAAATGTTGGGCCAAATAAAGGAGCAGGCAGGGTTGCGCAGGTCGCGGGGTTGTCCGAAAACCCTTATGGAATCTATGGTTTGTGCCGCCATTTCGAGCGACCGACAATGTGGGGAAGTACGATGACAAAAATCGCAATGATCACCGGTGCGGGGTCGGGCGTGGGCCGGGCCGTGGCCAAGGCGCTCTCGGCGGATGGATGGAGCGTTGTGCTGGTGGGCCGCAAGGTGGCCGCGCTGAACGATACTGCCGGGATGCTCAAGGGCGAAAGCCTGGTGGTCGCCGCCGATGTCGGCGATCCCGATGCGGTCAAGGCTGTTTTCGCCCGGATCAAGGAGAAATTCGGCCGTCTGGACGTGCTGTTCAACAATGCCGGGATGGGCGCCCCCGCCGTGCCGATCGAGGATCTGACCTTTGCCCAGTGGCAGGCGGTTGTCGGAGTCAACCTCACCGGCGCCTTCCTCTGCACCCAGGAAGCGGTGCGGATGATGAAGGCGCAGGTCCCCCAGGGCGGCCGCATCATCAATAATGGCTCGATCAGCGCCGACCGGCCGCGGCCCCATTCTGCGCCCTATACCGCGACCAAGCACGCGATCACCGGCCTGACCAAGTCCACCATTCTGGATGGCCGTCCCTTCGACATCACCGCCGGCCAGGTCGATATCGGCAACGCCGCCACCGAAATGACCGAGCGCATGACGGCGGGTGTGCTGCAAGCGGACGGCGAGCTGCGCACCGAACCGCGCATGGATGTGAACCATGTGGCGCAGGCCGTAGCTTACATGGCGGGGCTGCCGCTGGAATCCAATGTACCCTTCCTGACCGTGATGGCGACCAAGATGCCGCTGTTCGGACGGGGATGAGTTCGGGTTGCCCGGTCAGACATTTGTGATAATCACAGCTGCCTGCCATTTTTGGTGGGCAG
The DNA here is from genome assembly GCA_038324265.1 of Micropepsales bacterium. Lineage (GTDB taxonomy): Bacteria > Pseudomonadota > Alphaproteobacteria > Micropepsales > Micropepsaceae > Rhizomicrobium. The sequence continues at coordinate 3,323 of JBBQHU010000028.1, read as the reverse complement.
AGGCGTGCCGGCCTGAAATTTCCCAAAAAACGGGAGCGAATTGTCCCTGCCGCGATTTCCTGACTGCGGCAAAAAGGACAAGAAAATGCGGGCCTGTTTTCTCGGCCAGAACGTCACGGGGCTGGGCTATGGGGTGGCAACCCTGCAGGCCCCACCGTTGGCGGCTGATGAAGAAACCGTAAAACCACTGCCAGACAACCCGGACGGGCAACCCCGGCCGAGCGACAAGCCCTTGTCCGGTCGTACAGATTTGCTAGGCGGGTCGGGATGTGCCGTTTCTTGTAGCAAATCCGCCACGCCGCAGCCCTAAGAATGGTGGATCACCCACCCCAGAATCGCGAGGCCCCCTTGTGGCGGCAGGCACTAATCCCGATATTGAGCGTTGTTGGACTCGGCTGTAACGTTATCTTATTTCGATCTGGGTATTGGTAGGGGCATGAAAATCAAACTTTCCGCAATCTCGGCGGCCGTTCTTGCTTTGGCGCTTAGCGCCTGTAGCACTCCCAGCCCCGAATCCGTCGCCCAGAACGATCCCTGGGAAAAGACCAATCGCGACATCTTCGATTTCGACCTGAAGGTGGATCACGCGGTGGCGCGGCCCCTCGCCAAGGGCTACCGCGCCGTGGTGCCGGAATTCGCCCGTGACGGCGTGCACAATTTCCTGACCAACCTGAATTCGCCCGTGATCCTGGCCAATGACGTGCTGCAGGGCGACGGGCCCAAGGTGGGCGACACGCTGGGCCGCATCGTCATCAACACCACCATCGGCGTTGGCGGGCTGATCGACGTGGCCAGCAAGATCGGCATTCCCTATCACGAAAATGACATGGGCATCACGCTGGGCAAGAATGGCGTCTATGAAGGTTCGTACTTGGTGCTGCCCTTTGCCGGGCCCAAGCCGCCCCGCGACCTGCTGGGCCAGGGCATCGACATCGCCTTCGATCCGCTGACCTATGTCACCTTCCACGGCTCAGACACCTGGATGGTGGTGCGTTTCGGCGTGGGCGTCCTGGATGCCCGCACCGCTTCGCTGGACACCGTGGAATCCATCGAGCGGTCCTCGATCGACTTCTACGCCACCACCCGCAACCTCTATCGCCAGAGCCGCAACGCCAAGATCAACGAAGGCAATCCTGGCAACGACGACCTGCCGAACCTCTAGGGTCGAATACTGGAAATTTTCGCGAAAGCCGCGCCGCCGACAGGCCGCGCGGCTTTTTCATGCGCCCTATTCGGCTGGTGTCGGAGACGGTTCGTGGTCGCCCGGCTTGTCGCCCATCAGGCCATGGTACCACTTGTTCCAGATGCCGCTGGTCCAGTTGCCGAAGCGGTCCATGTACAGGAACACCACCGGCGTGGTGTAGAGCGTCAGGATCTGACTGAGGAACAGTCCGCCGACCACCGATATCCCCAAGGGTTGACGCAGTTCGGACCCCTCGCCCATGCCGATGGCCAACGGCAGCGCGCCCAGGATGGCACCTGTGGTGGTCATCATGATGGGGCGGAAGCGCAACATGCACGCCTTGTAGATCGCGTCGCGGGATGAAAGCCCCTCGCGACGCTCCAGGTCGATCGCGAAGTCGATCATGATGATGGCGTTCTTCTTGACGATGCCGATCAACAGAATGATGCCGATCACCGCGATCAGGTCGAGCTGCGCGTTGAACAGCAGCAACGCCAGCACCGCGCCCACGCCAGCCGACGGCAGGGTGGACAGAATGGTGATCGGATGGATCAAGCTTTCATACAGGATGCCCAGGGTGATGTAGATGGTCAGGATCGCCGCCAGCAGCAGGAAGGGCATGTTCTGGAACGATTTCTGGAATATCTGGGCGGTACCGGCCGACTCGCCATGGATGGAGATCGGCACATTGATCTTGGCCATGGTCTTCTGGATGGCGGCGATTGCACCATCCATCGACTGACCCTGCGGCAGGTTGAAAGAGAAAGTGGTAGCAACAAACGGGCCCTGATGGTTCACCGCCAGGGGCGTGGTGCCGGGGCCATAGCTGGCGAAGGCCGATAGCGGCACCATGGTGGAAACGCGGGTGGAGACCGACGCGCCGGTCGAGGACGAACCGCGCGCGCTGTTGGTCAGGCTGTTGAGCTGCTGGTTGCGCACGGCCTCGGCAGCTGCGTCGGCCGCCGGCGAGGATGCAGCGGAAGCGCCTGCGGCAGCGGGCGCCACGAAGGCGCCGCCCGCGGCGGCGCTGGACTGGGTGCCCGAAACGGTGCCGCCGGTGGTGGAGACATAGACATCGCGCAAGGTGTCGGGGTTCTGCCAGAAGGCCGGCGCCACCTCCATCACCACATGATACTGGTTCTTGTCCTTGTAGATGGTGGAGACCTGGCGCTGGCCGAAGGCGTCATAGAGGGCGTTGTTGATCTGGGCCATGTTCAGGCCCAGACGCGCCGCGCTCTTGCGATCCACCTTCAGGTCCACCTGAAGGCCCTTGTCCTGCTGGTCGGAATTGACGTCTTCCAGCTCCGGCACGTTCTGAAGCGCCGTGGTGATCTTGGGCAGCCACACATTGAGATCATCCAGCGTGTCAGCCTGGATGGTGTACTGGTAATTGCCGTTGCCCTGGCGGCCGCCGGCGCGGATGCCGCCGCCGGAATTCAGGAACAGCCGCGCGCCGGAGACTTTCTCCAGCTTGGGCTTCATGCGGTCGATCACCTTGTCGGTGGAAATACCGCGCTCGCGCAGCGGCTTGAGGGTGACAAAGACATTGCCCTGGTTGGTAGCCTGGCCGCCGGCAAAACCGCCCACCGTCTCGACGGCGGGATCGGACTTGATGATGTCGATGAACTGCTTGAACTTCTTCTGCATCGACTGGAACGAGATCGACTGGTCACCGCGGATGCCGCCCTGGATCATGCCGTTGTCGGTGTCCGGGAAGAAGCCCTTGGGCACGATGCCCAGCAGGTAGAAATTCAGCACGATCGCGACCACGACGGTCATCACGATGGTCAGGGGATTGTCCAGCGACCAGACCAGGGTCCTGCGATAAAATTCCGTCATCCGCTCCAGCGTACGGCGCGACCAACGCATGAAGGCGTTCTCGTCGTCCGACACCGTGAAGTCCATATAGGCGCACATCATCGGCGTCACGGTCAGCGAAATTACCAGCGACAGGAGGATGGCCACAGTCAGGGTGACGGCGAATTCGTGGAAGATGCGCCCCACCAGGCCGCCGATCAGCAGAACCGGCAGGAAAACCGCCACCAGCGAGATCGACATGGAGAGGACCGTGAAGGTCACTTCGCTGGCGCCCTTGATGGCCGCGGTCATGCGGTCTTCGCCGTTTTCCAGGTGCCTTGTG
>JBBQHU010000027.1:0-31233 GCA_038324265.1 Micropepsales bacterium | reverse complement strand
AACGCCCGTTTTGCCCCGCGCGACGAGTGCCCAAAGTCGGGCCACCGTGGCGGAAGCCTGCGGCGCCTTCACGCTGGCGAAGGCGGCCTGAGCATCGGACTTGCGGCCCGCCGCCAGATAGGCCTGAAGGAAGCTGGCGGCTGGGAAAGTCTGTCGTCAGTCGAGCGATACGCACATGTGGTGCCGAACGAAGCGGCAAAGGCGTCTGGCAAGCTGCCTGCCGTGCAAAAAGCTGTGCAATCGGCCACTCCCTCAAAAAAAGACAAGTAGATTCAAGCGTCAACGGTCGATGGCTACCTCCCTTCACACGGGAGGGGTCACAGGTTCAATCCCTGTCGCGCCCACCATTACAAACCGCAAATCAACGCGCCCACTAAACGCCCGTTTTGCCCCGCGCGACGAGTGCCCAAAGTCGGGCCACCGTGGCGGAAGCCTGCGGCGCCTTCACGCTGGCGAAGGCGGCCTGAGCATCGGACTTGCGGCCCGCCGCCAGATAGGCCTGACCCAGGCGGATCCGGGCATTGGCTTCATCCTTCAACGGCTTGTTCAGGCCCGCCTGGATGGTGGCGATGGCGCCCTTGGCATTGCCGCGTCCGATCTGGTCTTCGCCCAGCTTCACCAGCAGGTCTCCTTGCGGCGCGGCCTTGGCGGCAGCCAGCAGCTTGCCTTCGTTCGCAGCGCTGGCAACGGCCTGTGTCCTGGCCATCGTCAGCAGGCGCGCGCTGCGCGCATCGGTCAGCACCTTTGCGGTCACGCCTTTCTCCAGCACGCCCTGCGCTTCGGCAGGGTTGCCAAGCTGCAGCGCCAGCTGCGCCAGCAGGGTGTATTCGTCCCTGGTGACCACGTTGCCGGTCATCATGCGGATGCGGTTGATGTCCAGCATGTTGTGATCGGTCATGCCCTGCGAACGCTCGGAAAGCTTCAGCAGGCTCTTCCAGTATTCCGGCTTGCCGCTGCGCGCCACCAGCGCTTCCAGCGCCCTGCGCTGGGTGGTGACGTCGCCTGTCTCGTAAGCACAGCGCGCCTGCAGTTCCAGCGCGGTGTCACCGCCAAAAGACTTGGTGTAGCGCACGCAGCCCGCGAAATCCCCGGACTTGTAATAGGCCTGCGCGATGACCAGCTGCGCATTGGCGTCCAGTGCATTGTTCCTGCGCAGCAGCTCGGCGTCGGCAATCACCTCCCTGTACCGGCCCGCATTATAGTCATTGGCGAACTTGGCACGGGCAGCTGCGGCGCCGCCGATTCCGACATCGCCCGATTTCACGCCGACATACTGTTTCATCTGACTGATGATCGCGCCCTCTTCCGGCGTGCGGCCGGGTGCGCTGTCGGCTTCGTTGATCTTGGCCATTGCGGCGCGGTAGTTGCCGGCTGCCGCCAGAACCTGCGCCTCTTTCAGCGCCGCGCCAACCTTGGCGCTGACGGTGGCGGCATGGACCGGCGCAGCAACAGCAATGGCAGCGCCCGCAGTGCCCAGGAAAATAGCGGTCAGGGCGGCATTCAGTTTGAACTTCGTCATGGCTGAATCCTCTTGGGCCCTTGTTGAGCGGCGGGCCCTGCACACAACATGACGATTGCCCGATGAACCCGTGCTGAACCAACACGGGCGGAATTAAGACGGTGACGGCGCTCTATGCGACGCGCTATTGCAATCGTATCGCCCGGTTGGGGCCGTACACGGGCGCGTGTGCCTGATTCCTTGTTCTGCCGTATCGCGACCGCAATCTCGCACGTCAGGCCATTGCGCCGGGACGTAACTCCACAGGCAATGCAAGGGGCAATCTGTGAGCAATCGGATACAGCCGGGACCATGCCCGCCCCTTAATATCGGCGCGTTTGATCGGCGTACAATCGCAGCGCGCCCACATTCCTGCGCTGCGCAAAGTTTCAAAAGGGTCTGAATCCTGGGGAAATGCCCGGCACCGGCAGGTGCCCCAGGCGGCTTGCGAAAATCAGCGGTACCAGCGGATGACATCTATCCTGGATAGAAAAGGCTTTGCCGCTGCGGCGCTGGATGCGCTGTCATCCAATATCTGCGTGATCGACAGGGACGGGACCATCATTGCCGTCAATCGTGCGTGGCGGGATTTTGCCCTCAGCAATCCGCCCAGCAGCAGCAGCCGAACGGGGGTCGGCTCCCACTATCTCGACGTCTGCAACAGGGCCCAGGGCGCGGGGTCAGAGGATGCCGGAAAATTTGCGGCGGGAATCCTGTCCGTCATCAGCGGCGAGTGCGATCTCTTTGAACTGGAATATCCCTGCCATTCCCCTTGGGAAAACCGGTGGTTCCAGGGCGTCGTCACGCCGCTCAAGCATCACTATGGCGGCGCCGTGATTTCGCATCGCACCATCACGCAGCGAAAATTGCTGGAATTTGAATTGATGAAGCTGGCCACCACCGATCACCTGACGGGACTGTCCAATCGCCGCTACTTCCTGTCCATGGCCCGGCTTGAGGTGGAGCGGAAAAACCGGTTCGGTGTTCCGGCCTCGGTGGTGATGATCGACCTGGATCACTTCAAGGTTGTCAACGATTCCTAAGGCCATGCCGCCGGCGATGAAGCGCTCCGCGCCTTCACGCAGATCTGCAAAGGCCCCATTCGGCAGATCGATCTTTTTGCCCGCATCGGCGGCGAGGAATTTGCGATGGTGCTGCCCGGAACGGCGGAAGCGGGCGCGATGAAGGTGGCGGAAAAGCTGCGGGAAGCCATCTGCACCACCCCGATCAAGTACGGCCCCTTGCACTTCAACATTTCGGCAAGCTTCGGCGTGGCGGAACTGGTGGCCGCAGACACCGAAATCGCAGACAGCCTGGATCGCGCCGACCAGGCCCTGTTTGCGGCCAAGAAGGCCGGTCGCAATCGCGTAACCGGCTATTCTTCCCTTCCACCTGCCGCTGCCACCATCAGTTGACGATGACCGTCGCCTTCATGTTGGGATGCATCTTGCAGATGATCTTGTACGTCCCCGATTTGGGAAAGGGCACGACGTTTTCCTTGCCGTGATGCTGCAAGCCCTTGTCGCTTGCGGCACCGTCCGGGCTGATCACCGTCACATCATGGGTGAAGGGATCGCTGTTGGTGAAGCGTATGGTATCGCCGGCATGGATGGTCACGGCGTTCGGTACGAATTTCAGATCCTTCTGGTCGATGACGGTCTCTGCGGCCTGTGCCGCGCCGCCGGCGCAAATCATCAACAATGTCACGGCGGCTGCAGTGATATGTGCGCTGAATTTCATGATGCAAACTTTCCTGGGTTAATGAGGCGTTCGGCAGGATCGCCGAATGACCTGTCGCAGACCTTCAAAGCGCGATCCAGGTGAAGACCCTGACCGTGTCGTTACCGGAGCTGCTGCTTCCCGCGCCGTCATAGTTTGCGGTGGCGCCGTTGAAGTGGGTGTAGAGACGATACTGAATTCCCACCCGCAGATTCATGTGGTTGCCCATGGACGACGCCGTTTGCCCGAACGGGGTCCCATCCAGTTGAAAGGTGAAGCCGGCGCTGTTGGGCTTTATCGTCCGGTTCCCGGCATACAACAGGCTGTCGGCGGAGCCGGAAATATTGAAATAGCCGGCGGTCAATCCGATCTGGTTTTTCCAGTAATAGGAGGCATCCGTCGAAAATTCGTCCAGCATGTTTTTCAGATTGCCAGCCGCCCCAAGCCCATAGGTGGCACTGAGGGACTGGCGTTCATGCGTGTAGCGCATGTTGACCTGATAGACGTTGCTGCCGTCACCGACATACTGGTACGAGCCATCCACGCCGATGTCCTGGTAGTTGTCGGTGGCGGTCGCCGTGCGATCGCCGCCGGGATACAGGCTGGCGGAAAAACCAGTTACGCCGAACTGGAAGTTCTGGTTGTCATAGTCTTTCTGATAGCCAAGCCGGACATAAGGCGCACTTCCCCGAATGACGGCGCCGCCGTCCGCCCCCATCGCACGCATGAAGCCCCGGCCCGGCGTCGCGTAGAGCCCGGCTTCCGCATAGATTTCCGAATTCCACCAGGCATAGGCGGTAATGCCGAGCGCGCTCTGCGCGACACCGCCGCTCAGCAGAGTGGCCGCGCCCGGTGAAGGTGCGAGTGCGGATTCCGTGTAGGGAAAGCCCCAGGCGGAAAGCGTATTCCAGGGGTCCTGGACGGCTGGACTGTTGTTCAGGCTCAGGCCTGCCACGACGTCGGTGCCGCCGACCGTCAACTGGTCAACCGCCCGCAAATCAAGATTGTCCCAGGAAAATGCGCGCCCCACGCCGTCATAGGTGAATTGGCTGAACCCGCCGATATTCTTGCTCAGGCCGCCGGCAAGAAACACGCTGATCTGATCCAGCGCGGTATTGTCATTGGGGCCGTAGTGCGGCGCGGCAGGTTGATCCGCCGCAGTGTGCAGGTACGACGCGATAGCCATCGCAGATACCGGAATGGTGCCTTCCTTGGAGCGCACGGTATATCCCAGGATCTTGAATTCGCGGCCAAACGGCGTCAGTTGCGGCCCAAATCCCCCAACATGACAGGATGAACAAGGTTGGCCGGTCTGGTCGGCAAAGGCCGGAACTGCCTGCGCCCGCGCAATGGTCAACCCAATAAAGGTGATCGCTATCGCAAGGATCCGCGGTGTGGTTGCAATAAGGCGGTTGAATTTTGGCGCGATCATAAAAAACCCGATTCATCGGCAAAAGTTGTTGTGGACCCGGGGATGCCCATGAAAATTGATTCAGAACAAAGCCCGGCATTGCAATTTGGACATCTACGACGAACGCACCGGCCAGCCGGCAGCTGCCATTCTCCGGCACGTGCGACAGAGTCTCTGGACCGACAAAATATCTGGCGGTGGGTCAGTGATAGCGATGCGAGATATTGGCCGAACCTGTCGGCGCTCTAGCCCCACAACGCGCGGTTCGCGCATTGGTTTCACAAGGCGAAGATGGCAAACGCAGTTTTGTCGTTATGCCGCCAGCGGCAGGTCGATCCAGAAGCGGGTCTGCCGACCGGGCACGCTTTCAAAATCAATGCGCCCGCCCTGCGCCTCCACCAGCATCTTGGCGATGGAAAGACCCAGCCCCGCGCCCGGCACATTGCGGCCAACCTCGATCGAGCGGCGGAAGGGCAGGAACACCGCGCCATGCTCGCCGCGCGGAATGCCCGGGCCGGTATTGACGATCTCGATCCTGCCAAACCCGTCGCCAAGCGCATGCGCCCGCACCCGGATAGGCGAGAAATTGTCACCATACTTGAAGGCGTTGGCGATCAGATTGTTCAGGATCTGCGCCAGCCGCAGCGGGTCGGCCTGCAACGCCAGCGTCCCCGGCACATCTTCCACCACCACATCCTTGCCGCCCAGGCTGGCATCCAGCCGGATGCCGCTGACGCAGTTGTTCAGGGTGCTGCCCACATCCACCCGCTCGGATCGCATGGTCAGCGCGCCGGCTTCGGCGCGGCCCATGTCCAGCAGGTCGTCATGCAGCCGCTGCAGCAGTTCGCCGTTATGGGCGATGATGGCGGCAAATTCCGGGGCCCGGTCCGACGTCAGCGTGCCTTTCTCCAGCATCGAGCTGAAACCGATGATCGCCGACAGCGGGCTTCTCACCTCATGGCTGACATGGGACAGCAACTGCGACTTGAAGCGGCTGGCGCGCACCACGCGGCGGTGCTTGCGCTCGACATAGGCCATGGTCAGGTCGCGTTCGTTCAAAACGCCCGCCGCGCGCACGCACAGCATGCTGCACACCGCCAGGAACAGCTGCAGGTACTGAACGCGGGTTACGGCGTCATAACGCAGTGACGGCACCGGCTCCGTCAGCACGATGACGGCGATGACCAGGATCGACAGCCCCGCCCCCAGCATGCGGAACCACCGTGTCACCACCAGCGCCGCCGGCAGGATCAGGAACTGCAGCGGATAGGCATGCAGGCGAAACACCAGCACCGTGGTCCCCGCCAGCAGCGTCAAAGTCACCGCCGCCAGCGGTATCCGCCTGGTCAGTTGCAGCTTGTGGATCTGGCGCCAGGAAATCGCCATGCCGATGGGAAAGATCATGAAGAAGCCCAGCGCGTCGGCGATGAACCAGTGCAGGCCGCTGATCAGCAGATGCTGTTGTCCGTCCAGCCATGCGATCAAGACCGAAGCGCTGCCCCCCAGCAGCGGCGGCAGCAGGCTGATGCGCAGCGTGAACAGCACCGTCTTGCGTATGTCAGCCGAGCGCATGGTGCGTCCCGGTCCCGCGATCGCCAGCGCAAAGGCCAGCTCCAGCACATTGACCAGGGTATAGCCCAGGGTCATCAGCGCGCTGTCGCCGCCAAGCCCGTTGTTCAGCAGATCCGCGACGATCACGCCCCCCAGCATCACCGCCCGCTCGGTCCAGCCGCGCGCATAGCGCAGGATCACGCAGGCCGCGAAGGCGGTGGCCGGCCAGATAACGGCGGCCGAATTGCTCGGCGGCATGATCAGGATGGCGCCATAGCCCAGCGCAAAGAAGCCCGCCGCCGCCGCGAGGGCGGCCGTCAGGAATTCGCTGGTCAAAATACGGCTATGTCCTGGCGCCAAGCATGTCCCCCCCGGTTGCGGCGGCGGATTGGTCGCTGATTCGAGCCCCCCTGTCAGCCCCTTCGACGACGCAGGGCCGCAAAATCCGTACCCGTTCAAGGCGAAGCAACAATCGTTCAAAATTTCAGAAGGGTATTGTTAAGCCCCGGCAAGCCAGTCTCCCGCCCCATAACAGGGGGGCACCATGAAACGCAGCATCGTCATTGCCGACGACGATCCCACGATCGTCAGCCTGGTAAAGCTGCGGCTTGGGCTTGCGCGCTTCAATGTCTTTTGCACCCACGACGCCACCGCCGCGGTTGCCATGGTCCATGCCCAGGAGCCGGTGGCCGTTATCCTGGACGTGCAGATGCCCGGCGGCGGCGGGCTCTCGGCCCTCAACCGCATCAAGGCCGATCCCCGGATGAAGAATCTGCCGGTGATGATGCTGACGGGCGAGCGCGACACCGAAACGGTGATGTCCGCCATGAGCAGTGGCGCCAGCGACTATATGGTCAAGCCCTTCGATCCCGATGCGCTTCTGGAGCGTATCTCTCGCCTGGTGAAATCCAGCGCCATGGTCTGGGCTGCGCCAGCGCCCGCCTTTGCGCCAAGCCCGGTCTGGGAGATCTAGAGAATCTTCAAGTCCCGCAGCGCGTCCGGAAGTTGCGCGAAATCGTCGATCACCGCATCGCCCCCCAGCTCGCGCGCCGGGACCGGCGTGAAGCCATAGCTCACCAGCACACACGGAACACCTGCCGCCCGCGCCGTGTTGAGGTCGGTGATGGAGTCCCCGATCATCACTGCGGGTCCGCTGCCGCCCTCCTTGGCAAAAAGGTCGGCGACCACGTCATGAAAGATGCGCGGGTCAGGCTTGGTATAAAGCTTTCGCCCCGCGCCATAGACAGCGCCGAAAAACCCGTCCAGCCCCAACAGCGGCAGCAGCGGATCCGTCAGTTCCTGCGGCTTGTTGGTCAGCACCGCCAGCCGCGCCCCTCCGGCTTTCAATCCCGCCAGTGTCTGGGTCACGCCGGGAAACAGCAGGCTGCCGTCGGCGATATGGGCGCGGTAATGGCTCAGGAAAATCTCCACCAGCGGCGGCATCTGGCTTTCCGTCACCGGCGACCCCGACGCCTCCATCGCCTGGGCGATCAGCGCGCGCGCCCCGAACCCCACCATGTGACGCAGGTGATCCAGGTCGAGCTGCGGCAGCCCCTTGGCCAGCAACACGGCATTGGTGGCGCCCAGCAGGTCGGGGGCCGTGTCGGCCAGGGTACCGTCGAGGTCGAAAATCAGGGCAGGGGGCAAATTCGGTCTTCCCATTGGGTGGCAATAACGGGGATGGCAATTAACGGATTTCGGTCCAGAATCGGGGCAATATAGCGTCGGAATTCGTCATTTCCCCTTTTTCTTCCAAGGCCGTACCCATCTGCCATGACCAAAGCCGCCGTCATCCTTGCCGCAGGGCAGGGCACTCGCATGAAATCGGCGCTGCCCAAGGTGCTGCACAAGGTGGCCGGGCTGCCGCTGCTGGGTCATGTCATCAACGCCATGCGCGCCGCGGGCGTCGAGCGCATCGTGGTGGTGACCTCGCCTGCGGGCGAAGTGGTGCGCGAATATGCGCACGCGATGGGCTGCCAAAGCGCCGTCCAGCACCAGCAGCTTGGCACCGGCCATGCCGCGCTCGCCGGCCAGGACGCGCTGGCCGATTTCGCCGGCACGCTTGTCATTGCCAATGGCGACATGCCGCTGATCACCGGCGACACGATTGACGAATGTCTCAAGGCCCAGGTCCGCACCGGACTGGCGCTGCTGACCTTCCAGCCCGCAAACCCCGCCGCCTATGGCCGGGTGATGCTGTCGCCCGACGGCTATCTCGCCCGCATCGTGGAATTCAAGGACGCCAGCGAGTCCGAACGCGGCATCACCTTGTGCAATGGCGGCTGCTATGCCGCCGACGCGCAAAGCTTCTTTCGCTGGGCTGCCGCGCTGAAGAACGAAAACGTCCAGAATGAATATTACCTCACCGATGTCCCCGCGCTGGCGCGGCTGGACGGGGTGAAATGCGCCATCGCCATGACCGACGAAGTCTCGGTCACCGGCGTCAACAGCCGCGCCGAGCTGGCGGCGGCCGAAAAGCTGTTCCAGGATCGCACCCGCGCCCGCCTGCTGAGGGACGGCGTCACCATGACCGCGCCCGAGACGGTGTTCTTCTCCTACGACACGGTCGTGGAGAACGACGTGGAGATCGAACCCTTCTTGGTCTTCGGACCCGGCGTCACGGTAATGTCCGGTGCGCGCCTGCGCAGCCATTCGCACCTGGAAGGCGCCACCGTCGCCTCCGGCGCCATCATCGGTCCCTTCGCCCGCCTGCGCCCCGGCGCAAAGATCGGCGAGAACGCCCATATCGGAAATTTCGTCGAGGTGAAGAACGCCAATATCGGCGCCGGCGCCAAGGCCAATCACCTGACATATCTCGGCGATGCCGTGGTCGGCGCGGGCGCCAATATCGGCGCCGGCACCATCACCTGCAACTATGATGGCTTCACCAAGGCCGTGACCGAAATCGGGGCAGGGGCCTTCATCGGCTCCGACACTGCGCTGGTTGCCCCGGTCAAAGTCGGCGACGGCGCCATCACGGCGGCGGGCTCGGTCATTACCCAGGACGTGCCGGCCGACGCGCTGGCCATCGCGCGTGGCATCCAGACGCAAAAAGCGGGCTGGGCAAAAGCCTTCCGCGACAAGAAGAAACTGGAGAAGAAGTAATGTGCGGCATTGTCGGCATCGCGGGCACAGGCGACGTTGCGCCCATCATCCTGGAAGCGCTGAAGCGGCTGGAATATCGCGGCTATGACTCCGCGGGCATTGCCACCCTGGAAGATGGCCAGATCGCGCGCCGCCGTTCGCCCGGCAAGCTGGTCAATCTGGGCGCGGTGCTGGCGGATCATCCGCTGCACGGCTTTACCGGCATCGGTCACACCCGCTGGGCCACCCACGGCGCCCCGACCGAGGCCAATGCCCATCCCCATGCCTCGCCAACGGTTGCCATCGTCCATAACGGCATCATCGAGAATTTCCGCGAGCTGAAGGCCGAACTGATCGCCAAGGGTCACAAATTCGAATCCGAAACCGACAGCGAAACCGCCGCCCATCTCGTCACCCAGCTCATGTCCGAAGGCCTGTCGCCCGAGGAAGCCGCGAAAAAAGCCGTGGCCCGCCTGACCGGCGCCTATTCCATCGCCATGATCTTCAAGGGCCATGAGGGCCTGCTGGTCGGCGCGCGCCGTGGGGCGCCGCTGGCCGTCGGCTATTCCGACACCGAAGCCTATATCGGCTCCGACGCCTTTGCGCTGGCGCCCTTCACCAATCGCGTCTCCTATCTGGAAGAAGGCGATGTGGTGGTGATCCACGGCCCGCAGGTTTCCATCTTCGACGCCGCGGGGCGCCCCGCCAACCGCGAGGTCAAGATCACCTCGGCCAGCGCCGCGCTGGTGGACAAGGCCGGCCACAGCCACTTCATGGCGAAAGAGATTCACGAACAGCCCGAAGTGGTGGGCCACACTTTGGCGCATTATCTCGACCCCGCAGGCCCCGTGGTGCGCCACCAGGGCAAGGGCCTGCGCGACGCCCTCGCGAACGCGTCGCGCCTCACCATCAGCGCCTGCGGCACCGCCTTCTATGCGGGCATGACCGGAAAATACTGGTTCGAAAAGCTGGCCCGCATGTCGGTGGAAGCCGATGTCGCGTCCGAGCTGCGCTACCGCAATCCCGTCTATCCCGAAAACGGCGTGGCGCTGTTCGTGTCGCAGTCGGGCGAGACCGCCGATACGCTCGCCGCCTTGCGCGACGCAAAGGCCAAAGGCCAGACCACCATCGCCGTGGTCAATGTCGCCGAATCCTCCATCGCCCGCGAAGCCGATATCGTGCTGCCCACCTATGCCGGCCCCGAAATCGGCGTCGCCTCCACCAAGGCCTTCACCTGCCAGCTTGCCGCCCTGGCCAGCTTCGCCATCGCCGCTGGTGTGGCGCGCGGCCATTTGAGCGAGACCGACGAAAAGCGCCTCTGCGCTTCCCTGCTGGAAACCCCGCGCCACATCGCCGAATTCCTCAAGCAGGAACCCGCCATCAAGCTGCTGGGCGAGGAAATCGCCAAGGCCCGCGACGTTTTATACATGGGCCGCGGCGCCAGCTTCCCGCTGGCGATGGAAGGCGCGCTCAAGCTGAAGGAAATCAGCTACATCCACGCCGAAGGCTATGCCGCCGGCGAAATGAAGCACGGCCCCATCGCGCTTATTGATGACCAGGTCCCCATCATCGTCATCGCCCCCGACGACGTGCATTTCGAAAAGACCATCTCCAACATGCAGGAAGTGATGGCACGCGGCGGCAAGGTGCTCTTGATCAGCGACAAGGAAGGCATCGCCAAGGCCGGCAATGTCTGGGCCAGCATCACCGTCCCCACCACCAACGCCTTCATCACCCCGATCCTCTACGCGATCCCGGTACAGCTCCTGGCCTACTACGCGGCAATCGCCAAAGGCACCGACGTCGACCAGCCCCGCAACCTGGCGAAATCTGTGACGGTGGAGTGATCAGGCCGCAGCCGGCGCATCCGCCATGGCCTGCATGGTCAGGTCACGGCGCAACTGGTCGGTCTTTTCCTGCACCATGCCGGGGATCAAAAACCAGTCCACGATGTGCCAGGGAATGGAAATGATCAGTCCCACCAGGGTGCAGGTCAGGATCAGCATCGCGATCGCCGAGCCGGTGCGTCCCAAATAGAAACGGTGGGCGCCAAAAACGCCCAGGAATATTCCCAACAGAAAAGCCGTGCTCAGGCTGGGCTTTTCATTGGTAATTCTCTGTTCGATGAGAATTTTATCTTGCGTTGTCAGCATGCCCCACCATTTTCAAACCCCGCCAACGACTATAGTCTCCGCCGCCCTTCATATCCATATCTGCCTATCCAGGAATTTTCCCTTTGACCGACCAGAACGCATTGAAAAAAGCCGTCGCCGCCAAGGCGCTCGAATATGTCCAGGACGGCATGAAGCTGGGGCTTGGCTCCGGCTCCACCGCCGAGATCTTTGTCGAGATGCTGGCGCCCATGGTGCGCGGCGGCGCCAAGCTGCTCTGCGTCCCCACCAGCGAAAAGACCGCGGCGCTCGCCCGCAAGCTGGGCATCACCTTGCAGCCGCTCGATGACCTCGCCCCGCTCGATCTCACCATTGATGGCGCCGACGAAGCCGACCGCAATCTCGACCTGATCAAGGGCGGCGGCGGCATGCTGCTGCGTGAAAAAATCGTCGCCGCGGCCTCGCGCCGCATGATCGTCATCGCCGACGAATCCAAGCTGGTGCCGCGCATGGGAAAATTCCCCCTGCCGGTCGAGATTGTGGAGTTCGGCCACAAATCCACCGCTGCCCGCCTGGGCCGCGCCATGAGCGCCGCCGGTTACGCCCATGTCCCCATGACCCTGCGCCTGAAGGATGGCGAAGTGTTCAAGACCGATGGCGGCAACGTCATCTATGACGTCGCCTTCGGCGCCATCCAGAATGCCACCAAGCTCGCCGGCGCCATTTCCGTCGTGCCGGGCGTGGTGGAACACGGCCTGTTTGTCGGCATCGCTACCACGCTTCTGATCGCCGGGCCCGGCGACATCACGGTTATTGAACGCGCGGGATGAACGGCCACAGCCAGCGCACCACGCTGGATGTCCAATCCGGCTTGCGCGCCTCCGCTACCACCAGCCCATAGGGCCCACGCCCCGGAACGCACGGTTCCAGGCAGGTGACGGTGCCGCCCGCCCGCTGTTCGATGGCCGTGCCGGCAAGAACCAGCATCGCGTCGTGCATCAGTTCATAGGACAGCGCGTAATAGCCGTGGCCATACGGGTCGCCCGGCGCCTGGCCCGTATCCACCACATCCACCCGGTTGCCGAAGGCAGTCCCGGCATACTGCATGTTCTGCCGTGGCACGCGGCCGGCGCGCGGCACCCCGCCATGAACCGTCTCCGAGGCGACCAGCGCCATGTCATAGGCCGAGGCATAGATCGTAACCCGCCGCACGCATGCACCGATGCGCTGCAGGAAATGGCCGAAATCGTCATTGCCCCGTTCGGCGCTGACATCGGGCGCCGCCAGCACCATCTCCTGCGCCAGCGGGGCAGGGCGTTCGCTGCACAGCGCCGCGGCCGCACTCAGCGCGATGCGCGCGCCCATGCTGTGGGCGAATATGTCGGTCGTCAGGCCCGCCTTTGTCAGGGCGCGCATCACCGATATCACCACCGGCACGGCATAGCCGCTGCGCTCGATGTCGGCGGCATAGCGGTCGAACTTGCCTTCGCTGCTCCAGCTTACCATCAGCGTGACGCAGCCCCAGGTCGCATCGGTGGCGACCTGTCCGGCGCGCAGCAGCGCGGTGCGGAAGGTGGTGTTGTAGCCATGCGTGACCAGCAACACACGGTTGCAGCCTTTGGCCTTCGCCGCCGCCGCGACTGCCCCTGCCAGCGCATCCATCGCCGCGG
The DNA here is from genome assembly GCA_038324265.1 of Micropepsales bacterium. Lineage (GTDB taxonomy): Bacteria > Pseudomonadota > Alphaproteobacteria > Micropepsales > Micropepsaceae > Rhizomicrobium. The sequence continues at coordinate 18,189 of JBBQHU010000027.1, read as the reverse complement.
CGCCATCGCATTCCAGCTTGCGCGGCCGCGCCGCCTCGGCCGGAACACCGTCGGCGCCGGTTATGGAAAGCTGCGCCACGCCGCAATGGGTGTTCGCATCCCAGTGCAGGCCATAGCCCAGCTTGCTGCTGTCGGGTTCGCGGTCGGTGACGAAGAATATCTCCTGCGGCGCAGGTGCGGGCAGCGACCAGGCCGAGCGGATTTCTTCCGGCCGCAGGGAATCGGAAAATGTGCAGCCGCCCAATGCCGCACACAGCAGCGCGATGGCCGCCTTGCCTTTCATCCGCCCCAACATTGTCCCCGCTCCCCGTCTCGGATAAGCGTTATAGGACAAGCGCGAGGCCGACGGTATGACGCAATTCGACTATGATCTTTTCGTCATCGGCGGCGGTTCGGGCGGCGTACGCGCGGCCCGCATGGCCGCATTGGCAGGAAAGCGCGTCGCCCTGGCCGAGGAATGGCGCATGGGCGGCACCTGCGTCATTCGCGGCTGCATCCCCAAGAAGCTGCTGGTCTATGCCAGCCAGTTCAAGGAAAATATTATGGACTCGGCCGGCTATGGCTGGTCCTTCGGCGAGTGCAAGTTCGACTGGCCCACGCTGATCGCCAACAAGGACCGCGAGATCGCGCGCCTCGAAGGTCTCTACACCGCCAATGTGGAAAAGGCCGGCGTCACCATCCTGCACGACCGCGCCGTGTTCGAAGATGAACACACGCTTCTGCTGCTCAACAGCCAGAAAAAAATCGCGGCCGACAAGATCCTCATCGCCACCGGCAATCGCCCCACCCGCGAGATGGGTACCACCCACATCGTCCATGGCGGCGACCTCTGCATCACCTCCGACGAGGCGTTCCACCTGGAAAAACTGCCCGAACGCATCCTGATTGCGGGCGGCGGGTATATCGCGCTGGAATTCGCCCACATCTTCCATGGCCTGGGCAGCAAGGTGTCGCTGGTCTATCGCGGCGACAAGCCGCTGCGGGGCTTTGACGACGATATGCGCGACGCCATGGTCGCCTCCATGGCCGAACGCGGCATCGAAGTGCTGCTGGGCTGCGAATTCACCAAGGTGGAAAAGCGCGGCGCCAGCCTGCACGCCGAAACCAACAAGGGCGCCACGATCGAGACCGACCAGATCATGCTGGCGATCGGCCGCATGCCCAACACCATGGCGCTGCATGTCGAAAAGGCCGGCGTCGAACTGGGCAAGCGGGGCGAGGTCAAGGTCGATGCCTTCTCCGCCACCACCAATCCGCACATCTATGCCATCGGCGACGTCACCGACCGCGTGCAACTGACCCCGGTCGCCATCCATGAAGCCATGTGCTTTGTCGAAACCGCCTTCAAGGGCAATCCCACCCGCCCCGACCATACCCATGTCCCCAGCGCCGTCTTCACCACGCCCGAACTCGCCGCCATCGGCCTGACCGAGGAAAAGGCCCTGCTGATGGGCCACCATATCGATGTCTTCAAATCCACCTTCAAGCCGCTGCTGCACACCCTGGGCGGCCGCGCCGTGCGCACCTACATGAAGCTGATCGTGGACGCGAAGACCGACAAGGTGCTGGGCTGCCATATCTTCGGCGACCACGCCGCCGAAATCATCCAGATCGTCGCCGTCTGCCTCAAGATGGGCGCCACCAAGAAAGACTTCGACAGCACCATCGCCCTGCATCCGACCGCGGCCGAAGAACTGGTGACCATGCGCACCAAAAGCTACAGCAAGACGCCCGACTGAACGTCTAGGCGCCTTCTTCGCGCACCCGGCGGTGCAGCAGCGCCAGCAGCGCCGCCAGCAGGCAGCCCGCGATGATGCCGTAGGTCAAATCCTTCACCAGCGTTATTCCAAAGGTGGCCAGCAACACCACCGCGCCGGGCCAACGCTGCAACAGCAAGGCGAACTCCGCCTTGTCCGCCATGTTCCAGCACACCACCACCAGCACCCCGGCCAGCGCGGCCAGCGGCACATAACCGGCCAGCGGCGCCGCCACCAGCAGGAACAGCAGCAGGAACACCGCATGCATCATGCCCGACAGCGGGCTGGTGGCGCCGGCGCGCACATTGGTGGCGGTGCGCGCGATGGTCCCCGTGACCGGCAGCCCGCCGAACAGGGCAGAGGCGATATTGGCGATGCCCTGGGCCACCAGCTCCATGTTGGACCGATGCCGACGCCCGGTCATGCTGTCGGCGACCTTGGCCGAGAGCAGGCTTTCCACTCCGCCCAGCAAGGTGAAAGACAGCGAAGTGGGCAGCAGCGCCACCAGCAGGCTTGCATTCCAGTGCGGCACCGCGGGCATCAGCAATCCATGCGGCAGCGCGCCGAAGCGGCTGGCGATGGTCTCCACCGGCAGGTGAAACAGCCGGGTGACCAGCGCCGCCACGATGACGGCCATCAGCATGCCCGGCCAGCTCGGCCGCCAGCGTCGTTGCACGAAGATCAGCGCCACCGAGCCCAGGCCAATGGCCAGCGCTGCGGGATTCAGGCTGGGCAATGCCGTCGCCAGCGCGGCCAGCTTGGGCAGCAACAGGCCGGGCTCGGCGCCCACCAGCTGCAGGCCGCCCAGTTCCTTGAGCTGGCTCGCCAGGATGATGACGGCGATGCCGGCGCTGAAGCCGACCGTGACGGCGTGGGGGATGTGGCGGATCAGCGAACCCAGCCGCGTCAGACCCACCAGGGTCAGCATCGCGCCCGACATCAGCACCGTCAGCAGCAGGCCATCGAGCCCGAATTTCGAAACCGTGGCGGCGACCAGCACGATAAAGGCCCCGGCCGGGCCGCCGATCTGGAAGCGGCTGCCGCCCAGGGCTGAAACCAGGAAGCCGCCCACGATGGCGGTATAGAGCCCGCGTTCCGGCGACACGCCCGAGGCGATGGCAAAGGCCATGGAAAGCGGCAGGGCCACAATGGCGACGGTCAGCGCCGACAGCACATCCTTGCGCAGCCGCGCAAAACCGTACCCTTCGCGAAACGTGGTGAGCAGCTTGGGGCGGAAGATGTGCGCGGTGGCCGTACCGTCAGGCATGCAGTTCTCCATTCGCGCCAAGGCATACAAGGCTCGCGCAAAGAGTGAGACTGGCGCAAGACCCCCATCTTCGCCTTGCGTGCGCGCAAGGAAGGCCGGGGGAACGCCAAGCCGTTGCAATGCAACCGTTTTCACCCCATTCACCCTCGGCCCAACGGCTTCTGGTAATAAGCGGCTGCTTCCCCTATATCCGGGGTCCAAATTTTGAAGGGAGTGTCGCGTGGCCCAGACTTGGTCCCCGCAAAGCTGGCAGGACAAGCCGGCCCGCCAGATGCCGGACTATCCGGACAAGGCGGCGCTTGAGCGTGTGCTCGGCCAGCTCAAGACCCACCCCCCGCTGGTGTTCGCCGGCGAGGCGCGCAACCTGATGGCCTCGCTGGGCGATGTCGCCAACGGCAAAGCCTTCCTGCTGCAGGGCGGCGACTGCGCCGAAAGCTTTGCCGAATTCCACCCCGACAATATCCGCGACACCTTCCGCGTGCTGCTGCAGATGGCCGTGGTGCTGACCTTTGCCGCCGGCGTGCCGGTGGTGAAAGTGGGCCGCATCGCCGGACAATTTGCCAAGCCTCGTTCGGACGACTTTGAAACCCAGGATGGCGTGAAGCTGCCCTCGTGGCGCGGCGACAATATCAACGGCGCCGATTTCACCCCCGAAGCCCGCATTCCTGATCCGCAGCGCCTGGTCCAGGCCAATGCCCAGTCGGCGGCGACGCTCAATCTTCTGCGTGCCTTCGCGCAAGGGGGGTATGCCGACCTGCACAATGTCCATCGTTGGATGTTGGGCTTCATCGCGGACTCGCCGGCCGGCGAACAATATAAAGGTCTCGCACAGCGTATCTCCGAAACGCTCGATTTCATGGACGCCTGCGGCATTACCTCGGCGTCGGTGCCGCAGTTGCGCGGCACCGATTTCTACACCAGCCATGAAGCGCTGCTGCTGCCCTATGAACAGGCCATGACGCGCGTCGATTCCACCAGCGGCGACTGGTACGACACCAGCGCCCACATGCTGTGGATCGGCGACCGCACCCGCCAGCTCGACGGCGCCCATGTCGAATTCATGCGCGGTATCAAGAATCCCATCGGCCTGAAATGCGGCCCCAGCCTGGAAGCGGAAGACCTGCTGCGCCTGATCGCGGCGCTCAATCCGCAGAACGTTCCCGGCCGCCTGACGCTGATTGCCCGTTTCGGCGCCGACAAGATCGCCGAAAAGCTGCCGCCCCTGGTGCGCGCCGTGAAGCGCGAAGGCGCGTCCGTCGTCTGGTCCTCCGACCCCATGCACGGCAATACCATCAAGCTGCAGTCCGGCTACAAGACCCGCCCCGTCGAGCGCGTGCTGGAAGAAGTCCGCAGCTTCTTCGCCATCCACCGGGCCGAAGGCACTCACGCTGGCGGCGTGCATTTTGAAATGACGGGCCAGGACGTTACCGAGTGTCTCGGCGGCGCCCAGGGCCTGAAGGAAATCGATCTCGCCGACCGCTACCAGACCGCCTGCGATCCGCGCCTCAATGCCAGCCAGGCGCTGGAACTGGCCTTTCTCATTGCGCAGGGCCTGCGCGATGAACGCATGAAGGCGGGGCTGGCCGCGTCGGCCTGATTTCACGCATGGGTATTGCCAGGCTGCTCGCGAAAGGCTGGATCATTTTCTGCCTGTTCGCGGGCGCCCATGCCCTGCGACTTGCCCTGATCACCGGCCTGCCGCTGGCCTCCTCCTTCGGCGCCATCGCCATCTGCGCGCTGCTGTTCACGGCGATGGGCCTGCTGTTCGTCGGCGGCTTCGGCGCTTCGGCCGGCCATTTTGCCGGCGAGAGGGGCGGCGGCACGTGGCTGGCGCGCTTCAAGCCGCACCACCTGATCCCCGGCTTCAACGAAGCGGTGTTCATGATTTTCGTGGTGATGAGCTTTCTCAACCAGGTTTTCGTCGCGCCCGGCATCATCGACCGGGGCGGCGCCGGTGCGCTGGAAAATGCCATGTATTTTATGGTGCCGGGCCAGCGGGCGGTGACCTCCGCCCTGATGGGCTGCACCCTGGATGGAGGCCGCATCTTCGCCGCCGCCTTCGCCTGGCTGCTGGCTGTGATCTATCTGGCCAGCGCCGCCTCGCGGCTGCGGCTGCAGGCCGGACTGATCCGGCTGGAAGCCGAGGGCCGACCCGCCGCACTGGGTCCGACCTTGCGCGCTTTCCTGTTCGGCATTGTCGCGGTGGTGGGCATCCAGTTCCTGTTCGTGGGCTCGGCCTATCCCTGGCTGGCCTGCAGCGCTTTTGCCGACATTACCGGGGCGCTGGTGATCGGACTCGCCCCCCTGATGCTGTCCTATCTGATCGTTGCGGCCCTGGCCTCGCTGCTGGCCTCCGCGCCAGAAAAGATAGAGTAAAATCAACAACTTATTAGGCCGTAACAAAGCGGAATATTTGTTTGCTGGCGGCTCGCGGCTTCGCGGTCCCTTATGTGCCCCTGTCAAACCTTGGGGCTTACCAACCTTGTTTCTTCGTCGTCGTGTGCCGGAATCTGGACCGCTAAAGGCTGCCGTCATCGGCGCCGGCGTGTTCGGCCATCACCATGCCACCAAGTACAAGGCCCTGAGCCAGGCGTCTCAGGATGTCGAGCTGTTCGCCATCGCCGACCCCAATCCCGACATGCTCTCCAAGGCCAAGGCCCATTATGGCTGCAAGGCCATGACCGACTGGCGTGACCTGCTGGGCAAGGTGGACCTGGTCAGCATCTGTTCGCCCGCCGTTACCCATGCCGAAATCGTGCGCGCCTTCCTGAATGCCGGCGCCCATGTGCTGGTGGAAAAGCCCATCGCCACCACCCAGGAAGAAGCCGCCGCCCTGGTCACCCTGTCGCGCACCGTTGGCCGCGTGCTGACCGTCGGCCATCAGGAACGCTTTGTCTTCGCCCGCACCGGCCTGCTCGACCTGGCCGAAACGCCCAAGGAAATCACCTGCTGGCGCCAGGGTCCCTGGACCGGCCGCGGCGACGATGTCTCGGTGGTGCTGGACCTGATGATCCATGACCTCGACCTGGTGCACACCCTGGTCCCCGGCGCTGTCAGCGACGTGCGCGCCGAAGGCCTGATCGAATACGGGCCCCATGCCGACGAAGTCTTCGCCATCCTGACGTTCGAAAACGGCACCATCGCCAAGCTGGAAACCAGCCGCATCGCCACCGAACGCAAGCGCGGCCTGCGCGCCGTCTACGCCGACGGCGTGGTGGAAATCGATTTCCTCACCCGCACCGTCCTGAACACCACGCCTCGTCCGCTGGGCGCGCTGGAAATGGGCGATCCGCTGGGTGAATCCGTGGCCGGCTTCGTCGCCGCCGCCAAGGCCGGCATCGACGCGCTGGTCACCCCCGAACAGGCCGCCCAGGCGCTGGACACCGCCCTGTGGATCGAGGAAGCCTCCGGCGTCGCCGTGCGCGCCGTGCAGACCCGCCTCGCAGGCCGACGCTAGTACCTTCCCCGAACTCCCTTTAGAACAGCGACCATGACGGATCGCTATCGCATCGCCTTGGCCCAGCTCAACCCGGTCATGGGCGACATCACCGGCAACCTGGCGCGCGCCCGCGCTGCACGGACCCAGGCGCGCGATGCCGATGTCATCCTGTTCTCCGAACTCTTCATCGTCGGCTATTCGCCCGAGGATCTGGTGTTGAAACCGGCCCTGCAGGAAGACGCCCGCGCCGCCGTCGAAGCCCTGGCGAAAGACACCGCCGATGGCGGCCCCGCCATCCTGATCGGCACACCCTGGATGGAAGATGGCAAGCTCTACAACGCCGTCGCCCTGCTCGACAAAGGCGCGGTGGTCGGCATCACCCGCAAGACCGACCTGCCCAATTACGGCGTCTTCGACGAAAAACGCGTCTTCGCCGCCGGTCCTTTGCCAGGACCAGTTGTGGTGCGGGGCGTTCCGCTGGGCGTGCCCATCTGCGAAGACATCTGGACCCAGGACGTGGTTGCCGCGCTGGCCGAAAGCGGCGCCGAAATCCTCTGCGTCCCCAACGGCTCCCCTTTTGAGGCCGGCAAGGAGAATGTGCGCCTCGGCCTCGCCAAAAGCCGCGTGCGCGAAAGCGGCCTGCCCCTGATCTATCTCAACCAGCTCGGCGGCCAGGACGAGATCGTCTATGACGGCGCGTCCTTTGTGCTCAATGCCGACGGCACCGTCGCCGTGGCGCTGCCCGGCTGGCAGGAACGCACCGTCATCACCGAATGGACCCATGACGGCACCCGCTGGCACTGCACGCCCGGCGAGATCGTTCCCACCGAAGACCGCTCCGCCCAGGTCTATCACGCCATGATGCTGGGCCTGCGCGACTATGTGAACAAGAACCGCTTCCCCGGCGTGGTGCTGGGTCTCTCAGGCGGCATCGACAGCGCCCTTTCCGCCGCCGTCGCGGTGGATGCACTTGGCGCCGACCGCGTGCGCTGCGTGATGCTGCCGTCGCGCTATACCAGCCTCGACAGTCTCGAAGACGCCGACGACTGCGCCCGCCTGCTGGGCGTCACATATGAGACCATCGAGATCGAGCGCGCCGTCGCCGCCATGACCGAAACCCTGTCCGCGCCGTTCGCCGGCACGACCCCCGACACCACCGAGGAAAATCTCCAGTCCCGCCTGCGCGGCGTCACCCTGATGGCGATCTCCAACAAGTTCGGACCGATGGTTCTTACGACGGGCAACAAGTCCGAGATGAGCGTCGGCTATGCCACCCTCTATGGCGACATGTGCGGCGGCTACAATGTGCTGAAAGATATCTACAAGACCGAAGTGTTCCGCCTGTCCCACTGGCGCAATGAAAATTCTCCGCTCGGCGCAATGGGCCCGCAGGGCAAGGTGATCCCCACCCGCATCATCGAAAAGCCCCCCACCGCCGAACTCAAAGCCAACCAGACCGACCAGGATTCCCTGCCGCCCTACGACGTGCTGGACGGAATTCTCGAATGTCTTGTCGAACGCGAATGCAGCTTCGAAGACACGGTCGCGGCCGGCTACGACCCCGCCACCGTCAAGCGCATCGAACACCTTCTCTATATTTCCGAATACAAGCGTCGCCAGGCCCCGCCCGGCGTCAAGATTTCCGCCCGCAACTTCGGCCGCGATCGCCGCTACCCCATCACCAACGCGTTCCGCGACGCCCATTGATGACCACTTTTAGTAAAATAAGAGTCCGCTTCGCCCCGTCGCCCACCGGCCTGCTGCATGCCGGCAACGCCCGCACCGCGCTGCTCAACTGGCTGTTCGCCAAAAAGCATGGCGGCCAGTTCCTGCTGCGCATCGACGACACCGATGCCGCGCGCTCCACCAAGGCCTTTGAAGACGCGATCTACCGCGATCTCTCCTGGCTGGGCCTCACCTGGGACGCCACCGACCGCCAGGCCAATCGCCTCAAGATCTACAGCACTGCCTTCTACCAGCTCCAGGCCGCGGGCCACATCTATCCCGCCTATGAAACGGAAGCCGAGCTGGAACGCCAGCGTTCCCTGCTCGCCGCGCGCAAGCTGCCGCCGATCTACAACCGCGCCAGCCTCGATCCCGCCAACAAGCAAAAATGGGAAGCCGAAGGCCGCGCCCCCCACTGGCGCTTCAAGCTGTCGCGCAGCAAGGTCGCCTGGACCGATCTGGTGCGCGGCCCGGTCGAGATCGACACCGCCACCATGTCCGACCCCGTGCTGGTGCGTGAGGATGGCGCTTTTCTCTACACATTGCCCTCCGTCGCCGACGATGCCGACATGGCCATCACCCATGTCGTGCGCGGCGAGGATCACGTCACCAACACGGCAGCCCAGATCGAAATCTTCCGCGCGCTGGGCGCCGCCATTCCCACCTTCGCGCATTTTCCGCTGCTGGTCGGCGCCGGCGGCGAGGCATTGTCCAAGCGCCTCGGCTCGCTCTCGCTGGAATCCATGCGCGATGACGGGATGGAGCCGCTGGCCGTCGCGTCCTACCTGGCCAAGATCGGCACGTCCGATCCGGTCGAGCCGCGTCTCTCATTGGGCGAACTCGCCAGCGAATTCGACTTTGCGAAAATCGGCCGCGCCCCCGCCCATTTCGTCCTCGAAGAACTGGAAGCCCTCAACGCCAAGACCCTCCACGCCATGCCGTTCAGCGCGGTCGCTTCAAGAATTCCGCTCGGCGAAGCCTTCTGGGATGCCGTCCGCCCCAACATCACCCGCCTGTCCGACACCGCAGACATGGCCCGCCTGGTCACCGGCCCGGTCACGCCCGTGATCGAAGACGCTGGTCTGGCCGCCGCGGCGTGCGCCCTGCTGCCGCCTGAACCGTGGGACGAAACCACCTGGCCCCTCTGGACCAAAGCCGTCGCCGCGCAGACCGGCGCCAAGGGCAGGGGCCTGTTCCATCCGTTAAGACTTGCGCTGACGGGGCTTGAGCATGGACCCGAACTCAAAAAACTGTTACCCCTGATCGGGCGCGCAAGGTCCCTTGCGCGGCTCAATGGGGAAACGGCGTGACCATCCGGTGTCACATCTGCATCGTCCGAATTTGCGGCCCCGCGCGCGAAGGCGCGCGAATTTGCGGATAATTCCCGCAAAAATCCTTCTGCTCGCCCAAATCCCCAATTGTCATGGCCCGCGAATGCGGGCCACCCAGGTGACACCGCCGCGCTCCCTGACACAGACGCGGCGAATCTGATGTAAGAAGCCAGCCATGACGATCCGCCTCTTCAACACCCTGACCAAGACCAAGGAAGATTTCACGCCGATCAGGCGTGATGACGTCCGCATGTATGTCTGCGGCCCCACGGTCTATGACTTCGCCCATATCGGCAACGCACGCCCCGCCATCGTCTTCGACGTGCTCTACCGCCTGCTGCGCCACACTTACGGCGCCGATCATGTCACCTATGTCCGCAACATCACCGACGTGGACGACAAGATCAACGCCCGCGCCCTGCGCGATTTTCCAAACCTGCCGCTGAACGACGCCATCCGCGCCGTCACCGAAAAGACCGAGGCGCAGTATCACGCCGATGTCGCGGCTTTGGGCTGCCTGCCCCCCACGCACGAACCGCGCGCTACGGATCATATTGGCGGGATGATCGCGATGATCCAAACGCTTCTTGATAAGGATCACGCCTATGTCGCCCAGGGCGACGAAGGACGTGAAGCGCTCTTTGATATTCGGAAGATGGAAGATTACGGCCAGCTTTCTCGCCGAAAACTTGAGGATCAGCTTGCTGGTGCCCGGATCGAGGCGAAGGATTACAAGCGCAATCCCGGAGATTTTGTTCTCTGGAAGGAAAGCAACAGTGACGAGCCCGGTTGGGATGCAACCTTCCAGATATCGGACGCAAATCGTGAGCAGTTGAGGGGTAACTCGAACGCTATCAGTATCCGCGGACGCCCCGGCTGGCACATCGAATGCAGCGTCATGTCGGCGGCCTATCTCGGCAACACCTTCGATATCCATGGCGGCGGCCTCGACCTGATCTTCCCCCACCACGAAAACGAAATCGCCCAGTCCCGGTGCGCCCACGGTACGCCGGTGATGGCCAATGTCTGGATGCACAACGGCTTCCTGCAAGTAGAAGGCGAGAAGATGTCCAAGAGCACGGGCAATTTTTTCACAATCCAAGACTTGCTCGCGAAAGAGCATCCAGAAGTTCTTCGTTTGCAAATGCTTCTTACGCACTATCGTCAGCCGATTGATTGGACCGATGCAGGAAGACGGCAAGCGCGTGCAATACTCAATCACTGGTATCAGTTCACGGATGGGCATTACCCTCTTGAGATGTCCAGCAAAGAATTGTCGCCCGTATTGGATGCGATATCAGACGATCTAAATACGCCAGAAGCCATCGGCCTATTCACCCAAACACTAAGCCCCATGGCCCTCAAAGCTGCAGCCAGGTTTTTAGGTGTTCTCAATTCAGACTTGGATGCTTGGCGTCGTTGGCGTCCCGCTGGGCAGGCTGTTGATGAAGTTGAAATCCTCAGTGCCATTGAAGCTCGTCTTGCGGCACGAAAAGGCAAGAACTTCGCCGAATCTGACCGCATCCGTGACGAACTGCTGGCACAAGGCATCGTCCTTAAAGACGGCCCGACCGGCACGACGTGGGAAATCAAGCGATGACCCCTATCCACGTCGCCCGCCGCGAATCCCCGCGCTACACTGCGCCCATGGAAACAACTGTCATCACCGCCGCCCTTGTCCGCAAACCCCGCCGCTATCCCCGCGCTATCCCCGACGCCCAGGGGGGAGGGGAGTCCAAAACTCGCCCGCACAATTATATTGCTGAAGCCCCGAAAAAACGCGCCGGCGCAGCACTTGGCAATCGCCACGCCGCCACCGGCGCCGCCGAACGTGTGGACAGGCTTCGCCGCATGGAGGCACTTGTCCAGCAGACATCCACGCTGGCCCACGCCGTAAACGCCGCCGTATATGTCGGGCAACTGGAACAGCGCCGCCTGGCCGCGCTGCTGGCCGAGGCGCAGCATGTCTAAAGAGCGCCTCTATATATTCGACACCACCCTGCGCGACGGGGCCCAGACCCAGGGCGTGGACTTCTCGGCGGAAGACAAGCGCCAGATCGCCCTCGCGCTCGACGCCTTGGGCGTCGACTACATCGAAGGCGGCTGGCCCGGCGCCAATCCCACCGACACCGCCTTCTTCGCCGCGCCGCCGCCCCTGAAGCGCGCCCGCTTCACCGCCTTCGGCATGACCAAGCGCTCGGGCCGCAGCGCCGCCAACGATCCTTCGCTGGCGCAGGTTCTGGAAGCCCCGGTCGATGCCATCTGCCTGGTGGGCAAGACCTGGGACTTCCAGGTCGATGTCGCGCTGGAAATTCCGCGTGACGAGAATATCGACAATATCAGCCAGTCCATCGCCGCGGTCGTGGCGAAAAAGCGCGAACCGCTGTTTGATGCCGAACATTTCTTCGATGGCTACACCGCCAATCCCGATTACGCGCTGGCCTGCATCAAGGCCGCCCACGATGCGGGCGCCAAATGGATCGTGCTGTGCGACACCAATGGCGGCACCCTGCCGGAAGACGTCTATCGCATCGTCAGCGACGTAAAATCGAAATTGCCCAACGCCGCGCTGGGCATCCATGCCCACAACGATACCGGCCAGGCCATCGCGGTCAGCCTCGCCGCCGTGCGCGGCGGCGCGCGCCAGATTCAAGGCACCTTGAACGGTCTGGGCGAACGCTGCGGCAATGCCAATCTCTGCACACTGCTGCCGACCCTGATGCTGAAGCCGGCCTATGCGGACGCATTTGAAACCGGGGTCTCGGCTGAAAACCTCGCCCGCATCACCCATGTCTCGCGCCTGCTGGATGAAATCCTCAACCGCGCCCCCGATCGCTATGCGCCCTATGTCGGGCTGTCTGCCTTCGTGCACAAGGGCGGCCTGCATTCCTCGGCCGTGATGAAAGACCCCACCACCTACGAACACGTAAAGCCTGAGAGCGTTGGCAACGAGCGCATCATCCCGGTCTCCGACCAGGCCGGCCGTTCCAATGTGCTGGCGCGGCTGGAAGAAGCCGGCATCGCAATCGACGCCAAGGACCCGCGCGTCGCCCGCCTGCTGGAAGACATCAAGACCCGCGCCGCATCCGGCTACGCCTATGACGGCGCCGAAGCCTCCTTCGAACTGCTGGCCCGCCGCGCCTTGGGCCATGTGCCAGAATATTTCCGCGTCGAAAGCTACCGCGCCACCGTCGAGCGCCGTGATGGCAAGACCGTGTCGGAAGGCACCGTTCGCCTGCGCGTGGATGGCCAGGAAATCCACAGCGTCGGCACCGGCAACGGCCCGGTGAATGCGCTGGACGCCGCACTGCGCAAGGACCTGGGCAAATACTCACCCTTCCTCGCCGACCTGCGGCTGGTGGATTTCAAGGTGCGCATCCTCACCACCGGCACCGAAGCCGTCACCCGCGTCATCATCGAAAGCGCCGACGGCAAAGCCAACCGCTGGTCCACCGTGGGCGTGTCGGAAAATATCGTGGATGCCTCGTTCGAGGCGCTGACGGATTCGGTGATCTACAAGCTGTACCGCGACGGCGCTAAAGCCTGAGAGCCGCCTTCAGCCGGACCAGCGCATCGTCCGCGCCGTCCGCCATCTGGTAAAGTTCCAGCACGGTCTCACGCGCAAATCCCCGCGCAATGGTGCTGCGGATCATGGTATCCAGCGCGTCGAAATAGCCGTCCACATTCACCACGATGATCGGCTTGGCATGCACGCCCAGCTGCGCCGCGGTCACCACCTCGAAGAACTCGTCATAAGTTCCAAGCCCGCCCGGCAAGGTCACAAAGGCATCGGCCCGCGCAATCATCTCCTTCTTGCGTACGAACAGATCGGTCACGATCTCGGTGACCTCGCCCTCGGCCAGCGGCGGTTCCATGTCACGCAGGAACCCGGGCAGAATGCCTTCCACCGCCCCGCCCGCATCGCGCGCCCCTCGCGCTGCCGCGCCCATCAGGCCCAGCCCGCCGCCGCCAAAGATGAACTTCGCGCCCAGCCCCGCAATGCCCGTGCCCACCGCTGCCGCAGCCTCACGGAAAGCGGTATCGTCGCCGAACGAGGCGCCGCAGAAAACGCAGATGGCGGGCATCTTCTTGTCCATGTTGGGAACGGGGTTGCACCGGTTGCGGCATCTTCCTAAACAGGTTCGCCGCCGCCCCAAAGGAGAAACTTTTGCCCCGCTGGTTGATCATTCTGTTGGCCGTGGCCGTCATCGCCACCATCGCGGGGTTTGTCACATTCGGCGGCGCCAATATGGGGGCACCCCACTAGTGGCCCATCCGGTGGAAGAGGGTAGCGGCGCGCCGTCCTTCCGCCCGCTGTGGCGGCTGATGCCCTATCTGTGGCCCAAGGGCCGCCCTGACCTGCGCATGCGGGTCTTCGCCTCCATCTTCTTCCTGGTGCTGGCGACAGCGCTGACCGCCATCTCGCCGAAATTCTTCGGCTGGGCGGTCGACGAGCTGGGCAAGGATCCCGCGACACTAGTGCTGGCGACGGTCCTGTCCTTCATCGTCGGCTATGCGGTGTCCCGCATCCTGATGCAGGCTTTCGCCCAGTTGCGCGACGGTGTCTTTGCCAAGGTCCAGTATCACGCCATGCGCGAAGTCGCCGTGGAAACCTTCGCCCATGTCCATACCCTGTCGATGCGGTTTCACCTCGAACGCAAGACCGGTGGCCTCTCCCGTGTGATCGAACGCGGCACCAAGGGCATCGACACCCTGCTGTCCTTTGCCTTGTTCAGCATTTTCCCCACCATCCTGCTGCTGGTCGTTTACAGCTGGATGCTGTGGCAGAGCCTGAATATCTGGATCGCGCTCACCGCGATGGCCATGGTGGTTGCCTATACCTGGTTCACCTTCGCCATCACCCGCTGGCGCATCGCCTTCCGGCGCGAGATGAACCAGTCCGACACAGACGCCAACACCAAGGCGGTGGACTCGCTGCTGAATTTCGAAACGGTGAAATACTTCAACAATGAAAAGCACGAGACCAGCCGCTTCGACGTCTCGATGAAAAAGTACACCGCGGCCTCTATCCAGTCGCAGATTTCCCTGTCGGTGCTGAACACTGGCCAGGCGGCGATCATGGCGGTGGGCCAGGGCGTGGTGCTGCTGCTCTCCGCGCTCGCCGTCCAGCGCGGCCAGGTCACTGTCGGCACCTTCGTTGCCGCCAACCTGATCATCATCCAGCTCTACCAGCCGCTCAATCTCCTGGGCACGGTCTATCGCGAGATCACGCAAGGGTTGGTGGACATGGAAGCCATGTTCCGCTTGCTGAACCAGCCGCGCGAAGTCACGGACAAGCCGGGTGCAAAACCGCTGGCGGTCACCGGCGGCGAGATCCGCTTTGACAATGTGGTGTTCGGCTATGATCCGGAGCGGGTGGTGCTGAAGGGCATCAGCTTCACCGTGCCGGCCGGCAAGACGGTGGCCATCGTTGGCCCTTCAGGTGCGGGCAAGTCCACCATCAGTCGCATCCTCTATCGCTTCTACGATATCCAGGGCGGCCAGGTGACCATCGATGGCCAGGACATCCGCGACGTTACGCAGGAATCCTTGCGCGGCATCATCGGCATCGTCCCGCAGGACACCGTGCTGTTCAACGACACCGTAAAGTACAACATCGCCTATGGCCGCATCGGCGCCAGCGAAGCCGATATCAAGGAAGCCGCGCGCCTGGCCCAGATCGACAAATTCATCGTCGAGCTTCCGCTGGGATACGATGCGATGGTGGGCGAACGCGGCCTGAAACTGTCGGGCGGCGAAAAGCAGCGCGTCGCCATCGCCCGCACGATCTTGAAAAACCCGCCCATCCTGTTGCTGGACGAAGCCACCAGCGCGCTGGACACCGGAACCGAGCGCGAGATCCAGAGCGCGCTGAATGTCGTCTCTCAGAACCGCACCGCGCTGGTGATCGCCCACCGCCTTTCCACCGTGATCGATGCCGACGAGATCCTGGTTCTGGATCACGGCACCATCATCGAGCGCGGCCGCCACGGCGAACTGCTGGCGAAGAACGGCCACTATGCTTCGATGTGGAACAAGCAGCGCGAAGCCGCCGCCGCACGCGAAAAGCTCAAGGAAGTCGAGAACGATCCCGACGTTGCGCCGGGGATCGCAAAGGCGTCCGCCGTCTAGGCGGCGCAGTCCCTCTTCAACACCCGCACCGTCGAAGGCGGATTCTTTGCCAGCTTGCCGGCGGGCCGGATCGGACGGGGCTGGAAATTGCCGCCGCAGTTCGGGCACGCCCCGCCCAGCCGCGTCTCCACACAGTCGCGGCAGAAGGTGCATTCAAACGTGCAGATCATGGCATCTGCTGCGCTTGGCGGCAGGTCCTTGTCACAGCATTCGCAATTGGGCCGAAGTTCAAGCGCCATATTGTTTGTCGCTCCCGCTCTCGCGGACGCTCCTAAATGATCTCGACGCGGTCCACTTCCACACCCTTGTTGCCCTGGCGGGTCGAATAGCGGATGCGCTGGTCCGGCTCGACCGCCTGAACGCCCGAACGCCGCAGCGCGCTGGCATGCAGATAGATGTCGCCCGAGCCATTGTCCGGCATCACGAAACCAAAGCCCTTCTGGTCGTTGAAGAACTTGACCTTGCCTTCCACCATCGGGCCCGCCGGGCCGCTGTCATGCTGGCGTCCGCCGCCAAAGCCGCCGCCGCCATAACCGCCGCCGCCAAAGCGATCGCCACCGCCAAAATGGTCACTGCCGCCGCCAAAGCTGTCGCGGCGAGGTCCGCGCGCGGGCGCTTCTGCCGTGGAGGTATCGACGCTGTGAACCGCCACCACCTGCAGGCCGCGCTGGCTGTCAGCCAGGTCGCAGACGATGGTCGCACCGGGTGGAACTTCGCTATGCCCAGCGGCCTGCAAGGCGCTGGCATGACAAAAGGCGTCGCCGCCATTGTCCATGGTGATGAAACCGAAGCCTTTGGTTCCGTTGAACCATTTAACCTTGCCCTTCACAGATGCCTGCGAAATGGACTTCTCGTTGCCGTATGCCATGTGAACCGACGCCAAACCCCAAGCCGGCAAAACACCCCAAGCCGCCCCCCCGGACCGGCCGCGTGGGGGCGACTGCGACATGATGACTACAGAAAGCCCCACTCCGCAACGGGGTTAAGGCTACAAATGTTACGATAGGGTCGGTTATTGCACCGCAACATTCGCGGGTTGACTTCAAGGACGAACAAGCGGATACAGCCGCCATCCGCCGCGACCGCACAAGGCGCCTTTATTTGCGCCGCCATCGCCGGGTCTCAGCTTTGACCTCCGTTCCCTCCAGTGTGCGTGGAAGACGGCAACCAGCCGTAAACCCGTGCCTTTTGGCGCGTTCCCACGGTTTTTAAGGACTTTTGTGACCGACGTTACTTTTGAATCGCTTGGCGTTGCCGAGCCGATCCTTCGCGCCCTCGCGGCCGAAAACTACACCATTCCCACCCCCATCCAGACCAAGGCCATCCCGGCCCTGCTGTCCGGCCGCGACCTGCTGGGCATCGCCCAGACCGGCACCGGCAAGACGGCCGCCTTCGGCATTCCGCTGCTGCAGAAGCTGTCAATCGGCCATGTCCCGCCCCAGCCCAAGCAGGCCAAGGCGCTGATCCTGGCACCCACCCGCGAGCTGGCAGTGCAGATCGAAGAATCCCTGCGCACCTATGGCAAGTTCCTGAACCTCAAGATGACCGTCATCCTCGGCGGCGTGAACCAGAACACCCAGGTCAAGAACATGGCCAAGGGCGTGGACATCCTGGTCGCCACCCCGGGCCGTTTGCTCGACCTGGTGCAGCAGAAGTTTGTCCGGCTCGACGCGGTGAACACCTTCATCGTCGACGAAGCCGACCGCATGCTGGACATGGGCTTCATCCGCGACGTGCGCAAGCTCGTCGCCTTCATCCCCAAGCAGCGCCAGTCGATGCTGTTCAGCGCCACGATGCCGGAAGACATCGCCAAGCTGGTGCATGAGATGATGAACAGCCCGGAACGCATCGAAGTCGCGCCGCAGGGCAAGACCGCCGATCGCGTCGTGCAGAAGCTGTTCTTCGTGCCGATGGCGCAGAAGCGTCAGCTGCTGAGCGAGCTGCTGAAGGACGCGGCCATGAATCGCGTCATCGTCTTCACCCGCACCAAGCACGGCGCCAACCGCGTCGCCGAACACCTGGCCCGCACCGGCGTGGTGGCGGAAGCCATTCACGGCAACAAGTCGCAGAATGCCCGCCAGCGGGCACTGGACATGTTCAAGACCGGCAAGGCCCGCGTGCTGGTGGCCACCGACATCGCCGCCCGCGGCATCGACGTGGACAATATCAGCCATGTCGTGAACTTCGAACTGCCGAACGAGCCCGAAAGCTATGTCCATCGCATCGGCCGCACCGCGCGCGCCGGCGGCGAAGGCATCGCCATCAGCTTCTGCGACAGCAGCGAGCGGACCTATCTGCGCGACATCGAACGTCTGACCCGCATGAAGATCGAACCGGTCGCCCATGACCTGCCGGAACTGACAGCCGAACAGAAGGCGCAGCAGGAAGAGCCGCGTCGTCCGCACGGCCACAATCGTGGCGGCAAGCCGGGTGGCCACAAGCCGCACGGCGGCGGTCACCGCGAAGCTGCCAATGCCGACCCGCATGCACCCAAGAAGCGCAATGGTTCGCGCGCCCATTGGAACCGCGGCCGTGACA